>DGMY01000043.1 GCA_002388665.1 Opitutia bacterium UBA4506 | reverse complement strand
AACAAAAATTGGGACATCCCCCCGAAATATTCTTTAGGTCTTAGTGACCCCAAAACAGTGCGCTTGCACGAGGCGCAAGTCGTTGTCGCTCGTGAATATGGATTTAGCAATTGGAAGCAGTTGTTGGATTCGGTTGCAACCCGTGCTGAGTATTGTGCTGAAAGTGGGGCTGTGGATCGATTAGTCTTAACGAATGGGACCCATACGATTCGTAGAATGGATGAAGCGGGCATTGAGGGGGACAAGGAGGAATGGCTGGAGATTCTACACGAAGGCCCGGTGCCTTTAACGGAATCAAATTTAGAATTGAACCGAGTTCGGGCGAGGCATTTTGAATCGATCGGTTGGACCAGTTACGAAGGTGCGATGAGTGGCTTTAAGCGACGCGAGCGACCGCTGATAGATCCGAGTCGCTACGAAGCGCTTCAATTATGGTTTGAACACGACCTCTATGACCAGTTGCAGCTGATTCAACTACTCGATTTTTTGTCTGATCAACCAGAGTGGTTAGCCAAGGCAAAACTCGTGCAATTCACTGAGTTTTTAGGACAGGTGCCGCTGCCAGTGCTTGCGGAAGGTGCGCAGCGAGCAGTGCCGGTTGGTGCGGCGCAGCTTGCGCTTGCACGCAGTGCATGGTCTGCATATCGGCAACCCACCCCAGATGCGTTGGCTGAGGTTTTAGCAGGTGATTGTTCGGCGCTCCCCTGCTTGGGCGCAGCGCTTCACAGGATATGCCAAGAGTTTCCAGATGCGGTCTGCGGATTAGGCAGAACCGAGCGGCAGATACTGGAGTGCTTAGCTCAAGGGCCTTCGAGTTTGTTGGAGATCTTCCGATACAGTCAAGCCGCTGAGCCAGCGGCTTATTTAGGGGATTCTGGATTTCTACTTATACTTGAACGTCTTACGCAAGGCGCACGGCCTTTGATTGAACTGCCTCCGAGAGATTCGTTTTTGTTGCCTTCTAATTTGAGTCACCCGAATGCGCGCCATGCGCAAGCGATACAGTTGTCCAAAGCAGGGCTGTCAGTTTTGCGAGGTGAGTCTGATTGGCTTAAAGACATGCCGACACCTTATTGGATCGGTGGTTGTCGAATCGAGGGAGTGTGCGCTCCAAGGTGGAATCCTGCCACGGAGTCATTTATAAAGTATTGAGCGTGATTGGCCTAATCCACCGAGTGTGGCTTCGGCCAAGCAATCAAAAACGCGCGGGAAGCGGACCAGGGAGAAAAGAAACTAGGGACACCCAAGATCATGGGGAAATTATCGTACGGAATGTATAGAGAAATTCCTGTGGGTGTCCTCAGAATCTTTTCCTCAGAATCTTTAAGGTTCTTGGGATAGGGGGGTATGGACGGATGAAGCGTCCGTGTCGTTAGCCGAGATTCTGGAACGGAGGTAGTCGTGTCGATTTCATCGTGGGATTTCGAGCCCTCCTCTCGGTCTATTGCCAGCGATCCGAAAAACCCGAAGAACGAAGTGACGTGTAATCGATACGTTCGTCACTGGAAACGAGCTCTTTCCAAAGGGAGATCTTGACTCCGGAGTCCCCAATATCTCCCACGTCTTCATCATAGTGAAATTCGTAGTTCCCGTTGAGGCGAATGTTCTGGCCCACAATGGCACCATACGCAGCCCCTACTGATCCTCCGCCCTTGAGGCTTACCAGAGAGTCTGGTGCGTATACCACTCCGAAGAGGGTTCCAGAGCCGTGCAACTTTATCTCACCAACGCCGCTGTCTACCGCATAAATCTGGAGCGAGGCTGGGTCGGATGTCTGGTTCACTATCCCGGTTCCGCCGATATTCATATCGTCTTTGAGGTAGAGTTCCAACGTACTACCAGGGGCAATGATCAGCTCTCCCTTAATGTCCGTTTCGTCCTGTACCACGATCTTGACGTCGCCGTAGACGGTGATCGTATCCCGACTTCGAATGTCGAAATTGGATAAATTGTAGACGGAGGAGTTACTGGGAGATCCTATAACGTTTCCCGAATAGGAGGTATATGCTGAGGAAATATCAGGCGTGTCAACTGGCGGGAAGTCGGCGTAGAAGTCGTAGGATAGTCTGCTCGGGTCAATGTTGGTCCCCACGGGGGAGTCCTCTCCTAAAATTGAACCATTCGGACCGATGTCAGGTTCGCCGCCGCCGGTCGCGACATATCCCCAAATATCGCCGTTATTTACTGCGATGATATCGTCTTCGATGGAAACGCTGGCTACGGTCCCATTGTCGCCTCGATTAATGTAGATATCGTAGCTCCCGAGAGAGGACCGGTAACTGTCGATGGCAATGCGGTTGCCGTTGAAAATGATGGTTTCCCGGGCTGTTAATCCGTTGGCGAAAAGCCCTCTTCGTTCTAGTTGTACAATGATCTGCCGACTGATTTCCGGAGTCATCGGGTTGTCTACCAATCCTTCAGAGAAAACAGTGATCGGGTTGGAATTCGGGTCGATGACGACCCTGAATTTTTGGCGATCGAGTGGATAGTAGGTCCGGGAATAATTTCCATTGGATTCCTGGGTCCATCCTGACCAGTCATCGGTCCGGTAGGCGTTGATTGCGTATTCGACTCCGGATTCAGCGTGATTCAGAGCTTTGAATCCCATCATCGTTTCGTGGTTGAAACGAAAGTCGTTGTAGGACGTCTGTACGTACTTTGCAGCGACGGCGCTGATGATTACCGCAACGATCAAGGCCGATAGGATCGCGGATCCTCGTTGGTTCTTAGTTGGAGACCGCATGGTTCCTCATCATAAAACGGGCGGTAACGATGTCATCGCTCGTGGTTAGTGATAGAATCGGCCGTTCGATGCTCGCCTGAAGCTGGATGTGTTTCACTTCGACGGGACGACTGGTTTCGTCCAATCGAAAAGTGAAGTATCGGAATCGGCAGTATTGAACGTCGGCGAGGAGAGTTATCTCTTCGCCATCGCTAGTCCGAGTCAATTCTTCGGTATCGGAATCAAACTCATAGGTGATGGGGAAGTCGTCTTCATCCATCAGTTGGAGCATGTGTTCGTTGGCGATTGTAATGTCGTACGCATTCCGTGTGTCCCGACCCAAGTAGGACAATAGCTTCCTGGTTTGTTGGTTCATCTCTGAGTAGGTCACTACGCTTTGAGACCCTTTCCCCAGTAATTGAATTGCATAGAAAGCACTGCCCAATCCGATCGTGATAATGCCCGCCGCGATCATGACCTCGACCAGAGTAAAGCCTCTCTTTTTCTTGGAGTAATTAGAATGCACGGACGAAATAATCATTTAGGCCATTTTTTGTGAAGACGGTCTCGAAAAGTTCGTGATCGTAGTACCTTCCGCGTTTGGAGGGCCAATATGCCCAGCAGCGGATTCGTTTCTGAGTGGAGTTCAAGTCGTGGATTTCCAGTATCCCGATATAGTCGTCCATATGTTCCGGTGCGAAACTAGTGTCTGGATAGAAGATCGACCAGGAGTACATTGATTCGAGGTCGTTCCAATTTTTGGTTCGAATTTCTTCTAATTTGCTTTGGGCAAACTGAGTGGCCCTCAGCGTTTGACGGCCGGAATCCGTCATTCGGATTCCAAGCGCGTAGGCGGCAAACCCAGAGGCCAATACCATGACGAGCAGTGTGAGCCCGACCATCGCTTCTACGAGGGTGAATCCACTTTTTCTACTGTTCGTTTCTTTCATTTATTAGTTGTGTGATAATTTAATTATCTTAGTGAAATTTTATGTTGTCACCATTAAATTGAGAGAAAGAATTGTAAAAAGAATAGATTAGTGCGGAATTGTGAAATTGAATAGTAGCAGAGCATAGTGTAAATATTAGTTAAATTTAGGCATATTGATACTGCGTTTCATTTTCATTTTTTGATGTAGTGTTAGGATGTTATTCGGTTGTTGAATGATTTTGGGTTGGGGGAGTTTTACTAATTAATTATTTTTGATATTCGAGATTCGATTCAACTTTAGGCGGGGTAGAGATTTGATTTATGGACCGCAGCATACTGCGTCTACCTTTCTGGATGCCTTTTTTGGCCTCCACTGGCTGTGATCAAGGTGAAGCTCCTGGGGAACAAAGTAGAGGCCGAAGAGGATACCTATATCAGCTGAGGGCACTCATTTTATTGAGTGAAATGGACGAATGGGAAAGCGGGGGCCGATTTGCGGATTGGCTATTCTAACGCTTTGCTTTGCTTGGGGTGGGCTTCGTCTATCTGGGGAGATTGAAGAATGAAGGCGTCAATTACCTTTGAAACGTCTATGGGTGGCCCTAATTGAAGGTCCTCTCAGGAGTATGAGGAGATGGGAGATGGGATATAGGAGATGGGATATAGGATATAGGAGATGGGAGATGGGATATGGGATATGGGATATTGGATGGGGGAGATAGCGGATCTTGATTACGTAGATCCCTCTATTCTCTATTTAGAGATGTTTGTTGATTAGATAGTGGATTGCTTGATCGCACTTTTTTAGGCCTTTTCTCCCGCCGAGGTTACACATCGACACTGCGGCAAAGTCACGTTCCGGTGCGATCCAGATCGTGGAGAAAAACATGGTGTTGGATCCTGAGTGGGTGAGGGCTGTTCCGTGGGCCCAGTCCCTTTTTACCAGAATCCAGCCGTGGCCATAGTCTCTGTGTGCGGCTGATTCGTGTAATCTTTTCCACGACTCCTCGGACAGCATTTGATTTCGCCGCAAGTGAAACTGAGCATACTTGGCGAAATCCATCACCGAACAGTGGACTGCTCCCGCTGGTGCGATTGCTGGTGGATTGTCGCCGTGAGGTTCCGGATCGACGGGGGTGATTCGGAAGAAGGATTCTTTGTGCCCGTAGGGTTGATCGATCAGGCCGTGGCTGGCTGGAGCACGAAATCCCGCACTGCTCATTTCCAAAGGGTCCAATAGGTTTTCGGAGAGCAGCTGCTCATAGGACTTGTCCATGAGGGTTTCCAGCATCGCTCCGGCAATTGAGAATCCAGCGTTCGAGTACACTTGGTCAGTGCCCGGTTCGTAGGCGGGGGGTCGGCGAAGGATCTCACGGACAAGCATTCGCCGTTGCTCGCGTTTGGTTCCGTTTCTCTCCCACAGCGAAGTCCAGAGGCTCGGCTCGATGTCGCCGGGTGCGCCGGCGGTGTTCGAGACTAGATGCTCGAAGGTTGCACCCCTGTAGGCGGTGTTGACTTCGTTTCGCGGGAATACCTCGGCAACACCGGTCTCCCATCGGAGCCTTCCTTTGTCGATGAGGATGGCTCCCAGCGTCGCGGTCATTGATTTTGTACAGGAGCCGATGTGGAACCTGTCGTCGTGGGTCACGCGGGCGGCTTCACCTTTCTTGCGAGTCCCGGTCGATCCGACCGAAACGATCTTGCCCTGATGAATAGCGGCTGCCGCAAGAGCGGGAACTCCCGTTCGTTTGATCATTGCCGAGAGGGCCCCTGAGACATCGGCCGGGTTGTGCATCGGAAAATCTAGATCCAGCGTCCGGCGAAGAAGATCATTGCCGGTGTTCTGCGAGGCAAGATGGCGATGGGGGAAGAGGCTGTAGAGGCGAAATCCAAATGCAAGTCTTCCAACGCTGGGTAGGCATCGGCGAGGTTGAACTTCTCCGGGCCTTGGTGTGGTTGTGTTCGCTCAAAACGAGGCGATCATAGATGGTATGCTCGACCCGCTTTGGTTTTTCCCATTCCGATCCGGAATAGGGTTGCCTAAAGAAGAGGCAACTACGGCTACTTAGAACTCGAGTCCGACTCGTAGGGTAAACCCTTCGAACTCGGTGTCTTTGAGGTGTTCCCCCTGGAAGGAAACATCCGCCGAGGTGAGATTGAACAAGTAGCCCAACCCGAAGGTCAGAGCGAGGTTGGTGTTGTAGTTGAAATAGTAATCAATTCCAGCGTACAGCGCGGATGCGTCATCGATGTGGATCTTCTGGGTTTCGATGACAAAAGGAGTCGAGAAATTGTAGCGAACGTCGCTATCGACGTATTGGTACTGATAGTTCGCTCCGAATGAAATGGAATGGCTGGGATTGAGATCTACCCTGTATTCGACGCCACCCCCGACGGAGAAGATCCCTGCGCTACCGCTGATCGATTCGCTATCGAAACCGGTAATCCATTCGTCCCCGTTCGCGTACCAGTAGGTATATCCAAGTAGCCCGTAGACCCGCAGCCCTTTGACCAAGGTAATTCCCAGCCGGCCTTCGATGCCCGCTGAATAATCCCAGTCGCCACCAGCGGGAAACGTGATCGGGCTGGCGATTGAGCCGAAAAAGCGGGATGCCGGTTCGGCTTCCTCATCGATGGGTTCGTAAAATTCCTGCGCGGTGGCAGTGAGAAGCGAAGAGGCGAGGAGTAGGAGAGACAGTGGTGTTTTCATGCGTATTTGAGAGTATTCCGGAAAACGAATGGCTAAATCGCGTACCAAGGCAATCTGGAATTAGCACTGCTGCCTATATATCTCGTTCTCTCTGGAATATGGAGCTCTTCACGCTACTATGGCGAAAGCTCAGCCTCTGTAGTTATTGGCCCATTCTGGGTGATCTTTCGCCTTATTTGGCTCTGTTTCTTGACTCGTATGGTTCTGTTTGATCGTGATCGATTGAACGGAGGTAACTGAGGGAGTTGCGCGGACAGAAAAGTAGGCACCCGCTTTCATTTCACTGACCATTGAATCTAGGCTTTCAGCAGGCCCATGTAACTCAGTTGGTGCTGCGATCTCACGATTTCTTTCGGCCCCCTTCGAAGGAATCGCAAAAGACGGAGTGGAACCATAGTGGGATAGTACATGAAGTCAGAGATCAGCGACCTACTTTTTCGATTCCTATTTACATATTTCCCGCTTCAAGTCCGACCAACAGTTTTCACCGGTAGTAGGCTAGTGAGCGCTGAATCCTCCGTCGGCCACGAGATTCTCGCCGGTTAGATACGAGGCTGACTGGCTGAGGAGGAAAATTACGGGGCCGGCGAGTTCTTTGCCTTCGGCCATTCGTCCAAGAAATGTTTGGGCATTGTATCTGTCTACAAAGTCAGGGGCCTGGCCAGAGAAGAGTCCACCGGCTGAAACGCAGTTTACTCGTACTTTTTTGCGACCGTATACGCCCGCGTAGAAACGGGTCAGGTTTATGAGGCCGGCTTTATGGAAATAGTAGTCTGGGATTAAGTTGGCCTCCAAATCGTCGTACAGCGCGGTGGAGGGACCTGTCATTCCATAGATCGAGCCGATATTGACAATAGAGCCTCCTGTTTCCTGTGCGGCCATGAGTTCACCAAAGTGTCGATGCATCAGAAGCATACCTCTGGCGTTCACAGCCATGGACTCGTCCCATTGTTCGGCGGATCCATGTAGACCCTTCATTGTTCGAGAAACGGCGTTGTTGACCAGTCCGTCGAGATTTCCAAATCGATCTCTGACTGTATTGCAGAGATTAATTACCGAAGCTTCTTCCGATTGGTCGAGAGTTTCTACGTGAATTTCTCCTTCGCACTGTTCCGCTGCCTTTTCTAGGGCATCACGGTTGCGGGAGGCTGCGATAACCCTCGCACCTGCGGCAGAAAGTGCGGAGAGAAGCGCTCGTCCATATTTTCCGGCGCCACCGGTGATTAAGATGGTTTTTCCTGAAATCGAAAAGTTGGGTAGGGCACTATCCATAAAGAGAGTCGGATTTGTTGGGTTCACTATGTGTGTGGTAGGGCTCGAGGGCTGCTTTTAATCCTTGGTTGAGAGAGACAACATCGGCTCCCGTGTGAACGAGCGAATATCCACGCGACAGCAGTTCCTCCGGAGTGCCAGGAACGGCTACTGCGACGCAACGTTTTCCATTTTCCAGAGCTGCCGATTCGACTCGTCGTCGTGCAGCCACTACTTCCGGGTCGTTGATGTTTCCAGCCTTGCCGATTAGATGGGCGTAGTCGCCCGGACCAAACATTAAGAGATCGAAACCTTCTACCGCAGCAATGGCATCAACGTTTTCAAGCGCTTCCGGTGATTCGATCTGAAGGATTAGGAGCTTTTCGCGATTGGAGAAAGAGACGTAATCTTGAGTGTTGATAGTCGCGTATCCACCGTCCGCGTTTCCGCCATCCATGGGGCGTTGCCCGAGCGGGTGGAATCTTGTCCATTTAACGGCTTGGTAGGCCTCGCCTTCGGTAGCCACATGAGGAACCATTATCCCGGCTGCGCCCGCTTCGAGGGGGCGAATATAATCACTGTAAGATCCTTTTGCGACGCGAACGATCGCATCCGTGTCGTGTAGTGCTGCAGCGCGAATCTGATTCTCTAGGTTTAACCAATCATTGGGGACATGTTCATTGCAAAGCCATAGAGCTGAAGCTCCTTCTCTGGCCGCAATCTCCGCTACCCTTGGGTCGGAGAGATTGATCTTGTAGAGGGTAGACAGTTGTCCAGCCCTCATTTCGCGGAGAACCCGGCTAGGGCGAAGGTTTGTACTCATGGTCGTTTCTGGTCATTCAAAGTGGTTTCAGGAAGCTATGGAGATCCTCTCCCCGTTCATTTCGCGGCTCTCCCGTCCAGCGATAAGAACCTGCATCAGTTCACACGTCTCAGGAAATTTGACCGGTTCGGTTGCGTTCCTCATCCAGTCGACGACTCCGACCAATTGTCGTCGAAAGGCTGTATAGGTATCGGTCAACGGAATGGAATGGTAAGAGGAGCTTCCGTGGAGATGAAACCGAAAAGCTCCTCCGGTGGCGTCATTCAAGGTGGCAAGAGTGATCTCAGTTCCACTCCGATGGGTAATCTGAGCGATCGAAGAATCGCTGGCGCCCGTCATGCGGATCGATTCGAAACCGGGGCCGAGGAGGCGACTTACCGGTTCGAGCAGATGGATTCCGTAGCGCTCCCAACTCTTTGGAGTGGCAGCGGTAATCCAACGCCATTCGTTGCTGACTCCATCCAGCTCCGGGGCATAGCGCATTCCGCTTGAGGAGAGAATTCTTGCTCCGTCGGATTTCCACTCAATGAATTGTTTGAGATCTGAACGATTGGTTGCCAGCGGTTTGTCGATAAACACGGGTAGGCCCGCTTCGACGAATGGGCGAGCGCGACGCACATGATCGTCCCCGTTGTCGGTTGCGATGATAACTCCATCGACCTCGCCAATCACTTGTTCTGGTTGGGCTACGATATGATCGATCTTTCCAGCGGCAGCCACAAGTGGACCATCGGCGGGATCATCTGTCCAGATATGGGTTACTCTGGCTCCGCGAATAGGCTCGTCTGGTCGGGCACCGAGGTATTGACGAATCACTGGATATGGGCATTGAGCCATCGCCTCGGCATCGTAACCATTCAAGAGGGCCGACCATGAATAAGGGTGACCATTGCCGGGAATCATCCCGATCATGGCCAGTCTGAGATCTTCTTTCATAGTTGGACCTTGCTTCCTGTTCTTGCGGACTCCAGGCAGGCTAGGTTAAAGCGTAAGGTGTGAATGCCCTCGGCCAATGTGCATCCTGGAGGGGCTTTTCTTTCGACCGCATCGAGAAAGGCATCTGCTTGTGCGGTGAAGAGCACATCGTGGTCATCGTAAGAGGTATCTTCGAAACTCCAGCAACCTCCGGAGAATACACCGATCCGTTTGCCCGAAAGATCGATGCGTAGGCTGCCGGTTTCTCCGTGGATATCGATCGTGAATTCGTTTGGCTTCTGGGTCTGACTGAAAGAGTAGACTGTGATTGCTTTGTCATTGCGGGCGACCACGCCGACGACGTCCTCGACTTCTACGCCGGGGATTCCGAGATGATCTGCTTCACAGAATACCGAGGTTGTGGGTCCCAATAGCATTTCGATCGCATTCGCCACATGAGTCAGTCCATCTTGAATCGCACCCCCTCCTAGATCGTGTCGCGAGTAATAGGTATTTTCGTAACCGGGACGGAGAGTTGCGAAATCTTGTCCACACCGGGCCACTGCGTGAAGCGGGCGTCCAATCGATCCCTCCGCTAGGTGCTGTTTGGCCCGGCGTATGGCGGGATGCATTCGCCAAACATAGGCCACGGCGACGGTGTGATCTTTTGCTGCCTCTGCGAGTGTATCTAGCTGATGCATGTCTACCGAGAGGGGCTTCTCAATGAGGACATGGGATCCGTGCTCCAGAGCCTGTAGTGCCATTGGTACATGTGCCGGAGCCGGAGTGCAGAGAACTATGCAGGCCGGAGATTCTTTCTCCAGTACCTGGGCAAAGTTGCTTTCCCAGCGGATCCCATAACGTTCTGCAACTTCTTTTGCTCGGTTCTCGTTGGATTCGCACAAAATGACATCACTGCGGCCAGTCCTCTGCCAACAGCGAACATGGCGCTCGCCGATACTTCCGCCTCCGACAATGAGAACCGATTGTTTTGTAGTAGTGCAAGGAGGGGAGGTGGATTTCATTCTTTTAGTAGTCAGATTCAGCTGGAATTTTATCGATACCTACTTTTCTTCGCCAGGACGTTCCCACTAGTATTGTTAATGCCGTTACTAATATAGCAATGGGGGCGACCCACATCGATCCGATCTGCGGAAAGACCGGGGACAGTTGGGCTAGTTGGGGCGAGAAGGCTGCGACTGCACCGGTTAGAAATCCTGCAATCATTCCGGTGATCACTCGCTTACCAGATACCTGTACGGGGAGCACTGCTACAATAAGACATACTCCTAGCGGCCCTAGAAATAAGCCCAAAAGCTTTTGGGTGATATCAAAGATTTGACCAAGTTGAGCTACCAGTCCTGCGCCCAGAGTCGCTGTAAGGCCGATACCGAAGCTCAGGGTTCGGGCAAGGACGAGTTGTTGTCTGTCGTTTACGCGGGAGAATTGCCGTGGCATAAGGTCCAGTTGGACCGTGCTGCTCAGTGCGTTAATTCCACTGGTCATACTGCTCATGGTTGCCGCTAGAAGGGCCGCCAGAATGAGTCCCGCCAATCCGGAAGGAAGTTGGCTCGCGACAAAGAATGGAAAGATCTGATCGGAATTTTCGGGGAGCTCCACCTCAGGGTGAAATGCGACCCATGCGGAAAGACTGAGACCGATTCCTGCAAGGATAGTTAGAATTCCAATCACCCCGACCACGTTTACAATGAATGACCGGCGGACATCTGCTATCGATTCGGAGGTCATGTATCGCTGCAGTGACATCTGGTCTCCGACATACATTGCTGCAGTCGCGAAAAAGCTGCCGATCAACACAGACCATGTTGTGGTGGTAATGGATATATCGAAGGAGAAATCGAAAGTCCGCAGCGTTCCCCGTTCCTTGAGAGCGTCATAGACCTCGTTGAAAGAGGGAGGGAGGCTGACGGCAATGAAGGCAATCGTTACGAGACAACCCATTACAATGACCAGCATTTGCATGGCATCGGTAACCATGATTCCTCGGAGCCCTCCAAAGGCCGAGTAGATTGTGCTGGAAAGGCCGACCAACAGAACAACGGGCCAGAACCAATTGTCATCCAGGCCAGTCGCGCCGAGGATTGCGACGGTCGGCGCGTAGATTAGAGCGGACATCCAGCCCAGCCGCATCAGTATGTAAAGGATACTGGAAACTTTCCGAGTTGATTGGCCGAAACGTTCTTCCAGAATCTCATAGGGAGACTTCCATTGCTTTCGTCGAAACCGAGGGACGAAGAATACCACCACTACAAAGTATTGCAGGATGAAAGTCACGCTCGCGGTGAATATGACGAGACCGTGATTGAGGATGACGCTTGGGTAGGCCAGAAAGGTGATCCCGCTAAAGAATGTAGCTGCAATGCTGAGACCTACAATCCCGTTTCCGACAAATCCAGGGAGCGTTCCCGTGGAAAGAAAGAAGTCTGATGACTTATCCTGCTTCCCTCTTGTCGCGATTCCGATGACTGCTGTTAGAAGAAGAAACAGTACGATCAGAGTGTAATCCAGTGCGCTTAGCATATGGGGTCCTCTACGATGGGATAGGGGTGAAGGTGCTGAATTGAGAATTCAGAGTGAATTCCGGATCGACTGCGACTGCTGAACTGCGAGAGTTAATCTGCGTTCGTGGATCGAAGATCGCTGAGGACATCCGTCTATTCAGTCGGCTAGAATTCGGATGGATCTGGCTTTACTGTGATTCTGCAAAGCGAGGACCCCGCTGCCCGACGAATGTTCTCCCCCGTAGATGCGAAATTCGACATATCCTCGCAATGAGCGAAAAGATTCGAATTGGCTTAGATCAATGGAAATGTCGTGAGCTTCCAGGTCATTTAGCTCGCCTTCGTAGATGAGAAGGTAGGATTCAAATCCGTCTCGGGAGGCTCGAATCGTCAAGCGACTTGGTGCTTTGTGGTTTACGCGTCGGGCCGCGAGTTCGAACCGGGACAGGTCTATTGCAGGGCCCGTGCTGCCTAGTGTGAAGCTGAAGAACCGAGAGTCAGCAAGCGGGCTGGAGCTCCAGCCCGCCGCTGCTATGGCATCAAGAATATTCGGTGAAGGAATGATGCGGGGGCTGAACGTAATCGAGCTGGCATCTATTTCTTCTGAAGACCGATGGACAGGAACGTCCGTATTGCTGGCGTGGTCGAATAGATCCCACTCAACTTCGATCTCGGCGGCGCGTGCCGAAAGCGTCAGTAAGCAGCAAGCACCTAGAAGTGATAATTGGCGGATTCGCATATTCTAAACGTCAGGACAATATTACGCGAAGGCGGGGTAATTCCTTTTAGGAACGCGAAGGCCGGCGTGTGAATGCTAGACCGAGAACCAGTATCCCTGAGATTGCCGCGAAGGCAGATGGTTCTGGGATTACGCCAACCCCTTCCGCCCAGGTAGAACCTATCCGGATCTCGTCGTAGCTGACTGTGCGGTTCGATCCACCGCTAAGAACGATCCGGTCGGCGAATAGTATTGAGGCTTCGGGAAGGGTTGCTTCGAGCAGCCAGGATTCAGGTTCTAATGAAGGCAGGGATTGAAGAGGTGCTTCGACGTAGCGAGTGAAGTAGGCAGTGGCGGCCCCTGTTGAGGAGCCCACTATTTTCCCGACATAGAGGTATGAATAGTTGTTTGCGATCACAGTGCCGCTGCTGGTTGCCACGTCATCCAGAGTCATTGTGACGGCTCCACCGCTGCTGACTGCGAGCGAGAGAACATTGGTGCTGTTGCCCTGACGGAAATTCATATACAGACCACTAGTTGTTTTCTCTGC
Source organism: Opitutia bacterium UBA4506 (assembly GCA_002388665.1). Lineage (GTDB taxonomy): Bacteria > Verrucomicrobiota > Verrucomicrobiia > Opitutales > Puniceicoccaceae > Puniceicoccus. The sequence goes on along the minus strand of DGMY01000043.1, from coordinate 126,434 downwards.
CAGAAAGCTGAAATAGAAAGTGCTGTCGCTTCCCAAATCAATTCTCGCAGGTTCCGCGATGCCGCGAGCAGCAAGAACCTGGCCGCCCGGATCGGTCAATGAGATGCTGTTTCCCGTCGGAGCAACTGAATCAGTGGGTGCGACCAAGCTGCCAGAACCGATGTTGGCTGTGCTGTCGGCACTGAGCGCGGAGTTGCTCTGCCAGGACGTGGTCCATCCACTTCCGCCGTTTGCACTGTCGAGATTTGAGCCGGTGTAATCGAAACCCTCATAGAGAAGGGTGGCTGCATTCGCGACGACCGCAAATTTTATTGCGGTGAGCACGGCGAGTGCTTTGCCGGTTGATGGAGAGAGGAGACGTAACGGTGTTAGCTTCATGGTTTTTAGTTAGTTTAACTGTGAAAAAGGTTGAAAATTATACTCGTGTATACAAAAAGGAGCGGAAATCACTATTAGAAATCAATGAAAACGTTAAGCACTATGCATGCCACTTGTTCGAAAATTCAGATTATCACGGTTTTCATTTTTCTAGGATGGATCGGGCTCTATTCGAAGTCGATCGGCCCCAGTGACGATGTGGTGGTCGAGTCTGTTGAGGCGTTATGGAGTGGAGGCAGTCATGCGGCTTTCAGTGATCTCATTTGGTTCCAGGAGGCTTTCTATTGTACGTTCAGGGAGGGTGAGAGCCATGCTTCGCCTGGAGGGACGATTCGAATACTCCGCTCGAAAGATGGGATTGAGTGGGAAACTGCAGCAATTTTGGAAGAGTCGGGGAGAGACTTGCGGGACCCTCAATTCTCGATTGGAGAGGACGGACGCTTAGTCGTCTCGGGAGCTTCCACCACCTACGAGTCCAGGCCGTCCGGTTCTCATCGATTGGATCAATTTCAGTCGTTTGTTTCGTTTTCGGATGACGGGATCAGCTGGAGCTATCCTGAGCGAGTAGGGGACGAAGGGGTCTGGATGTGGCGCCTTACATGGAATGGCGATAAGGTTTACTCGGTAGGTTATCGTTGGCCGGAGTCGATTCAGCTCTATGAATCGGACGATGCATTGAATTTCAGTCCGGTGGGTTCTCCGATGCTGTCTGAGAACTCGCCCAATGAAACGACCTTGCGGTTTAATGATCAGGGGAGTCTTTTGGCTTTGGTTCGACGTGAAGGTGTTCAATTGGAATCGGGTGGGTATTCCCGGGATCCTGCATTCCTTGGACGGAGCGAACCGCCATATACCGAATGGGAATGGCAGGATACCGGAGTCTATCTAGGAGGTCCTGAATTTTTGCAACTGCCCGATGGTCGTTGGATTGTTGGAGCGAGGACGCGTATGGGCCCGGCGCGAATGTCACTATTGGAGTTGGACACAGAGACGGGGGAACTGAAATTGTTGGAGCATCTTCCTAGTGGCGGAGACTGTGGATATCCAGGAATGGTTTGGCATGATGGTGCGCTTTGGGTGAGCTACTATTCCACTCACGAAGGAGCCTCTAAGATATTTTTAGCGAAGGTTTTGTTGCCTGCTAAGGAAAGCGAGGGACCTCCCCTGGCTCCTGTTCCGGTAGGGACGAACCGCCGTCCAGTGCCGGATTTTGGAGTGATGTTCAATGAGGACGGCGATTTCTCGTTCACCGATCCTGACCCGGAGATGTCAGAGCGGAATCTACGGGCGATGTTTCGGGGTCTTGAAGATACGCCTGTAAGGACGTTGGTGCACTCGGTGGCGACTGGATCGGACATCCTTCTCTATCCCAGTGAAGTAGGAAGTTCCTTTGGGTGGAGAGAGTCTGCCGGCGAGAAAAAGGCCCCTTGGGATCAACGAATGCCAATCATCAGGGCAAATGTGGAAGCCGGGATGGATCCATTGCAGATTGCCGCCGAGGAGGCTGCTGCGATGGGAATGTATTTTGTACCCAGCCTACGGATGAACGACGCGCATTTTGTCCATGATCCCAGTAACAACGTATTAACCGGGGCCTTTTGGTTGGAAAATCAGAATCGTTTTACTATAGGACAATCACCAGTCGAACATGAACCATTTGGGCGTTTGCTCGACTATACTCATGAGGAGGTTCGTGAACACCGTCTCGCAGTGATTCGGGAAGTCATTGATCGCTACGGAGAGTGGATGCACGGGTTGCAGCTGGACTTTATGAGGATCCCGATCCTGTTCCCTCCGGGCGGGGTGGAGGAAGGATCCGCTCTCCTGACTGAGATGATTGCCGACGTGCGTGAATCTCTGGACGAGGCCGGAGAGAAGCACGGCCATTATTTCTCATTGCAGGTACGGGTACCGCCGTCCTTGCGCAACTGTCTCTGGGCTGGCATTGATCTGGCGACATGGCTCGACCGTGGCTACGTAGATGTGGTTATCCCATCACCCGCAATGACTATCGCGCCCGATCTTCCTGTTGCGGAGTTTGTTGAAATAGCGACCCCTCAGGGTGCTACCGTGTACCCGGCTATATTCAACCGAAACCAGTTTTCCTGGCCCTTCGTCGTCGATCCGAAAGAGGGAGATTATACTCTCGCGGGGCAGCGCCTCACCTTGGTTGAGGTAGTGAGAGGATCAGTTGAGAATTACCGTTTTCAGGGAGCTGCTGGTGTGGAGCTCTATAATTTCAATCTGCCGCTCACTGAATTATCGGCGGAGATTCTGTTTGCGGTGGAGGATCCTATGAATGGACCGCGGGTCTATTCGGTTACGCCCTCGCACTGGAATGATCGGGAGGACGCTTATGAATATCGGAAGCAAGTTCCGGTGGCATTGAATCACGAAGAACCCGTTCAGCTGGAATTGATAGTAGGGGAGAATCTTGATTCCGAGATGACTGTTCCGGCATCGCTGCGACTGGGCCTGTCTGGGTTGAAGAAGGTGTATGATTTCGAATTGAATATTCAGATCAATGGTCGGATTGTTCACTCTGGTTCCTTGCTTGATTTCGCACTGCCGGTTGAGGGACCCATTGGTTCGAGAGGCCGAAAATTGCATCCGTTGCCAGCATCCGTTTATGTCCAATTATCGTTGCCAGAGGATTGTCCATTGAAACAAGGAAAGAATGAAATTCGGTTTGTCCGCTCAGGTGCGTTGAGAGGAGAAATCGATTTAGTCGAAGCTGGGATTGCGGTCTTTTCCGAGCACTAGATAGTTGTTAGATAATCGAGTAATGAATTTGGAGGATTTACAATGAGGAGGGTTAATACGGATGTTGCGTATGATTTTCTACGAGAGAAGATTTTGAGCGGATGCTTTGCACCGGGAGAGCCTTTGATGACGGGTGATCTAGCGATTCAAATTGGAGTTAGCCGAACTCCGGTGCGGGACGCTCTTCGCCGTTTGGAGTCGGATGGTTTGGTTACCATTGTTTCCCGGTTGGGGGCGCACGTTACTCAGATGGATGAAAAAGAGTTTACCGAATTGTGTGAAGTGAGGCTCGCTTTAGAATCCTTTGCCGCTGGGCAAGCGGCTGAGAATCGGACTAGTAACGAGATGAGATTGATTCAAGGGACATTTGATCAATTTAAAAAACTGACGGAACAACTGTTGAACGATCCATTTCAGCTCTCGGTTCGTGAGCAGCTGGTCAAAGCCGATGTGATGTTTCATATGGCAATAATCGATGCATCGCGAAACAGTATGGTGCGTCGCGAAGTTGAGCGAATGAATCTTATCAGGCAAGTGGTCGAAGGGAGAACCGGTACGTTTGCCTCAGTCATAGAAACAGAGCTCGGACGGCAGAGGGATGCTTCCCATTTGCGCGGGGTGCAGGCTTCTCACAGCGCTGTTCTCAAAGCGATTGAGTCGCGCGATGTCACTGCGGCGCGATCGGCAATGGAGGAACATATTAAGGATGTGATCATCCGAAAAGGAGTCGCGCATCCCGAAGACCTTCTGTCGCGAGATTCCCGTGACGAACTGTAGGGAGCGAAATACGGGTCAGGTAACAGGTAGAGGGGAAATGCTGGGGGACTACCAGACTGTCCAGCCTCCGTCGACAAGAAGGTTTTGGCCCGTAACGTAGCTGGACGCATTGGAGGCGAGAAAGGTGACTGGTCCCTTGAACTCATCAGGTCTGCCAATTCGTCCCATTGGAGAGTTTTTGCCTAGACGACGGACAAATTCCTTTAGATTAGGATCCTCTTTGTATCCCGGCTTGTTCGGGTTTGGAAATGGTCCGGGGCTAAGAGTATTTACGCGTATTCCATCTTCAGCGTAGTAAACCGATAGGTGCCGAGTTATTTGTAAAACCGCCCCTTTGCTGGCTTGGTAGGTGATTGGGTTCGGATCCATTAAGTCTTTGTACACCTCAGGATATCCGGTGACAGAGCCGTACATGCTTCCGACATTGATAATGCTGCCGCCGCCTACCTTCCGCATATGGATAGCGGCCTGCTGTGCGCCCACCATAAATGCAGTAGCGGCTTTGAAGGCCTCCTGCATGTCGTCTCCTGTAGTCTCATCGAGAAGTGGTGTTGGGGTTTTGTAGGCACAATTGATTAGCACATCCAGCCGCCCGAGCTCATTGGCGACTTCGTCGATCACTTTACGCAATGAAGTCTCTTCTATTGTGTCGGCGACCTTGCCGATGGCCTTGAGATTGCGGGACTCCAGCGAGTCGACCACTCGGTCAATTGCATCGCGATTAATGTCAATTACTGCGACGGTCGCTCCCATTTCGGCTAAGGCTTCTGACATGGGAGTGCCGAGCCAGCCAGCGCCGCCGGTTACAATGGCAACTTTGCCTGTTAGGTCGTAGTATTCGTGGGCGTCCATAGTTGCTTGGGGTATTTGAGTAATTAGACGAGTTCTGCGAGTTTGATGGATCGATTTTCCATCTCATCCCGGAGATCTTGAAGCTGTTGTTTTTTCGGTGGGGTTAGGTGCTCCTTCATTGCGATATACGTCGCCTCGATATCTTTGGCTTTTATGGCGTCCAGGATCGTGCGGTGGCTCTCCCACACGATCAGGTTCTCGGCGAAACTCTTGGTGTCGCTAATGCGGGACGGATTCTTGCTGAAGGGCAGGACCACGTCGTGAATGAGCCGAAAGCGGTGGATCTCGTCTTTGATTAAACGGTTCCGGGATGCGTCGAAAATAGAAAGGTGGAACCTCATATCGGCTTGGCCAAGTAGTCGGTGAACTCTCAATCGGGTTTCGCGGTCCGGGTCATCCTGGAATTTTTCGACCAGATTTCTCATTTCATCGAGGAGTCGTTCCATTCGCTCGATGTCCTCCTGGGTATGTCGAAGAGCGGCGAGTGAGGCGGCGTGTGTTTCCAGGGCGATACGTAGCTCCCAAATATCCCGCAGCTCCTCGTAGCTGGCTTGTTTCACTCGTGCCTCCTGGCGGGGATAAATTTCGACCAGCCCTTCGGTTTCCAGTTGGCGAAGGGCGTCGCGGATAGGGGTTCGGCTCACGCCTATGTCATCGGCAAGATGCTTGGTTGACAGTGTGTCCCCTGTAGCGAATTCACCAGAGAGAATGCGATTGCGAATATATTCATGGGCAATGATGACGGGACGTTTCATTTTAAGTATTCATACACAGTTGAAATTGGAGTGGCAGTCAAAGGCAGGCGGTTGGGCTCCTGTTCTGGATTGCTAGTGGGATTGAAGAATTTCTTCTTCCTCGGTGGGAGTTGTTTCTGGAAGTGGTTGGGGGATGTCCTGAATGATGATCGGAGGGATCCTCGGGAGGAGGGGGTCTCTGGGCGAAGGCAGAACAATGCACATGTAGCGGCTGTTTCCGCGAAACGGGAGCGCGCTTGAGAAAATTTTTCTCCATTCCCCATCTTCAGGAACCAGCATTGCTATCTTTAGAGGGACCATTTGTGGCTTATCTATATTTATGGGAACGGACAGACCTTTTCCCTTGGTGATCAGTTTGAGGTTTTGACCAACTTTCCAGGCTAAGTCGTTTTGAGCAAAATTGATCAGACGTACAGAATTTGGTGGAAAGGAGTTTTTGTCGTCACTCATGACCATCGTGTGGAATTCATTTTGAGCGCCAACTTCATCGGGCAGTACGAGAATCAGTATTTCTTTCCACGATGGATCGATATCAAGCGTCTCCAGAACTTTGTCGGGAAGTTGGGCGTCGGCATTTTGACGAAAGAAGGTTAGAGGACCTGTGCCTTCATACCGGAATCGGGGCGATCGGGAAAAGAGTGGAATCCGGTCGATGATCTGTGTCTCACCGTCTCCGGACAAGAAACGGATTCCATACACGCTTTGATCTAGTCCTTCGTCGATATGCTGTACTTGTTTTTGACCCATTGGCGGAAGGCCCATCAATCGGAAATAGAAACTATGTGTGGTTTCGCTATTGTCGATCGATCTGGCTATACTGGGCACGAGCATCAGGATGAAAGCGCAGTAGAGAGTGCGACGGGTAAACATGATGTACAGTGTTCTTGCGATTTCTAGAGCTTCTCCTCATCGATCCAGCGAACCGAGACGACTTGGAAATGCCGGCCAAATTCTGAGTTTACGCGATTTAGCGATGCCAGATCGGTTTCGAAAGGTTGAGAATCATCGACGAAATCCGGTAGTCTCTGGACTACTAATTCCATCCAGGTTTCAGCTCCGGAATCGCCGTTGAAGGAAGGGGCAGTTGAGCCATATGTTCGTATTGTAAACGTGTCGGATCGAGTCTGTATTAACGGGGACAATACTTGTAGTAGGTCGGCTTGAGTGAAGTAGCCCGGAGCGGCGGCAGATCGAGGGCCCGCTTCAGCTTCGGGATAAAGGAGCTGCGGGAGGGGCGATGACCCAACGACTCGTTCTTCAAATGACGGAACTTGGGGATCATTGGAAGGGTCGTTCCACCATTCATTGATACCGCTGTTCTCGATGGCGGCTTGTAAAGAGCCCATTAGATTTTCCTGCGAGTTTCTGTCTGCCGAAAGATCACGGTTTACAAATGATGACATCGAGAGGAACGGTCCACGTGTTCGGATCTGCTCTACAATTGCCTCGGCTAAGGCTTCCGTTTCTGATTCAAGCAAACTCCGGAATCCGGTCCACTTTTCGTCGGAGTTTCCGCCCGGTAGCTTTTGGCGGGGGAATGGAGTCTTTGGGTCTGCCGGATTGGATGGTTCGGCTTGAATGGTAGATGCGGTGCGTCCAAATGGAACCTCGAGATTCTGGAGACTTTGCAGTAGTGCAGTCCAGGCTTCAACGGAGGTCGAGTTGATGTTGAAGCCGCCTTGTATTCCGATCAGTCCACTAATTAGCTCCTCGTCGTACGCAAAATCACTCGTGAATTCCTGTAGGCTGGTGAATCGAGGGTTCAGCCAATCGGTTCGTTCCGGCCAGTCGGAAAGACCGTCGGGAAGACCGGAGAAAAAGAATTGATCCCAGAGGACCTCGTTTAGTGCGTACGAGAGATCGACATCCTCCGGATTGAAATAGGGGGATGCCCAGCTGTTTCCGATTGCGTATCCTGGAAACCAGGCCTCAAGGCTGACGTTGCTGTGTTGTAGTGCTCCGAGGGAAATCACTGGCATGCGAGGGACCGAAAACATTGGTATGTGGGTTTCTCCTTCCCATACGCTGGGACCCCAGAACGCGTTTTGGTCGGAGAATGGTGTCGTTCCGTAGACATCGGGGTTGATTCGTAGTCCCTGATACAGGGGGTTTGTCACCCATTCATTGATGTCGGGTTCCTTTCTGCTGAACGGGGCTCGAAGATTGTATAGAGAGAAGGAGCGGGCGCCGCTCTCTGCGTCCAGGGTCGTTCCTGGAGTGGTCACGATGTCTTGTGCTGAATGACGCAGCACCATGCGGTTTGGTATCGCGTTTAGGCCAGGTTCGGCGAGGTGAAACGGGTAGTCGGTTGTAGAATTGTACACAACATCCACAATTTTCTGTAAGGGTTTCGTCTCCTCGTTGAGGCGGAGTTGGATCTCAGGGCCACTACTAGCTCGTAGTCGAAGGCTGAATGACTTTGACCGATCATCCAGCCGGGATTGAGATACGGTCACGTTGGTATCACGAATTGCAAAATCGATTAGGTTGAGGCCGGGTCCTAGCGGAATCGGTCCTCCACCAGCTGGGATGTTAAAATCGCCGCCCGCGTTGAGGCTGAAGATTCTTGCTTCTCCGGGTTCAAATCCAGCGGAACTGATCTCCATTTCAATCCACGATCCATCTCCGAAAGCGTCTGGGCCATGGAGCGGACGCGCCATAAAAATGTCGACCGCTGGATTGAACACTTTGCCGGGGCCAACGCGATTGCCGTCGGTGATAATCAGTCCTCCATCGGTAGTTCCGGCACTGGCCGCAGGATAGTTGATTAGAACGGTATAATCGTTGGGTTCAAGGGCGACATCGTAGGGATTAATTAGCGTCACTACCGGCTGAATGGTAATTTGCATCAAATATTGATCCGATCCTTCAGCGACGGGAGTCTCCTGGGACTTCGCCGAGAAATTCATTTCGATCATGCCGACAACAGGGAATATCCCCTGCTGAGAAGAAGTTTGTTTGTGGACGGGGAAAGTTGGGAGTAATTCGCCTTCGGTTGTGTTTTTCGTGTGCAAGTTGTGGTATGAGCGGAGGATTCCCCAGCTGGGAGAACTTTGGGTTGATGCGGAGTTCGTGGCATCTGTAGGTGTTTCGTAAACATCGGAAAAGTGGTCGGGCGCGATTGGCTGATCGTTGAAGAATCTGCTATCTGCCGAGTAGTCGGCTTGGAGAATCCGAGTTAGATCCTTTTTGACGCCGCCTTCACGTGGATCGGTCAAGAGACTGAGGCTGTGAACGGTTAGGTCGTTCCAACCAATTTGAAGGGGGGCAAAGTTCGAGAGTAGGTTGATGGATTCTCGCGTCGTGACCCTCGAAATCTCGAATTCAGTGACTCTGTCTGAATTTCCCCAGAATTGCTCCCATCGAGGTTGATGAGCAAGCTGAAGACGGAGTAACTGATCGGAGCTGGTTGATGAAAACTCAGTATAGGATTCTGGTTCAGTCGATCTGACATTGGTTTTAATTCCTTCATCACCGATCCAGTAGGCAAATGAACCAGAGGTTGATCCCGATGTGTTTGGAATACTCAATTTCTCTCCCCGGACCGGGGGCGTTTGGTCTTCTCCGGAGAGAGACATTTTTGCTGAGACCAGTGAGACGTATGAGTCTGCTGAAGTATCAATTGAAGGTGAGATATCCGCCGATGATCGTGAAACCAGCCAGATGGGATCTCCGGCTGCGATATCGGGATGGAGAGATTCTGTTTCAATCGTTGGCCATATACCTGTCCAAGTCGGATTCGGTGAACCTTCGTCTATTAGATCAGCTCGTGCGGTTGTCCGTTGGTCGGGGCCCGCACTGCGCTGCAGGTCGGCCAAGGCGATAGCTGCCGCGAGAATAGCGTTCTGTTTAGATTGAACCAAGCGGAGCGATTGGGCGCTCGAGCGGGTTTCGATCTGCACACGAGTTGAGAGCAAAAGCGTCAAGATCATTACCAGGCTCATCAAGCTGAGAGAGATCACGAGCGCAAAGCCCTCGCGGTTCCTCTTCGGAGCTAAGATTCTATTGAGATCGTCAGAAGCATCGGCTTCCGCGAGCTCTTCCCTAATCGCTATTATCTGCTGCATTTGGATATGTATTTCTGTGTATACACACTTTGAGGAGACGAGTTTTTCGGGGAAATCGAATATGGAAATGATGTAGAACCGCCCTAGGCGATTGGTTGTTTCACGACGGTGAAGCTCACCAGCAACCCATCGGATTGCTCGGAGCTCTCACTCTTTCTGCCTGGCGATTCGTAGAACATTTATCAAGAGGCTGAAAGCAGTAATCGTGCCGAAAAATCTATGGTTTGATTTTTAGAAACCACACTTCCGGGGAGCGAACACCGGGACTGCTTTCTCCAGTAGGAAAAATCCATCCTTCATTCCATCTGATCGTCGAGACACCTACTCGTGCAATGGGGGCATCCTTGCCGATTTGCCAGTCCGATCTGTCCGGCAATAGAATCTGCAAACGCCGGGGAACCTTAGGATAGGTTGAGGGATCGACGCCTGCCAGTGTGCCATCCGTTCCTCCTACTAAGATTACACTGCCATCACGGAGCACCGGAGCCGGAGAGGCTGCTGCAGCAGAGGGAAAAATCAGGTCAGGTAAACGGGTCCAGCCTTTGGATGTATTGTAGGTATAGGCATCCTTTAGGTAGGTGGTTGCTCCGTCCTCTGTTGTTCGAACACCTCCGATGACCATCATTTGATCGTTGTATGTTGCGACGGTGGGAAGGAAGCGTCGCCCTCCGGGAATTGGATCAAGCCGTTCCCATGAGGGATTGGTTTCGTTCAAAGGGAGGCGGAGCAAGTCGTCTGTTCCCCCCGATTCTTCCGTGGTACATCCTCCAATTAGGTAGAAGTACTCACCGAACCGGATTCCGCCGGCCATAAGGCGGGGTTCTGGCAGAGGAGGGAAGGGGTCGTCGATTTCGATTCGGCCTGATTCCATTTGAATTCGTAGAACCGCCGAAGTAGCGACGCCATCGCTTTGGCCTCCGACTAGAATCAAGGCGTCGTTGAGTTGAAAGGATGACCCGTACGCGAGTGGTATCGGAAGAAGGCCGACGTTCTCCCACGCCTGTTCAGATGGATCGTAGAGAAAAATTTCTCTACTCCAAGATTTCGCACCTCCTTTCCATAATGGTTCGTTTGGGAAATTAGCGCCTCCGGCGATGAGTGGGTACCCGTTTACGAGTCCGGCGAATGGAAGTGCGAAACCGTCTTTGTCAGGGAGCGGAATCATCGGGCGCCAAGACAATTCCGTGGCGATTTTTTCCTCTTGCGCGGCCATTGCGCAGAGTGGGGTTGCGATGATGACTAGTAGAATCGGTAGGAGGAGTCTAAACGCTGATGGCGGTTGGTCCAGACGCTTGCGAAGTGTTGATTGATTCCTATGAAAGAAAAACCTCATCGTGATTCCAAATTTTTTTCTCCCGACTGTGTGTAGGAGGTTTGCCATTACCATATTTGCCTTTGAGGACATGAGGGCTATTTAAAAGTAGCCGATTGGGCAAGTGGTAAATAGGATCTATCGATTGAGAGTGATGGAATCGATGCCCAATATTCATGCTCTGTTCACGACATTTGGCGGCGTCTGGCTGTCGTTCCGTGGGGTTGCGAAAGTCGGCAGGAGGCTTTCGTCTTGGTGTTTGCTACGTTTCTGGTGAGGTTCCACAATCGTCTGTTGTGTAGCTGTACCGACTTCTGTCGGAGCAATACGAATACAGATCCAACCCGGATTGCTGCAGCTGCGGTGGTCGACCCGATGTTGGAAACTGTACTTTGCGTCGAGAGCACACAGGTGGAGTAAACGAGGACACCCATCGTTCTCTCTGGCAAGGATAGGGTGCTCGGTGGGATGGCGTCCCGACGTGTCAGAGGGGACGGATTTGAGGGAGGGCGGGAAAATTGGGTTAGGGCGCTGGCAGTCATTTTCAGAAACTCGATGGGTGTCCCCGAAACCTGTCGTGGGTGTCCCCGATATCTGCCAGTCCGTGATTGCCTATTCCGTTGTTGGGATATTTAAAGATAGGATTCGAAATAGTTGAATACATCCCGAGAAAGCTTGCTCCGCCTCGATGCTGCTGATTTTTTCGGCCTAAATCCGACCCTATTTGCCTGTAACCCATGAGCACCGTTTCCGGGATAACCGACTACCACGCGAAATATTTTGCGCATCAGCTACTTAAACGTGGTGGAGACGACAAATTGGAGAGGCTGGCGGGCACCATGCGCGATGCGAAAATTGTCCTCACTCCCCACCAAGTTGAGGCCGCGCTCTTCGCCTTCCGTTCACCGTTGTCGAAAGGAGTCATCTTGGCCGACGAGGTGGGGCTTGGGAAAACCATCGAGGCCGGGCTGGTCATTGCGCAGAAATGGGCCGAACGAAAGCGTCGCATCCTCATCATCGTTCCTGCCAACCTCAGAAAACAGTGGAACCAGGAACTCTGGGATAAATTCTATCTGCCTTCCATGATCCTGGAGGCTCGGACCTATAAGCAGGCCGAAGCAGGAGGTAGTCCAAATCCTTTCGTTCAAGACGAGGTCGTCATCACCTCTTATCATTTTGCGAGTCGTCTCAATGAGCAACTGATGACCGCACACTGGGACCTCGTCGTCATCGACGAAGCCCATAAACTGAGGAATGTCTACAAGAACACCAACCGTATCGCCAATAACCTGAAGATCGCTCTACGCAGTGCCCCGAAGGTCTTGCTGACGGCGACCCCCATGCAGAATAAGCTCGATGAACTCTATGGATTGGTGAGTTTCATTGATGAGTTTCATTTCGGTGATCTCAGGAGCTTTCGAAAGGCGTATTCCCGAATGAACACGGAGGAGCAGTTCAATGAACTCCGCTCTCGGCTCAAACCCGTTTGCCACCGTACTCTCAGGCAGGAAGTTCTAGAATACGTTCCATATACTCAGCGCCGCTGCATCACTCAGGATTTCCACCCAGGCCCTGACGAGCAACGACTCTACAACGAAGTTTCCGAGTATTTACGCCGTGATAATTTACAGGCCCTTCCTGCAAGCCAGCGCTCGCTTATGACGATGGTCATGCGAAAGTTGCTGGCCTCCTCGACGTATGCGATTGCTGGTGCCTTGGACTCCCTATGCCGCAAGCTGATGCGCAAACTCAAAGAAAGCGAATCTGCAGAGGGCCAATTACTCGAAGACGAAGGTCTGGAGGAGGATTTCGAAGGCTTGGAAGATATTCTTGATGAATGGGGCGAAGACGAGGACTCGGCCATTTTGACAGCAGACGACAAGGACGCCATCACGACCGAAATTGAGGAACTTGAGAAATTCAGTCGTCTCGCCGTCTCGATCACAAACAATGCGAAAGGGGAAAAACTCTCCACAGCCCTGAAAAAGGGCTTTGAAATGGCCAAGTCGCTTGGAGCCGCTGAGAAAGCAATCATCTTCACTGAGTCGCGGCGCACCCAGGATTATCTTTTGGATGTGCTGTCAAAAACCGACTTGAAGGATTCCATTGTTCTGTTCAACGGCAGCAATACCGACCCCAAGTCCCGTGAGATCTACGCTAACTGGATCGAGCGGCACAAGGATTCCGATAAGGTGACGGGGTCACGGACTGCGGACATGCGTTCCGCCCTCGTCGATTTCTTCCGGGAGGAGGGTAAGGTGATGATCGCGACTGAAGCAGGCTCGGAAGGGATCAATCTTCAGTTCTGCTCAATTATCGTCAACTATGATCTCCCCTGGAACCCACAGCGGATCGAGCAACGGATCGGACGCTGCCACCGATTCGGACAAAAATACGACGTGGTCGTGGTCAACTTTCTCAACAAGAATAATGCAGCCGACAAGCGGGTGTATGAGTTGCTTGATGAAAAGCTGCACTTGTTCGGTGGTGTCTTTGGTGCCAGTGACGATGTGCTGGGAGCCATTGAGTCTGGCGTCGATTTTGAGAAGCGCGTTGCGGCGATTTACCAGACCTGTCGCAAGGAAGAAGATATCCAGGAAGCCTTCGGCCAGCTCCAGCGCGAATTCAAAGAAAGCATCGATGAGGCCTTTTCGAGTACCCAGAAGAAGCTACTCGCGAACTTCGACGATGAGGTTCAAGAAAAGCTCCGCTTCAACAAAGAGCAGGGTAATGCCTACGTCGATCGTGTGACTCAAATTCTTGAGAAAGTAACCCGTCACGTCTTGGACAACTCCGCTGAGTTCAATGACGCTGGGTCGCATTTTTATTTGCGGAACAACCCCTTCCATCCCACTCTGATCCCTAAGGGACAATATACCCTCGTTCAGGAGGACTCCAGCGCACATTACTACCGCAGTGGGCACCCTCTCGCGCAAGCAGTCCTCCGGGTCGCCGCCCAAAAGAGTCTTTCAACGGCACTCCTCACGTTTGACCTGAGCCATTACCCCAGCATGGTAGCTGCCCTGGAGCCGCTTCGAGGCAAGGAAGGCTGGCTCACTCTACACCGAGTGAAAGTGACGACTTTGGATGAGCAGGAATTCCTCTCGTTCACAGGCTTCTCCATGTGCGGCCAAAAGCTTGAAAACGAACAATGCCAGCGGCTCTTCAATCTGAATGCATGTTTTGAGCCCGTTGATGTTTCCGCCGAAGCAAGCGCAGGGCTCGAAGCACTTTGGTCTGAAAACAAGCAGGATATTCTCAATACCATCGAGGCGGCCAACACCGCCTACTTTGAAGAGGAAAATGAGAAGCTTGAGCTTTGGGCCGAGGACAAGGCCAAGTCGCTGAAGCTCAACCTCAAGGAGGTAGACGACGCCATCAAGGAGCAGAAGAAGCTGTCAAGACAGTGCGCAAATTTGGCTGAGAAATTGAAGATCGAAAAACAGGTCCGTAGGCTGGAAGACAAACGCGACGAGAGCTGGAAAGAATACGATAGCGCCAAGAAGGAAATTAATACGAAGAAAGATGCCTTGCTCGACGATATTACTTCTCGCCTCGAGCAGAAGGAAGAGGTCGAAGAGTTGTTTACCGTTAAGTGGAGGGTGCTGTAGAAGGAACGTTTATGAAAATACATATAAAAAATTTGGGGCCGCTAAAAGATGCCGAATTCGAGATTGGCGATATTACTATAATCTGTGGAGAGAATAACACAGGCAAAACTTACGCCACCTACGCGTTATTTGGTTTTCTCTCGTTCTGGCGTGAAGCGTTTCGGATGTCGGTTCCAAGAGAGAAAATGGATCAATTATTCTCGGAGGGAGTTATTCGATTAAGTTTGGATGACTATCTGAAACGTGCAGGCTATATTATTAAGGATGGATGTAAGCAATTTAAGGAACAACTTCCTTTGATCTTTGCCGCTGACGAAAAGCGATTTGAAGAGGCAGAATTTCAAATTACAATTGAATCGAAGCAGGATATAAACCCAATAGCACCTTTTGAAAGAAATATGGGGGCAGCTAAAACCCAGATTTTTAGCGTAAAAAAGGAGCATAACGATCCCTTTGTCACTATTACCCTATTGGTTGAAGGTGAGAAAATTAAGCTTTCCAAGCATATTGTGGAACATGCGATAACGGGAGCGCTCCAAGATATAATATTTGGGCATTTGTTTCCCAATCCGTTTATTGCCAGTGCCGAAAGAACGGGAGCCGCGATTTTTCGTAAAGAACTCAATTTTGCAAGGAACCGTATTCTTGAGCAGATTAACAAGGATAAGGATATTAATCCTTTTGATTTGCTTAATCGAGTATATAGTGACTATGCATTAGCGGTTAAGAGTAATGTCGACTTCGCCAGGCAGCTGGAGGAGATTTCGAAAAAACAAAGCTTTATAGCTCGTGAATATAAAGATATATTAAAGGATTTTGCAAATATAATTGGTGGAGAGTATCGAGTCACAAAAAACGACGAGCTCTACTATATACCAAAAAAAGGAAAAGCGAAGCTGACTCTCGATGAATCGTCGAGCGCTGTTAGGTCCCTGTTAGATATTGGTTTCTACATACGTCATGTCGCTGAAAAAGGTGATATACTAATGATAGACGAACCTGAACTCAATTTACATCCGAAAAATCAGCGCCTTGTAGCTCGGTTACTTGCAAGGCTTTCGAATTTGGGGGTAAAAATATTTTTGACAACTCATAGTGACTACATCGTTAAAGAGCTAAATACGCTAATAATGCTTCATCGTAAGGAGCCGCATATTAGGCGCATCCAAGAAGAAGAAGGGTACATCGCTGACGAGGTTCTCGATCCAGCTAAAGTCCGTGTTTATGTAGCAACAGAGGAGCTTAAGCTTCTTGACGGAAATACCAAGCGCACAAAATGCCAGACTCTTGTCGCAGCCGACATCAGTCCAGATCTGGGCATTGAGGTGAAAAGTTTCGATGACTCTATAGATGAGATGAATCGCATTCAGGACAAACTCGTTTGGGGAGGCCGATAGCATGACTCTGGAAGCTTTTTTCGAAGATTTGATTAAGGATCAGGCCAAAGTCGTAATTAATACGAGTAAGGCAAAGCCTTTCGTTGAATTATCCGAACCTGGCCAAGCGGGCTGTAAACTAAAGATTAGCGGCATTCCGAGTGACTCTATAGTTATCAAGGCTGATTATTTCCCTGCACCTGATCGGATTTTCAAGGGCTACAAGTCAGAGTGTAAGAGAGCAGACTATGCGATTATTACCCAAAAGAATGATAATTACTACGTTCTATATGTTGAGCTAAAAAGCTCAACTGAGTCCCCCTCTGAGATCGAGAATCAACTAAAAGGAGCCCGTTGCCTAATTGGTTACTGTGCGGAGATCGCGGAGCATTTCTGGGGCGAGAGGAACATTCTCCGCTCATGTTCACATCGGTATGCATGCTTCACTCGCGTCAACCTCAGAAAGCGAAAGACACGAATCGACCAACAAGGCAGAAACGATTCCCCAGCAAGCATGCTGAAAATCGATTCTCCAAATTATGTTGAGTTCAATAAACTGATTTGCACATGAGCACCGAAACCACAACACATAAATTCCCACTTGAGTCGATGGACGTTGCTGAGGAGAAGCGGCGGCAGTTGAAGCAGCTTTTTCCCGAAGCATTCACCGAGGCGCGGGATGCCAAGACGGGAGAGCTGAAGCACTCTGTGGACTG
This sequence comes from Opitutia bacterium UBA4506, assembly GCA_002388665.1. GTDB lineage: Bacteria > Verrucomicrobiota > Verrucomicrobiia > Opitutales > Puniceicoccaceae > Puniceicoccus. Next base: position 109,827 of record DGMY01000043.1, on the reverse strand, counting down.
GGAGAAGCTTAAGGCGTCCCTTGGCGAGGTCTTGGAGCGCGAGGGCGAGCGCTTCGGGCTTTCGTGGCCTGGAAAGTCGAATCTGCTGAAAGTGATTCAGCAACCGAGCGTGGGCACGCTCAAGCCCTGCCGCGAGGAGTCTGTCAACTTCGACGAGACCGAGAATCTCTTCATCGAGGGGGACAACCTTGAGGTACTCAAGCTCCTGCAGAAGTCTTACTTCGGCAAGGTGAAGATGATTTACATCGACCCGCCCTACAATACGGGCAACGAGTTCGTCTATCCCGACAACTTCACTGAGAGTCTGGAGACCTACCTGCAATACACGGGTATGGTCGATTCACATGGGAGAAAGTTCTCAACGAACTCTTACACTGAGGGACGCTACCACTCCAAGTGGCTGAACATGATGTATCCACGGCTATTTCTAGCTCGGAATCTATTAGCTGATGATGGGGTCATTCTCATTTCTATCGATGATAACGAAGCAAAAAATCTCAGATCTATATGTGATGAAATCTATGGCGAGGAGAACTTCGTAGCTAACATAGTTTGGCAGAAAAAATATGCCGTATCGAACGACGATCCAGGCATTGCGCCAATGCACGATCATATCCTTGTTTATCGGCAAAGTGACTCGTTTTCTCGAAACCTACTTCCACGGGTTGAGAAGCAGCTGCAGCGATACAAGAATTTAGATAATGATCCGAGAGGAGACTGGAGTTCGGATAATTATGTAAGCAACAAGTCACGTAGCGAAAGGCCCACATTGTGGTACCCAATCATTCATCCAAAGACTGGTGAGGAAGTCTGGCCGAGTGAAGATGCGGTGTGGAGATATTCAATAGATAAACATAATCAGATGGTCAAAGAGAACCGACTGTATTGGGGCCCTGATATGAATTATGAGAAGCCTCGCCTGAAGAGGTTCTTATCTGAAATCCAAGATGGTGTCGTACCTTCCACATGGTGGCCGTTCACTGAAGTTGGTCATAACGACGAAGGACAGAAAGAGACAGGTAGATTGATCGGAAAAAAGATATTTAGTACTCCTAAGCCCGTCAGATTAATTCGACGCATGATTCAAATCGCTGCGAACGAAGATGATTTAATTCTAGATTTCTTCTCAGGTTCATGCGCAACAGCACACGCTGTAATCGACTCCAATGCCAAAGACGGTGGTATCCGAAAATTCATCATGCTGCAATTACCTGAACCATGCAACGAGAAGTCGGAAGCCCTCAAGGCGGGCTACAAAACCATTGCTGATATTGGCAAGGAGCGCATCCGCCGCGTCATCAAGAAAATTGAAACCGAACAAGACGGCCAACTGGACTTCGAGTCAGACGCCAAGAAACCAGACCTCGGCTTCAAGGTCTTCAAACTGAGCGAATCCAATTTCAAGCTGTGGGAGGGCAACGAGCCCGAGCCCGAGAGGCTCCAACAGCAGTTGGCAATGCACATCAACCACCTCGATCCGAAAGCCACGCCCGAAGACATCCTCTACGAACTCCTCCTCAAAGCAGGTTTCCCACTCACCACCAAGGTCGAGAAAATCGGCATTGCGGACAAGTCGGCCTATTCCATCGCCGAGGGCGCGCTCATCATCTGCCTCGACGACGAACTGACCAAGGAGGCCATCAAGGCCATCGCCGCCCTCAAGCCCGTCCAGTGCATCTGCCTCGACGCCGCCTTCCACGAAAACGACCAACTCAAAACCAACGCCGTCCAAACCATGGAATCGGCCAAGGTTCAGTTCCGGACTGTATAGCTCGCGTCTTGACTCTCCGCATGTTTGTTCCAGACTTCCAGTCAACAATACCCGCCAGGCCTATCAGCGATGCCCAAATTGGCGGGTTACTTGTATCGGAGGCAGGATTAGACCAACCGAAAAACGTTTTTCGGTCCTTGACTGCGGGAGAATTCTGCGGGATATTACCTGCAACAAAGCCCGCCAGGCCTCTCGCAGAAGCCCAAATTGGCGGGTCTCTTGTATGTGGGGGGCGCGTATGAGTGTGAAGCCCTTCAAAACCTACCCCGAGCAACTGCAAATCCTGAAGGATCGTGGGCTTGTGGTGGCAGATGACGCCAAGGCGCTGCATTTGCTGGAGCACCACAATTATTACCGTCTGTCGGCCTACCGTTTTCCGTTTCAGGATACACACGATCAATTTCGGACAGGCACTACCTTTGAGCAATTGTGGGAGCTGTATGTTTTTGACAGGATTCTGCGCCAACTGGTCAGTGAGGCTTGCAAAGCGGTCGAAGTTTCGGTGCGTGCTCGCTGGGCGCACGTGCTAGGGGAGAAATACGGGGCACAGGCCTATGAGCAACTCTCGGTCTTTTGTGATTTAACAGCGACAGAGAAGAAGAAGCAGGTATCGGCAAAGTATCTTTTGGATAATTTAGCATCTCTGGATCGTGAGCTTTCCAGAAGTAAGGAAGTTTTTGTCACGCACTTCCGCTTCGAAAAACAGGTACTCCGCCCACCGATTTGGGTCATCTCTGAGGCCATGTCATTTGGACTTCTTAGTCGCTTTTATGACGGAATAGTGCGCGACTCGGACAAGAAGAAGATTTCCCGCACATACGACCTATCTGTTGACGGCTTGCGCTCCGTTCTCCAACAGACGGTCTATTTGAGGAACCTGTGTGCGCATCACTCTCGCCTTTGGAATCGGAAGTTGACGGTCAAGGTCTCACTGCCAACCAGTCAACCCGCTGTTATCATTAGTAGCCTTAATCCAACCGAAAAGAAGCGTCTTTATAACTCACTAATTCTGCTCGGACACATGGTTGGTGTGATTTCTCCCGCGTCCGACTGGAAACAACGCCTGTGAGCACACTTGGAAACTTTAAACGGTCCCAGCCACACCGAAATGGGTTTTCCCACCGACTGGCGAGACCGAGATTTTTGGAAAGATACGATTTAGACCTATGGGCAAACAATCACTCAGAATTCAGGAACTGGTAAACAAGATCGAGCGTGGAGAAATCCGCTTACCCGAGATGCAGCGCCAGTATGTGTGGCCAGGCACTCGGGTCCGCGATCTGTTAGACTCTCTTTATCGTGGCTATCCTTCGGGAACGATCCTTACATGGGAGACGGACGAAAAAGTTGCGACACGTGATTTTGCAATTGAGCAGGAAGAAGGATCTTATGCTACCTATCAACTTTTGCTAGACGGGCAGCAACGCTTGACCTCGCTTTCAGCAATCCTTCGGGGCGATCCACTGCATGTAAAAGGGCGCAAACGCCCCATCGATATCCTATTCAACCTGAATCACCCAGATGAGCTGTCGATCATTACTGAGGTCGATGAAAGCAATGATGTAGATGACGCCCATGACGCTTCTGATGCGACTGAGGAAGACATTCAGCAGCGTCTGGAGAAAATGGCATTCGTAGTGAAGACCAATCGCTTGGCTCAACTGCCCCACTGGGTTTCGGTAACGGAGGTAATGAATAACAGTAGCGATACCGAATTCCTGAAGAACGCAGGGGTTACGGGATTCGATGACCCACGATATGAGAAATATTCAGCAAGGTTAAAGAAGCTACGCGACATAAGGGATTACAAATATGGTGTCCATGTCCTGGAAAGGGATAAGAGCTACGAAGAAGTCACGGAGATTTTTGTACGGGTAAACTCTTTGGGAGCTAAATTACGTGGTTCCGACCTGGCTCTTGCACAAATCACGGCAACTTGGCGGGATTCGCTGGCGATATTCCAGAAATACCAGAAAGAATGCGCCAAGGTTGGATTTGATCTGGATGTGGGCCTGCACGTCAAAAATCTGGTGTCTTTCGCAACAGGACAGTCACGATTCAAAACCGTTTCGCGCCTGTCGCCTGATGATCTGCAGAGTGGTTGGAAGTCGGGAACACGAGGAATGGATTTCGCACTGAACTACCTGAAAAGTAATTTGGGATTGGATAGCCCTGCATTGCTTTCTTCGCCGTTCATGATCATTGCTTTGGCATACTATGTAGCCCATCAGGAATTCGAGCTTAGTGAAGAAGAAGACCGGAAGCTGCGATATTGGGTATTGGCGGCAAATGCGAAGGGCCGCTACTCCCGTGGTTCCAGTGAAACCTACCTCGATCAAGACATCGGAGCGATTCGCAAGGGGCGCGGATTGGATGCGATGACGGACTTGTTGCGTACCCAGTTTGGCCGCCTGGATATTCTTCCCAGCGACCTTGAGAATCGAAATAGTCGCAGTGCCTATTTCAAGATGATGTTCCTTGTCTTCCGAGAGGACGGGGCAAAGGACTGGAATGAACGGCTTCGGATTTCGCTGAAACATAAAGGCAATAGTCATAAGCTCCAGTTTCACCACATTTTCCCACAGGACTTGCTGAAAAAGAAGGGCTTCTCGACGAACCAGATCAACGATATTTCCAATTTGGCGTTCATCGGTGGACGCACCAATCGAAAGATCAGCAACAAGAACCCTGCGGATTACCTTCCTCTGATAATACAAGACCAAGGAGAAGAAGCATTTACCAAACAGTGCATCCCTATAGATCAAAAGCTGTGGGATTTGGATCGCTACGAAGATTTCCTTATAGTACGCAGGAAACTAATCGCTCAACGACTGGATATTTATCTCAGCGATTACGCTACATTTGAAACAGTATGAAGCTCAAATTTGACGCCAATCTAACCTACCAATCCGAGGCGGTTCAGGCTGTGGTCGATGTTTTTGATGGCCAGCCGCTCAGCCAGAGTGATTTTGAGATCAGTTTCACCGAGCAGGTCGGCATGGTCGAGCAGACCGAGTTGGGCTTGGGCAATCGCTTGACACTGGATGACGACGAACTTCACGCAAATGTCCACGAAGTGCAGACTCGCAATGAAATCGAGCCCGTGGATGAGCTCAAGGGGCGACAGTTTTCCATCGAGATGGAGACCGGCACAGGAAAAACCTACGTTTACTTGCGCACGATTTTTGAGCTGAACCAGAAATACGGCTTCAAAAAGTTCATTATCGTCGTGCCGAGTGTCGCGATCCGCGAGGGCACGCTGAAGAATCTTCAAGTCACTGAAGAGCATTTCAAGGCACTCTACGATCAGGTGCCGTTCAATTACTACGTTTACGATTCGAGCAAGGTCAGCCAGCTGCGGCAGTTTGCCACCAGCAATCAGATACAGATTCTGATTATCAACATCGACGCCTTCCGCAAGATCGCCGTCGATGCCGACGACAAGAAGGGGAATGTGATCCACCGCGACAATGACCGTCTGTCAGGGCGTAAGCCGATTGAGTTTATCCAGGCGACCAACCCGATCGTCATAGTGGATGAGCCGCAAAGTGTCGATAACACACCCAAGGCTCAGGAAGCAATGGCTACGCTCAACCCGCTTTGCACGCTTCGCTATTCAGCGACGCACCGGAATCCCTACAATCTTCTCTACAAGCTCGACCCAATTCGTGCTTACGACCTGAAACTGGTCAAACGCATTGAAGTGGCCTCGGTTATGTCCGAAGAAAATTTGAACAAGCCGTATATTTGCTTGGTCGAGACCGATAATAAAAACGGGATAAAGGCCAAACTGAAAATTCACACCGAGACCAAAGGTGGCGCGATCAAGGAAAAAGCCTTCTGGTTCAAGCAGGGCGACGACTTGTCGGCTAAGCCGAACGCGCGGGAGGCCTATCAGGACGGCTACATCGTGCGGGACATCTCGTGTGAACCGGGCAATGAACACGTCGTCTTCAACAACGGGAACGAATTGTATCTCAATGAAGAGCAAGGCGGCATGCGTGATGAGGTCATGCAGGTACAGGTGCGCAATACCGTCGAAGAACATTTCAAGAAGGAGCGGGCCGTTCGCGGCAAGGGGATCAAGGTGCTGACGCTCTTTTTCATCGATAAAGTGGCGAACTATCGCGACTACGACGACCAGGGAAACGCTCGAAAAGGCAAAATCGCCCAGTGGTTCGAGGAGGCCTATGCCGAATTTAGCGAAAAGCCGCCATTTAAGGAGCTGGTCCCGTATCCCGTCGAGAAGGTTCACGACGGCTATTTCTCCCAGGACAACAAGGGTAAGCTCAAGGATACCCGCGGCAACACCAAGGCAGACGATTCGACCTACGAGTTGATCATGAAGAAAAAAGAGCAGCTCTTGTCTCTGGAAGAACCTCTGCGCTTTATTTTCTCCCACTCCGCATTGCGTGAGGGTTGGGACAACCCTAATGTCTTCCAAATCTGCACCCTAAACGAGACCAATTCGAAGCTGAAAAAACGGCAGGAGATTGGTCGGGGGCTGCGCCTGCCCGTGAATCAGGATGGCGAGCGCGTGCACGACGAGACGGTCAATCGGCTGACCGTGATCGCCAATGAGAGCTATGAGGAATTCGCTCGAGGACTGCAAACCGAACTAGAGGAGGACTTCGGCTTCAAGTTCGGCCACGTCCCCCAGCATGCTTTTGCCAAGATTCTCTGGGTCAAGGAGGGCAAGCAGGAGAAAGTTGGCCAGAAAGAGTCTCAGAATATCTGGGAAGATGCCGTGATGAACGGCTACATGGATAAGAAAGGCAAACTACAGCCGAAGTTCGCTCCAAAGGAGCCATCTTTCGAGATGAGGGTCTCGCCTGAGCACGAAGAGATTCGCAATGAGATTGTCGACGCGATGCAGCGCTTCGAATTTAGAGGCCGTATCGTCAACAAGTCGGATCGGCGCACACTGAAACTGAATAAACGGGTGTATTTAGACCCTGAATTCGCTGAGTTGTGGGGCCGCATAAATCAAAAAACCGCCTATTCGGTTGAGTATTCTACCACTGATCTGATTGAAAAGGCCGCAAAGGCCGTTTCCGAGATGCCAAAGATCGAGGCGGTTAAGATCGTTTCGGGCAAAGGCGAACTCTCTGTTGCCGAAGGTGGTGTTGGTTCCATGGTGCTTACAACTGACAAAACGACTTATGTCTCTCACAGGGGTCGATTGCCCGACCTTCTGGCCTACTTGCAAAAAGAGACAGAACTCACCCGGAAAACTCTTTTTGATATTTTGGCTGGATCTGGTCGGTTGGCCGAATTTCCCGTTAATCCACAGCGTTTCATGATGGAGGTAGCTCGGCTGATCAACATCGCTCTCAACCATCTGGTCCTGGATGGCATTAAATACGAGAAAATCGGTGGTGAGATCTTTGAGATGCGGCTCTTCGAAGAGGAAGAAATCGTGCGCTATCTGGATAATCTGATCGTATCGGAGAAATCAGTCTACGACCGCGTTGAGTATGATTCCGAGGTGGAGCGGCAATTCGCTGAAGACCTCAATAGGATGGAGGAAATTAAGCTCTTCGTGAAGCTTCCCTCAAAATTTCAGATTAAGACACCCATTGGCCCTTACAATCCTGATTGGGCTATCGTGAAGCACGGTGACGAGGCTATCTACATGGTTCGCGAGACGAAGGGAACGAGGGATTTGCTGAAACTTCGTCCCGATGAAGTTTATAAGATCAAGTGTGGGAAACGGCATTTCGAAGCTCTGGGTGACAAGATCACTTACGAGGTCGTCACTTCAGCTCGTGAAATTTAGTCCTGATTTTGGACCCCAAAGAAAAGGTCGATTTTTTCAGGCTGGCCTTTGGGGGTATTCGCGAGAGTAAACGAGGACACCCGTCGTTCTCTCTGGCAAGGATAGGGTGCTCGGTGGGATGGCGTCCCGACGTGTCAGTGGGGACGGATTTGAGGGAGGGCGGAAAAATTGGGTTAGGGCGCTGGCAGTCATTTTCAGAAGCTCGATGGGTGTCCTCGAAATCTGTCGTGGGTGTCCCCGAAATCTGTCGATACGCAGATTTCGCATATTTATCCTGAATGGAACTTCACCACATTCGCCCGAACAGGGGCGACCGCCGGGTCGGTTTATACCTATAAGCTAGTGCTTTCTTGTTTTTCTTCGAAGCTAGGGTAGACCGTAGCAATCCTTCGGCTGCAGGGGCAGATTCTGAACCCGGACCGATTTAGGGCGATCACCTGCGAGTACGCAGTTCGATAAACACCGATAGAATCCAATGAATCCTTCAAGCGCGAATATCTTCAATGGCCATCCACAGCAATCGGGCCATGAGTTTCTTCAATTCCGAATGGGTCTCGATACAGAACATGACAAAATGATTTCGCTCAAACGATGAAAACGACTAGTGACTTGAATACTGAACCGTCACTCCAGGCCTTGCTCGATCATCGCTATCGGCAAGCTTTGATTGAACCGGACAGCATCCATCCTTACCCCGGCATCCAGCCGAGTACGAATGCCTACTGCAAGATGATATGGGATTGGGACAGTTTCTTCTTTGCACTGGGCCATCTTCATGAACCCGGCCTTCCGAAATACTTGAAGGGAGTTGTCGATTCTTTTCTGTTTTACCAACGTGAGAATGGCTTCACAAATTTCATGTATCACATCGACCAGCCTGTGGATTTGAGTGGTGATTGTTCTCAAAACAACCCAGCGAAGCCGATATTGGCACAAATGGCCTTGCTGGCATACGAAATCGACCCCGACATTGCGTGGTTGCGAACGATCTTCCCCCAGTTGGATCAATTTCATCTATATTGGGAAACCTATTTGCAAGCGGAAGAGGGTCTCTTCTACATGCGGCACCACCGAGGGTGTGGCGCCGACAATCATCCCGCCCTCTATGGACGGCCGCGAAATTCCGTGATCACTGTTGAACTGAACAGTTTCGCCTATGGCGATTACGCCGCGATGGCAAAGATCGCAGAGATGATTGGGCAGGAGTCTCAACCCTACGCGGCGAAACGGGATGCACTGAAAGAAAGGATCAACACGCATCTGTGGGATCCGGAGGATGAGTTCTACTATAACCTGGATCGTGGATCCAATCTCTCACACATCTTTGGTCCTGTCCGTCAGAACCCCAATTGGCTGACCTTTCTGAAAGTAAAGCATGCGATGTCATTCATGCCATTGGTTTATGGAGTCGCATCTACGGAAATGGCCAAAGCTGTCATTGAAAAGCATCTGATGAACGAAGAGCGATTCCTGAGTCAAGCGGGCATCCGAAGCTTGTCGCGGAAGGAACCGCTCTACCACCCATGCGACATCAACGAGTACATCGGTGATCAGAAGGAACATGGGAATCCCTCGAACTGGCAGGGGCCCGTATGGACCGTGGTCAACTACATTGCGTGGACAGCGTTGCGCCGCTATCATTACGAGCAAGAAGCTTGTGAGATCGTCAGCCGTGCTGAAGCCACCTTGGCCGGATGCCTGGAACAGCATGGATGCCTGTACGAATATTTTCATCCGGAGACCACGGCGGGCCAAGGAGTGCGTGACTTTATCAGTTTTAACGCCCTCATCTCTCCCATGTTGGCGAACCACCCCCATCTCCTTCGTTTGATCCCGTAGTCTGGCCGAGCTGCTGTTGAATGGCTGGGTGATCGACAAGGTACCGATCAAGGTGCTCTGCGCGGTGAGTCTTACTGTTCCCTCGTTGCAGGGCGCCGCTGACTGCCTGCCCGTTCTATCAGAGGGGACGAACCTCGACCCTTTCCATCCGGGAATGGAGCGGGTTTCATGTCTCGACGGATCCCGGTTCGCGGCACCTCGGAGGCAGGATTCTCAATGATGGAACCTACGGATGCAGGAGCCAGAGATTTATCTGTATAAGAGAGATTTCGGGGTGGTCGAAGGGCTCTTCCATTGACGATAAATTTCCCCTTTTTTATCGTCCGGAGTCACAAACTTACCCCGTCTTATTCACCCGAGGAGGGCCACCGAATCAGGTGGAGGCGTTTATTAAATCGATCGAGCATCACCCCACCGATGTTCATCACGCTCAGAAAAACTCCAAACCAACCCCGACAAGCAATTACCTGCGGCGATTCTTCGTGAGCCATAATTCCCTGCCGTTGATCACCCGGGCGAAGACAGTCGCCCCATCCTGCACCCAGCACCCCAGAACTATGAAAAGATCATCTCGACACCTCAATCGTATGATTCCATTTCCATTCTCTTCTCTCGAGCGCCTCTTGCGCCGAGGCGTATCGGCCTCTTGTTTTATCGGCCTGTCGATTTGTTCCGGTTTTTCCCCTGACGGTAGTGTCCCTGGGAACCTTGACGATTTGATGCCGTCCAGTTGGGACCTAACGACTGTGAGCAACCAGATATGGGTCGCCCCCGGCGGAACCGGTGATGGCACCTCGGAGAGTAGTCCCCTGGGTGTTATCCAATCAGCCATCGATGAGGCAACTCCTGGAACAGTTATCCTGGTCAAGGCTGGAACCTACCTCGAAGACCTAGCGATTACGAAAGGTGAAGGCGTGGCGAATGGGACGAACAGTTCTCCGATTTTACTAGTATCCGCAGATGGCCCGGAACAAGCAGTCATACAGTCCAGTGGCAATGTAACGACGGTGCGGTCCTCTCGTATCAGCAACTGGGGAGTCATCGGATTTAAAATTATTGGTTCGGGCTCGAAGACCAGTGGGGACAACAGTCCGGTAAAGCTGGGGGCGACCGACATCACTGCCGGGGATCCCTGCAACAATTGGTTGATCGCTGGAAATCGAATCTCAGGGCAAGGTCGTGATGGGACTAAATACTATAGTGGCCGCAACATCCATTGGATCGGCAACACCTACGACGGGGACTGGGGACAGGAAGGGTGTGATCATGTGATTGTCGGTGTTCAGAATACCAATGGAGATGACAACCAGTTCGCCTTCAACACGGTCGGCGGAAGCGCCCTCTACACTGCGATTACCTTGAAGATGGGGACCAATAACTTTCAAATCTTTAACAATGATTTTCAGATCGACGCTGGTAGCGCAGCGATTCGACTGGGTGGCAATGGAACGTTGCTGGGGTTGATTGACGAAATTCCCTATCAAACCGAACCCGATTTCGATCCGCAAACCGGAGTGAAAATTCGTGTACTCTACAATCGATTTACAGCCGATGTGGGGACCAATGTTCAATTCTACGGATCCCGCGGGTGTGAAGTCAGCTACAACGACCTGTCGAATCCCAATGCGTCAAAGGATCTCAAGGACGGCATTGCCGATCTCGACAATGATGCGAATGGAGATCCATACCTGTTTACTCCCGATGGCAATCTCGTGACCGACAACAAGATTGTTTCCTCGACGCCGAATGTCTTCACGGGCGCGCTCGACGATGGGCTAAACTATACGATCTCGGGAAATAGCTCGACCGTGGTTTTTAACTATCCGGTGGGTGCATCCCATTTGGTTTCACACATCTCCGCGCTGATCTCTACCCTACGCGATGGACCTTCGACCGATATCACCCTTGTCGAGAATGGTGACTTTGAAACGGGGGATGACAGTTCGTGGAACACCACCGGGGCATCCATACAAAGTTCAATTACCCACGATGGTAGCGCCTATGCAGCGATGGTGACTCCTAGTGGAAATTACCGGAAGGCGATACAGGAAGACATACCGGTATTGGCTGGTGAAACGCTCTCCGCTGAAGGGTTCGTGCGGATGAGTGGCTTTGATGGAGTCCACAAGGTGGTCTATCAGCTGCGTTTCTATGACACCGACGCAGGTGGTCTCTACAATGGCACCGTCGCGAATCCAGTATCGGCGGGTAATGTCTCGATCGCCTCGATGACGGAAACCGTGAATGACGACTGGGAGCATGTATCAGCCGGTAACCTGATCGTCCCGAACGATGCCGACATCATGACGGTTTGGCTGGCGGCTCAGCAAAGCCCAACTGGGTCCGTTTACTTTGATGACATTGGGGTCTATGCCAGCGATGTGCTGCCCGGTGCACAACTGTTGCTCGATCCCGATTTTGCCAACAGCAACAATGATGGCGACTGGACGGTGCACTCCAGTGCCAGTATTGCAGCGACCGCAGGTATGGACGGAAGTCCTGCGCTCCACCAGCCCGCCGGGACGGCTTACACCGCGTCTTCTCAGGAAGTCGACATCACTGGAATGAGTACACTCAACGCCTCCGGGTACATCAAGACCAACAATCTCGCCAGCGGGAAGTCGGCCTTGATCCAGGTTCGCTTTTACAACAGTTCCGACGTCAAAATTGGCTCGGAGAGCGTGGGTTCCCTCGGAGGCACGAGTGGTGATTATGTACAATTCATCAATGCGGCAGTTGCGGTTCCCAGTGGGGCTGAATATGCAACCCTACGGCTCGCGGTGAATGGAGGTGGCCAAGGGGAAGCCTGGTTTGACGACCTTCAACTGAAGAACGCACCCTAGAGGGATCCCTTTTGTACGTATCGCTTGTCCTGCTGCGGATCGAAAGAGGGGGGCATGAGGTGGCAAGACGAATCGCAGGGGCACCCAGGCAACGCGGGGCGTTTCATTCAGCCCTTGGCAGCGATAGGCGGGAGCCATTCATTTCGTTGGATCCTTAAACAAGTGACATTTTCCCTCCTCCCGCCGTACGCTTATCTTAATAAACGATCCGATGATGGTGTATGATGAATTGCCGAGCGAGAATGAGGCAGAACCTTCCTTTGGAGCTATATGAAACTTATCCCGAAACTACCCACTGCCTTGTTTTGCTGCGTACTATCCACAAGTGTGGTGAGCGGCGCGGAACCGATCCCAGCCATTCCGGCTGAAGTTGCCAAATTGACCGACGGTCGGCAACGCGCTTTCCCGACGGCACAAGGTTATGGTGCCGCATCCACTGGCGGGCGCGGCGGCGAAGTGTACTTTGTCGACTCCCTCGAGGACGATGGCGTGGGCACCTTGCGTGATGCGCTGACCAATCGAAACCCGGACACACCGCGCACCGTCGTATTTCGTGTCGGCGGGAGCATTGTCTTGAAGGAAGCGATTGTTGCCAGCCAGGGGAAATTGACGATCGCGGGTCAAACGGCTCCGGGCGATGGCATCACGTTGGTCAATGACACGATTCACCTCAAGGGGGACAACCAGATTGTACGCCACCTGGCCGTGCGCATTGGTGAACTCCAGGATCGCCATTGGAAGGAGCGGGAGAACGCTGACGGGATAGGCTTTTCCCACACAACGGATTGTATCGTCGATCATCTTTCCATCAGTTGGACCCTGGATGAAGCAGTGAGCAGTTGGTTCATGGATACACGGGGGCTCACCGTCCAAAATTCTCTATTCGCCGAACCTCTCGATTCGGCAGAACTTCGCCCCGACCAAGGGCACCCGCATGGGTACGGACCCTTGTTTGGCGCAGGCACTCAGGAAGTCACGTACTACCGCAACGTTACCATTGATTGCCGTCGGAGAAATCCCCGCGTAAGCGATGTGATCAACGCTGACGTAGTGAACAATCTGGCTTACAATTTTGTCGCTGGGACAATCATCACCGATACGACCGGGAAGAGGGCCAATAAACCCTTTAAACTAGTAGAGACGAAGAACATCAACGTCGTGAACAACGTCTACAAACGGGTTGATGGCAGAGGGAAGGAAATCGTGGGCATTGACCTACAGCCTGGTGCCAACGTGTACATTGATGGGAATATCAATGAGCTCGGTGAGACGGTGAGCATGAGCAACGATCGCCGCAAACCTTCGAGCCCAGACGCTTTGGTCTCTGAGCCCGCTCGTCCGCTCTATGACCTCCAGCCCATACCCGCGGATGAAGTCGAAGCCTTATTGCTGGATACGGTTGGGCGCATGGTCCCCCTGCGGGATGTCGCGGACCAAGCGTTTATTGAGAAGATTCGGAATAACACGGGAACCAAATCTCTTACCCCATTTCTGGCGGACAGCGCCTATCCGCAATTCCCGGATTACGAAAACGGGGAGCCCTACCCGGACGAGGATATGGATGGCATGGACGACCTTTGGGAGCTCCAGCACGGACTCGACCCGACCGATCCGGAAGACCGCAATGCGGATGCCAATGGCGACGGATATACGAACTTGGAAAGCTTTCTTAACGAGTTGGCCGGCGACATTCTGTAACACGGGGGTCTGAAAATGCGCATCCAGAAGTTTGTTCTTCCTTCACTGTTAGCCCTTGCTCCACTGGCCACTTGGGCCGAGGTCTCTCTGGCGTCGATCTACACGGACAACATGGTTCTCCAGAGCGGGGTACCATTGACAATTTGGGGCGAGGCAACAGATGGCGAAATCGTCGACGTCGCTGTGGCTGGCCATAGTGAACAAACGCAGGCGATTGATGGAAAATGGCGCGTTGTCCTCGAGCCTCTCGAAGCCACGACGGATCCCATTGAGTTTCTGGTTGAAGGCCCGGACCAAGTGCTCACGTTGCAAAACGTCGTCGTCGGGGATGTTTGGATATGTGGAGGGCAGTCCAACATGGTTTGGCCGCTCGGAAAATCACACAAAGGCAAGTCGGAGATTTGGCAAGCCAACCACCCGAGTCTTCGCCTGTTCGAAGTGCCTACGCGAAGGTCGTTCGAAAAAGAGGACGCGATGAAAGGCACGTGGAAACCGTGTACACCCAAGACCGCCCGCAACTTTTCCGCGGTGGGGTATTACTTTGGCGTAGACCTACAGAAAGCCCTGGGTGACGTGCCCATTGGCATCATTGGGGTAAGCTATAGCGGGACGGCTGCTCAGGCGTGGAGCAGTCTTGAAGCTCTTCGGACTGAGCCATCCCTGCAGCACTACGCTGCGATCGCCGACTATAGCCCTGAGAGCGTTGAAGAATTGACCGAGCAATATTTTGCGGTGGTTGAACCGAAGTATAGGGCCGCCTTGAAGCAGTATAAGGAGGACCGGGCGAACAAGGTGCGGCCTAGGCCCGTGAGACCCGCTAAGGTGCGCCCCCCGGCCAGTGATCCGAATCTGCCATCAGTTCTTTACAACGGGATGATTCACCCGCTCGTCCCATTTCCGATCAAGGGCCTGGTTTGGTATCAGGGAAATAGCAACAGTCGGACGAAGGAAGATGCTATCGAGTATGCGACACTTCTCCCGAATCTCTTTCATGATTTGCGGGAGCGTTGGGGGGTGGGCGATTTCCCAATCGTCTACGTGCAGCACGCAGGATGGCGTCCGGGGCGTAGCTTGCCATTTCTCTTTGAGGCTCAGCGCCTGACTCTTCGTGAGCGCAACGTAGCGATGGTTACGACAACGGATCTTGGCGAACGATCAAATGTCCATCCAGCCAACAAGGAAACCGTCGGAGAGCGTGTGGCGATTGCTGCGTTGGGCCTGGCCTATGGCCAGGAGGATCTCTACATGGGGCCGATGTATCGGAACTCCCTGGCTGAGAGGGGGCGGATCCAAGTGTCTTTTGACTATGCAGCTGGTCTAAAAATCGGCCAGCCACCGGTGATGCTCGAGGGGTCACCCCAGCCCCCTTCGGATCGTTTGGCCGGGTTTGAAATCGCGGGTAGCGATGGAGTTTTCAAGGAAGCAGAAGCGACTATTGCCGGTAGTGAAGTCATCGTTTGGAGCGACGAAGTCTCCGCGCCAAAGTATGTGCGCTATGGCTGGTCCTCCTGGCCGGAAGTCAACCTTTACAACGCGGCCGACCTGCCGGCATCTCCGTTTACCTCTTTGGACTACCGTGAGATCGAAGACCGCTAATCCTTGAGCGGATATACCGCGAAGTGATCGTACAATCCATAATGCGTATGGTCCATTTGTCTGAGGCCTATCCAACCACTATGCATCCAGGGCGAGCTGTCTTCATACTCCAGGGCTAACTCGCCATCCACATAGTACCGGATGACGCCACCTTTCTTATACAACCCGATCTGGTGAAAGTGGTTACTGGTGTCCTGAGAGATGGGATCTTCTCCACTCGCCGCTAAATGAAAGCCTTTGTTTTTCCTCAGATTGGAACTGCCTCGATTGCCGCTCCAGTATGAGAGATGGTAGCCGTTTAGATCGCCGCTGTGGTATTTGTGGAACTTGCCGCCTCGTTCGTCGAGAGACGAATCAAAAACAGACTCTCCTCCGACACCACGCGTATTAAAAAAAATAATGGCGAGGCCTTGTTGCTTGTTCTTCGGGCGGAAATCAAACTGCAAATAAAAGTCAGTCGGTATTTCTTCTTTGAGCCATGCCACCAAATGGTTCGCTTTACCGCCCGCTGATTGAGTTTCAACGCCTGCGCTGGTGAGAACCAGCTTCCCGTCGTTCACCTCAATCGTTTTGCCGCCCTCAAGCACAAAGTCGTCTACGTCTTTAGGTTTATCAAAACTGGTGACGTAGAGCGGGTGATCCCAGTCTACATCGATTAATGCTAATGTCTCACTTTGAACCTCCTGATTGCCTTCGTAGATGGTGCTAGCGTTGCTGTTTGCGGGCTCAATCAGGATAGGAGGTGCAGAAGGATCGACCGACTCGTTTCCTTGTAGTGTCGCCATCGTGGCAAGGGTGTAGACTAGTAGGTTGGATGTCATGGCGGCTGCGGTAATCAAAAGGGGGGATGCGTATTTCTTCCCATGCATCCATGTAACCGTTCACTGGGCTTTGGTCCGAAACGTTTTTCGTTTATTTGAATAAGTAGGTGGGCCGTTTCTGTCCGGTGCTTCGAAGCGATACTTTATCCACAACTGAATCGCTATGACCCCAACCCCCGCAGAGGCCGATCGCCCCAACATCATATTTATCACTACGGATCAGCAACGTTTTGACACGATTGCTGCGCTGGGTGCTGGTCACCTGTTGACACCACATATGGACTGGCTCGTGGACACCGGGGTTACTTATACCCGAGCGTATGCCGATGCTCCGATATGTGTCCCCGCGAGAGCGACAATGATCACCGGGCGGCAGTACCTGAATATGCCTGAAGGATGTGGGTATTTCGGACAGCCGACGACGGATCGTCCGAGGGAAACATTGCCGGCAATCCTGACGGAACATGGCTATCAGACCAAATCCGTTGGCAAGCTCCACTACGAACCGGTCCGCACCAACTACGGGTGGGAGCACACCGAGATATTGGCCGACTACTATTGGGAAATGGAGAAGCGGGGAGGCTGTGGCGTACCCATGGATCATGGCCTCGGTCAGAACGAAATGCAGCCAGCGATCTCCACCGTAGACGAATCCGATAGTCTCACCCGTTGGATCATTGATCGGTCCGCTCGTTTTCTTGAAACGAGGGATGAGACCCGTCCCTTTTGTCTACACGTCGGGTTCTCAAAGCCACACCCGCCTTTTGATCCTTGCCGAAATTTCTGGGAATTGTACGCGGGTATTTCGCAACCCGATCCCGTTTTCGGCGATTGGTCGCAGAACGTGGCGGATATTCCGCCGGGATTCCTGTATCCCACCTGGAACTTGAACGGAGCGGACCGATTGAGCCCCGAGGTAATACGGGCCTGTCGACGTGCCTATGCGGCACTGATTACGCAGATCGATTATTCTCTGGGGATTCTGTTCGCCCGCATGCGTGAACTCAATGTAATGGACAACACCGTTATCGTGTTTTGCTCGGACCATGGAGAGATGCTAGGCGATCATCACATGGGTGCGAAGACCGTCTACCTCGAAGGTTCAGCTCATGTTCCCATGATCATGCGCCTTCCAGACTCTCTGTCTGAACACCGTCGGCTGCGCGGGCATCGCTGCGATTCGTTGGCGACGCACGCGGACATCATGCCCACACTGCTCAACCTCGCTGGTGTGCCGGGCGATCGGCATCCGCCGATGGATGGGATCGACCTGCTCGCTATGGCGCAGGGCAAGGTGGACCGGGACCAATTGATCGCGGGCTTCAATGAATTTTATGCCGTCATTGAAAAACGCTACAAATACCTGACGTGTACCTGCGGGGGAGAGTTGATGTTCGACTTGGCCCACGATCCCATGGAACGCAGTGAATGCATTCGCAGTGGCAACTATGCCAGCGAGCACAAGCGACTCTCGACGCTATTGCGCCATGACATTGAAGGCCGCAATCTGCCCCTGCCCGGAAGTTGCGAAGCCAAGAGTCGCAAAGAAACCCGTTCGCACTTCGCCCAGCCGGGATTTCAGCACCGGAACTATACTCGCCGGGACGTGCTCCACTAAACGGAGGCGGCGAGGGATTGGTGGATGAACTGTGGTGCACTCAGGGTGATGGTGCCCCGCAGTGGCAAATCCTGGCTCGATCGACCCAGCCATACGGTGTAATCACCCGCCTCGCAGATCCAGCCGGATGTCTCATCGTAGATGGCCAGATCGCGTGGAAGAATGGTGATATACGCTTCGGTGGTGTCCCCAGCCGGGGCATGGACTTTCGTGAAGCCTCGCAGTTGCCGAACGGGTCTCTCGGGTTTGGCACTGGATGGCGCACTCAGGTAGAGTTGGACGACTTCGTCAATCGTTTGGTTGCTGAGATTGGAAACACAACATTGGACAAGCCAGCCCTCGGTTTGGGCAGTAATCTTCAAATTTTGCAGTGAGGTATCTCCGTACGTCAGTCCAAAGCCAAAGGGAAAGCGTGGCTGGCGTTCCGTGCGGTCAAACCAGCGATGCCCAATCAGGAAACCTTCGGTATAGTCTGCGGCGAGTGCGTAGATCTTTTTGCGTTCCGACGGGAGAAGCCCAGCCTTGCCCGGATGTTTGTCTACAATGAGTTTCGCTGGCCAGGTTCCCTGAACGAAACAAGGGTAGTCTTCCAGGGCATTGCCGAAATTGCAGGGCAGCCTACCGGACGGGTTTAGCGCACCGCTGACCAAGTCGGCCATGGCGTGCCCCGCGGCCTCTCCGCCATACCAGGCGATGAGAAGGGCGTCGGCGCTATCGTCCCACTGGATGGTTTCGGTCGCGGTCCCGGTTTGGAGGATCACGAGTAGCTTGTCCGTCTGCTCCCCCAGGCTATTGATCGCCTCGATCTGCTCATCGGGCAACGAGATCGTTTCGAGATCAAACCCTTCGCCGCCGGCGGGTGCGTTCGCAAAGTAGATGACAAGATCCGTTCCGATCAATTCTTCCTCACCCACCGTTTCGAAATAGCTCACGACCTCTTTGCCATAGCGCGTGACGAATCCGTCGAAGGGAGAACAGTTGCCTTCGCCATTGTTGACGAGGCCCGAGCCGGTCCCGAATTGTGCCTTCAGGGCCCCGGGCCCGGTGAGGACAATTTTTCCCGGTGCTTTTACGGGAAGCAATTCTCTCTCGTTCTTGAGCAATACCATACCCTCGGTTGCGATCTGTCTCGCTACCTCCGCATGGCGTTTGGTGTCGATCGGTTTTGTGGGAGACTGGGGCGACAACAAGCCAACTCGCTCATACAATTGAAGGATGCGACGCGCCATATTGTCGATGAGGGTCATCGGCAGCTGGTTTGACTCCAAGGCTTCCATAAAGCTATCATCCCCATAAACATACTTACAAAAGCCCGTGGTCATATCGAGGGTGGCGAGTGCGGAAGCTTTGTAGGAGTAGGCCGCCCGCCAATCGGTTAAGATGACGCCATCGAAGTTGAACTCTTCCCGCAGTAGCTCTTTGAGCAAAGGCGCATTCTCAGACATGTGTACGCCTTGGCAGAGATTGTTGCCGGTCATCACACTCCAGGCATTTGCTTCCCGGATGGAGCGTTCAAAGGGATACGCGTAGACCTCGCGCAGCACAGGAGTGCTTATATTGGACGAAGTAAAGTGGCGAGAACGGTCGCATTCATTCCCAAGAAAGTGCTTCAAGTTGGCTCCCACGCCATTGTCTTGCAGGCCGCGTACGTAGGCGATGGCGCATTCTGCGGTCAGAAAGGGGTCATCGCCGAAGTATTCGTAATTTCGTCCGCCGCGGGGATCACGCATCAAGTTGATGCCCGGAGCCAGCAAAACGTGCTTTTTCGATGCCTTCATTTCATGCGCCAAGAGTTTGGCGTATTCATAAGCGGTTTGCTTATTCCAGGTCGATGCGAGCAAAAGAGTCGCCGGCAGGGCCGTGGCTCGACCCGGCTGATCCGGCCGGGGTTTGGTCTCTTCGACCTCTTCGTCCATCTCCGACTTCGGTTTGACGCCAAATGATGGCAGGCGGATGCCGACGGGTCCATCGGCGAGTTCCAGCTCAGGGACATTGAGACGGGGGACGCCACCCGAGAGGAAACTGCCATGAGTGAGGGCGACCTTCTCTTGCAGGGTGAGGCTGGAAAGGATCTCGGAAATAGTCATCTCGGACAAACGATTGGGCGTATTCATGTTGGTCGGTGCGGTTGAGGGAGATCCCATCAGGCCACGTCGTGACCGTGTGCCTTCGCAAAGGCGATCAGCCGCTTTTTCGAACGGACGCCGGCGGCATAGAGTAGGATCCCGAAGGTCAGGATCATTGCCGCGAGGGCGAGAACTGTGACCGCATCCTGTTTGTTCGTCACAAAGCAGCAAAGGAGGGCAATATAGAGACCGATAACAATCGTGTATCGGCCGATGACCACTAATTGCATGATGTCTTCCGGAGCGCCCACCTCTTTTTCAAAATCGACCGGTGTTTTCATCTTTACGAAGAAGGCGTCGACCCGCTGCTTGAATTCATTCGTGCTGCGATTAAAGAAGGGGATGCAAAGGAAGAAGGCGGCCGACGGTACGAGGAAATTGATAAAGAAAGTTTGCTGAAAATTCAATTTTACCCCGAAGAGAGGTTCACTGAAGATGGTGACAATGCCGCAGGTTGCACCGGCAATCATGGAAGCATAGGGGGCAAACAGTGGAGCCTTACGGACGAACAATCCCCATAGCCCGATCACAGCGAAGCCGACGAGAAAGGCCTTCACCTTTAGAATCAATCCGAAGACGCCGATGTCCTTCATGTTGGCGAAATGCAAAGCGAGCATGATGATGAGGAGGCCCAGGAACATAGTGATCAGACGGCTCAACATGACCTGACTCTGTTGGCCTGATGGGACAGGCCGTTTGAACAACCGACAAACGTCGGGCACGAAGACATTGAAGAAGCTCGCGGTTTGGCGGTTCATACCCGTGTCCAGCGAGCTCATCGTCGCTGAAAAGATACAGACGGCCATCAGTCCTTTCAGGCCTGCTGGCAAATAGTTGAGGGCGGCAATAGCGTACGAGGCTTCGGCTGGTTTGGGGATGTCCACTGCCATTACCTGATCTGCGTGTAGCAGTCGTGCCACTACAGGTGGAATGAACCAAATCAGCGCGCCGAGAATGAAGAGTACCCCACCCAAGGCCGCGGCGTATTGTGCGTTACGTCCGTCTTTTACCGAGCTATAGCGCAGGGCGTTGCCGAGACCCAGCATATTGGTGATATTGCCGAGGAAAATGGCAATGGCCCAGACCCAGGTAAATTTCTGGTCCACCGGGTCCCAGGATGCGCTTTTGACCATACGGTAGTCATCGTTGAGCCCTTGCGCATTAATCTCGGCAAAGAGACCGCTGATCCCGCCGATCTCACCTAGGCAAAGTACCGCTACCACGATGGTAAGGGGCAGGAGAATTGCGCCTTGCAGGAAGTCGGTTGCCATGACGCCCCAAACCCCGCCGCTCATCGAATAGAGCATAACAACCGTACCAAGAATGATGATCAGCAGGTTGATATCCAAACCAAACATCGCGGAGGCAAAAATGCAGCTGCCATAAAGCGCGATGGACGGATAGATCATCGAGAACGGAAAGTGGACATAGAAGCTGACGCGGGCCAGCGCCTTGTGCCAGCGTTGTTCGGCGATTTGCGGAGCTGCGTAAATGCGCATCTGTCGGAACCACGGCGCGAGCCAGATCGCCGCGATAAAATAGCCGAGCGAAACCGAACCAAAGAGAAGGAACACAGACCAGCCACCCTCGTAGGCGACACTGGCTGCGCCGGTAAAAGTAAAGGCGGTGAAGCTGAACATGAACGCGCTCGTGCCAACGAGCCACCAAGTGCCCTTGCAGCCGCCGCGGAAATAATCGTCGGGGTTCTTGTTTAAGCGATTGAAGACAAAGCCGACGCTCAGCATCAGAGCGAAGAAGAGACCAATGGTCAGGTAATCAAGGAAGTGTGTGGTCATGGTTTAATTTAGGGGCGGTCTTCGCCACGTGGCCCTTAGGTTACACGTGAGGCAGTGGCTTTGTTTCAATCGGTGATCTTGTTGAAGGAAATCGCTCCGATCACCAACTGACAAAAGTCCACTGGCTTATAAATATAAATGAGTAGGAGAGTGGCTTCATTAGTTGCCGACATCCATGCGTCTCACTTCCAGGTCTTCGGAAGGAGGGTTGTCTGATTCGAATTCAGACATGACGTTTATTTTGAAATAGTCTCGTCCTTTCTGGCCGTTTTCGATGAGGAAGCAGATGGTGCGTCCGTCGGGGTGGTACGTCCAAACCGATTCTGAAACGGATTTGTATTCGCCGTCGACTGGGGTTTGGATTTCCACGACGACATTACGGTCATTGCTGATGAGCTTCTTTGGGGTCACGGTGGTGGATTGGCCGGGCTTAAGGCTAAAGACATCGTTGCCGATATGCCCTCGTATACTTGCCGGTGTCAGGTTAACCACTCGATAGGATCCGAATGGAAAATCTTCCATATCGTCATTCAGAATGCGGGCGCCAAACTTGGCGGAGCCATTCCCTTTTTCGAGATAGAACAAAAGCAAAGGCGATTCTATTGTGGATTGAGAGAAGTCTACGCTCGCGACCGGATTTTGGATCCACTCTCCTTTCTTGTTTTTTCGTTTTTGGTAAAATTGGAGAACAGGAGGCCCCTCGTACCTCAAGACCTCGGACCGTTTCATCCAGGGTAGGCGGAGGCGTACTTCCTCGGAGCCGTCCCGATAGTAAATAATGTTATCATTTACCCGGTCCCAGGTGAAGGCACGAAAGGTGACGTTGACTGTTTCCTCCGGTAGAGTTTGGGCTGAGCTAATGCTTAGACCAGCGGTCGTGACTGTAATAAGTAGTAGGATGAGGCTTTTCATGTGGGGCTAGACTTCATCGTTTTCCAACCAGCGAAAACGGATAATCCGATAGCCGCGACCAAATTGCTGGTTCTCGTTTGAGTTGAGTGACGGGTTTCCTTCGGCGTCATAGACATCGTGGTGGGGAGCATCTTCGGCTGGGGCAACAAAGTCGGGCATTCGTTGGACAATGGCTTCGCACCAGGCTCGCGCCTCGACCCGATCCGTTATCGGGTTGATTACGTCGCCATAGGCACGGATGAGGAAGGTATCTCCCCGGGCCGTTAGGTAGGGGCCGATTGCTGTAAGAACGTCACCCTGCAAAAGGTAGCCTGGACCACCGGCGGCGGAGTCTTCCAAAAAGTGCTCCATGTAGGGGAAGGGTTTTTGGAAAGTGTCCTCGAGGTCATCCGATGGCATCGAGCCCATACTCGACAGATTTGCGTCCTGGATGGTCGTACGATCATCGATCGCCGCCTGGATCGTGCCTTTCTTGCCGGTTTCTCCGTCGTTCAATCGTCGGTTCACAAAGTCGCTCATCGAAGTGAAGGGACCTCTGAGTTTCACTTCTTCGACGATGCCCTGCGCAAGATCCGTGAGTTGTGTGTCGGATATGCCATGAACCCCCACCCAAACGTCGTTGTTGGACTCGTCTCCCCCGGGCAGCACCGTGCGCGTAAAAATGGCATCACTGGATATGCTGGTCTCCTGAACCTGACCATCGCTATCGGTGTAGGTCAATGCATTGTCAGAAAGGAGAGAGGAGAGAAGTGCTTTCCAGGCGGGGACTGAGGTGGAGTTCACGTTAAAGGCCCCCCTCATGAGCGCATTGGATGCCAAGCGGTCGTAGCCAGTGCTGCGGTCCATGACCTCGGCTATCACTTCGCTGAGAGATAGGTTCTGACGGGGTACGCTGATGAAGTTGGTGTTGGGCAAGGGCTTCTCGGCGGAAATGAAGTCCTCGATCTCGTTGTCCAGTGCGCTGTCGAATTGGGCGTCACTAGGGACGGAACTTAAATCGAAAGCGTCCATCCCGGAGAGCGACGAGAAATAGAAGCGATCCCAAAGACTTTCGTTCGCAAGATAGGCGGTGTCGGCAAAGACATAGTCATTGCCGCCGTAGACGCTTTCCCAAACCTGATCACGGGCGATGAAAGGGGAGGGGTAGGAGTACCCTACACTGTAGTTCGGCTGGTCGGCCATGGTGCCAATGTCCGCATGTTGCAAGGATCCTATCGACAGTATTGGTGTCGTTGGTACGTCATACAGGATTACGCGGGATTCGCCCGTACTGGAGTTTGAGGAGCCCCACGCCCCGTTGTATTCCTCGCCGCCCTTGATCGGATAATTGATGGCCGTGGCGACCAGGGATTCGTTTGTGACGATGTATTGTGGAGGCCCAATCCCATCGCCTTTATTGAGGACGTTCAGATCCCGTCCGGTCAGCATACGCATGTTGAAATTCGCCATATAGGGACCGGGGGAGGTGTCGTCATCCACGGCCTTGAGCGTGACATTAGTCGCGGCAATGAAACGCTGGGTATCGAGTTCTGAACCGGTGTAAACCTGGGTGATCTCGAAATCGTCGTTCAGTTGGTTCGCGCTCATGCTAAGCCGCAGTGATTGTGCCCAGAGGCCTCGAGGCATGGACATGCTCTCCAATGCTTCACTCAGGTCACCCGATTCATCAATAAGCATCTGATTGAAGAAGAGTTGTCCTTCCCGGGTCGCCACATTGTTGTTGTTGGTGTTGATGTACATCATGTAGTCCTGCCAGTACCCGCCAACCTTGGAGGAAAGCATGACGACGACCCGCTCATCATTCGTAAGGGGAATGTAGTTCGAGGGATGATCCACCGGGTAGTCGACCTCCAGTGGATCGTCTGGGTCCGGGCCCTCTGGATTTTTCTCCAGTTCGCTGTGGCCTAGATACATATCGGGGAAGCCGAGCTGCGTGTAGCGAAAACCGCCTTGGTCGTTGAAGGTGAAGGTGGCCGGCAGTCCGATCTCGGAATCCATGGTGGGGTTTTCGTTCGCCAATGAAATGACCTTGATCTCACCGGGCTCGAGCCGAACTTTTGCGGAGCCATTGGTCACGGCATCTCCGTTGGAATCTACTTCGGTGAGGATGAAGTTCCCGAAGATCGGCTCGCCCATCTCGCCGGATACGACTGCGCCGCTATTCTGGGTGGATCCCATGCCGTCGACTTCTTTGCGCAGGATGTACTCGAGGAGGTAGGGACCGTAGTCGGGGTCCTCCCGCAACTCCTTTTTGATGGTGTTGTTGCTGGGGATGATCTCGCCGGGGGCATACTTTTCAACACTAACAACCACCGGTAACGCATGGAGCATTAATTGGTACCCTTGGAACTCGAGTGCCACATTGTAAGGATTCATTACCGTGGCGACAAAGTTAAGACTCAATGACAGGACTCTTTCGCCACCTCTATGGACTCGCTGAAGACCAAAGATGTATTTTGCGTTGGTGAGGATCGGCGTACGCTGGGTTGCGGTATTGCGGAGGACCGGGTCGCCGCTGGTATTTCTCTCGGCCTGCCAGGAGTAGCCATGTCCGACTCCGTTTTTCTGACCCTGGAAAGGAATCGCTTGGAGAGTGCTGAGTTGCGATTGTGAGGCATCGATTAAATTAGGGCGATGCACGGAGGCGGCGATTGCCGGGGATGATGTGCGCTGGGTGATGTCCCGGTAAGAACGATAGAAGCTGCGCAGGAGTTGCCAAGTGGGCCCACGCAAGGTGACCTCGTCACCATTCAATACTTCTTCGGTCTCCTGCTGGTAGAGGTATCCCAGTAGCATCTCGCTGCCGTTGAGCGTTTGCTTCCAGGACCCGGCGGTATTGACCTCGTCGCTATTGATAAAATCGGTTTCCTGAAAGTCGGTATCGGATATCTCCATGGCCAGAGACAAATCCTTTTTCAGTCCGCCGTTGCGCACATCGGAGAATACGCCGAAGGTTGCGTTGGACAGATGGTGAAAGGTCGAACGCGTTGCTTCCGATACTTCGGATTTATCTGCCCCGGTTTTTGCTGCAGGAGACAGATCGACTTGCGCCCCTAGTCGTGGAAGCTGGGTGAGGTCAAATTTTTCGGAAGCGACAAAATTGAGTCCGCCCATGTTTGCGGATTCGTCGATCCCGAGCGCGGCATTTGGGCTTTGGGAAATGATTTGGCCATACCGTTTCTCGATTGAATTGGCAGCTGCATCTTGAAAGGGATCCTCCAGTGAGAAATTTGCTTTCAGGCTCTCATCGCTGACCCAGAAAGCGTAGTTCCCCTCGTCGCCGATGGGGCTTTTGAGTAGGTAAATACCTTCGCGGGTGGGGTCATCGCTACCTTGAAAGAGAACGCTGTTCTCGCCGAGTAGTGCTACCAGTGACGTTTCGTTCTCATCATCGTAACCGGAAAGTATACTCGAGAGTGAGTCTATCGTTTCGTGGGAGGCGCCGTCCGATACGAGCCATCCCTGGAACGAGTCGGTATAGATGTCGATACTTCCGGTATTGCGTCCCTGGGTTTGCAGGTCGTTGCTTTCGTTCAACTCCTGAGTATTCCATACCCCTACCCAGTGGCGCTTCTCAGTGGCGCGGTCCTCTGCGTAGACGCCGCTCGTGTTGATTATATTGGCGGAGGCGGTTATGCGTTGGTCAGGCCCAGTCATTCGCTGTAATTTGCCGATCGCCTGCATGAGCGCGAATTGAGCATTGCTACGCGCTACAAAACGTTTTGCTTCCAGGTTGGCGGAGTGGAGCCCTACTTGGGTGAGCGTTGAAAAACTGAGCAGTATAAGCGTCACGAAACTCATAAGCATCAGGGCTATAACAAGGGCGAAACCCTTGTGCTGACGTATGGGACGAGACTTCATGAAAGACTTGTTTTTTACTGGGGGAGGGGCATCTGAATCACACTTTACGTGTATCAGTATTCTTGATGCAAAGGGTAGGTAGTATTACGATTCAATACGACTCAATGGTATGGTTTTTTCAAATCAATCCAAACTTATATTGATAAGGTTGCGCAAGTTCAGGAACGTGCGGTCGTGGTGGCGAGGGAATTCGAGAGGGTGCCTTTCTACTCGCAAAGGATCGAAGTTATCGTCGTTGGTTCTCTGCGATCTTTCCCCTCCGCGCCAAAAGCGCGCTGTAAGTCGCTTTGCGTCACGTTGATTTGTTTCGGGTGAAGTTCTAGCGAAACTCAACGGACTGTGATTGCCTCGGGAGAGGAGGACGAAGGGTTTCTGGAGTGGTCCGCAACGTATTTGGGTTTGTTGGAGGTGAGAGGCGTGAGAAGACAAAGCCTGCAGGCATTGCCCTCGGAATGACTGGGGATGTGATTCGAACTATGATTTTTTTTGGGGGGCGGGTCCCGTCTTTCTTGTGGGTTGTTCCTTTGTCTCGCTTGGGGAGCCTTTACAGAGAAAGGGCGGCTCCCTCAGATTCATCCTCGCTCGATGACTCTCTTCTTCGCACTCGAGGATGATCTGACTTTTACTTTTGGCGCCGGCGGAAAGTTGCCAGTCCGAGTATGAAAAGACCGCTGATCAACCCATAGGTACCTGGCTCGGGAATCAAGCCGACCTCGATGCTGTTTAGGTTGTAGTCGATGTAAAATTCGGGATTGAGGAAGGCATCGTTGCCGTTGATCAAGACCGAATCAAACTGTCCGTAGTCCGCGACCCCGGCAGAGTTGATGAAAGTAGAGATGATGAAGCTGTCGCCGGGGTCGAAGGCCGATCCCCCGACCGTCGTGATATCCAGAGTGGCCCCACTCCTGATGTTCCAGCCTGCACCGGAACCTCCTCCGCTCAAAAACATATTGACGAGGTCGGATTGGTTCGAAACTGGATCGATGTCGATTGCGAGGATACTGTCTTCATACATAGTTATGACATTGCTCGAGCCCGCGTTGGCAAAATCGATGTCCAGAGTTCCGATAATACTCCCACCTTCCGTAGTTCCGTCGCCACCTGGGCTCAGGGTTCCGCTACCACTTTGAGCGACGCGAAACTGTAGGTTCGAAGTAATGCTGGAGCCGCCCACGGCGATGGTGCCATGTCCTCCAATCGTACCGCCATCCCGGGCGCCGGGCCGCGCACCGTTGCTCGAAGAGTTTACTTGGTCGTAATTGATTAAAGCGGTGCCGCCAGAGACAAGAATATTGGAACTCTCCGCTGTCGTTGAGGAGGAGTTTAAGATAAGGGTTCCTACCCCTGTTTTGGTGATGCTGGCATCCATGGACATGGTGCCTGTATGGACGAGTGTGTTACCCGACGATACGTCTACATCGATGTTTCGGTCGGGAAACAAGGTTACCGCGAGGGTGTTGATACCAGCCCCCGAACTACTGAGAGGGGCGTTGGATACCAGATTCTCCAGATCGAATCCGCCTGTGCCCTGGATCGTCCAGCCGGCGGTTTGAAAGGAAACCCGCGTGAGGTATTGGTTATTGAGGGTCACGATGCCGGGGCTGCTGTCAAAAATCGCCAAGTCGCTGCCGTCATCGGGTATGCCGCCGTCACCACTCCAGTTTCCGGCGGTATCCCAGTTGTTGTCGACAGCACCGGTCCACGTGTAATCGGCGGCATGAACGACGAATGGAGTGAGTAAAAAGGGGAGGAGGTGTTTCAGTGGAGTATTCATTTTCGAGGATAGAGATTTTAGGGTATTTAGATCGAGCATGTGCTCTGTTCGTATAGTATGTCTGTTTGGGGTTTGTTCGGGTAATTCTTATGCAAGCACTGGAAATTGTTTAACGGTCTGTTCCACTGTGGAATAGTTGATAATCGTTTAGTCGATGTGGTCTTTTTTGGGCTATACTTTTCCGGAGACCGTTTTATCGGGCATGCGGTAGATAGGTGGGATTGAAAATCGCATAAGCGTGTTTCGTCGGTTGTCTGATGGAATATGTCTAAAGGCTATATTGAGTTCTGGTTTTTCAGAAGGAGTTTACGGCTTATTCAAATAAGGATGCGGACGAGGTTTTTCATGCTCTAGTATTCTTTGTTAAACGGATCGGACCGTGTTGCCATCGACCCAGCTGGCATCGATGAGCACATTCATTCGCACGTCGGGTAGTCCGCGTTCTCCCCGGTGGATCATGTCAACGAGAAGGTCCAGTGCTTTCGTGCCTGTCTTCCGTAGATTTTGCCAAATCCCTGAATAAAAGGTGTCATCGGCTCTCTTGGTCAGCATGGCAATGCCTACTGCTTCGGGGACAGCGATCCCTGCTTCATTGAGCCATTGGTGTATCTTTTTGTTGCTGGAAATGATGACATCCGGGCGATGTGTTGAAAACCAATCCATGAATCGGTCTTTGTCCCAAGTGTCGTCCATGTGGATGGGGACGTGGTGAGAGCTGGGAAGGTACCGCTGCTCACTCCAGAAGGCTGCCGACCAGATACGGTCCGTTCGGATGTCCTCCTGCATACTTACGCAAAGACCCGGGCGTCGATAGCCACGCTTCTCTACAAGCTCGTGGAAGAGCAACTTCACCGAACGGTGGTGATGAAGAGACACGATGTGAAATTGTGGCGATGCGAGTGTGTAACCAAAAGTTACCGTTGAGAATTTATCGAAGCAGAATTGATCCATGGTCGAGCCCGGCTTCGACTGCGGCGGCAGGAGGATTCCCTTGATATTGCGGTTCAGCATGATCTGCTCCATGCGCTTGGGCGTCATGTCTGGAGAGAGCAGCGCGTGTTCTTCGATCTCGTAGCCGAGTTCATGAGCGCGCTTCAGGGCCCCTTCGTAGTAGAGGCCGGCCACACCGGACCAGTTGTGGGATGTGGGCTCGTGCCAGTTGGAAAGCCAGGCGATGGTTGCCTGAAAGACAGGCGCTTTCATCTGTTTCCGATAGGCCGATAGGCCGGTCAAGTAGGGGTCGGGCCGGTAGCCAACGGAATCGGCAATAGTGCGAATCCGGTCACATGTTTCATCGGAGATGCTGGGGTGTCGGCTCAGGGCCATGGAGACCGTCGCTTGCGTGACGCCAGCTTGGATGGCTACATCCTTTTGGGTCGGGCGGCGTTGGGCTTGGCGATGCTCGGCGGTACCGACTGTTTTCGCTTCAATTCCAGTTTGCTGCGTTTGTGCCCTTGGGGCCTTATTCATCATCAGTGGGGTGGGGGATGTAAATCGAGTGCGGGTGGGTAGCTAGACCTATGCGCTTTCGGTCGGGGAGTGCGCGTTGAGAATTCTGCTTGATTGCATCAGATCTTGATGCGGTTAGGACTTCAATGGATCAAGGGCTTATACATATAAGTAAAGGCTTATTATGTTCACATAGCCACTCAATTTTTGGTGACAGTTCGGATTAGTATACCCGAAGGGATTTTGACTTTAGTGGAGGATTTGCCTCACAGAGGTCCGTAAAGCTGGAGTAATCCGAGAGGGAGACTTTGTTCCCAGGTTTAGCCCAGCTC
This sequence comes from Opitutia bacterium UBA4506, assembly GCA_002388665.1. Lineage (GTDB taxonomy): Bacteria > Verrucomicrobiota > Verrucomicrobiia > Opitutales > Puniceicoccaceae > Puniceicoccus. The sequence continues at coordinate 79,612 of DGMY01000043.1, read as the reverse complement.
ACGGTGTCCATTTCTGAAAAGAGCTGTTCATTTTTATGGGCATCGCGAATGATCTCATCGATGTCGTTGATGTATACGAAGTAATCGTCCGCGGTAGCCACTTTCTTCAGGCACTCTTTTGGGATGGGATTTATGGGAGATGATTCATGGGCCCCGTTTGTGCAGATGGTTTGTTTACTGGCATTTTCCAGTGAGCACCCAATTGATTGGGATCGTTCCAGTATGGTCTCGTACATCTGATCGCGCAGCTCGTTTTCTTTCTCTTTGGCGATGATGTAGTAGTTGACGTCGTTTCTCTTCTTTTGGGGCGGGAACTCTTGAATCGTGATCTGTCCGTGTTCACCCAGCACTTCCAAGCTGGGCTCCACCTTCTTGGTGCTGGCATGGGTGAGATACAGCAATAGGGTGATACCCGTATCGGTAAGAATGCGCATGCAGGCGGTGTCCGCGCTCTCGATATCATTGGCCCGGTAGAGTTCAGCTTGGATCTCCTTGGGCGATGCACTTTCCACAAGGCTTGGCCCTGAGAGGAAGCACAGTAAGTTGAGCCAGTGGGCGAAAGCGTTATTGAACGGGCTGTCCAGAATCCAGCGGTCCTGGTTGCGAAGTTTGCCAGCCCAATCGTTCCGGTTGAAGTATGCCGCGGAGCGCGGCCAGATTCCGCACGATTTGAGCACCCTTATCTTGCCAATTTTGTCCGCTAAAATGTCGGCTTTCGCTCTCCAGACTTGGTCGGAATACATGTGTTGATAGCCGATGTAGACACGCTTCTCGGCTTCCAGCTCCAGTTGTTTCATGTAGAGCACCTCTTGGATCGTAGCCGCCGCCGGTTTCTCCAACAACACGTTCATTCCAGCTTTTAAGGCTGCTTCGGTCATCGGCAGGTGCCAATGAATTCCGGTCGGAATGATGCAAACGTCTGCCCGATTCCTGTACTCTGCCAACATTTCCTGAAAATCGGTGAAAAGCTGACACCCATGCTCCGTGAGCCAGGCGCACCTTTCTAATTCCTCTTCCTGATTGATTACGGTGGCCGCTACGATCGAGATGTTTCCGTAAGAGTGTTGCCGCTTCAGATCGCGGAAGTGAACAGAAGCAAATCCGGATACGCCAATAGTAACTACTTTTTTCATTATTGTTGTAGCGAAGCGTTCCGGAGATGTCGTGATTGATGACGGGTTTTGTTGAGCCGGATGCCATAGACGAAGAGGATCTACATATCGGTGCCGCAGCGCGAAAATTCGAATAGCCCCGAGAATACCTCTCAAAGGATAGTCCCAACAATGGGTATGAAATTTATACAAATAAACCGGCTGTTGCCGCCCAGTCTGTAGGATCTATTGAGCGTGGAATTGTGCACTATTCCGAACGGGAGACACCAGCGTGTGAAAGCTCCCATGTCGCACTTGAGGGAGTCGGGACTCGGGCGAAGTCGACCGTTGGTGTGGGGTAACAAATCGGTAAAAAGTGGATTCGGTAAATTCGAAGGGGAGGTTTTTCTTGCGACCCTGTTGTTGGATGAAAATTCTGTTAAGCAGGAATTTACAACGAGAACTCAAATTAGAAAAGGCTATGAAAAATTCATTTGGGACACTAGCGGCGGTGGCTGCATCTGTGACGGCACTGCAAGCGGAGGGAGCGGTAGTGATATCTCCGATATCGAACTTGGCGATCACCGATTCGTACGTGGAGTTGGACATTGATGGCAATGGAACCTACGACTTCTTGATCAACGGCTACTCGGAAAATGTGGAGTCATACGATGGGACTAGCCGAGTCGTGATCAACGCAGACACCTATAATCTCATCGACCTACCCGATGGCGCTGTGGTGAATGCGTCAGAGGACTGGGGTTCATATGGATCTTATTGGGACTTTTCGGCCGGAACGAATTTGCTGGTTGGCTTGGAGTTTTCGCGCTCCGGTCAAGTCCATTACGGCTGGTTGTCGATGAGCCTTCCGAGTTCGGGTCCTGATCTGGTGGTCTCGGCTGCTTGGGAATCGACTCCGAATCAAGGCATTTCGGCGGGAGCGATACCCGAGCCGCAGGATGCCGCCCTGGGTGCCGGGTTGTTGGCGACGGTCCTATTGGGGATGAGGCGTTCTCGTGGGGGGCGTAGCCGCGAATAGCCTGCCTGCGTGATTCAGACAGAAAAGCTGGTAGGGGACGCCTATGCCTATGATTTGCGGGCGACCCGCGATCAGGAAAGACTGACCGCCGAAGAAGTCCTTCCGAGAATGGACGAGGTGTTGCAGCGGCTCAAGGAGCTTCGGGCCGCAGTGGATGCCGGTTTTCAGCCGAAGGTCGAAGCGGTTCGAAATCAACGGGATCGGGGAGAGTATGGTTTCCTTTCATTGGCCCGGTACCCGTTTGGATTTTGTCGTGAGATCCGTGACCGCGTCGTTGCTCGAATGGTGGCGGATCCATTCTTCCAGGAACTCGTCGGGAAGGGCTTGGTCCTGCGGAAGGTCTTCATCTTTCTTCGGGCCCAGTATTTTCAGAACGCCATTCAGTTGGGAAATCTCTACCTCGATCCGGCAAACGACACGGTGGTCGTCACTAAGCCAAAGATCGAGTGGGCTCCCATTGCGGAACTGGACTACGAGAACGTCGAAAGTTGGTCACAATTTGCAGAGGTTTCGGAGCGGTACCTTCGGGTGCGGCTTTATCCAAACCTCGTCTTTCCGATGGCGTTTCCAGTCGCTCCATTTTTTGCGGTTCACTGCAGCGGGCGGATAGATCTCTTGCAGGCGCAAGGTCGAACTTTTAGCAAAGACCTGAATGAAGGAATGACCCGTTGCTCTGATCTCCTGGAAAATGAGCAGTGGATGAATCGTTCGTTACCAGAACCGTTTCGTCGATTGGTTGAAGAATCCTGCGGTAGTAATCTCTATGAAGCGTTTCCGTTGGAGTATCGGCCCACGACACCGTCTGGCATTCGAGAGTCCATCCTCGATGAGTTCCGCACGCTCTTGACCAAGCCTTCCTCCGAAACCCTTCCGGTGTTGAAAGGGTATCTGGAAGTTGTGCAAAAGGCTGTAACCCAGCTGCGGATGAAGAACTTGATTCTGGAGCCCGAGTTGGTTGAACAGTTGCGGGCTGACGGTTGCATTCCCGAGCGAGGTGACGTTGACGTCGGGATCAATCTGGACTGAGGGTGCGCGAGGCGCGGAGTCGTTGGATTCTCGCGACCGCTCGGAGGGGGAGCTCCTCATCACTTGAATCGCGGAGCTATTCCGTTGCATTGCAGATTCGATTGGCGACCAGTGCGTCGATAGACCCTTCTGATTCACTTCTCGACGAAGAGGGTAGAACCCACACCGGCGAGAACGGTGGCCTGAATTCAATTCGTCGAAGAATGAGACGCGATGGACATTGCGGACCCCGATAGTCTTTGGCGGATGAGTGGCCGGAGATGTTTCGGTCGACTAATACGCTCATTGTATTCGCGTTGAGGCGGCGAATCGACTGCGGGACTCCGTGGGATTGCTGAAGTTCTTTGGGGAGAATCGGTGGTTGTTCTCATGAGCGCTCAGAATTCTACCGTCGGAAATAATCTGAAATGGAACGTGACAGCAGTCTTATGAATAGGTATACATGATTTATTGAATTTCACTTCCCGCTTAAGATTCTATGGAAAATAAAAAAGTCGCCTTAGTTACAGGAGCGTCCGGCATTATCGGGCCAGGCATCTGCTCGACATTGAGGAAAGCGGGTTGGATCGTCGCCGCAGCAGATCGAACGTTGGAAGAGTTTGAGCAAACCGCTCGGTACCGGGGGCCTGTGGATGCGGACGATTTTTTTGAGGCAGACCTCAGTGATGGGCCCAGTGTCGAATGTCTGGTTGCTGAAGTGGAAGAGCGATTGGGGTCTCTTTCATTGTTGGTAAACAATGCGGCTGTGGGGCAGCTTTTTGATGGAATTGGAAACGTCAAACGATCCGACTATGAGCGTTTGATTTCAGTGAATTTGCTGGCGCCCTTTTTTCTCACTCAGGCGGCTCTACCTTCATTGCAAAAAAATAGTGGATCAGTGGTGATGATCTCCTCGGTATTAGCTGAGATGCCGAAACCGAATTCAACCCTCTACGGTGTGTCCAAGTCAGCATTGGAAAAGCAGACAGAATTTCTTGCGCACGATTTAATAAAGCAGGGCGTCCGGGTGAATGCGATTCGTGTGGGATGTGTTCGGGGTGGTGCGTTTCTTCGAGAGCATTTGAAGGACCTCCCGCCGGAGGAGTCCCAGAAGATTTACGAGGAAGTGATGAAGGTTCATTTGGCGGATGTTGTCGGCGAGGGAGAGATTCCCCTGGTTGGTCGTCCTGAGGACGTAGGGAACGCGGTTCGATTTCTATCTTCCCCAGAGGCCCGGATGGTCAACGGCTGTGTGTTGCCGGTTGATTCTGGCTTTGCCTACCGCGAGAACGAAAGGCAGCTACTATCAAAGCGTACCGAACAATCGAGTGAAATGGTAGCGAAGCTTTTGAACAGGAACCAGGATGGTGCGTCCGTCATTCGCTAGGATGCTGACTGGCTTTCAGCCGCGGGTTTCGGGTCAGACATTTAGCTGACCGCAGTTTCTATCTTCCTCTTAGTCCAGTGGATGGATGGGGCGTCTGACGTTTCGGAAGGGGAGGCGCCGCAAGTCACTTGCGCAGGGTCCCGGAACACTGATGGTGTAGCTGGCTTTTTCCACAGGCTTCCATCCTTGGCGGTGAGCGACTGCAGCTTTGATGTTCACGAGTGAGAAGGTGCTGGGATCGCAACCCTGGCTTCGCCATTGTCCGAGATCGAAAGGGGCGGTTTTTATTGAAGTGAGGAGTAGGGTGAGGCAACCGGATTGTACGAGTACGCAGGGGCCCATTTTGACTACACTTCCAGTGTTTCCCGCCATGTGACTATGGGGGTCTTCCAAGGTGAATATGCCGTCGCTTTTTCGAATTAGTTCGAAGTCGAGCGAGAGGGCGCCGTTTCCTTGGCTATATCCTCGTCCGCCAAAGGACATTCGGTCCCGGTAGCCCAGTGGTTTGTCAAAAAGCTCTGCCACTGCTGTCGGGTCATTTAGGACCGCAGCGCTATTTGGGATGTTAGCTTCGTACATGGCTTGGATCACTTCGGTGTTATCGCCGGGAGTTCCACCTCCGATATTGTCGGCCGGTTCAACCAGGAGGGCAGGGAATGGCCCCTGAGCGGCGCGAGCGATGGCCTCGTCCAGTTCCCATTCAGTAGGGTGGGCGAATTCCTTCTTGGAGCGAGCGAGGGCATCCAACTGGTTGAGCGCTTCGTTTGCCTCTTCCTCCGGTCCGGTTGAGGTGATGTGAAAAGAAACTCCGGCATCTCGGATATCTGCATGAGCGAATCCGGCCATTACATTGACCGAGAGGAACGATGGATGGTTCTTTTCCAACTGTCGGGCGAGGAGTTCCAATGATTGCATCGGCTCCTCATTGGTGGCGGTGCCGATGGCCGGCCATAGCATGTCGGTTTGCTTCCAAAAGACCTTTGGCTTTAGCCCTTCGGTTAGATGTCGTTCCAGCATCTTTGCCGAGCGGACTGTTGTCTCCAGAGCATCCGTATGTGGATTCTCGAGATAGGTAATCCAACCGTCAGCTAAGCGGGCCATATTCTCCGTGAAATTGCCGTGTAAGTCCAATGAGGCATGCAGGGGAATCTGCCCGCATCCATTGATCGAACGGACCCTGCGAAGAAGTTCTCCTTCGGCGTCCTCGTAGGAGCTTGTGACCATCGCTCCATGCAAAATTAGAAGAATGCCGTCGATTGGGGCTTCTTTTAGTGCCTTCTCTGTCCTTTCCTGGAACTCTTTCCAAAAGGCCTCAAAGACAGCGTTGTCTGTCATCCCTCCGGCGGTCGCGCGTGCGTCTACTGTGGGAATCAGTTCCCATCCCGCGCTCTCCGCAAAAGTGACCACTTTCGCTAGGGGCGAGTCCGGCCCTCCCGTGAGCATTTCGTTTCCGTACTTCCATCGAAAATTGTCGATAGTACCGGGGATCTCCACAAAGGTATTCGTTTCGTAGATAAGGCCTGCAAGGAGAATTCGTGGTTTCTGGTTCATGGTTTCCTGCGTTCAACTGGAAGGAATCGAGGACCTTTTTGACCCCGAGCACGGAGGATCATCATTGATGCAAGAGAAAGAAGGTCAATTGAAATGTATAGGTATTCATATTTGGGATTGCTTCGTTCAGGAGAGCGCGATTAAATTGGTTTTCGAATGACAATAACTGGGCAAGAGGTTGGGTAAACTATGGGTGATCGGAGTAGTGAGCGGATCGCAAGGGTCGAACTTTCTCCAGAGGTCTCTCTTTTTGATTTCCAGGTGAATGGATTTGCGGGGGTTGATTTTCAGTCCCGGAACTTGGAGTTATCTGAACTACAGCATGCAGTAAGCAGGCTTCGGTGGCATCGCATGCAGAGAATTTTTCTGACTCTGGTTACGGATACAATTGATGAAATGTGCCGGAAGCTGGAGGCGCTGGAAGCGAATTGTTCACGAGATCCAGATCTAGCCAAGACGATTGTAGGCTACCATTTGGAAGGCCCCTGGATCTCTTCGGAGGAAGGATACAATGGTGCGCATCCATTGGATAAGGTATGCCGTCCCAAAGAGTCGGACTTATGGAGACTCTGGGAAGCCTCGGGCGGTCGGATCAAATTGATCACATTGGCTCCTGAGGTGAAGGACGCCATTCCGATGATCGAGCTGATAACAGGGCAGGGAATCCGTGTGGGTTTGGGTCATACAAATGCCGGAGAGCGGGATATTGATGATGCCATCAGTGCGGGGGCTACCTTGGCGACTCATCTGGGAAACGCGGTGCCGAGTCTGTTGCATCGCCATGACAATGTGATTCAGCGCTTGCTCTCCAGAGATGAATTGATCGCCTGCTTGATCCCCGATGGTGTTCATCTTCCCCCTTTCGTTCTCCGGAATTTTTTCCGAACGAAGGCTCCTGGAAAAACATTTTTCACAACTGATTGTATGGCGGCTGCCGGTGCGCCGCCCGGTCGATTTACTCTGGCTGATATTGATCTGGAAGTGGGTGAGGACGGAATAGTCCATCTCCCAGGGGATAGCCGGTTTGCCGGATCCTCTCTTACTTTGGATCGCGGAGTGATTCATATCGCTGAGTGGCTTGGTGTCTCGTCAGAAGAGGCTGTCACTCTTTGTTCGTCCTGTGCAGCAGATCATTTCGGGCTCATCTAATTTTGGTTTCATCCATCCTCTTATGTCACAGAATATCGTCCAATCTTTTATAGCAGGTCAGCTAAGCGTTTTTGTTTTCCCGGATCGGGAAATTATGGGTGCGGAAGCAGCCATCTATGCTGGAGAGCAATTGAATCGATTGCTCAGCGAAAAGGAAGTTGTCCGTATTGTGGTTGGTAGTGCTCCTTCTCAGGATGAGTTTTACCGACACCTTTTACTGGAGCAAGTTGATTGGAGCCGGGTAGAGGTGTTTCACATGGACGAGTACATCGGGCTGGCAGGGGATCATCCTCAGAGTTTTCGAAAATATCAGATGGACCATTTTGCGGGGAAAGTGAAGTTGTTCGCTTTCCATCCGATCCGGGGCGAGGCGGAGGATCCATTGCAGGAGTGTGAGCGCCTTCATCAGTTGCTAAGCGAACGGCCGGTAGATATCGTCTTTTTTGGGATCGGGGAGAATGGGCATCTGGCGTTTAACGATCCGCCAGTCGCGGATTTCGAGGATCCGATCTATGCCAAGGTGGTCGATCTCGATCAGGTTTGCCGTCAGCAGCAAGTGAACGACGGTTGTTTTCCTGATTTAGAGGCGGTCCCGTCGCAGGCAATTACTCTAACCCTACCTGTCTTTCTGGGATCGGAGATACTCAGTGGAGTTGTCCCCGCAAAGACGAAAGCCCGTGCGGTAAAAGACACACTGTATGGTCCGGTCTCTACAGCTTGTCCCGCAAGTGTTCTGCGAAAGCATCCGAAAGCCCGGCTCCATTTGGATCCGGATGCGGCCTCTCTACTGTAGAGGGTCAGTGCCCGGAGATTTAGATATCGGGGCGATATGAGGTTGGCAGCCCATCTGCCCCAATGGCCTTTGTCTCTAGTTCGGCCCGTCTATCTGTAGCTGATACTGCCGTGTTTCCCCCTCCCTCCGTTGCGATAGTTTTCTTTTGCAACAGGGGGCTGGCCGTAAAATTGGTGATGGTTGGGAGGACTCAGTTTTAGCCCTTTTCTTCAATCAGCCTTTCTTCCGAGGGCCATACGGGCATGGCGAGAAGGTAGATGTTGACGTCGGTGGGTTGCCCTGGTGATCCGGGTAGAATCAGTCCGAGGGTAGGACGGTTCAGCGGCAACCGATCGATACTATTGTAGACTAGTTTCCACTCCTCGTCGAAAGCGGCCAACCGCAGTGGAACTGCAGACCGTTTTTGGTTCAATGGGTTCCATTCGGGTACCGATGGTTTGAGGGGAACCGCTTCGCTGTTTCTACCGATACTCGCGATGATGGGAGACTGGGTAAGATTGTAGAGTAGCACTCCCATTTTGTCTGAAGGTGCAGTTGAGCAATCGATGACGCCTAGTCGAAAGGATGGGTTCTCGTCGGTGCCGCTTACGCGGAGGGCGAAAAGGATGCCGGTTTTGATTTGGTCGGGGAGGCTGATTTGTTCGCGAGGTACGAACATCGGAGGTTCCTCTCCTTGGAGGACGCGCGTGTAGAGCGTTAGTTGTTTGGGGCCGTTGTATCGAAATGGCAGGGACAGGAGACCCTCATCGGCGCTTACTTTGGTCCAGCCATCTTCGCCGCTGTTGCTGCGAACCCATCGATTGAGTCGTCCTGCACCCTCGGCTAGGGTGATCCTCTCGAGCTCTCTGGGAGTGAGATGCGAGTTGGACTCGTGTCGAGTATTGGAGACGAGGATGACCAGATCCACGTTCTCGGTAGCTTCCGTGGCGGAAAGTTGAATAGCAGCCAGAGGCAGAGCCAGGCTGAGAAGAGCGGTTGTCCAGAAGTGTTTCATGATTTAAGTTGTTTTGAGTCCTTAGTTTACCCACTCAAACGAGAGGATGGTGAAGCGACGGCCGAAGCTTTGATTCAACGTCGAGAGTGTTGGGGAGTAGGCGCTGTTGTAGGGAGGGTCCCACGCGTCGTTGTCAGCTGATACATAGTCGGGGAGGCGCTGGACGACCGCTTCGCATCTGGCTTCGACTAGCGAATTTCCGGTGATGGGGTCAACGACCTCGCCGAAGACCACGATTCGGAAAGTGTCGGAGCGTACCGTCATTGCCGAGTCCAGGGCGCCGAGGATGTCATGTTGCATCAGATACCCGGGTAGACCTTGGGTGGCCACGCCATCGAGAGTTTCTGGATTTGCGAGTGTGTTGTAGGTGCCGGAAAGGTTCACTTGGGCCGTTGAATCGGAATCCGTCACCAAAGTATAGTTGGGTAGAGTATTGGTATCGCTTCGATCGAGTGCTGCCTGGAGCGCGCCTTTGCTGACCAACTCATTCTTTCGAGTGAGAGGGACATCATCTCGAGCAATTGGGCCATTGAGCGCCCAATTGCTGTCGGGGTCGGCCCGTACCCTGTTGACGAAGCTGCTCATCGAGAGGAATGGTCCCCGTATCTTGACTTCTTCGACGACGGCTTCGGCCAAAGCCCTGATCTGTTCATCGTCCAGACGTCGAAAATCGCTGAGCATAGCAGATTCTCCCATGCCCATATCGGCAGTGGTCAGCGTGTCTCCCGTAGGGTTTGTGAATCGGGTGAAAGGAGCGCCTGATCCAGCATCGGAACTGCTGTCCTCTAGTTCTACAGAAGTATCCAGCAGGCTGCCCAGGAAGGCTGTCCAGGCCTCAATTGAGGTCGAATTTACATTGAAGCCTCCATCGATGAGCCAGGCTGCTGCATTTTCATCGAACCCGGAAGTGGATGGATAGGTTACGTCGGTCGGTCTCAGTATCGGATGGAGCGAAGTGGATCCACTGTTGTCGAGGGCTGAAAGGAAGTATCGGTCGTAGAGAGCGTCGTTTGCCAAATAGGATAGGTCGGGAAGGAACATGCGGACGCTGTACCCGTAGGCTGATTCTGCATCGACCGAAACGTCCTCCGAGGGGATCATGGGTGAAGCGTTCGAGCTCCCCAAGGTGAAGGCGGGAGCATATTGTTGCCCTCCGCGCGGATGGCTTCCCCCGACCGGTCGCTCTTGAGAGCTGCTCAGATTTGCGTGGCGAAGGCTGGCGATGTTGAATTGGACGGTATCTTCCGTCGGGATCTCGTAGAGGGTGGCTCTCGTGATATCGAGATCATTGATCCGGCCTCCAACGGGATAGAATGATGGGTCAGGATTTGTATCGTCTTGCGCTAGGGGAATACTGAACGCGCTTTGGGCGTCCGTGTTGAAGAATAGCCCCTGGGCATAGACAGTGGGAAGGTTACTTGACCAAGCCGTGGAGAACTCGGTTCGGGGGTTGAAGTCGTGCGCCCAACGGGTTCTTGTAAAGCCGAGGTTGAGTCCGCTCGGGTAACCTGAGTCGTCGTCGGAAAACTTCATCGCCACTGATTGGAGAAGTGCGGGAAAGGAGAGCGTTCCACCTTCAAAATTGTCGACAAAATTGGGATCGGTCACTCTTCGCGCTTGTGAAGCGGAAAAGCTCAGTAGGTTCTGTGTCGTGCGAAAGGCGATGTTGATCAGTTGAGTGGCGAAATCGTTCTGGTCCGTAACCAGTGGTCCGGTTGGTGGCGTGTGGAGAAGGTCCCACATTCCATTTGAAGTACGGAACGGTCCATAGTTCTGAGCAGCATCTGAGCCAGTTGCTGTATTTAATAGAATCGTTGGCGTACTGCCCGATCCGTCGGGGTCCCATGCGAAGGTAATGCCGGTGCCTTGATAGAATGTACCGTCCGGCCGCCATCCCGCGGGTAGGGGATTGTTGGCTGCATCTTCTTCCAGGAGGGCATCACCCGCGAGCGGGCTAAAAATGACGGCTCGTCCGGCCGGTATGACTGTCGGAGGGAGGGTGAACTTCAGCGCTGGAAGTTTTGACTGTGCATCGCTAGTGACATCAGAGGAGCCATCGATCGTGACGGTCACAGTAATGTTGTAGCCATCGTTCAAGTTCAGAGAACCACTGCCGACATAGGGTCGGGTCATGGCGACCAGTTCCGGTAGTTCGATGGCGACATTGTAGGGATTCCACAGGACCAATGAAGGCTGGTAGTAGTAGTAGATTTCCCATTCGGGTATTGTGGCGTCCGTCCAGCTGGTCGGATCCATTTGTACGAGGACCGGGGTGATTCCAGTCTGGGCGCGTACAGTGATCGGTAGGATGCCGGGCTTTGTTCCGTCAGGCATCCGCATGGCCACCAATTTGCTTTTGGCCCAGGACTCATCGTTTAACTGTTGGGCTGTTGTATTGGTCAAAAGGGGTACACCGGTGAAGTAGTCCCGCAGGTATCCCCAGGTTGGGTCAAATACTTGGTAGTTTCCTTCCGAAAACGATGGGTATAATGGGTCGTCGTCTCTCGTACCGACGGGAGCGGTTGCACTGGGTGTAGATAGCGCGACTGCGAGATCCTTTTTCAGGCCTCCACTTCGTGTATCCGCCAGAACCCCGAGCGACGTTCCGGTAAAGTCATGGAAATAGGGTTTCTCAACAGAAGGAGAAACTGGGTCGAATAGGTTTTGGAAGAGGCCGTCTGCCAATTTCAATTCCTCGATTTCCCGGATCCTCCAAGCTGTTTCCTGGTAATCTTCCCGATCGATGGAACGAAGACTGGAATCGATCAACTGAGGGGTGGTTCCGGCGGGTCGAGTCCATTCGGGGACCGTGTCCGTGAGGGCACTTTGAGGTTCCTCAGTGGTCAGGCGAGCTTTGACTCCCTCATCTCCGATCCACCAACCATAGTTTCCTTGCAACCTGCCACCATCGTCCAAAACAGCGCTTTTCTCTACCGTGACTGCGATATCATCGAAAGTGACGGGATCCTGAAAAGTGCTCGTCGATTCATTTATGGGGGCCTCGGAATCCATCCAATCGTGTCCCTCATTCCCGCTTACCAGAAAACTCGGATATACCTTTGGGTCAGGGCCCTCTGATTGACCTGGACTGTGCGGCCACCTCGTTGCGTCGGTTGGTTCAACGTTCCAAACCGCCGTGTAATATGGGTTCTGGACTGTTTCTTCCGTATCAATTGCGTCCTCGTAGGTCTCGAGGATATCTGCTCTTGCCGTCACGCGTTGGTCGGGACCGGCCAGTTTCTGGAGATTGCCCAAGGCTTGATGAAGGCCGAGGATCGCGTTCTGGCGCGCATGTTCCCTGAGGAGGGAGGCTGAGCTGGCTTTCGTCTCCACCATGAGAACTGAACTGAGGGTCATCAGTATCAGTATAATGAAGGACATCAAGGACAGTGAAATGATCAGAGCAAATGCACTTTTCTGTCCCCTCTGGAAAGATTTCGCAGTGGGCCTGTTAGGAAGCCGGTTCATCGCAAAATAGTCCGCTCGTTGGCATCCTTCGCCGGGTTCCGGAGATATGTTAAACAGTTGGTCTTCATCTGTGAATAAGTATTCACAAGCAGGAGGTTTGCCAGATGGGTTATTTATTGAAAATAGTGAGAAGGAGCGGAGGGTTTTACGGAAATCGGAGAAGGTTTGCTCTAGGGGTAGCAAACTTTCGAATTAGGCAGTAGCCAGTGATTTGGTATGGGAGCGAGAGGGGTGCAATTTTTGGTAGATAGCGGAGTGGGATTTGTCAGATTTCACCTCCTTTGAGTGGATTGAATCGGTGATCTGGTTCTGGCCTGGGAGCTACTGGGGAATGAGTCGCTCCGAAGGTGGTTTTGATTTCAGTCTCAAGGCTTGATGTTGGGGGCAGTCTTGAGGAATGGGGGAGGGGAAGTGGGAGCAAGCGGATGGGTGAGTTGCGGGGGAGGGGGTATCGGAAGAGCTGATACAGGAGCAACAGGAGCTCGCACGAGCAATCGCCCGCGGTGGATGGCGGCGTTCCGTCGGGAGGGATCGTTTATCCTTAAAAACCGCTCGCCGGCGGAGCGGTTTTTAAAGGGGGTCTGTAGAAGCGGTCGATTGGGGAGCCGCCGGTTTCCGATTAATCTGTAAACGGATAAGGAGTAGGGGGATAGCCCACAGCGTCGGCCACGATCTTGTGGACAATCTTTCCTTGGTAGGTGTTGAGGCCGGACCTCAATTCTGGAACATCGTGCAGAGCTTTCCTCAGACCATGATTCGCCAGCAATAGCGAGTAAGGCAGTGTGGCATTATTCAGTGCTTCGGTCGCGGTACGGGCGTAGGCGCCGGGCATATTGGCCACACAATAGTGCAAGACATTCTCCTCAAAATAGACGGGATCATCATGGGTGGTTGGGCGTGACGTTTCGGCGCATCCACCTTGGTCGATCGCAATGTCGACGAACACTGCACCCGGCTTCATTAATCGCAGATGTTCTCTCTTTATCAATCGAGGGGCCCGTGCTCCGGGTAGGAGAACCGCGCCGACAAGAAGGTCGACTTCGGGCAGTCGATCCAGCAACGCTTTTTCGGTCGAGTAGATCGTGCGAACCGTCCCATTCAGGGAGGAGTCGATATAGTGCATTTTTTCGATATCGACCTCGAGGAGTGTGACATTTGCCCCGATTCCCGCAGCAATTCGCGCTGCATTCATGCCGGCGACACCTCCTCCCAGGATAAGAACGTTGCCGGTGGATACGCCGGGCACTCCCCCGAGGAGAACCCCTTGGCCCTCTTGGGATTTCGCGAGATAGTAGGCTCCCATCAGCGATGACATTCGTCCCGCTATCTCACTCATGGGTTCCAGAAGGGGAAGTCGGTTGCCCTTTTGGACTGTTTCGTAGGCGATCCCGCTTACCTCATTCTCGCAGAGTGAATCGGCTAGTCTTTTGTCAGAGGCTAGGTGGAGGTATGTGAAAAGAAGTAAACCGGGTTTGAAAAATTGGTATTCTTCGGGGATGGGTTCTTTGACTTTAATCACCATCTCCACATCCCAAGCGGTCTCGCGGGCGTCGCAGATTTGACCTCCAACTTGTTTGTATTGCTCATCGGAGAATCCCGATCCTACTCCGGCGGAGGATTCGATAATGACCTGGTGACCAGCCTGAACAAGGGCGTGAACGGCTGCGGGGGTGCATGAGACCCGGTTTTCCTTTATCTTAATTTCGCGAGGGATGCCGATTTTCATAGTGATAGTATAAGTCTTTTTTGGATTGTTTTGCAGTCTCTAGTTTGGGCTCACTTCTCAGAGGTGAGATAGATCGGGCTGCTCCATGCCACGTGTCCATCCACTTGAGTTGCACGGCAGAAGAGGGGATTGTCGCCACCCCTCAGGTTTGGTGTCGCAAAGTCAACGGAAGCACTCATTGAGGTGTCGGCATCCGGAAGGCGGTACGCCTCGATCATTTTTTCGAGCCCTCCGAACTGCTTGCTCTTTGATTCCAGTCCGGTGGATTTTATATCGATCTTCCAGTTGCCCTGCTTCGTCTTGAGAAGAACTTTGCCCGATTGAGAATGTTCTAGATCAAGGATGCAGCCCGTAGTTCCGCCAGTAGTGCAGCTGCTCCAGTTCATTCTTGTAGGACTTTCCTGAACTATGCTGCGGGCTGGATTCCAGGTCTGAACGGGGGTGACCGAAAGAATCCGATTGCCGGAGACGGTGAGGTTCCCCGTCCAATCTACCATCCTTGAGCGCCCCCGGACCTCCGCTCCGCTCCAGACAATCTTGATCCGTTTGCCGAGATCCTCCTGAGAATAGGGGCGGTAGGTAGTGATGAGCTCTGAACCGTTGAATAGGTCGATCTTCTCGATCGGTGCAGTCCCATGGTAGTTGCACGTGAAGTAGCTTGTCTCGGAGGTCTTGGTTCCGGAGACGACGTCGCCCATGATTCCCAGACAGGTTTTGTCGTCCTTCATCAGTTTTGTTTCGAGGATTCCGCGATGACCCGAAGTGCCGTAGAAATGGCGGGCTTGTAGCGCTTTGTAGACCGATTGTCTGGTCAATTTTGAGGCGAGAACACAGGTAAGTCCTCCGTAGGAGCCGAAGCGTCCGGCTCCGGGGTAGGACGCCCCCGGTCTTCCCTTGTGTCCGTCGGAGTTCGCGCAGATTCCGACTCGATATCCTCTTTCAAATGCATCCCAAAGTATCCACTCGAAGGTTCCCCATGCGGAATGTACCTCGACCGCGCACTCCAGTTCAGAATCGTGCTGGGCAAGGTTGGCGTAGCGTCCGCCGACATGAGCAAAACAAAATGGCTTTGCTTCAGGTTGTTGCTTTAATTGATCGAATAGATCGTTGGCCGTCGGCGCTACTGAGTATTTCGAATCTGGGACCAGTTCTTCGGAGCTACGAATGATGTCGCCCTTTTTGTTGAGGAAATACACATTGCGATCGCCTCCCAAAGGGGTGTTTCCGCTCCATTCGTATCCGGGGAAAACGACAAACTCGCCCGAAACATTCAACTGGTCGGAGACCTTCTTGATCTTTGACCAGAATTGGTCGGTAATCTGAAAATCGTTTCCCTGATGGCCTGCGATATCCAGCCGCGCGAACTCACGGGCGAATTTGTAGTAATCATCGATGGTATTCGTTCCGATAGTTTCCTCACTTTGTCCGTGAAAGTCCGCCCAGAAACCTTTGAGTTTCGGCTCCGTTTTGGCCACACGTATTGGGTTGCTCCGTACATCACCTCTTTTGATCCAACGAATTCCTTCGCGCTGATAACCCTTGTGAGTGATCACCTTCGGAGGCGAAACCGGATTCCCCCAGATGTCTTCACTTTTGACATAGTAGTCAAATGCCTCCCCGGCGCTGACTGTGCTGGGTGCGATGATGACCGTTCGCGCGGCTTTGTTCGGGGTGATCTTGATGATAGGGGATTCGGGGAGTTCCTTGTGTGAGTACGTGGCGTAGGGATCCACCAAGGTCTTGAATTCAAAGCTATCTTCGCAAAAAGTTTGCATCCTCCACCCCTTGGAGCCTCCGCTCTGGTCGCCGAAGATGACCCGTATCGACTGGTTCTTGTCCAAGTATCCGCCCGATACTTGGATGATCAGGGTCTTGTCCCATGGTCTTGTATGAGCCTTGGGTTCCCATCGGGGGGAGATGCGACAATCTCCGTCAGTACTGACCGAGCAGTAGTTGTCTGCCTTTGGATCGTCAAACTGAGGTGTTCCCGCGTCGGAGGCGTAGCGAAAGACGATCTTTAGTCCGCCGCTATCATCGATCGGATGTTGAGCCTCGTAAGTATAATCGATGGTCGTGTACTCCCCGGCTTGTATCGAGGGCTCTCCTGTGATCCAGGCGACTCCTAGGTCCAAATTATGATTCATTCTGTGATTTTGGTTCAATGTGATCGTTGTGTGGGTAGGGGAACCGGAGAAAGCTTGTCTTTCGTGAAAGAGCTACCTGGCGTTCGTCTCGTGCCGATAATTCTGACCGGATGTACCTGTCATGAGTGGGTATTCTCGTGACCGATCGTGCGCAAGGCATGCGGCCGGTCTTTCTCGCCTATGTTTCTGACAACGCTGTACCAGTGGTTCTTTTCGACGGCGCAGAAAGTGAATCCTTTGGAGATTATACCTTGGCGTGGGTGTCTGAAAGACCCTTGCATCGGGCTAGTGCGCGTCTTCAGATACTGGAATCGAAAGTTCGAGCCAGTCCGATTTCTCGTGAAAATTGGGTACCTTATGCGGGGAGGTGGAGGAGAGAGTGAAGTTTCCGTCTGTATGGTAATTGTAGCGACAAACAGAAACAGAAATTGCTGCTGCTGTGCCGTATTCGATACCAAAGAGATCGGTAGGTATCCGAACCAGTAATTGCCACTGGTTCCCGTTTACTGAACTGAAACTATCGAGGATCTCTGGGGCTGGAATGAAGAGTCTATTCAGGTCAAGATTGCCTTGGGATTTCAGAGCACGATTCTCCTCGTTCCAATCCAGTTGGAGTCGTTGATTGCTGGGCGAAAAGTGGAACTCCAGATAATTCTCCGTATCCTTAACCTCGAGGAATACTTCGATCGTGTCTCCAAACCGGTAGATGAGGTCATTAAAATTGGAGGCTGTATTGTAGAGATGGTCGTCCTGGACGATTACATAGGCCCAAAGAGAGCCCTCGCAGACCCCGAATTTGACGCTGGCCGGTTCCCGTAGGGCCTCTTCTTCCTCGCCAGGGAGGCCGACGAGGGGAGTCGCCGGAGCATCACTGAATAAACGTTCCCATGAGCTGGGGGTGGCCGTGTCTGGCTTGGAGATGGCTCTGGCTTCGATCAAGGTTGAGTTCATGTCGGTTGGGTTGGCAGTGGAGGGAGGAGCTCCCCGCAGAGGGCTGCAAAGAGCGGTCAGTACCACCAGGAATCTCAAAGTTTGGGAGCGGTTCATTCTGGATTTCCGAAGCAATATTGTGGTTGTCCGGGTCGCTTCCATGTCGTCCGCCAGATACTTCCATTGCTCATGTCTGTGATGAGCAGGTGTTTGGAATTGGGCTTCTCGAAGTGGACGTTGCTCGGACGTTCGAACGGGGTCTGAATTCGCTCTATGAGTTTTCCTTCGGGTGAGAACACTTCGATGGATGATGCCCCGACATGGGCGACGAGCAGGTTTCCGTCGGCGTCGAAGTCCATTCCATCCGGGCCTACACCGTCCGTAGGTAGTTTCGCCCAAAGGCGTTTGTTGGAGACCTTGCCCGGAGCGATTAGGTCGTAGCTCCAGAGGCTTTGGGTATGCGTTTCGGCGACGATCAGTTGACTGTCATCGGCGGTAACCGCCAATCCATTTGAAAAACGGTATCCGTCGTCAATCGCTACCGTTTCCCCGCTTTTCAAAAGGCAGAAGACCTCGCCCGCCGGAGTGTCTGCATTGGATCCGGCTGGAGCAGTGAAGTAGAGATTCCCTTCGGAATCGAAATAGAGGTCATTGCAGCCTCGGATTGGTTCTCCTTCGTAGGTGTCGACGGCCCTGCTTAGGTTCCCGCTGGGGTCGATGCAGAGAATCCCAAGCTTCATATCTGCGCACCAAAGGCGGTTCTCGCGGTCGACCTGGAGGCCGGCCGGAATGCCGCCAGTGTGTACGTGGATGGTCGGGGCGCTTCCCTCCTGAATCCGTAGGATTGTTCCTGCATTTGAGGATACAAGAAATAGGTTACCCTCAAGATCGACGACAGGGCCCTCGGCCGCAGGGATTCCCGTTGCGATCTGCTCGAAAACGTAATCTTGGTGGATCACCGGTTCGTGGTCTTGGTGTATCACTGGGTGTCTATTGGAAGTACTGCGATGGCGTCGATCTCGACTCGGATCCCGCGAAGTAGGTTGGCCTGTACTGTTGTCCGAGCAGGCGCAATGGATACGTCCTGGAAAAAGTCTACGTAGGTTTTATGATAGCCGTTAAAGTCTTCCAGGTCTGCGAGGTAGGCCGTGCACTTCACGATGTTTTCGAGACTGCCACCGGCTTGGATTACTAGATCCTTAATATAGGAAAGGGTGATCAGGGTTTCTTCCTCGATCGTTCCGGAAAGTACGCTCTTATCGCGGAGATCCAAGGGGCCCTGGCCACTTATATAAAGTTGGTTCCCTACGCGGACCGCTGGAGACATACCCCGGAAGTCTCCGGTTTCAATCGGATGTTCAATTCGTTGTTTTTGCATGGCGGATAGTGATTTGGCTATTTAAGTGGCTCCATCGGGGGCCATTTTGAAAAATCGCTGAGAAAGGCGACTAGCTCGTCGGCCACTGCCTCTAGTAGGGAATGGCCTTTAACGGCGGTGGCTTGCGAGGGATCTCCCATGTGGCCCGTTGACGTCCATCGATGAAAGCGATGAAACCCTTCGATCCTTGATCTCCATTTGCCGGATGCCCAGGGACGGTCTTTTTCGGTGTGCGCAGGGTCCAGTTTGGAGAGTTGGACTAGGTCTTCTCGGATCGCCAGCAT
The DNA here is from genome assembly GCA_002388665.1 of Opitutia bacterium UBA4506. GTDB lineage: Bacteria > Verrucomicrobiota > Verrucomicrobiia > Opitutales > Puniceicoccaceae > Puniceicoccus. Next base: position 60,673 of record DGMY01000043.1, on the reverse strand, counting down.
TAGAGAGGTTTCGTATTCACAGGCATGGGTGAGGTTCGGGGTGCTCATGCCGTGATTTTCCGGCGTTATGGCTTCTATTGCGGTTTGCCACCAGGATCCCAGGGTCATTGTCGTTCCGTCTAATCGGTCATCATTTACGACAAGATCGGTCAGGGCCTGAGAGACTGGAATCAAGTTTCCTCCATGTCCGTTAAGGAAATGGATTCGGGTAAAGCCTGATTCTATAACGCAGTTTGCGAATGATTGAATCACCTGGGTGTAGAGTCTTGGAGGCAAGCTCAAGCGCCCGGGGAAATCACGATGATGGTCCGATGCGCCTAGCCATAGCGTGGGAGCGAAGAGAGCCCGGTCTCCCAGTTTATCTTCCAACTTCTCGACAAGGGCGCTTACTTGAAAGCTGTCGACGAAGACGGGTAAATGCTTCCCGTGCTGCTCGCACGATCCGAGTGGGACGACCACCGGAAGGTTTTTGTCTATGGATGCGATATCTTCCCAGCTCTGTTCAGACCAATACATAATGACTTAGAATTTTGAAAACGGTTCGATTAAAATAATCTCGATCGATATTCGAAATAGTTCTTGATCTCGATTTATGAATAGGTATACATAGTGGCATTTGCTAGTCAAGGGAATCATCACCAACATTCCGTTTTCATGGAAATTCGCGTGAAGAAGCAGTTTAAATCAAGAGAAATGATGTTCATCAAAAACGGAAAAATCGAGAGTCTGGCCTTATTGTCATTTTTGCTGTGTTGCGGGACGGCGGGTGCCGCATCGACCAGTTGGCAGTCTGATTCTAGCAAGGAAGATGCCGGTACAACTGCTCTCTATACCTTTGAGTTGTCGCGATTCGATTCGCAGGCACCGAATACCGTGGAGAAGAGCGGTTATCCAGCGCTTACGTTTGCACCCGATGGGATTGTCGTTGGGGTCGACGGAAAATTTGGAAACGGATTTCTAGTTGAGGAGCCCTCTGAGGGATTTGACCTCGCCAGATTTGGCTATGCTCAGATTAGCAGATTGGATAAAGCGGATTTGTTTCCATCTGAAAATTTATCTGTCGAGATATGGTATCGGCCTTTAAGTGGCAAGCCAGCTGCTGGAGCCGCCTATTCTTTTATGGTTGATAATCAATACAGTAGTAAGGGAGGTTTTTGTTTGTATTTGTTTGGCAAAGACCAATCACTGCGAGTGCGTATTGGCAATGGCACCGAATTTCTGCAGGCAATCTCCGACCCGTTGGATTGGGATAGCGAGGAGTGGTATCGACTGCGGTTTTCCTATGATTCTACCACTGGGCGCCTGGACCTCTATCGTAACGATGAATTGGTCGGTTTCGCGATGTCTCCCGGCTTTGGTCTCATAGAGCCTTATGATGGGAATCTGCGGATTGGGAACAGGCTGGGTAGCAGCTATTCACCGTTACCTGGCTATTACGATAATTTTCGAATCACTTCGACAACGGAACTTTAACCACCGACGAAAAAAATAATATGACTAAGAAAGCATCTTTAAAAATTCTATTCGCTGCGATTGTCGGCTGTTTTTCGAGTGGGGAGGCGGTCGCTGCCGCCGGCGAGGTTAAGGCCGAAGGCTTTTTCGAGGCCGACAGTGACTTTGGGGCGAGCTTGCCTGCGGACAAAATATATCCGATGGGTTCTGAGTTCCTCTTTACCTTTTTCTCCATTGGCGGCGGTACTCCCGATGATATGGAGGCTTTCTTTCCGGAAGAAGAATACCAAGCCTATTTGAAGGAATTCAAAGACGCTGGGTTTACGGTAATTGGACCGGGCTATGAGCTGGATCCGCGTCTCTTGCAGGACGCCGAGGATCACGACATGAAGTTGCTCTATAGTGTGGGGCTGCAAATGAATTTTCATTCGAAGGAGCCGCGTGTGTTGAGTTCGGAAGAGATCAAAGAGCAAGTAGGAGAGCAGGTGAAGGCGGTAGCGGATAACGACCGAATCGCTATATGGTACCTGAAGCCGGAGGAGTTGCGCCACTGGAGAAAGAATGAAATGGAATATCTCAAGGCTGCTACCGAAGCGATTCGGGAGAACGATCCACAAGGGCGGCCGATTTGGTTTTACGAGCCGAATCACCGCTCGGCTAAATCATTGTCGGCGACGAGCCAGTACACAGATGTCATCGGAAAGGGGATGTACACCAACGGTGCTGGCAAGCATCACGAGAGAGTGTGGAACCGGTGGTCGATGGATCAGGAGAAATTGGCTGAAGAAACGATTGGCCGAGACTTGCTCGTGCTATCGATGCCGGGGATGTATCGTCAGCCGGCTGAAGAGGATCTGGAGTTGATCCCTGCCTGGGTCACCTATGACGTATTCGGAAGTATGGTGGATGGGGCAGAGGGAATTGTTGTCTTCTCTTTGCGCCGTCGTCCAAATTTCGATGCAGTTGACCAGTATTACGATACGTACAAAGAGTTGGCGCCCATCGTTCTAGGCGAAGACGGATTGGGGCAGGTATTCTTGTTCGGGGTCGATCGGGATGACCTGGCAGTTGATATTGTCTCGGGTCCGGAGACTGCAGTTCTCGAGTCGTATCGCGGTGCTCGTGTCACAGAGCCCATCGAGTATCCATCGATCACGATTGCGAACAAGGTTTACAAGGGAAAGCGCTACGTCGTTTTGGTGAATTCAGCGAATGAATCGATTGACGCGGTCTTATCCGGGCTTCCCTACATGCAAATTGAAGTCGACGAACTGCTCGATGACGCGGAGTCCTATCGTGTTTTCGAGGGGGACATTCATCTGACGCTGCCTCCATATGGCGTGAAGATTTACGAAATGGCACCGGCTGACGCGTCGCTCTGAACATGAAGCTTTTATCTCTACTCAGTCTGACGTCTCTCGTGGCGTCGAGTGCCTCGGCTTTCTTCTTCACCGAGGGTCCGGTGGCCCCGGTAGACCTGCCGTCCGATAAGCTCTACCCTCAGGGCCGGATCTTTCCGTTTGGAGGGTTTTCCGGGAATGTGGTCCGCGATGAGGCCAATGGTTTCACAACGTATGGTCCGGTTTATCGCCAGAATGATGAGTTCTTGGATCAGGTGGAGGATAGTGATCTTCTGACGATCTATTCCGTGGGCATTGACATGAATTTTCACGAACGGAACGGAGAGCCGAAGCGGATTCTTTCCGACGACGAGATTCGGGAAGAGATCACACGCCAGGTCGAAGCGGTAGTCGATGATGAGAGGGTTGCCTGGTGGTATTTGGTTCCTGAAGAGATTCGGTTCTGGTATAAGGATGAGCTGAACTATCTGGAAGTAGCTTCGGAGGCGATTCGGGATAGTGATCCATATGATCGACCCATTTGGATGTATGAGCCGAACCACCGGGGTGCGGAAGCGCTGATGATTACATCCCCTTTCCTCGATATTGTGGGGAAGGGTGCCTATGTAAATTATGCGGGTCAGAAGGATACGAGGGTCTGGATCCGGAGAGGTATGGAATTGCAGGCCGAAGTGATCGACGATCTTCGTGGGGATCGGATCTCGATCCTGGTTCCGGAGATGTTTCGGGAACCGGATCAGGAGGATCTTCCATTAATCCGCGATTGGGTGCGGCATGATGTCTATCTCGGATTGGTGGAAGGCGCGGAGGGAGTGATTGTCTATTCTCTGTTTCCGCGGGGAGGATTTCCGTCATTCCCTGAGTATTACGCAGCGTATGCAGAGGTGGCTCAGGAATTAACCGGCGAACTCGGTTTGGGGCAAGTGCTCCTCTTCGGAGAACGACGCAAAGATATCAAGCTGAAGTTGTCGAAAGAAGTTCCTTCGGTTTCACCGATGAGTGGACGGGGAGGGATCGATGAAGAGTTTGAGTACGAGGCCGTGGATTTTGCCAACATTGCCTACGGAAAGGATCGATTCCTATTCCTCGTGAATTCGGGTGTAGTCCCAGCGGAAGGGGAACTTCTGGGGATACCGAGAAACGCGATGATCCGGGACGTCTTTGCCGGAAAAGATTTACCGTGGGGGGAGCGAGCCGTCACCTTGTCGCTCGAGCCACTGGAAGTGAAGGTCTGGAGAATTTCGCAGGATTAATCCGTTCGTCAATGGATTCATTCTTACAAACCGAGAGTCTACGATGAGTATCGCCATAAAATCTATTCAGACTTGGATCGTCGAGATCCCGCTTGACGACGAGTGGGCTTCGAGTCCCGAATTTGGGGTGCATGGGCACGGCGCGAAGTCTTCGCAGCGCTTGCTCTTACGGATAGTCGATGAGGATGGCTTCGAAGGCTGGGGCGAAAACCATGTTTGCCTGTCTGAAGAGGATCGGGCGGAGGTTTTCAAGCGGCTTCCCGGTATCGTTGAGAATGAGCTGCGATTGGATCTGTTGCCGCTGTGGAAGGAGAGCGAAAACTATTGGCTCCGACCGAATCCACCTTCGCCGTATGCACCGCCTCATGAAAATTTGATGCACCGTATTGGGCATCCCATGCAAAAGTTGATCGAATCGACTTTGAGTGATCTCATCGCCCGGCGTGCAGGGATTCGCCTATGTGAGCTTTGGGGAGGCGCTTGGCGGGAATCTGTCTCGGTGGATTATTGGATGGGAAGGGTGACTCCGGAGCATGCCCATCGTTGCGTCACGCGCGCTAAGAGTCTTGGCTTTCGCGGTGTAAAACTGAAAACAACTCTCGAAGATCCAAATGTGGAGCGTCTTGAGGCCATCCGGGAAGCCGGAGGGGATGATTTTCACGTTACCGTTGATCCTAATGGACGCTTCTATCGTTTGGATGACGCTTTGCCGACGATTCGGGCGATGGACGCTGTGGGAAATATGGCGATCCTCGAAGATCCATTCCCTCGATTTCATCTGGAGGAATTTGCCGCCCTGCGTTCCAGGGTCCGTGCACGGGTGGCTGTCCATATCGATCCGCCGGAGAGCCTTTGGGCTGTTCTGACTTCTGGCGCTGCGGGCGGGTTGAACATTAGCTACGGAAGTCGAGGGCCCGGAACCTGGCGCCGACACGCAGGTGTCGCCGCCGCCGCCAATCTCGCCGTATGGTTCGGGAGCGGTCTCGACCTCGGAGTAGAAACGGCGTCGCAGCTTCACCTCGCCGCCAGTACTCCCAATTGCACTCTGCCCGGTGATCAGGCCGGGCCATGGTTGCGCAAGAACGATATCATTCAGGTTCCTTTTCAAGTCGAGGAGGGGAAAGTTCTTTTGCCCGCCGGTCCCGGTTCGGGCGTCGAGGTCAATCGGAGCATCCTCGATGATCAATGCATTTGCTATTGGGAATCCCTTCCTGCCAGGGACTGAGCCTGCAACTCCGAATGTATGGGATTTATGAAATCCTTCCTTCAGGTCTTCCGTTGTCGGTCCGTTCGGAGGCTTCAGTCCGGCGGACAACGCCGGTTTGTAGTCTGAAAAAAGCCTGAGTCTTTCTCCTCTAGTTGGCATTAAACCTGCATCAGTTTTTTAAGAATGAATAGGTATTCACCCGAAATCGTAGCAATCTAAACAATCACATAAAACAACCAGCATCATGAAATCACTACAGTCATTACTTTTTGGCGGGCTCACCGCGGCATTTTCACCTCTGGCAGTGTTTGGCTACACAGGCTGGACGGGCGACTATGACGGTTCGAGCGACAATACCCTATTGCTCTATACGTTTGAGGAGGGCGCTGGGAGTATTTCTTCTGCCAATATTGCTTCTGGGACCGGTGCCTTGGCGGATACTCCGATGAGCATCTCGACTACGAACACGACTATGGGGGTCGAGGGTAAGTTTGGGGACGCCTTTCAAAGTAATCTTCCCTCCGCGGGCGGGAATAGTGGTTATGGGCAGATTCCGGGCACAAATCTCGGTTCAAATCTATCTCTGTCAGAAATGACAGTTGAGTTGTGGTACAAGCCATTGGCTTCGGATGTGATTCCTGCGGCGGTTTCCTATTTGGTCGACTATCGATATAGCTCCTCAAGTGGATTTCAGTTTGCGTTTTTTGAGAGCGACAATTCTTTTCGCGCCTATGTCGGAAACGGGACGTCGTTGCTCGTGGCAATCATGCCAGTGGTAGACCTGAACTTTACTGAAGACACCTGGACTCACCTTGCGATGACCTACGAAGACGGAGTAGGGCTCAAAGTGTATCAGGATGGGGATCTCATTGGTGAAAAGCTGAGCACAACTTTTGGAACTCTCGAAGGGTACAACGGGAACATGAGAATCGGGAATCGGGTCGGATCGAGCTACAATTCACAGCCCGGTGACTACGACAACTTTCGGGTTTCGGACGTAGCCTACGATTTCACCACGCCGATCCCAGAAGCTGCACATGCCGGAGCTGCTTTCGGAATCATCTGCGTGGTCATGGTCTCGATGAGTCGTCGCCGCTGGTTGCGCTAGGGTTCAACCTTTGGAAGGATAGTGCGGGGGGGAGTATTTACTCCCCCCCTTTTTTCTTTTTTGAGGCGACTGGAGTTCGAGCCAGATCGAGACTGACCCAATTTTTGGATTGTTTGGAGGATTTGTACTTTTTGAATAAATTTAGGATGGAAATTTGCCCGAGGCGTTGCTAACGAAGGGTGGTGAAAGAAAGTTCGAAAAAGGCAGCTACTCAGGTTGAAATCGCGGAGTTGCTGGGAATTTCCCAAGTCACGGTACACCGTGCACTCTCGGGCCATCAGCGGGTGAGTGAAAAAACTCGGAAGCGGATTCTCAAAGCTGCGGAAGAAATCGGGTATCAAGCGAACTTTTTTGCCTCCCAGTTGCGCAGTAAATCTCCGAAGCTTCTGGTCCTAGGAGTCAGTTATCTACAGGATCCGTACTGTATTGATATTACGGAATCATTTGAGCGCACGGCCGCTGCGCGAGGGTACCGGATTTTTCTGGCTCATTTGCACGACGAGATGAGCTCGATGACGTTTCACCGTGAAATTCTCGGAGCGCATGGTGTGAAGAGCCTTGCCCTAGTGGGGGGATCCTCGCCACGGGTTAGTGATGAGGTGATTTCGGATCTGCTGGACGCCGGGATGAATGTCGCGTTGCTGGGTCGTTCTCTGAATCATCCTCGGGCGACACAAGTGGTCTCAAATGACATTAAAGGGGGCCGCTTGGCTGCCGATCATTTCTACTCCCTGGGTTTGCGCAGCAGCTGGGTCTTTGTGGTTGATGGGGCCGAGGCCGTATCCGCGCGGGCATATGCCTATTGTGATCGGATGAAAGAGTTGGGTCTTCCCGAGCCACGAATTTTGCGAATGCCCTGGCGGTCGAACATCTCCGAAATTTTCGAAGCCGCTCATTCGGTCATAGATCGTGCGTTTACCGAGTACCCCCTTCCGGAGGGGATTTTCTGCATCGGGTTAACTCAGGCAATGGCGGTGTCCCGGGCGGCCCGGAAACGATCGATGCAGTTTGGGAAAGACTTTCGTCTCGTCGGTTACGGCGATACATGGCAGAGCCAGTTTTTCTACCCTTCGATCACGACGATTCGTCAGCCAGCTGTTGAGATTGGGAGAGCTGGAGCGGAGTGCCTTATCGATGTGTTGGAAGGGCGTCGAGAGGCTGGCAGTGTGATCTCTTTCGAGCCGAGTCTTATGGTTCGGGATACCTAGTTTCCCGCTCGGTCGAATCGACGTACAGCGGAAGGCTCTTCTTTCAGTATGGCCCTCGGTCTAGGGGCTCAGTATCGGCTGAGATCGGGTTGGGCTCTGATCAATGCAGTAGGGGCGGAAGCGGTTGCGAACGTGGATACGAGGATCGTTCTGGTATGCGGTTGCCAGGAGAGATGGGCTGCCGGCCGCGGATTGGATTCGGCAGACAATCAGGTGCAGTTGCCAAATGTGATCCTCTTTGACATCGGCTCCACTTCTATTGGGAAGTGAGATCTGGGGTTCTTTCCGAATCGCACGGGCGAGAGATCTGGAGGGAACCTGGGATTGATCGTGGGTGGGGGATTGGATCAGGGCCTCTGTGAGGGCAAGGACTTCGCGATCTGAGAGAATTTGTGCCCTGTGTAGTCGCTCAAGGGTCAGGGCGATCGAAGTTTTGACGTTTAACCGATGCTGCGGGTTCTGAGTTTCGTTCTCGATGACAGGGATGCAGGCACTGGTCCCGCAACGCCGGAGGAGAATGATGGCCAAGAGCCAAAACGGGATGTCAATTTCTTGCCCATAGGCTCCTGTGTTTTCCGCAGGGTTGATTGCCCCGACCTCGCGCGTTCGGACTGCGTGAATGAGGCGGGCTTCCGCCGAAGGATGATTCCACATCGCGAGGGCGCAGGCGGCGTAGAAGGTCGTGTTTGCAGTGTCGGAGTCGAGTAGTTTGATGGTCGCCTCCCTGTAGGTGTCCGGTTGCTGGTAGATACGCCACAGAGCAAGTCCCGATCTGCCTGCTTGGAGGCAGCTGATTGGATCTTCATCGTCGGCAGGAAGGATCCCGTAGTTGTCCAGTTGACTCTCCGATGAGGATGCCTGGATCCGTAGGCTTTCTAAATTCGCATGGCGCGAGTTGCTTCGTTCATCGGTTGAGGTGCATTGTGCTGCTGCGATTCCAGCGATCTCGCCAAGACGCTGCATGTCTCTCTGCATGCGAATGGCATAGAAGGCATTGGTGCTCATACCCGCTGCGCGACAGGCAATCCATACGTTGGTCAAATCCTTCGGGAGAAGCATTCGGTAGGGCAGTTGAGTGCGCAGTGGATACCGAAAGAGTCGGCAGGCCCAGTAGAAGAAAACCATCTCGTCGTTCTCAAATTCGAAGTCGACCGAATGTGAGTCGGCGTGGCAACCCGCTTCACCGATCGTGTCCTCGAACTTCCGCCCCGAAACCAGATCGTTCAGCTGGAGCGAATAGTCGGTGATGATCTGTCTTGACTGACGAATGCCGAGCATGGGTGAAATTGTGAGTAGCTCCCTCTTTTTCAGTGCATCGGACTCGGTGTAGAGCGCGATTCCACTCAAACGAGCTCGTGTGAGATCGATCGAGGATGTGGGGTCGAGCCAGCCCGCATCGTAGTTCAGTGTACTGGTGGTGATCTCGCTATCCGCTCGGTCAAGAGCGAGAGCTGCTTGCGAGTAGGCCAGGTTGCGACCATCGCCTTCGCGGCCGGTGGTGAACGCTGACCCGGCGTGGGCACAGAGGTCTCCGTCTCCAGTGCAGTCGACATAGGCTTTGGATTGAATTTTAATCAGTCCTCTTTCGTTTGCTGTGTAGACTGCGGTGACTCGATTCTCCTCTTTGTCGACGGTGCAGAGCAACAACCCGCCTTTGAATTGAACTCGGTGTTGACGGAACATTTGAAGAATCGCCAATTTTTTGGCGTCTTGATGCCAGCTATCCTTCTTTGGTGTTCTACCCGTCAACAACTTGGTCATCTCATCGGTGAGCTGATCCACGCGCGTTTGAATGCCTCCTGAAATTCCAAAAAAGTATCCTGTGATTCCACCCCCGGTACCGACCCCACCAGGGTGTTTCGCGTAGTCGATCGCGAGTGTCCCGGCCCCTTCGTTGGCAGAAGTGATTGCAGCGATGGAGCCGGAAGTTCCGGTTCCGGCAATGAGGACTTCGCAGGTAATGGTTTCTGCAATACGGATCTCTGAATATTCTTCGGGCTGTCGATCAATTTTCCGGTTGGTTTCCGGGATCATGGCAGTGGATCCTAGTAAGAACCGATCTTCGATTGTTGTGATTGAACGGTCTGTGAACAGGACGGGAGAGAGTACCGTCAGATTATTCGTGCTGCCCGAATAGCTGGATTCTTCAGTTGAACTGTAGGAAGGGTAGGCGCAGGTTCCGCAGTGGCTGACTGGGAGGCCGGAGCCCTCGGGTAGGCTCTTGCGGAGCCACTTTAGATTCTTGACCAGACTCTCCTTCCACGCGTCACCGTCATCGAGCCATACAAGGTGTCTTTCCGTGTTCTTAGCTGAGCCGATCAGCTCCATGCCTGCTTTCCGGGTGAGAGCCTGTAGATTGGGTTCGATCAGTTCCCAACGATCTGATTGGAGTGCGAATCGCCATGTGGATGTTCGGGATCGCGCCGGGATGAAGGCTCCCGGTTCGATGATTCGCAACAAATCCGCGTTCTCCGAACAGTCGATCCAGTGGTAGGACTCTATTCGCTGGAGCCCGGATTTTGTCGCGACGGTGATCGAGTTCGTCTGTCCTTGCGACTTGTTCGCGGCAACCGGAACTGCGTAGAGAAGGGATTCGATTCCGTGCTGCTCGGTTTGCGAGGATAGTCTCTGTGCCGCAAGAATTTCGGCTCCCGCCGGGTCTAGGTATGAGCCGTGGATGGCGTCGACGGTTTTCAGCTGTTCGAGCCAATCAATCCAGGCCTTGTTGCCACATTGATTTGTGACCCGGTTCTCAAGGGCGGCGGTTGATTCCCATAGCAGTTGCCCGTTCGTCGCGAGAAGTAGGACACTGTGTTTGCGGCCCGCTAGACGAAGAGCGGTGGAGAATCCGATGTAGCCAGCGCCGAAAACGACGTAGTCGAATTGTTTTGGGAAGAGAAGCTCGGGGGGCTCTGTCAGTATCTTATTCAAGGTATTTGAGGAGATGGCTTTTCTTGGAAAAGGGTTGATTCCAATCATCTGCGGGCGGGGGCTTGACGTCACGTTATGTCTGATTCAAACATTTGATATGGCCGAGTATGTAACGATTAAGGATATCGCGAAGAAGGTCGGCCTCCATTACTCCACGGTATCGCTTGCGCTCCGGAATGACCCTCGTTTGGCGGAATCAACCCGTGAGAAAATTCAGCGCGCTGCGAGTGAGATGGGATATGTTCCCAGTGCGGCAATGAAGGCCCTGTCTGCCTATCGGGAAAAGAACCGTCCGCACCCGATTCAAAGCGCCATGGCTTATTTAACTGATATGCCCCGCTCGGATCCTTTCAACTCGATGGTCCTCCGCTGCGCGAGAAGTAAGGCGAGAAAAATGGGATACGAGTTAATCGAGTACAATCTTCGGGATGCAGGGAGTAGTATTAGCCACTTTAAATCGGTTTGGTGGAACAGCGGGATCAAAGGTGTTCTGGTAGGTCCGTTTGTGGAGTCAGGCGCTGATCTCGGATCGGGCTGGGAGCAGTTTATTGTAGTGGAATATGGATACTCAGTCAGCCAGCCTAATTTTACCCGGGCGGTTCTCGATCATTACCATAATATGCTGTTGCACCTTGCGGTCTTGCGCGAGCGGGGGTACCAACGGATCGGGTTGATGCTCACAGAGGGACTAAGTGATCGGACTCACGGGATCTTGCACAGCGCCTATCTCTATGAGCAGGTGCGTAGGGGCGGGTATGCGATTGAACTGCAGTCCGATGATCTCGGTAGTGCTGAATCAATCAGGTCATGGGTGGAGGAAAATCGTCTCGATGCTGTCATTGCCCATGAACGACAGTACGAATTATTACTCGAGTCAGGATTGCGCATTCCCGAGGATCTGGGCTTTTCCGTTCTTGGCTGGAAGGGATACTCACCGCAGACACCCGAGTACTTCTCCGGCTTCAATACAAAGCCCGAATTGCTTGCCGAGAATGCCATCAGTTTCTTGGTCTCCCAAATGCACGAGCATGCCTATGGTGTGCCGGCAACTCCCAAGTCAATCATGGTCGCCGGGGAATTTCATGAGGGGACCACGTTGCGGTCCACCCAAGTCGGCAGCCCCTAGTCGACTAGAAACCAAGCGTCTGGATTGTCGGCGATCTCGCTCATGGTCTTGGCTTCGGCGTGTCCATCGAAGTAGATGACTGTTGCTTTACCTTCGTAGCGGTAGGCGACTGCACTGCCTGAGGATATTTCCTCGCCACTATATTTCTTCGCACCGTAGTAGGATACGATCCAGTCGAGCGCATCGGTCATTGCGATGGTTTTCTCCGGATTCTCCAATCCAAACACATTCATTTGCCACTCATTCCCTGGGGTGGAGTACCCGGTGAGGCCAGTAATGTTCATGGCGTAGGATCGATCGAAGCGTGGGTCTCCATTCGAATCGAGCACCATGGCGTTCGGGGAGAGGAGGCGTTCCGGCCAGTCTGCATCCGGTGCAATCCCCAGATAAGACCGGTAGGTGTCGTTCTCTAGCCATCGGGTGAGCGTCCCTTCGTCATTTCGAGTCATAATTGGAACGTAGTGACCGCCGTGTTCATTGGCGTAGAGCGTGTTCGCGGTGTGGAGTTCCCTTATATTGGTTAGACTCGTAGTCAATCGAGCTTTGTCGCGGGTGTTGCCGAGAACGGAAATAGTAATGCCCGCGAGGATTCCAATAATAGCGATGACGACCAATAGCTCGATCAATGAAAAGGCTCGGCGCGCCTGCAGTTTGAGTGGCGACGGGTGGGTAGCGGATGGGGAGGTTGAAAACATGCCGTAGGGGTTTAGGGGCGAGGAAGGGTTAATTCTCGGTCTCATTATTCAATGGAGTCGGGGAATGGCAATTGCCGGATAATTCAAACATTTGCAATTTTCTTAAAATGTTTGAATGCGAGGTAGGTTGATTCGGTACCGCGACTGAATAGGTTGGTTGGGTTGGCAGCAATCTCGCTGTATACCCATACCAATAATCCCTATCTATTATGAAGATGCCCTACTCATTCAACCGTCTTGCCCTGGCGGTCTCGTCTACGTCTCTAGTCCTCACGGCTGCTTCGGTTCACGCTGAGACTCTGATCTCTTATGGAGTCAGTAGTGACTACGTAACTTCGGACACAAACTTTGCCCGGCCCACTGCTCAGGTTGCCAACAATCCGTACGTATATCGAACTAGCTTTAGCGATAGCAATGTAATGAGCCCCGCTTCAGGGTACACTGGACCAACTTTCTATGGAGGGTTTGAGTTTTGGTCGGGCACGATCGATGCCGGATTCAGTCGCCGCCAGATTCGCAACAATTCTTCCCCGGATTCTTCGGACCAAATTTACCTGCAGTCCTACAATGCGGGTGGCTTTGCCGGACAGGATCTGTCTTTGGCCGGGGTATATGTCTTCAATCAAGAGGATTTCGGGGGTGGACTTGAGACGGGAGCAGTGTTGCTCGAAGGCCTCTCTGTCTCAACAACCGGCTTTATCAATACGACCGATCCAACCGTCGAGTTTGATGGACGGTTCGTCGTGCAGGTTGATGGCGGGGATTACTACGTTTCGGAGACCACTTTGAATCTGGCGCAGAACAACGCTACCTTTACTTTGAGTGGTACTGATTTGATGGATGAGTTGTGGGCTCTCTACAACCCGTCGAGTAAATTGAATTTCGACCAGGGGTCCGGGTCGTTCGGCTCTATTTCTCTTTCGACTGTGACTGCGGTTGGCATCTATTTCGAAGAGGATGAGTGGACGGGAACGGGCGCTTCCGGCACCGCTTACGGCTTGGGGATTCGTTCTTTTGAGGCGACAGGCACCAGTAGTATTCCGGAGCCGGCCCAATCGTCATTGGTCTTGATGGGGGCTGCCTGTTTTGCCGCTGTTTCTCTGCGTCGTCGCTCGCTTCGCTGAGCAACGCACTTTGGCCTGGCGCAAACTGGGTCGTTCGGCGACCGGGTTTGCGCTTCCTCTGTTTCTACTCTGTGATCCTTTTTATGCGAACAATCCTCAACCCTGTTTGCCTCTTCGCAGTCTTTAGTCCGCCATTCCTTGTTTTGGGGTGTTCGCCGAAAGGGAATTCGTCGCTGGATAGCGAGAGCTTTCGGCCACCTGCTGGAACTTGGCACTCGGAGCTCTACGATGAGAATTGGGTTCCGTTCCCAGCGCTTACGTTTGAGTCCGACCAGTTGATTCAGGACTTTTCTTATGCGGGCTATGCTCGCGGGGAGAAACCGATTCCAGACCTAGGAGAAGCTCCTGTAATCAACGTGCTCGACCTGGGGGCCGACCCCACGGGAGCAGCGGATAGCACCGAAGCCATTCAGCAAGCAATCAACAAGGCCGCCTCGATGAAGCAGCCTGTTGTTGTCTATATGCCGGAAGGCTTTTACCGCGTCCTTCCACCCAGGGCAGGATCGCCCACGCTGGCAATTCGGAAAAACGATATTGTGTTGAGAGGCGACGGACCGGGTAGAACTTTCTTGTTCAATGATTCGTATGAGATGCGGGGTCAGCAGATCATTCGGGTGACGGGCACACCGGATGCGGAATGGTCGTTGGAGGAGGGGGGAACGGTCGAAATTACCGAAGACCTGATGAGCCCTACGGTCGAAATCCCGGTCGCAGATGTCGATGTATTTGAGGTGGGAGACACCGTTATCCTACGGGCCGACCCCAACGATGCATGGATTTCAGACCATAAAGAAACCGGTTGGCTGGGGTACGAAGACAAATTGGGTAGTATGCTCGATCTGAGAATTATCCAATCTATCGATCGGGAGAGGCGAGTTCTGACAATCGATATTCCCACACGCTATACTCTCAAGCGCTCCTATGGTGCTCGGGTCTACCGCAAGAGCGGAATGGTGAGCGGCGTGGGTCTGGAAGATTTCTCGATTGGGAACCGCGAGCATCCAGGGCGGGATGGATGGGAGAATTTGGATTTTGCGTCACCAAAAGGTGAGTACACCCGGCGTCTGGCCGAGAGTCGAAATTTGCCCGAGGATTTCGCGGCCGAGCGTAAGAGTGCATACGATGTTCATTTTTCGTTCGCGATTTTAATGCAGAATGTGAGGGATTCCTGGATACGAAATGTGGATAGCTTTCAGTACAAAGGAAATGAGTTGGGGACCCACCTGCTCTCGAACGGAATTAGACTGAAAGAGTCTCGATCTATTTCCGTCATAAATAGCACGATGCAGAAGCCGCAGTATGGCGGTGGCGGGGGGAATGGATATATGTTCCGCCTGGATAATTCCAATGAGTGCCTGTTGGCGGATTGTACGGCAGCCTATGCCCGGCACGGATTTTCGATGAGTGGCATGGCGACGTCCGGAAATGTTCTTCTGCAATGCGTTGATCGAGAGACGGGCCACCAGACAGCCGGGAGTGGACAGACTCAGGGGAAGGGGAGTGACCATCATATGTGGTTCAGTCATTCGAACCTATTCGATAGCTGTGTCGCTGAGAATAGTTGGTTCGAGGCGAGAGATCGCTATTATGACCAATTATCGAAGCCGAAGCATAATTCAACCGCCGCGCACACTGTGATTTGGAATACGACCGGCCTGTCGAATGATCATCATCCGTTTGTTGTCTGGAGTATGCAGGCGAAGTATGGCTATGTGATCGGGACGCGCGGTCCAGTCTCGGCGGTTCGCACCGATGGGGATTATCCACAACGGTATTCAGTGAGCGGCCCAGTTGATCGGGTCGAGGGTACCGGTGAGGGGGAAACCCTGTATCCGCAGTCTTTGTACCAGCACCAGTTGAAGAGGCGGACTGGCAGATAAGGCACTGCATCGGATTGGTGGGTGAACAGTGTCTTGCATGGGCATCCGCCAATAGGCAAACTGTCGGCATCGGCCCCGCATTGAAGGGAGCGTTTGGCAGGGTAGGCTCCTGAGGCCGCGTCAGCAGGGTTCGAGGGCTGATTGGAGGATTGTGTCCATCTGTGTAGGTCTGCGCGCGTCGCCCACTCCTCGTTTCTGGCATTTTGTGGGGTGAAATGGGGCCGGAATAGTGATCCAGCGTGGATCGGGACGGGCCGTGGAGCGAAATAATTAGAAAAACCCGTTTTTATCCTTCAATTCGTTATCGAGGGCCTCAATGATTGTTATGATTGTTGGTGGCGTAAGTTGCCGCACACGGAACCCTTTCGAATTCGACTATGGAACAACGATTTGAACGACCTAAGGCGCAAGGCCTATACGACCCTAGCTACGAGCATGAGAATTGCGGCATCGGATTGATTGTCGATATGAAGGGGCGGCGCTCTCACGACATCGTCCAGGGTGCACTTGAGATTTGTGTGAACCTTGACCACCGGGGTGGTTGTGGCTGTGACCCGATCACCGGCGACGGCGCGGGTCTTTTTATCCAGATCCCCGATAAGTTTCTTCGAAAGGCTTGCCGGACGGAGGCGGGCTTTGATCTCCCTGAGGAAGGTGATTATGGTGCTGGTTTTGTCTTCCTTTCCAGAGACCCGCAGGAGAGAGCTCAGGAGGAAGAGACCATTGAGGAGATCGTCAAAGAAGAGGGTTTTCAATTTCTGGGTTGGAGAGATGTTCCGGTGCGCAGCGGTATTCTCGGGAAAGCCTCATCTGATTGTGAGCCGTTTATGCGCCAGTTCTTTATCGATCGTGGGGAGACTGTCGAACGGGGTCTGGCTTTTGAGAGGAAGTTGTATGTGATTCGCCGGATTGCCGCTCACCGGATTTGCTATCGGGGTGAGGATGAGGACTCCCTTTATTATGTCAGTTCTCTCTCGAGCCGTACAATGGTGTACAAAGGGATGCTGACTACTGGACAGCTCCCTGAGTATTTTCCGGATCTTAGTGATGAGTCGATGGAGTCGGCCATGGCTTTGACCCACTCGCGATTCTCGACCAATACCTTCCCCAGTTGGCCGCGGGCACAACCCTTCCGGTACCTCTGTCACAACGGCGAAATCAATACGGTACGGGGGAATGAAAACTGGCTCCACGCTCGTCAGATGCAGTTGGCGAGTGAGGTGTTTGGGAAGGACTTTCGGAAGCTGCTCCCCATCATTCGGGAGGAGGGATCGGATTCTCAGAAGTTTGATAATTGCCTGGAATTCCTCGTCCTCTCAGGCCGCAGCCTTGCGCATGCCATGATGATGATGATTCCCGAACCATGGGAGCGCCATCGGCATATGCCGCAGCATAAACGGGATTTCTATGAGTTTCATGCCTGCATGATGGAGCCATGGGACGGTCCCGCCTCCATGGCGATTTCCGACGGTGTTCAGGTGGGTGCGACTCTTGACCGCAACGGGCTCCGTCCTTCGCGGTACTATGTGACCTCCGATGATAAGGTCATTTTGGCCTCAGAGGTGGGGGTCCTTGCGGGGATTGAGCCGAAGAACGTCGTGAAGAAAGGGCGCCTCGAGCCCGGACGGATGTTCCTTATCGATATGGAAAAGGGCCGGATCGTCGGCGACGATGAATTGAAATCGCAGATCGCCGCTGAGCGTCCCTATGGTGAATGGTTGCGTGAAAACTTGGTTGAAGCCGAGCGTCTGCCCGTTCCCAAGAAGGTGATCGCGGACGATTTTGAGTCGATTGAAACCCGCCAGAAGGCGTTTGGGTACACTTTTGAGGATGTGCGCTTCATTCTCGGGCCCAGCGCGGAACTGGGTAAGCAGCCCTTGGGGTCGATGGGGAACGACGCCCCTCTGGCCGTCTTTTCCGATCAGCCGCAACTACTCTATAACTACTTTAAGCAACTCTTCGCGCAGGTAACCAATCCACCGATCGATCCGATTCGGGAGGAATTGGTTACCGCCAGTGTGACCTTTATCGGGTCTGAGGGCGACCTCACCCGGCCGGGACCGGATTGCTGCCGGATGATTAAACTGCCTTCGCCTTTGATCGATCGCCACCAGCTGCGTCAATTGGTGGAGATTGATATGGATGGCTTCAGTTCTTGTCGGCTGCCGATTACTTTTTCACCCCGGTTGGGAGGGCTGGCCAGTGGACACAGTCAATTATCGGAGCCCGATATCTCGGATCGGGGATTGGAAGCTGCGTTGGAGCAGCTTTTCGAGAACGCGGATGCGGCCATTGATGATGGGGTGAATATCCTCATTCTTTCCGATCGAAAGGTTGGCCCAAAGAAGGCGCCGATTCCAGCACTGCTTGCTGTATCAGGTCTCCATCACCATCTCGTGCGGCAGGGTACCCGGACGCGCGTGTCGATTGTGCTCGAGTCTGGGGAGCCCCGGGAGGTTCATCACTTTGCACTGCTTCTCGGTTACGGGGCAGACGCGATCAATCCGTACCTAGCGCTTGAGAGTGTGCGCCATATGGTGGCCAATGGTGACCTTGCGATCGGCCCTGATAGGGCGTGTATCAATTTCTTGAAGGCCAATCTCAACGGGGTGATTAAAACCATGTCGAAGATGGGTATTTCGACGGTGGCTTCCTACCGAGGAGCTCAAATCTTTGAAGCGATTGGTCTCAACCAATTAGTGATCGATAAGTATTTTACCAAGACAGCTTCCCGTGTGGAGGGTATCGGTATCGATGCGATTTCCCGCGAGACCGAGATTCGTCACTTCAGTGCATTTGCCCCGCGGGGAGATAGCCGTGCGGTCGCCCTCGATTCTGGTGGGGTCTATCAATGGCGCAAGGGTGGTGAGCGGCACCTTTTCAACCCAACGACGATCCACAAGCTGCAAAAAGCCACTCGTCTCGGCGATTACGCAGTATTTCGTGAGTATGCGGATATTATCGATGACCAGTCGAGGGAGACTTTCACCCTCCGCGGGTTGATGGAGTTTCGCTTTGATCAATCTCATGCGATCCCGATCGAGGAAGTCGAGTCCGTGGATGCAATTGTTCGCCGGTTCAAGACAGGTGCCATGTCCTATGGGTCGATCTCGAAGGAGGCGCATGAATCTCTGGCCGTTGCCATGAACCGTCTCGGCGGGAAGTCCAATACCGGAGAAGGGGGAGAGGATCTTGATCGATTTACTCCCGATGCAAACGGTGACAGTCGTCGGTCGGCCATTAAGCAGGTGGCGTCCGGCCGATTCGGAGTGACGAGCTACTACCTCGTCAATTCCGATGAGATCCAGATCAAAATTGTGCAGGGCGCGAAGCCCGGTGAGGGCGGAGAGCTGCCAGGGCACAAGGTGCTTCCTCAAATTGCCAAAACCCGTGGAACGACTCCGGGAGTGGGGCTGATTTCTCCTCCACCGCACCACGACATTTATTCGATTGAGGATCTCGCAGAGCTGATTCACGACCTCAAGAACTCCAACGTCAACGCACGGGTGAACGTCAAGTTGGTCTCGGAGGTGGGAGTGGGTACGATCGCTGCAGGCGTGGCAAAAGCAAAAGCCGATGTGATCTTAGTCTCTGGCTACGATGGAGGGACTGGAGCGTCGCCCCGTTCTTCGATTCAACACGCCGGAGCCCCTTGGGAGCTCGGAGTCGCCGAGACAAACCAGACTCTGCTTCTCAATGACCTGCGCTCGCGGGTGGTGGTCGAAACAGACGGCCAATTGAAGACCGGCCGCGATGTTGCGATCGCGTGCTTGCTCGGTGCCGAAGAATTCGGATTTGCGACTGCGCCGCTAATCACTCTCGGGTGCCTGATGATGCGCGTATGTCAGAAAAACACCTGTCCGGTCGGAATCGCCACGCAGAACCCTGAGCTGCGGAAGAAATTTCAAGGTGGAGCGGAGGCCGTGGAGAATTTTATGCGCTTCGTCGCCGAAGATCTGCGAGGGGTCATGGCACAGCTCGGATTTCGCACCATCAACGAGATGGTCGGGCGTGTGGACAAGCTCGAGCTGCGCAAAGCGATTGACCACTGGAAGGCTCGTGGACTCGATTACAGCAAGGTCCTGTATCGCCCCAATGTGGGCAAGAATGTCGGCACCTATTGCCAGATGAAACAGGATCACCTTCTCGATATCTCACTTGATCGGACGGAGATCCTCAATCGGGCAAAACCGGCGATTGAAGAAGGGAAAGCGGTGGAGATGGATCTTCCGGTCATCAATACGAACCGCGTCGTGGGTACCATGACCGGGGCCGAAATCTCGCGTCGACACGGAGTGGAGGGGCTCCCCGAGGATACGGTGAAAATTAATCTTACCGGTTCCGCAGGTCAGAGTCTGGGTGCTTTTTGCCCGCGGGGCATGACCTTTAGCGTCACGGGTGACACCAACGACTACTTGGGTAAAGGCCTTTCGGGAGCGAAAATTATTGTCCGTCCCTCGGAGGATTCGCCGTTTGTTGCGCACGAGAACATCATCACAGGTAATGTGTGCTTCTATGGTGCCACCTCCGGCGAAGCGTATGTTGCCGGAATGGCGGGTGAGCGCTTCTGTGTTCGGAACTCAGGGGTCGAGGCCGTAGTCGAAGGGGTCGGGGATCACGCCCTGGAATACATGACCGGCGGGTTGGTGATTAATCTCGGTACTACCGGGCGCAATCTGGGAGCAGGGATGTCGGGCGGTGTTGCCTACGTCTACGATGAGGCGGGCGATTTCGTCGAGAAACGTCTCAATACGGAGATGGTCAATGTGTATCAGCTCATTGAATGCAGCGATGCGGACATCGAGCTGGTTCGGTCGCGAATTGAGCGCCATGTCGGCTATACCGGATCTGTTCGCGGGAAAGCGATTCTGGATGATTGGCCGGCCAGCGCCGGTAAGTTTTTGAAGATTATGCCTCAGGACTATGAGCGTATCCTTCAAGCACAGGCCCGTGCGGAAGAGCGCGGACTCGAAGGGGATGCTGCGATTCTGGCCGCTTTCGAAGAGAACGTTATGGCCGGGCACTAAGACCTGTCGCTGATACATCATTACATACTAAGGGGAACGACTGTTTATGGGAAAACCAACTGGATTTTTGGAATTCGAGCGCAAGACGATCGCTGATCGCGATCCGATCAAGCGTCTGAAGGACTGGAACGAGACCCACGAGGGATTTGACGAGGGCAAATTGCGAGACCAGGGTGCGCGTTGCATGGACTGCGGTACTCCATACTGCCATACGGGGATGACCCTGGCGAATATGGCAAGTGGGTGCCCGGTGAATAACCTAATCCCCGAGTTCAATGACCTTGTTTACAAGGGTAGGTGGCAGGATGCCTATGAACGCCTGATGAAGACGAATAACTTCCCGGAGTTCACCGGACGCGTCTGTCCAGCTCCGTGCGAGGGTTCTTGTGTTCTCGGTGTCATTGAACCTCCTGTGGCGATTAAGAATATCGAACAGTCCATCATCGATAAGGCATGGGCCGAAGGGTGGGTGCAGCCAAATCCACCAGCCGTACGCACAGAGAAGAAGATTGCCATTGTAGGTTCCGGACCCGCGGGGCTTGCCGCGGCTGATCAGCTCAACCAAGCAGGGCATCATGTGACTGTTTTTGAGCGAGCGGACCGGATTGGTGGACTCCTGATGTATGGAATCCCCAATATGAAACTTCAGAAGGAGGTCGTGAACCGTCGTGTGCGCCTGATGGAGGACGAGGGGGTCCAGTTCCGGGCCGGCGTTGAGATTGGGAAAGATCTACCCGCTCAGCAGTTGCTGGACGATTATGACGCGGTTGTCCTTTGCTGTGGCGCTACAAAGCCGCGCGATTTACCCATTCCAGGCCGGGAGTTTGGCAATATCCATTTCGCGATGGACTTTCTTGGACCGAACACAAAAGAGATGTGGGATGTCCGCGAGGGAAAGGGGAGTCAATTCACTGAATTGGCGAAGGATAAGAATGTAATTATCATCGGAGGGGGAGATACCGGTACCGATTGTGTGGGTACTTCTCTTCGACATGGCTGCAAGAGCGTTGCTCAGCTCGAGATTATGCCCAAGCCACCCATGGAACGGGCTCCCAATAACCCATGGCCCGAATGGCCAAAGGTCTATAAGGTCGATTACGGTCAGGAAGAGGCCGCTGCCGTCCAGGGTGAAGATCCACGCCAATACCTCGTAACTGCGAGTAAATTTGAGGCGGACGAAGATGGAAATGTAAAGGCCATCCACGTGCATGATGTCGAGTGGATCAGCGACAATGGCCGGTTTATGCCGAAGAAGGTGGAAGGATCTGAACGCGTTCTCCCGGCTGAGCTCGTACTGTTGGCCATGGGCTTTCTCGGTCCGGAGGCGACGATCGTTGAGGAGCTGGGTCTAGAACAAGATGCCCGTTCAAATGTGAAGGCAGAATACGGCGAATTCCGGACCAGCATGGATAAAGTTTTTGCAGCCGGCGATATGCGCCGGGGCCAATCTCTCATTGTTTGGGCGATTAATGAAGGCCGTGCCGCGGCCCGTGAGTGTGATCGCTTCCTCATGGGATCGACCAAACTTCCTTGATTTTTTTTCGGGAAAACTACCCCCGAGTCCTGTTGCTGTCGGAACCAAGCCGGCCTCGCTGCGCCCGTTTCGGGCTGAAACGGGGTGCCGGGTACACTTGTTTCTGAGTTTACGGGTTTGATTCCGTAGGGACTTGTGCCGAATTCGGGATCACTTAGCTTGAGCGGGATATTGTTTTCGGATCATCTATCGATCAACTAATTGAATTGGTGGGTAAATGGCTTTTCGCCTGGTTTGTGACTGGGTGCCCTCCGAAAACAATTGCAGCCAGGTGCCCTTGCGGGCGCCTGGCTGCTCATTGTGTTAGCTGATACGAACTATCCGGAAAACAAACGATCTATCGGCGTCTCCGTGCGCGGAAAGGTACGATCCAAAGGGCGATACAGGCCAAATACATGGAACTGTGTGAGAGTTCGGGGATGGGGCTCGAGGTGGTGGACACGACGAGATCGTCTATGGCAAAGCTGTTCCCCGATCCGCTGGTGTCGATCTCGACTCGGCGAATGGCTTCGGTTCCAGTGTATCCCACGAAGGAGTAGCCGGTCGTCGCGGAGTTCGCGGTCATTGAAATCGTATCACCGAGCTGAACATTGCCTGCGATGTCGGAGTAGAATCGAACGGATACTGGGATCTCGAGCCTGGCGAGAGTGAATCCCACCGAATAGACGGATTCTGATAGAATTGATCCAGAGATGTACTCAGGAAAGAGAATAGAGGCTCCAGTTCCATTCGCCCAAACGAGTGATTGACTCGGGCTACTCACGAACTGGCTGCCGTCTTGTACGATTCGGCCGTATCCTCCTCCGAGCAGATCCAAGTTGGCTCGGAAGTTGAATGGCCCGTTCCCGGAGTCAAATATGACGCTAGTTATCGAATCTCCCATTGTGTATTTGGAGTCATCGAAATTAATTAAGATGCTCCCAGAGTCGGCATTGAAATCGGAAACCGAATAGTTTCCTGCCTCTTCGTGGAAGGATTGGCTGGTTACGTTGCCGTCGTATCCATTCGGATTGTCTACCGAAATGTTGGCGCTGTAGAGGGAGCTGGAAAGTGCGATTCCCAGGACGATTGTGTGTAGTTTTTTCATAGTTACATGGGTGAGTTAGAAGAATAGTAGCAGATATTCATAACGATATGAATTTTGTGCGTGGAGTCAAACTCTGTCGAGTTACATTCTAGTAACAGATGCGGGTTAGGGGCGGGCAGTTAAGTTTACGAGGGGAGGGGTTCCACGCTTTCTTACTTCTTTCGGTGTCGCCAGGTAGATGCGGACGTTGTCGATATCTCCCGGGAAATTTCGGCGACTGATGGCCTGAGAGTTTCCGCCGATGACGAGTGCTTCAGCGCTAGTCGCAGGATAGATTGTCAGGTTGGATCGTTCGTCGAGAACCTTCCCATCGAGCATAACCGACATCGTACTATAATCAGGCCCGTCTCTGCCATCCCAGCTAACAGCTAGGTTATACCACCGATTGGGCTTAATCGACTTTTCCACGGGAACCTGCAGTTTCGCCCATGCATCACTGGGGCTGGTGAAGGGAGCTTCTCCGTGTGTACGATAGACATAGAGATAGCCCTTGCTGATTCTTACAATCATCCAGTCCGTTGTCTTTGTTCCGAAACTGAAGAATACCGCATCGGGAATCTCTTCAGGTTCTTGATCCAATCGGAATAGGCAAGTCAACGTCGCGAGTTCGCCGATACGCTCCGGAATCCGTTTTAGGATCAAAGGTGTATCGCCGCTACTGTATACCGGAATGTTGAGGGGAGACTCGACAGGGTGCGATTCCTCTTCTGATGAGATCCAGTCCGGATTGTTGGTCGATTCTTTGTGGAACTCTTCTTCGATCTCCAGGACTTCGCGGGCGACATCCGCTTCGACGACTCTGTAGCTGTGAGAAAGTGCTATTGATTCACCAGGGGCCAGTACTGTGGGTGTCCCGAAAAGTTCCAGATTAAAACTGTGAACCGCTGTGTCCAGGTGTAGGTGAGCGGTCTCGACTGAGTCGGTGGGGAAGTTGTTGATCAGCGCAAGGTTCAATTCTGGTGAAACCACGGCCCAGCTTCCGGTGTGAAAATCTTCCACCGCGTCACTGTTGAAGAGGCTTTCAACGCTGTATTCTCCGTCGGCTCCTTTGAGGAGGAGGGTGGTGTCGTCCAGTCGGGGATCCAATTTAAACTCTGGATGAATCCGAATACGGGCTTCGCGGTTCTCCTGGCTCCGATTTGTTATTTTCGAATAGATGTTGAGTTTTGTGGGGTCCCGTTCGTCAAGCGCATAGCTGCGTTGGATGATCAACCCGTCAATGTCTGCCTCCACCGCGAGGCTTTGTGAGGTTTGATTTATAATCGACATAGCCGTCTCCCAGCCCGGTGAGGCAAACGCATTCCCGATGTATTCCTCGTAGCCACCATAGCGGAAATAGGGAGCCCCGGGGATTCGCAAACTACTGATCTCGGGTTCGTACATCAGGTTCTGCCCGGTGGCTTTATCGATGAGACGGATGATCCGTCCGCCAATGCCGGGAATGATCCCAACTTTGAGTGATTCGCTTTCGATCCAGACAATCGGCTCTTTTCTTTTGTGAGCCCGGAACTTCATGTGCTTTACCGTTTGGTCCTGACTCTCACCACCTATCAGGGCGAGTAATTCTTCCTCATCAATTGTGTCGGAGCCGCTCGCATTGAGTTCGTAGAATTCGTTACCTCTTTCAAGGGTCCATTCTCCGTTGGGTCCAAACAGTTTCTGCGGCCTAACGGATTCTTCGGCTAGCGAAATGGATGTTTGCATGCGGCGAATGAGGTCGGTGCCGATCTGGTTGGATGGATCTACGGTTGAATCCAGTATCTCGAGCTCTGGTTGGACTTTCTCAAAGAAACTATCTGTGAACACCAGTGCGGAAGGAACATTGATCTCCCTCCAGATGCCGACCTGCCACTCTTCATTATCATAGGCCTCTTCCAGGGCTAGATGGTAGTTGTAGGCAGATTCCCATGATTCTCCGAAAGCAGCCTTGGACCATACTTCGGCCAGTTCTTCGATGCTGGTGTCGGGATTCCACGTCAATTGGGCAACTGCCCAGTACAGGAAGGCATTGTACTGCCAGTGCTCATTTCCTGTCTGAGTGAAGTAGACTTTATATTCCGGTTTCAGATCGCGGAGATACGAGATCATATCGCGGGCGACGTTACCGAGTCCGAGTGGAGTTTTTGCCGAGCCCGCCTGGGTGGGGACATGGAGCAGGAAGTAGTCCCATATTCCAATTCCTCCCGCGCCGGAGTTCGCCCAGGCTTCAAAGATCTCCCGAGCTTCGATATTGCGATCTGAATAGATGGAATGGATGAAGGAGCCCTGGCCGGCATAGCCGTGAGCTACCTGAGTAATTACATTTTCAGGTAGGGCGAGTTCCGGGAAGGGCTCCACATAATTGGAGTAGGCCAGGTTAAGAATATATCGGTCCGGATACGCGTCTTGTAGTTGCTCGGCCACGGCGGCGCTGAACTCTGCCATCCGACGCGACATGCTGCCTTCAGGGCCCTTGACGAAGTTTCTCCCTCCGAGGGCCATGGCTTCCGGAGATTCATCCCATTTTACCGCACCATCCGGCGGTACCAACGGTACCACTGAGCCATTTGGATGCCTATCAAACCAATTCGCGGCAAACTCTGCCGCAATCCGTCGAACGTCGGGATTGGTCAGGGCTGGGTTTCCCATTTCCGGTCCGGCCGGGATCCGTCGTCCTTTGTACAACGCGTAGTATTCCGGGTGCTCTTCGAAATAAACTTCATTCGGGAAGATGAAAGGCAAGTTGTGTACGATGTGTTGCCACTCGATCATCCCTCCACGGATGGTCCATAGGTTTCGCCGGTCCCGGGGCATTTTCTGATAGAGAACCTGGGGACGTAGTGAAAAGCTCATGTTCAGCCGGTTCTTGACCATCCAGTCGATGGTTTTCTCGATTTCGTCCGGTCTTTTGTTGAGGGGGTCCGGCAATTGCCCCGAGGTGCCTAGGTGGCGAACGGTCATGGCGGGACGCTGGAATTCCTTCCCGAGCTCTAGTTCCAGCGAACTCAGTTCGGGTACGTATTCTCCATCCGGCCCCGGTTCCATCCACAGGCACCCCAATTCTTCCAGGAGTGCGTAGGTTGCATAGAGAGTTCCTCTGTCGCCTCCGCCCACTGCGAAGATCGAATCTCTTTTGATCTCCAGGATGAAAACTTCCTCCTGGGTCTCTCGTATGGGATCGGTCAATTGATCCCTATAGGATGCCGTTTCTGGTTGGTTTCCCAAATAAATGGGGAAGCCGTCTCGGTCCACTGTGCTGATGGAGACTTCCCCACCGCGCATCTGGAGGAGATACGACTGCAGCTCGGTCGCGGCAAATTTCTCTGTGACTGTCGGTCGGTCTCCGGTTACGATCACAATCGGTTGGTCCTGGGGGATCGTGAGAGTGGCCGCATGAGCGGATTGGGATTCTGGAAATAAAATCGAAATGATGATCACTGCGATTCCGCACCAAGTAGATTGGAAGAAAGTTGACATGGTAGAGAAAAGAGTCACAACGTTGTGAATAAATCAAGAAGAGAAGACTTTGTGAAACAAAATTTTAACTATTTAGTCGCCGATTTTGGCTTGGATAGCTTCGAGAAGGAATCGGAAGAAGGTCTTCGGTTCATTCGGGATCTGGGTTTCTCCGGCGTTTACCCACAGGATTTGTTCTGCGTAATGGATCCTAAATCCGGTGGCAAAGCAGTGTATTCTTCTCCTGAGGAAACGATTTATGCCCGAGGTGAAGCCGGTGTGCGGGAGTTTCGCGACGCGGTTCGAAAGGAGGGGCTGACAATGGAATCAGCTCATTTCAATCAGATGCTTCCTCCTCCCGGAGAACCTGTAGATTGGATTTTTGAGAGTCACGATATCCTTGTCCAGTTGGCGGCATTGGCGGGATTGAAGAGATTTACCACTCATATGGGCTGGATGCACGGGCTCACTTCTCTGCGGTACCTCGGGAGCAGTGCCACCGATTTCTCGAAAGGAAAAATATCGTTGCGTCAGTTGCACGCCGAGGGGCGAAAGAGGTATGGAGGCCTGGAGGCAATGGTCGACGACTCGGTTCTTGTTTACCGGAATCTTTGTGACCTGGCGAAGGCCCACGATATCACCGTCACGATAGAGACTGCCTGTATCGAGGCATTGGAAGTCAATGCAGATGCGCAAGCTTTTCTATCGTTCATCGAACGGGTTGATCGCGAGAATTTGAAAGTGTGCCTCGATCCGGGGCATTGTCAGTGGAACAATGTTGATCCGGTTGAACTGTCCCGAGCATTGGGGGACAGGATCGTAGAGGTTCACTTTCATGATAATTTTGGGGATGAGGACAGTCATCTACCGGTTGGACAGGGCTCGATTCCATGGGAAGAGCTTATCCGCGCGCTAGAGTCGGTAGACTACGCTGGCAATATCACCTTTGAGCAACGCGATCATGCGGCGAATCAACAGTTTTGGAAACAATTACAAAATGGACTACAGTAACCTACATCTGAAACCTGAGATCAGGACAGTTTGCTTTGATATTGATGGCACACTGATTGATGAGAGAGTTCCGGGGGCGCAGATCCACCCCAGACACTTGGGTGGGAACTATCTGCTGGAGTTACTGGCCCGGTACGGAGCGCAGCACAGTGAAAAAGCAGAGTCCGAGATCCTCGACTATATAAAGGAAAATCTGTTTTGGGACTACGATGACATCATTGTCGAGTTCGGTCTCGATTATGATCGCGTGATGGCTTCCATGCGCGAGTGGCACCTGGGTGAGTTTGTGGTTCTTTGGGATCGCGTCCGGTTATTGCATGAGTTGTATCGGCGTGGGTATCAGATTCAGGTGATCAGCAATAATCCTTACATGGGATGTCTGATGAAGCTGGAACTGGCGGAGATCGTAGGAAGCAATGGAATCGGGTTGTTGAGTGGTGTTCACGGTTCAAACAATGGCCTGGGGCAGAAGCATGATCCCGCGTTCTGGCGCCGGGTACTTGAGTTAACAGGTGTGCCTGCGGGCCATATGGCAATGATTGGTGATAATCCGTTGGAAGATTCCTACGTGCCATTGCAGGCGGGGTTTGGGCAGGCGATCATTGTCCAGGATACTCTGAATTTGGAGGAGCTCTCTTCCGTTTCCGTTTAGCTGGTAAGGCGATTCCCACGTAGGTTCTGATTCGTATGGGCCACTCGGTTGCAGGCGGGAGCTCGATTTCAGAATAGCGATCCCATAAATGTGATCGGGCTCGTACTATCGCCGTGGGGCGGGGAACCGTGCATCGTTCAATCGCATTTTGTTGTCGCGAACAGGTGACCGCTTTCTTTCCGGTCTCAGGGTGGTCATTGGATTGATCGAATCGCGTTTTCCAGCAGGCTCTGAACCGGTAGGTGTCTCGATTTCCCGCCGCCTCATTCGCCTCAGAATCCGTCGCGTTTGTTGCATTTTACTCAACGCATCGAGAAAATTTGGTTGATCGACCGGCGTTCTGCTTACTAATGAAAGCTCTAATGCGGGTTACTCTCAAACAGGTTGCGGAAAAATCCGGACTATCTATATCTACAGTCAGTCATATCCTTAGTGGCAGCGGTAGTTCCTACAACGAAGCGACTCGTAAGCGTATTGTTGAGATCGCCGACAAGATGGGCTACATCCCCAACAAATCTGCCCGTGCTATGCGCACTGGTCGGTCTGGGTCGATTGCTTTGATCATGTCGAATGATCTTGGACGGAGTGCTATTTTTCAGCAGATGATTACCGGAATCTGCGATGAACTCGAGGCGCACGGCTATCATTTGATGTTGAGTATGCTGCCCGATAAGAAACTCACGGACAAGGAGGTCCTTCCTCATATCATGAAGCATTGTATGGTCGATGGGGTCCTGATCGCATACTACAATAACGTCCCGAAAGCATTCGAGGAGCTGCTACGGTCCAATGGAATTCCGAATATTTGGCTCAACCGGAAGGCACGTTTCGACTCCGTCTATTCGGATGATAAGGGGGCGATTACCGGCGTCGTAGAACAATTGGCAGCAGACGGTCACAAGCGAATCGCCTTTTCTGAGTTTACCGGCGTGGTTAGCGGTAATTCCGCGTCATTGGATATTCGGTATCGGACTTTTATTAAGCAGGCCGAGAAGTATTCAATCTCCCACACTCGCTGGGGCCGGGAAGAGTATGTTCCGAGAGAAGAGCGTGTGGCCCTCTGCCGAGAATATTTGAGCGCAAAGAAACGCCCCACGGCGGTAATTGGGTTCTCGCCATCCAATGCCTACCCAGTCCTCTACGCCTCAGCACAACTAGGATTGCGAGTTCCTGAGGACCTTTCGTTGATTACTTTCTCTGACGAGACGGCCAATATCAATGGTGTCGAGGTCGCTTCCCTGATCATTCCCTTTCGGGAGATGGGGATCGGCTCTGTCAAGATGCTCCTCAAGAAGATCAAACAGGGCAATAAGCAGCTTCCTTCTCTCAAGCTCCCGTTGCATTACAGCGAGGGGCATACTCTTTAGATTCAGGAGTCTCGATGCCGATCATGCAGGGGTGGGGAGCGACTGCTTTCTGCGTCGATCGCTCCCTGGAGAGTTTTTCTCGGGCTGTTGCTCTTCCGAGGAGCTGAAACTCGTGGTTTTGGAGCGCGCTGGACTTGCTCCGGAATGTCTGCCGAGGCAAGTCTATAGTAGGCACAGCCTGTGGCTTCATTGTCCCCGCTGACACTATAAATTAGTTCGGTTTTAGGGTTGATTATCCCCGCAAGTGTGACAGTTTGGATACAAATCACGACGTTATGAATTTCCGTTTGACAGTATGTTTTCGGAGGAGTTTGGTGAGTGCCTATGAGGAAAAATGCCAGTAGTCCCGCAAGTGCGGCCTTCACGATAATCGAGTTATTATCAGTGATCGCGATCATCGGCGTTCTGGCCGCGATCTTGATTCCCATCGTGGGCAACATTCGTCAGAAATCGTGGACGGCGACTTCCACCAGTAATCTGCGCCAATTGGGTCAGGCCACAGCGTTGTATGTCGTTGAAAATTCGGGGAAACTCCCGATGGAGGCTACCAATTCCAGTTTCAGCAATCCTCCCTGGTACATTGCTTTGAGTAGCTACATATCGATTACTCGTCGGAGCAGCACCTCGAACGGATACGTCGAAGAAGACGCGTCAACCGTGCTGCTGAATCCGGCTACCTCTACTGAACTGCCTGTGAATTTTGCTCCGAGTCTAAGTTGTGGGACCTCGGGGTCCAATGGGGTGTTAACCGCAAGAGAGGTAGAGGATCCTGTGAACAAAGTTTGGCTTACCACTTCGACGGGAGCGTATTACTATAATCCCTACAATCTCATGTACATTGAGTACCCCCATAACAATCATGCGAATATGCTATTCTTCGACGGGCATGTGGAGCTGGTCGAACAGGCTGTAGTGGCGGATATGGGAAGAGATTTGGTGGACCCTCGGCTAAATTAGAGGGTCGATCGATCTTTCTCAGCCGGATCTGAGCCGCCGTTTATCGGCAGACCCAAATGGGTTTGAGGTGT
This sequence comes from Opitutia bacterium UBA4506, assembly GCA_002388665.1. GTDB lineage: Bacteria > Verrucomicrobiota > Verrucomicrobiia > Opitutales > Puniceicoccaceae > Puniceicoccus. The sequence continues at coordinate 30,187 of DGMY01000043.1, read as the reverse complement.
TCTCTGGCCTAGAGGGTTTCGGAATCAGGACCGGACGATGGCAACTCCAAATGGGGGGAGAATGATCTGACCTTCGCAGGGGGTCTCAGTGAGCAACTCCTGGCCGGCGGGAAGTTCATCAACTCGTTTGGCTTCGGGGTAGTTATTCAGCACGAAAGTGAGTTTACGGTCTTCTGCGTGGCGTTCGATTACGCAGACATTTGGATCTGCTTTGGCCAGCGGGGACAGTCCAGCTGCGTCGCAGAGTATCTCCAAGATGGGGGTGATGTTTTCTTCGCTCAGAAATGTTCCGAGGTAGTATGCCCGTCCTTTCTGGAAGGAATTGCAGGATAGCCCGACCTTGCCTTGCGCCGCTTCGGTGTCGGGAAACTCTTCGAACCGCCAATGCGCTACTGGCGTGGCGTCGGCGCATTCTACGATCTCATAGTATTGGGCGGGAGTGCTGAAGGTTGAGCCGCAGAGATTCATTTTGCGGTGATCGATGTTTCCAAACTCCTCGACTGTTATTCCGAGAACCTCGCGAAGCAACCCCGGGGGAGTCTGCTCGATCGCATGGTTGTTCGTATTTCTTTGACCACTTGTCGCAGTGACCAGCAGAGTTCCTCCCTCCGCGACAAAGTCCGTAATCTTTCTGGCTCGGTCCTCCGTTATCACAATTGCGGAAGGAACGATTAGGATTGAGAGACCCGCGTAGCTGTCATCTTCGTTGACATATCCGACTGCAAATTTTTGCCGCATGAGTTCTCCGAGAGCCAATTCACGCTGAGTATCGGGTTGGGGTCTTGAATAATCCAATACCGACTGGGCATGGTCCTGTTCATAGCTGAAGCTGATCCCAATTTCCACGCGTTTTGTCGTACCCAGGATTTGTGGGCCTATCCGTTGGAGCTCCTCTCCCTCCTGCGAAAATTCTTCAAACCGTCGGCGGGGAACGTTGTCGTGATCTATAATCCCATGCCAATGAATCTCAGCACCGAAACGGCAGGTGCGCCAACGGAAGTGTAGCATGCCATCAGCTCCGTGAGCGATGGATTGGTACGCCCACAGCCGCATACGACCAGGCTCTGGAGTGGGTTGGAGGAATTTGAGTTGGCCACCGGGTCCACCACATTGTTCAGGGACAATGTAGGTGCCTGAGGCCTGTCGGCAGCGCTCATTCAGGCGACTAGCTCCGATGAAATCCTGGGGGCGGGTGCCCCAAAAGGCTGGATATACGTCGACCGCAAGAAAATCCAGATCCTCGGCGAACTTGTAGTAGTCGATGTTGTAGAATATTCCGTTGTGAGTAATCCACCAATCCGGATTCCTCGCGCGAAGAATCTCCACTTGTTCGCGCTGAAAGGAAGTAATTGAGTCGCTGAGAAAGCGACGGTAGTCCAATAAGGCGCTCGGATTACACGGTGCCGGCTGGAGCCATTTCCTGGGAATCTCCACTTGCTCGAAATAGTCGTACTGCTGGCTCCAAAATACCGTTCCCCAGGCCTCGTTCAGAGATTCGATAGAGGAGTTGTAGCGGATCTTCAGCCATTTGCGAAATTCATCCTGGCAGCAGTCACAGTAGCATTCATCCACGTGACAGTAGAATTCGTTGTCTGTCTGCCATCCGATAACCGATGGCATGTCGCGAAAGGCCTCTGCCATCGCCTTTGTGATCCGTCTGGATTCCTTCCTGAACTCAGGGTTATTCGTACAACAGTGCTGGCGTGTTCCGTGCGAGAAGGGCACGCCGTCTGAATTGACCCGCATCCACTGAGGGTTGTCATAGGTCAACCAACGGGGTGGGGTGGCTGTTGGGGTGCAGAGGATGGATTTGATCCCTCTTTGCTCGAGTGTCGTTACCGCTTCCTTGAACAAACTGAAGTCATATTTCCCCCGCCTCGGTTCCATAAGAGTCCAGGCGAACTCTGCCATGCGTACGACGTTAACATGCGCTTTTTGCATCATGCTCGCGTCGGCTTCGATCCATGATCGATCCCAGTGTTCGGGATAATAGCAGGCACCGAAGAGAAATTGATCGAATTGGGATGGGCGTTGATGCCGCGGTAATGATGGCTCCTTCATAGAGGGAATTTTGAAAGGTCAGTGAGAGTAGGAATAAGGCTAGGACGCCGTGCGTTCCAGGAAAAGTCCAATATCCACACTGCCTCATTCGCAACGACTGCAACCGTTCCCGTAAATGGGGCTGGGGATTGCCCCCCATGGGTACAGGTGGTTATGCCCAGCCTTTTTACTGTCCGGGTGAGATGTAAATGCCCTCCGCGACGAGGAGAAGGTTGTCGGGCGTCGAGTTTTCGGAAGCCCTACCCACCACCGTGACCGTATCCATCGGGGTGAGGTTGGCCTGCTTCTTTAGATCGACTGCAAGGGGTTGGCCGGATTCGTCGTAGAAGAGGACACTGGTACGATGTGCGGCAAGATTATCGACGTCTTCGCAGCATGCGTCCCACGGGGTGGCGCAATGCTCGTCACCCATCTCGCTGCAGAAAATTATGGAAGAATCCAAAAGAACGAATGACGCATATTTTTCTGCGATAGGGTGAACGGTTCCACCGACCCTACCCGTAACCGTGACGGTTTCTCCGGGAAGGATATTCTTGCGCGCCTCTCCGACGCTGATTGCCCCTGACGGTGCGGATTTCAGGATAAAGGTAAGAGCGTCCTCTGGAGCACTGTTGGTCTGATTTTCCTCGTCCTTGTTACAGGCGAGTAGGAGAAACGAAGAGAGAATGCAGGCGATAAGTGTAGTTGATTTGGTCATGGTAGTTGTTGGTTAAGATCGTAGTGCTGTAGCGAGAGTGGAGCCCAGGCATCGAATTGCTGGTGGAATGGAACCGAGCACTCCGAGGAGCAGCCCGGTAAGGAGGCCCGCCAGTGCGGTTGGGCCCGAGAGGATCATTTGAAATGCACCCATTGAGAAATTTACGGTCTGACCTTCCAAGAGAAAGACCATGACGAATGCCGCAACGAGGGTACCCAGTAGAGTGGCTAGAAGACTTTCTTCGACCAGTGAGATGAAGATCGCTGGGCGGGAGAATCCGATTGCTTGCAGGGTGGCGAGTTCACGAATCCTTGAAGCAAAAGCGGCATAGAGCATATTGATTCCCCCAAAGATGGCGCCCGCGGCGATGAGTAGTGCTGTCAGCCAGGTCATTGTCCGAATCGGACGATAAAAGGTCGATAGCTTGGCGTAGTAATCCGACTCGCGGATCGCGGAAAGTTCGAGGTCGAGGCGCTGGCGAGTGAATAAATCGGCGGAGGGAAAGGATTCCACTGAATCCAGTCGAACTACGACACAGGAAAGGCTTTCGCGCTGGGTTAGGGTCATGAGGTCGTTCCGATCGAACCATACCTCCGATTCCATTACCGTGCCCGGTGCCGCGAAAATACCGCTGACGATAAAGTCCTGTCCTTCAAATCGGACGGATTGGCCGGGAGCGAGTTGTTCCTTTGAGACGTCAAGGTTGTGATGAGCTAACCTCCCTACAAGGATCTCGCCTGGCTTGGGGTAGTGCCCTTCGAGTATTCGAACCGAGTTATGAACTTCAAAGGCAGCGGGTGTGACCCCCCGAAGTAGCGCCTGTGACTCTTTGCCATCAGGGAACTCTAATTCTGCCATATAGTGAACCTCGCCGGAAACTGCGGGAGTACTCATACGTGTCGAGATCCCACGAATCCCTGCTGCTGCGAGCGTCTCTGCCTGAATGGGGACTTCACTGCGTTCCACACTTTCTTCAGATCCTGCACCGAGGAGGATGACATTGCGGGGGGATCCGCTCGCGCTAAGAATACTGTCCATCCCATGGTTGAACGAGCCAGCTGCGAAAATGAGGAAGACCACGATGGTAGCGCCGCCCACTTTCTGGAGAAGGCGCCAAGGATCCCGCAGTAAGTTGCGAGTTGCGTAGGAGAATGGAAGCATAGTAATTCAGGATTGTCGCAGAGAACTCACTACGGGTTTTGTGGAAGCAACGATAGCCGGCCAGACGGATGCGATCAGTCCCAGGGTAACCGCAAGGGCCAGCCCGGACACCGTGACATTCCAGCTGGGGACGAGGGCTAGGGTGAGGCCTTCGTTGCCCAGCGTGAAGCTCTTGAAGTGGAAAAAGAGACGCAGCCCGCGACTCCTCCCAGTAGGCCTAGGATCGCGCCCTCCCAGATCATTATTAGTCCCACGGCGAGACGGGGGAATCCAACCGTTTGGAGGATCGCACCTTCTTTGATTCGCCCCCTTGCCGCCAGAAGGAGTGCGTTGGCGACGAGCCCGAGGACTGCGAGTACCGCTCCGAGTCCCAACCATCGCGTGAAGCCGATCATCTCGATCAGGTCGCGGGCCGTTTGGGCAAAAAAAGCTTTCTCGGGGCGCGTATGCGTGGGGGCAGAGTCTGAGGCAAAGATCTTGTCGATGTCGGAGGCTACTCGCTGAAGCATATTCGGATCATCGACTCGAACGTTGAATTGAGTTACCGTCCCGAGTCCCACTCTGGAGGCTTGCTGCAGGAAGGGTAGGTGGACGTAGGCGACGTTATTGTCCTGTGCGAGAGGAGAGTGGACGATCCCCGCAACGTACACTCGGACCCCAACCGCCTCGAATGTGTCCCCAGGAGTCAGTCCTCTTCTGCGGGCAAAATTTTCCCCGACAAGGGCGCCGTCCGATCGATCTTTCCATTGCTCGATTGAGCCAGCGATCACACTGATTTCGGGATTGTATTGAATCAGGCTTTCCGGTGGAACTCCCCGGAATGTGATTACGTCGAGGCTCGCCCCACAATTATTGACCGCGACCTGAATCGGGATGGCTTCGGAAACCCCTTGGATGCGGTTTATCTCTGAAAGGTAGTGTTCGGGAAGGCGGGAGGTCGTCGGGCAGAATCGGTTCTCACGATAAACGATGAGGGTCTTGTCATCCGCGCCCGATTCGGTGACGACTGAGAGTGAGTGCTGCATGGTTTGGACAGCTGTGTAGAGAAACATTCCCGTAGCGACTCCGGCAATGGTGAGCGCGCTGCGCACTCGGTAGCGGGTGATCTGTTTGAGCGCTATGCTGGCAAGAGGAAGCCACTTCATGAGGGTTCCTCCTTCGAATCTGCGTGGATGGTTGCGCGGTTCTGTTGTTCGACGAGTTGTCCCTTTTCAAGGTGGAGTGTCCTCTGTGCCGCTTGTGCCGCGATGGCGTCATGGGTGACCATCACGATCGTTTTCTGATAATCGGTGGACAGTTCACGGAGGAGGTTCAGAATCTGAGTTGCGGATTCCCTGTCGAGATCGCCGGTGGGTTCGTCTGCGACCAACAATCCTGGATCGGTAACAATTGCGCGTGCGATCGCGACCCGTTGTTCCTGTCCACCGGACAATTCGGTCGGGCGATGGTCGGACCGATCGGCCAGACCCACGAGATCGAGGGCCGCGTTGACTTTTTCTCGACGATCTTTTCGTGAGAGCGAACGGTCGAGGAGGAGAGGGAGCTCGACGTTCTCAAAGGCCGTGAGGATGGGAACCAAATGATAGAGCTGGAAAATGTAGCCGCAGTGCTTGGCCCGCCAGGCGGTAAGAGCTCCCCGTTTGAGTGTGGCAAGGTTCTGTTGGTCGACCCATAGCTCCCCCGTTGTTGGCGAGTCGATTCCCGCGATCAGGTTGAGGAGAGTGGTTTTCCCTGAACCTGAAGGTCCCATTAGCGCGAGAAACTCTCCTTTGGGAACGTCTAGATCGAGTGCTTCGAGAGGTGTGACCAGTGTCTTCCCTTTTCGGTACGATTTTGAGATTCCGCGGCACTTTATAAATGTTGAGACCGCCGGGATGGATTTGTCTGAAAATTGGCTTACAGTATTCATTTTAATCAGTCTGAGTGGGCATTGCGAACGCGTTCTCCCGAGCGCAGTCCGGCGGGTGGCGAGATGATTATCGGGTCGCCGGGACTGAGTCCTCCCGTCACTTCGATGAAGTTGTCGTGGGTGGTGGCGCCTAGTTCGATTGAGCGCAGCTCTGCGGTTTCTCCTCGATCGTCGAGGGTCCATATTTCCGCTTTGTTGTCCGACCGATTCTGTAGTACGGCTTCCGGTACATAGAGGGATACCCGCGAGGTTCCGTTTGTTTCGTGGTTCAGGTGGTCATCCGCGGAGGCGGAAAGAAACTCCGCGCGGCAGAGCATATCAGGCCTCAGTTGCGGGTCAGGGTCGGTTATAATGACTTTTGCCTGGACGGTGTTTCGCTGAATATCGGCCATTCCAACAATCCGATCAACACGGCCCCTGAACTCCCGATTTGGTAGAAGGTTGCTGCGGAGACGCACGGGTTGGTCCAGTCGGAGGAGGGCTGCTTCTTCGAGCGGCACATCAATTCGTGCTTGGAGCTTCTCGGGTTGATAGAGAATGGCGATCGTTGCTGACTCGTGATCGTCCATGCCGAGCATGCGTTTCTGTCCTGGAGCGGCATAGAGAGACTGAACCACACCCGTGATGGGGCTGTATATCTTGGTCCTACTCAGTGCGAGTTCTGCTCGTAGAAGGGCCGCCTGTGAGACTTTTACCTGATGGCGTGCGGTTTCGACATCGAGTTCGATCGCTTCAATCTCCGTCTCGATCTCGATGCGTTGTGCATCGATTGCCGCGATCTGCGCTTTGTGGGTGTTCACTTGTAGCGATGAATGGGCAACATCCCGTGCAGAAAACGCTCCTTTTCCGGCATTGCGAAACCTTTGTTCGTCGTCGAGGAGTTCTTCGAGTCGAGCCTCGGCGGCTTCGACTTGGAGGTAATGGGTTTCCAACCTGGCTTCCGCCTGTTTTTGACGTGTGGATTCTTGCCGTACTTTGGTCTCGGCCTCGGCGAGTTTCGCTTTCGCTTCCAGTACTTCGATCTCAGCATCCTCCGAGATCAATGTCGCTAAAAGCTGTCCCTCCTGTACGGATTCACCTTCGAGGACGAATACCTGATCGACCACGCCGTCAATTAGAGCCGTTGCTCGGGTGGGAAGAGGGGATGCTTCGATCCAGCCTGATGCCTGAAATAGCACTTCGCCTGAGAAAGGGTCTGTCTCTGGTTTGGGCGCTACGGCGGGGTCCGTAGGCAGGGATCGACTGTTGTCTGCCTTTCGGGTTATGACGGTGATGATCTCCACTTCTCTTACGGAGGAGATCCGGTCGCCAAAGAGCAACCAAGCCAAGAGTAGAAATCCCAAGACTAGGTAGAGTGGAAACCATGATAGTAAACGGTCTTTCCATTTACGTGTTTGGTTGGGTGAGTGGGGCGGAGTGTTTTTCGCGCCCTGTATAGAAGCCAATGATTTGAGTGTCATGCTCGGTACTGAGATTCGATTGATGCGCCTGATCGCTTATCATCAGGGCAGACGAGAACATAGGCGTCAGGAAAATGACGCCGGTTTCGTCTATCGAATCACAGGAGCCACACTTGGCGTATCGGAATTACTTCTCCAGTCGCTCGTTGACGGAGATCGATACACAGGCTCTCAGAGAGCGCACCTTTCTAGATGGTAACGCTACGCTCAATCCAATCGATCGTGGTGAGAACGATCCAAACTGGACTCAGTTTTGATTGAGAAATCGAAGGGTTGGGGAGGTCTTCGGGAAGGGCCTTCTCCATTTCCCCGCAGCAATCACCAGAATGATTCTGGCTGGATTTCTGGTCGCAGCAGCCACCTTCCTCCGATTGTGATTCTTCGGTAAAGCAGGCCTCCGCGGCGCATACGCTCATGGTTTCGCCGAAAAACACGGCGAAGACAAATAGGAGCGTTAGAATGCGGTGTACCATAGTTGATCAGTTCAAAGATCTTTTCGAGGTGTCGGGCTTGTCAAGTCGATTGTGGCCGAGGCGGTTTGGATTTGCTCTCGGATCGGCTGGCTAGAATATTTCCGCACTCGGTAAAACTCGAGCCAGTTCTGCGCTGGTGGACGCTTCGTTGTAGTCTCTCAGCAGCTCTATGAATTGGGATACTCGACCCTCCGTTGTCCCCGTGGGGTGATTTTTGCAGGTGTTCGAATTTCTGCGGTAGGTTCATTGATTTCTTTCATGCGCTCGAGCAAACGCACGCGAAATTGATCGCAAACCGGGCGATGGGACTCGATGGCAATGAGATTGACCAGTTCGTAGGGGTCCGTTTGGAGATCGTATAGGTGAGTCTCTTCGTAGATGGGTGCGCTGGCATGACCCTTGAACTCATTGCTCGCAGTTACTGCGTACTTCCACCGCGATGTGCGCAAGGAGCGACCGGGTGACATATATCCATCGCCAAACTGGCTGAAGCTCTCCTCCGGCAGGTGATCGAATTGACCGACGGTTGTGGGCAGGAGAGAATTCCCTTCCATGGAAGTTGGGATATTTATGCCGGCCGTATCGAGGAGGGTTGGGGCGATGTCGACCAAGCTCGCAGGACACGATTTTTCACCGCCACCTTTCCATTTTGGACCCCAGAATACCATGGGTATGCGAGTGCTCGCTTCATGGGGAGAGCGCTTGTACTCACTGTTTCGCGTCTTAAAATGGCATCCGTGGTCGCTGATAAACACGATGACAGTATCGTCGGCGAGTTTGGTTGATTCGAGAGTGTCAACCAGCCGGCCCAGGCCGTCGTCGATTCTTTTGATCATGGCGCAATAGCCTGCCCAATCTTTCGCCGAAGACCCACCCAGGGCCTGGAGGTCGGGGGGGAGACAGTCTCCTATATAGTCACGCTCCATTCCGTGCGGAGCTGGGTAGGAATCATCAGTGTTCTGGTGATGAGGTTCGAGCAGCGACAGCCATAGCATGAACGGTTCTTCGCGGTTTTTGCTGCGGTCGTCGAGATAGCGGATCGCTGCGTCGACCATCGCGTCAGAGCGGTAGCCGGGTAGTTGAACTTCTTGATTCTCTTCATCCCAAAGCCTGGCAGAATACGGCCCGCTTTCGATCTCGACGGCATTTGCCGCCAGCCAATCCTGATAGCCTCCTCTGTTTTCCAAGGGGACGGCGCCGGTGCCAGTACCGTCCGAAAGGTGCCACTTCCCAATATAGCCAGTCCGGTAGCCGGATTGGTTAAACAGTTCGGCCAATTTCGGGCTTTCTGGCTTCAGGCCAGGGCCGTTTTTCCAGACTCCGGTGGTCGTTGCATACTGGCCTGTTTGAAGGCAGCTTCGGGCGGGGCCGCATACGGGCTGAGGTGTGACGGCCTCGCGGAAGAACGTTCCTTGGCGAGCAAGCCGATCCAGGTGGGGTGTAAGGCCCATGGTGTTCCCATTGATGCCTAGAGTGTCCCAGCGCTGCTGGTCAGTGAAGAAAACAACAAAATTCATGATAGCTCAATAGTTGCACTGAGCTATTTCGGGAACAAGTCCGAATTGAACAGGAGGATTGTTTCGGCCCGGGCAAGGAGGAGCGGGCAAAGAAAAAAGCCCCCCTTCCACCGACGGAAGGGGGGCTCACTATCGAATTTTCTACTGCAGCAGTGCGCAGTCTACTATCGGACGAGAAAACTATTCTTCAATTTCCAGTGTGGGTCCGTAGCCTGTATTCTCACGACTGCCGATGGTGACGTATCGATTGGTTGCAGTCGGCTGGATCAGCACGAAGGAGACCACGCCATCGGCGGCATGCTCTTGATTCACGTAGTCTGTGACGTCGATGCTGTACTGAGTTCCAACCGTACTTGCGTCGAACGAGGCAATTAGTGTCCCGTTCGTGGCCGGCTTGTTGTTCCAGGTCAGGGTAGACTCATCCCAAGTGTCAGTGCTCAGTTGACGCACTTCGACTGTTTTGGCTCCTGAGCCTTCGGAACCCACTCCAGTTACGGTGAGGTTGAGGAACGCCTGTGAGGCGGACTCTTCGATCTCGGAGAGGGGGAACCGGATGAAGGCGACCCGATCGTATCCGCTGTTGCCATCTTTAATCGCGAGGCCAGTGTTGGAGCCATAGTTCGTCGTGGGATTTCCGTCATGTGCGTAGGTGTCGGCCTCCGCCGCGACCGCGATTGTTGTCGAGGTAGGCTCAATCGTTAAGATCGGCTCATCACCAGAACTCTCCCGACTGCCGAATCGAACTAGCTTTCCAACCGAAGAGGGTTGGACGAGGGCAAATGAGGCCACTTGGTCGCCGTTGTACTCCTGGTTGATGTAGTCGGTGACATCAATAACGTACTCGGTGTTCACGCTACCTGCATCAAATGAAGCGATCAGACCATCGGTTGGCGTTGTGGGCTTGTTGTTCCAGGTGACTGTGGATTCTTCCCATGTGTCATCATTGAGTTCGCGTAGTTCGACTGTACGTGACCCTGATCCTTCGCCGCCGATTCCTGTAACAACGAGGCTCATTTCGACGAGGTCTGCCGTCCCGGAGAGAGACGAGAGCGGGAATTTGATGTAGGAGATGCGCTTGTAGCCTCCACCGTTGTTCTTGACCAGAAGGTCGGCTTGATCACCGTAATTGGTGTTGGCCGAGGAGTTGTAGACGTAGGTGTCTTCGCTAGCGCTGATTGTCGAAACCGTTTCGGCACTTACTTCGACTTCGAGAGATGGCTCGTTGCCTGTACTCTCGCGGCTGAAGAAGTTGACGAGGCGGTTGTCGTCATTTGGCTGTTCGAGAGCAATGGTGACGTATCCATCACCGGTTTGTTCTTGTACCACAAAGTCGGTTACATTGACTTCGTAGACTTGGCCTACTGTCGTAGCATTGATCGTCGCGATTGTCGTGCCCAAGGCCGGCATATTGCTCCAGGTAATTCCGGTCTCCGTCCAGGTGTCGTCTGAAACCTGGCGGATACGTACGAGGCGGTCTCCGGACCCCTCATTTCCGAGGGCGTTTACTTTGAGTTTCAGTGTTGCCGAGAGAGCTGTGTCTGAAAGTGCCGACAGGGGAAAGCGTAGGAATGAGATGCGATTGTATCCGCTGTCCGAGCTGTCTTTGACGAGCAAATTGGTTACCGTTCCGTAGTTCGTGCTAGCACTGCCACTGAAGGCATAGGAATCGGCATCGGGGAGGAGTTCCTCGATCGCCGTATCGGTATCGCCGCCAGAACCTTGTGAGTTGTAGCCTTTGGCCTGACCGTAGGTGATGCTGTTCATATCATCTCCGATTCCGTTCCAGCTGATGCTTGGACTCACAAAGTCGGGGTCCGCACCCGAACCAGGACGATAGGTGACCGTTCCCGTGCCGAGGGTGACGTTACCTGATTTGAAGCTCCCGTTGGTCCCGGAAAATGCGATGATGCTATTGGTGACGGTAAGGCTACCTGATCCTTCTTCATCGGCACCGCGCCCAGTGTTTCCATAGAAGGTGAAGTAGTTGGCGGTGGGGGATCCGTTCTTGGTCCAGAATCCAGAACCTCCACCCGACTCGGAACCTGTAGGATTGCTATTCGTTCGGCGGAAGGGGTAGATCGCTACGCAGTTCTCAAGTGTGCCGGTACTCCAGAGTCGGAAACCGCGATAGTTTTTGATAGAGATACAGTCTGTGAGGGTTGCATGTACCTTGATGTCGAATCCGCCGTCTTCATTGTTGATCGACGTACAGTTGGTAAAGGTTATGCCGGAGCTCGCTCCTTCAATGACAAATCCGTCGCCATTCCAGTAGCCGTCGTTTTGTAGGTTCCGACGGTTGTTCTTTGCGGTACAGTCGATGAAGGAAATATTGGTGTTTGCGCCGCCGCTAGCGTACGAAACGAATCCATAGGGGTGGGGCTCCGAGTGGTCCCACCATGTCGTGTCACCGTCTGTCTGGTCGGTGTAGCAGGATTGGAACGTTACGTTGTCGCATCCGGACTGAAGGCGAAACCCTTGCTTAGTGTAGTGAGTGATCGTGACATTCTCGAAAATAGTGTCATCGACGTCGCGGACATAGACCCCGTGACGGATGTCGTGGATGGTGATGTCTTTGAAGTGGAGGTGTGATGCTGACTGGCCTGAACCTGTATAAATTGCATATGCGACCCCGCTGAGTTCAAGATTCTCGATTTCCCAGTGGCTACCGTTCGTGCCGAATATTTTCCATTGGCCGTTCTCGGGATCCCATCGCTTCCAGGTTCCGTCGCCTTTGATGTGGGGGATGCCGCCTCCAGTATCCACCCCAATGATACGTTTCGGAGCAGATGCGGTTCCGTCCGAATTCAGAGTGATCTGGGTGGAATTATAGTCTCCGGAAGCGAGGTAGAGTGTGTCGCCCGGCCCCATCGTCGTATTGATGGTGGTGCCTATCTGGCTTTTGGGAAGCGCGTTTGCTTCATTGCTCCCGTCTTCGGTTCCGGATCCGTTCGGAGAGACCCAATAGTCGGCGGCGTTCAGGGAGGTAACTGCGCCAACAGTTAGCAGGTGGATAAGCAGTCGAGGTATTCGATTCATCATCTTTCTTTAGGGTTGTTGGGTGATTCGGCCGATTTTGGGGTGGCCGGAAATCCAGAAAAGCATTTTGGGGTGAAGACAGGGTAGAGGCTGAGACCACGGGGATGTGAGCTGGCACTTATGAATGGATCTGTGCCCAAAAAGTGGATTCTTCTTTTAATGAATCTATTCAATTGAGCGTGCTCTCTTGGAATCTGTTGAATTTTGCGCTGCAATGGTTTACAAAATTTTGAAAGAGATGAATTATCTCGGAGCTAAGCCGGTCGAAGGGCTTGCTCGGCTCCGCTGCTATGTGTCTGTGAACGACCATCCGAGGATTCCAAAATGGTCCGGTTCTCCACTCACCCCAGTGGGCCGGAAGAGTTTTGGGTAGACCGAAGTTACTCGGTTCGGAACTGCTCGATCAGCTTTAGAGCAGACTCTTTGTCCGATTGGATCGTGCGTTTCAGTTCTTCTACGTTCGAGAACTTTTTCTCCGGGCGAAGAAATCGTAACCACTCTGTTACGACGATATCGCCATAGTCCGGGGGGCGTTCTTCGAGGGAGTGGATCTCCAGGAGGGGGCTCTCACTCGACTCAACGGTGGGACGAAGGCCGAAATTTGCGACGCCGAATTGCGGTTGACCGGAAGCTTCGACGTTCTTGCGAAATCGAACGAGGTACACTCCAAATGGAGGCAGAATCTCCGTGTCGATTGGAATGTTTAGCGTTGGAAAGCCGATAGTGCGTCCCAGCTGTTTCCCGCGCAGGACCGTGCCGATTGAGTGATACGGCTTGCCGAGAAGGCGGTTGACTTCCTGGATCGGTCTACGGGGTAGGATCGCGCGAATGCGGGTGCTGCTTATGGGGTCGCCGTCCAGTTGGACCCGTTCACAGCTGAATACCGAAATTCCTTTTTGGCTCAATGTTTTGACGAGGAGCGAGGGCGATCCCGACCGCCCCTTTCCAAAGCGGAAATTCTCGCCAACCGAGATGCTGGATAGTGTCGGCAATATTCCAGTGAGGTGGGCTACAAATTCTTCAGCTGTATGACTGGAAAATTTTTCGGTGAAGGATTGGATTAGGCATAAATCGAGGCCCATCTCGCGCAGGAGGACTTCCTTGAGTATCGCAGGATAGATCTGAGGTGTAGGGTCCTCTGGTCGGAATAAGTAACTGGGGTGTGGATCAAATGTCAGGAGCCCGCATAGTCCGCCATCGAGTTCGGCTGCTTGAATCGCTGAGTGTATGACGGCTTGATGTCCGATATGAATTCCATCGAACATTCCGACCGCGAGATGGACGGGGCGTTGTATTGACCGGAGCGTGGCAAACTCGCTGGAGTGAAAGGTTTTCATGAGAAATGTGCTTTTCTATGTGGCACCACTAGGCAGAGACCACGCGTCGGAGGCGTCTTTCATTTTCGCCGGTTGATTCGATCTGCAGATGCCAGGTGTCGAGAGGCAGGGATTCTCGTATGTTCTCGGGCCACTCGATGAGCAGTAGCCACGGGTCTTCGAGAATATCTTCAATCATGAGAGAGTCGTATTCATGCACTCCCGACAAGCGGTAAGCGTCGAGATGAACGAGTAGACCACGCGGGCTCTTGTAGGTTAGGAAATAGTTGTAGGTGGGGCTTTTGACCGTAGTGGTGACTCCCCATCCCCGGGCGATCCCTTTGCTGAGTGTAGTTTTGCCGTAGCCCAGGTCCCCTGATAGGGCAATGGTCGTCGCCGCAGGGGTGTTCAAACCGATCCATTCGCCGGCGGAAACCATCTGCTCAGCGGTTGCAATATCCATTCCTGCGTCGAGGGTTTGCCAGTTAACCGTCATGATTGCGGACGAAAATGCTCGAAGCCGTGGTCGGAAAAGAGTGGTACGTTGTCGAGATCAACCACGGATGGCAGGGGCGACTTGCCCTCTGGAGCGGATCGAAGTGCACCAATCCGGGTGAGGGGAAGATTGGAGAATGTGTTCCAGTTTTCCAGGAATGTTTCGTCGTCCGTTTCGGGACGCGTGATGATGAGAAGTTCGTAATCTTCTCCATCGTACAGTGAGTGCCATAGAGCCGTTCGATCAGATCGAATAGATGCGTTTTGAGCTGCTGCGGAGATCGGAATCGCGAGAGGATCGATTTGCGCCTGCATATCGTCGGGAATCATTTTAGGGAGATCTTGGGCGATCCCATCGGTGATGTCCATGAGCGCCATGGTTTGGCTCTGTTTGGCTAGCCACTGACCTTCATCTAAACGCGGATCGAAATTGAGGTGATGTCCTTGGATGCTTCCGCCGAGAGATCCCGTGACCCAAATGGATGATCCCGGCTGGCCTGCCGTGCGTAGAATTGGCCGATTGCTCTCACCGAGAAGTGTGAGGGTCGCGCCAAAAGTTCCACTGGGCCCTTGGGTGACGTCTCCGCCGTTGATTTCGCATCGATACTGGGCGGAGCATCGCGCGATTCCTTCAAAAAAACGCTCCAACCAGCAGAGAGAGAGGTCATCGCCGCAAGAGAGGGCAAGGACGGCATGGAGAGGGGTACCACCCATGGCCGCAATATCACTCAGATTGCGTTTGACCAGTTTGGCGCCGGCCTGTTCGGGAGATGCGGATTCGTCGAAATGCTGTCCCCATATGAGGCTGTCGTTGGTCAGAAGTAGGTGCTTCGCGGCTGGAGGGGGCAGGACCGCTGTATCGTCGCCCATTCCCCTCGGACAGGGTGGGCACGATGTGCCCAGCCAAGTATGAACCGATCGGAGGAACTGGTTTTCTCCTATATGGTCGAGACGATCTTCTGTGGACTGTGCAAAGGGTGACAAGATGCTAGAAGGTTTTCGATTTGGCGCCGGTTCGTCAAGCGAGTGAGTGAGTTCTCTGGCGGAACAAGTTTGACCTTTCCGGAGGATCGATTCTGCTCTTCCCATGGCTGAGACACCACAGGAAGCTGCTTTTGAGCAGTACAAAGAAATTGAGAAGCATGCGTTATGGGTCGCTTCGGAGTTGCTGGAGCGTTCGCCGAAACTGGTCGATCTCGAAGTTTCGCTGATCGCCGCCATTTTTGTCGCCCATCGTAAGCGGGATCCGAATATGCCACCCGAGCAGGTGGCGAAAATCATTCAAGGACACGCAGAGCAATTGATTCCGTTCTTCCGGAACGAATCAAATTAGGTGGCTTCGTATTCGGATTAGTCGTTTTCGAGCAATTTGCGATCGCGCTTGAGCTCTTCCCGACGCTCATCACTCACATGAGGATAGTGCATGTCGAGTGACCGGAGCTGCTCCAGGAGAATTCGCGCAACAATGAGGCGCATGTTCTTCTTGTCATCGGCGGGAACCACATACCACGGCGCTTGAGGGGTGGCGGTAGAATTGATGGTTTCTTCGTACGCATCTTGGAACTGCTCCCAGTGCCTGCGCTCACGAATATCCCCGTCCTCGAATTTCCAGTTTTTGTGCGGTTTGTCGATCCGCTCGAGGAATCGTTTGCGCTGCTCTTCGTAGCCGAGGTGGAGGAAGAATTTTACCACTCGGGTTCCGTTTCGCTCCATGTGCTTTTCGAAATCACAAATGGACTCAAATCGGCCGCTCCAAAGTTTCTTGGGGTTGTCGATCAATTCGTTGGGGAGGTTTTGCTTCTCCAGAATGGCTGGATGGACGCGGGCGACCAAAACTTCCTCGTAGTAAGAGCGATTGAATATGCCAATGTGACCGCGATTGGGTAGCCGCAGAGTGGTGCGCCACAGAAAGTCATGAGCCAACTCTTCGGTACTGGGACGCGTGAACGCATGGATCATCACCCCGTGTGGATTGACGCCAGACATGACTGCTCGGATTGTGCCGTCTTTGCCAGCAGCGTCCATCGCCTGGAAAATTAGCAAAAGGCTATAACGGCCGTGCGCATACATCATGCGCTGGAGGTCGTTGATCTCCTTTCTCATTTTGTTCAAGCTGTCTTTATAGCCTGACTTGTCCTCGTAGAACTCTGCAATGTGAGTCGGATGTTCCTTCAGCCGCAATTTCTGCTTGCCAGTAACGATGTAGTCCAACGGTTCGATCTCGTCGAATTTGCTCATGATTCAATAAGCTACACTGATCGATAGGATAATGGAAAGGCTCGATACAGTGAATCTTCAGCGCGTGTAAACTTTCTTCCCGCTGGACTGCACCGCGAAATCTTTTTGGAAGGGATATCTTTTGGGACACCCATTGAGATTTTTGGGCAAGACCCTTGGGAAGGGAAGTATCTTTGGGGATATCTTTGGGGACACCCATCACCGCGAGATCTTTTGTGAAGGAAGGATACCTTTTGTGAAAGGATATCTTTTGGGACACCCAAGAAGGACAGATTGTTGGGACACCCATCAACGTGGTGGCGATATGTCTTGACTGTTGGGTAGGTGAACGTATGTTCATCTTATTATGACGCAGGCACGGAGTACTATAGTTTCTATCGAGGAGTCAGGTGTGTATCATTGTGTCAGTCGATGTGTACGCCGCGCATATCTGTGCGGTAGGGATTCTTACACCGGGTGTAATTATGAACATCGCCGAGGCTGGGTCCGGGATCGGCTGAAAGAACTAAGCGCGATATTTGGGGTTGAGATTTTCTCCTATGCGGTGATGTCCAATCATCTTCACGTGGTGCTGCAGACACGTCCGGATCGAGTCAGAATGTGGCATGACGAGGAGGTTGCGAAGCGGTGGTGCCGATTGTTCCGCGGGTTGATGGCGAAACGGGCCGGAAAGGAGTTCGATGAGGATAAGTTTGAGCAGATTCGCAAGGATCGTGAAAGAATAGGAATTTGCCGGAGGCGTCTAGGTGATTTGAGTTGGTTCATGCGTTGTCTGAATGAGTCCTTGGCACGTCGAGCAAATGCTGAGGATGAATGTGGTGGACGGTTCTGGGAGGGACGGTTTCATTGCCAGCGTCTGATGGATGCCGGAGCCATACTCGCCTGTATGGCCTACGTTGATCTGAATCCCGTACGAGCTGGAATGGCATCTGGCCTGGAAGATAGCCGTTTTACTAGTATCTACGACCGTTTGGTCGAGCGGCGAGCGAAGCAGCGTTTGTCGCGATTGGGAAAGATAGATAATCCGTCACGGGCCCAGGAACGGGAGATTTGCCGGGAAGAGAATAGGCAGGGTCAAGCGCGATGGCTTTTGCAGTTTGGTGCAAAGGATAGTCCTCTTTCAGGGGTAGACGATGAATATTATACTGCGCTCGTAGAGTGGACAGGAAGAACTATCCGAACCGATAAGCGCGGGTACATCCCTGTAAAACTGAAGAGGGTGTTGGACCGATTTAATCTAGATGCTGAAGAATGGGCTAAGAATGTAGAATCTTACGGTACCTTGTTTTATCGATTGGTGGGCCCAGCTGAAGATTTGATGATGTTTGCGAAAAATCGTGGCCAGAGATGGATTCGAGGTCGCAGCAGTAGTGAGCAGCTTTACAAAACAGAAAAAAAAGCTGCATAGGGTCGGCGTTTAATCCTTATCCCGGGTTTATCCTGATTCGATCAGGAAGGGAAGGTTGGGTAATCTTGTGATTTGGGTACCGATTGTCCGATTCGACTGAGAAATGGAAGAATAGTTCCGTCTTTGCGGGTAACGACAACAGATAATCCGTCGTTTCGAAACAGTGGGTCCAGGAGTCATTATCTCTCAGGGAAACTCAACAGTCGCGGAGAAATCTGATGTGATTTCAGGATATTGAAAACCTTTACCTGTTGAGGTAGCTCAGAGACTCTTGATTGTAGGCTTTGAGGATTGGGGGGGGCGTTGTTCATTCAGCGCCTCGAAAAGGTTCCTCTTCAAGATTTTGAATTGCGTCTTAGGGTGGCGAGGGAGAGGCATGCCAAGCCAGCTAGCAGTGCAGAGGTCCGAGGTTCAGGAATTGCAGCGATGATTACTGGGTCGAAGCTCGATGAGCCATTGCTGTTGTAGGAGAAACTGGTAACTGTATCGCCCTCATTTACTCCGAAATCGGAAAAATCAATTCCGACGCCGACAATGCTTTGTGTTATGTTTGAAGTTGAGACGGATGCATTGAGATTGAGCAATTCAGTTAAGTTTTCCGGTTTGCTGGTTAGTGATAGAACATCATCATTGCTCGTATCGGCACCACTATCGCCGTAGTCTCCACTGGCTACAGTAAGTTGTACGCCGTTGATCCGGATTTGAAACCCGTCGGCAGAAATGGGGTTGGAACTAATCTCGTAGAGAATCATATCGACTCCTTCCACATTGACCACAGGAGTGTTGAATGTTGCAGAAGAGCTATCATCTACGAATGAAGAATTAATAATGCCGGTGTCTCCTCGCCAGTCGGTCTCAATCAGGTCGCGGCGTTCTTGGGAGCTCGGATTCGAGTTGCCGCCGTTCTGCTGCAGGAGAACGGATATCGCTGCTCCTTCAAATGAGACCAGCTCCACCTGCGTCAATTGGTCGGTCGTATAGGTGGTGCCGTTGAGGGTGACGGAACTTAATACAGAACCCGAGAAGGTGCCGTAGTTGAATGCGTCGTCCGCCGACGTGCCGAGCGGAGTAAAAGCCGCTTGCGTTTGCGATACTGCTAGCAGCGCGATGAGAGTTGGGGCGTAGAAATTCATAAAATTGGAAGAAAGTGTAATAAAAGAGTGAAGCCAAGTCAATCCATCAGGGTTTTCGTCGGCGAACGCCGGGGGCATCACTTTGGAAATGGAGTTTCATTTGTTCGTCGGGGTGAAGTGATCTCCTTCAGATTCGCATTCTTTCGTTGGTAGCCTCAACTGGTACGTTTGTTGGGTGTCCAAAATGTTCTTTCCCAAATGTACTTTCCCTCCCTATGGATCCATTTTTTTTTGGGGTGTCCCAATTAAACCGTCTCCCAATTAAACCGTCCCAAATAGTCCGATCAGTTACATGGGTGTTCCAATACAGAATCTCCCAATACGGAATCTGCCCAATACGGAATTCTATATTCCCGATTCCTATGGGTGTCCTAAAGTCTCCACCGTACTAAGTGGGCTTAGACTAGTTTTGTGAGGTCGGAGAGTTGGGTTAGGGTTAGGTCGGGCTGGAGATTTTGGCAGTCGGCGTGGTCGGTGCGGAGTCGGAGGGATCTTTGATCGCCGGCGAAAAGGGCGGTGCGGAGGCCGGCGGCTTTGGCGGCCGAGATGTCGTTGAGCATATCGTTGCCGACGTAGAGGACTTCGGCGGGTTTGAATGTGGGGTGGAGTCGTTCGAGGAGGGTTTCGAAGAGTCTGGTTGAGGGTTTGGCTTCCCGTTGTTCGAAAGACCAAATACAGGTGGATTCCTGGATGTGGAGTTCTGACAGGGATTTGCCAGTCAGTGCTGGAAATAGAAGAGGGGTAAAAAATTGTGCATTGGAGACAATTGAGTAAGGGGCGAGTTGCATGGCGAGCAGGTCCAGGACTGGGACTAGGTCTGGCATGGGCCAAACGGGATTGACCGCTAGTTCAAAACGCAGGGCAATTTCGGCAATTTTTGAAGCGGGAAAATTCTGGAAGTCTACGTTTAGATGTTGAAGGACCTCCTTCCATACTTCGCGGATTTCCACTTCGGCCCGGAGGGCACCGTTGTCTGTACTTTCCTGCTGGGAATTGCGGATTGCGCTCCGATAGAGTTTGGAGAGTTCGGGCGCTGAGGGCAGGGAGGTGAGGCCCTCGGCAGAGAGTACGGTGGAGATGGCATCCCCGTGGTGTTGAGAAGAGCTGTTTCCAATGTCGCCCACTCCTGAAGTGAACAGGGTCCCGTAGACATCGAAGGCGATGTGCCGAATTCCTTTGAGGGGTTTCGTCGAGGGATTGAGTTTTGTTGCGATTGGAGCGAGCGGCGCGGACTGCTCGCGGATCAGATCAATGAATGTGGAGTCGTTGGACATGGCAGGATTTACTCTACGAAGTGAGGGTGAAAGCGGGATGGATGAAGGAAAGATTTGAGAACGCTGGCCGGGTCGAGGTTTTCTGACGGAGCGGGGCTTGAGTCGGTGAGAGTCTTGTAAATGTCGAGCAGGGATTGCGCGTAGGCTCCGGGACTAAATTCTTTGATAATTTTCTCGCGGTTGCTCAGGATCCCCGGATCGAATGAAACCGGAATCTCGACAGGCGTTTCGATGGGGATCTTTTTGGAGACAATGGTGTTGAGTGCCTCCATCTGAAGGGATTCGCCGAGCAAGGCGAAGTCGATCATCTCCGCGGAACGGATTTGATCGGCGTATTCGGCGAGCTCTGACACAGGGGGAGGCATCTCGAACGCGGCATAGGCTGATGTTATCGATTTGAGCCACAGGTCAGCCACTTTGGTACGATCGACTGCTGCGGCGGGGATGAGAAACGAGGAGTAGAAGGAATCGAGTTGAATGCCAGCAGATCGGAATTCGCCGGTAATTTCCGGAAGGTCCCGGCCAAAGACCGGTCGGCCGAGGGTCCAGGGTTCCAGAAAGGAGAGTCCAAAACCCTCGGCGACGCTCGTAGTCACGATGGCGCGGGCATCGATGAGCCGATCTTCAAACGGTTTATCCTCAAACGCAGCGACTCCAAGTCGGGCGGGGATCTCAAGATCTTCGGCGATTGAGCACCACTGCCGGAATCGAGGTTCGTAGGCTGAATTGGTGGGGGGAAGGGTGGATTCCCAGCGAAGGTCGCTCCCGTAAGTGTGGGCGAGGAGAAGGAATTCTCCCAAGTTTTTGCGCGCCAGTGCCCGGACAGGATAGAGGATCAGGTCGGACTGGGGGTTGGGGCTTGCCGCGGGTGAAGAAACGGGGACTGGATTGGGCAGTTGAAACAGGTATTTTGAGGGTAGCCCGGCCTGGCGGAGAATACTCGCGTCGCGTTGGTTCAATACGGCGTAGCGAGCCCTTGGCGAGTAGGGAAATGAAGAAACCTCTGGAGGACGGCTGGATTCCCGGAGCTGATAATTTTTTGGGCGAAAATCCTCGGCAAAGTCATGCTCGTGGAGGAGTACTGCACAGCCCTCTCGGATCAGTTGATGAACAAGGTAGGAGAAGGCAGTATTTTTCCCGAGGGCAGGATTGTGAATATGCCATACATCGGGATCACTTCCGTGAAACAGCTTGCGGCCTGCCTCGCGGAGATCGCGGTACAGTGCTTGTTGATCGGCCTCGTGTGAAGTGGCCGCGGAGTAGTTGAGTTGCGGGAGGACTGCGCATGGAACAGAGAAGCAATCAACTGGGCGGCCCGAGAGGACGCCAAAGTGAACCTCGGGGATGGATTGAAACGCCTCGAGGGTAGAGGAAACGACGCGGGTGACACCTCCGCGATCGAAGTGATAGTGAAGGATGGCAACATTCATCGACACGGGAAGCGGTGCGCTAATAGGAGGTCCGGAAGTCAGGGGCGGGTGTACTGCGGCGGGGCTCCTACCTCGTGGTATGCGAAGAACGCATCGCTTGAAGAATGCCGGGTGCGGTAGAGACGCCCTACGCCGGATGTGACTGTCGTCGCCACGGAGAGCAGCGACAACTGCTGTTGTTTTTCGACGATCCTGATCGGTTGTGGCACGGCTTACTTCTTTCCGTAGAACTTCTCGCGGTATGCGGGAACCTCAATCATTGGCCGGCGTTCCTCCTCGACGATATCGAAAGTGACCTGCTCGTATCGACTCTCCTGCACCTGAAACTGGCGGTATACGGTTTCGAGTTCAGGGAGTTTGTCGAACATCCCGAACGCGTGCATCCGGCGAAGGAAAGTTTGGAGGATGCCGAAGGACATCTTGCCGAGGGCGAGAGTTGTCTGGTTTCGGTGGACCCGCTGGTCAAGATCGGTCTGGCCGAAAGCATCGAGACCATACTCGTTGTAGACATCGAGAATATGCGAGGTTTCGACACCATACCCGATGGGGAAGGGAACTTTTTCCAGCACCTCACGGCGCACGGCGTATTCGCCGGAAAGAGGTTGAATCAGAGCGGTGAGTTCAGGGAAAAAGAGGGAGAAGAGGGGACGTACCAAAATCTCCGTGACACGCCCGCCCCCGCTGGGGCGAATCCCTTGGGAAAAGGCGAGAGGCCGGTCGTAGAAGGCCTTTACGTATTGGATCGTGTCATTGTAGATCAGGGGGGCGATTAGACCGTAGGCGAAGCGGGGGTGGATGTTTTTAATATCTGCATCCACATAGCAGATTATGTCGCCCCGTAGCTGGTGGATCGCTTTCCATAGATTCTCTCCCTTGCCGCGTTTGTCCCCCTCCTCGGGCAGGATGTCAGAAGCAAGGTAGACATCGGCCCCGAAAGATTTCGCGACCTCACGGGTCTGATCGGTGGAGCCGCTATCGATAACGGCAATCTCGTCGAAGAGAGGATAACGCTCCATGAGTTCTGAACGAAAAATCACGATCTCCTTTCCGATCGTTTTCTCCTCATTTAGAGTCGGGATACAGAGTGACAGGGTCAGCCCCTTTTTCTCTTTTTCACGGACGAGCGCGAGGATGTCCCAGAATTCACTGTAGTGAAACGTGTTCGTTTCGAGCCATTTCTCAATTTTACTCATCGCAGAATCCTCCGTCTATGGCGCGGAGAAGGCCTATTAACTGTGCAACCCCTTGGTAGATGGGGGAAATTTTAATTGTTTCGTTGCGGTCGTGCAAATGCTCGCCCTGAGTCAATCCGACGGTCACGGCGGGAATCTCTTTATCAATCAGAGCGCAAAGCTCGCCGGTACTCGGTGCGATAATCTGTCGGACGCCCAGAGATTCAATCACTGTCCGGGTTGTTTTGACCAACGGATGGGAGAACGAAATACCGCCCCGATTACGACGGGCTACGACCTTGAGTGACACCTTTACCTCATTTTCGGCGGCGAGTTCCTCAACGATCTCCTGAATTTGATCCTCGATCCACTCCGTTCGATCCTCCTCCTCGGAGCGAACCTCGAAACGGAGGCTGGCCGTTGGAGCGGCCATTCCAAACGTGTTGCCGGCAAAGACGGACCCCAAGTTAATGGTAGTGACCGGATTGCTCGGAAGAGGAATAGCCTGTAGCTGGGTGATGAGCCGATTGAGAATGATGATCGCACTGCCCTCGGGGAGTCTCTTCCAGTCGTAGGTTTCGGGAACCTCGATTTGAACCTCGCCCCGAAGCATGCCGAGAGAAGCGTAACTGAGGCGCCCAAGCTGCGCGGCCCGGAGGCAAATCCCGAAATCAATCTCGTTGGGATAATTGTCTAGAAAGAAGCGGATCCCTCCCAGGTTACCCACCCCGATGGATTGCGACGTTCCGACCAAAAGGAGGTCGGATTTGAGTTGGACACCGAGCCTTTCGAGCACGAATGGCAGAGAGGAGAGGACTCCCAGACCAAGACTGTTCTCGCAAATTCCCCGACCAGTAATGGAGTCGGGGCCGAGGGTCATGGCATGATCGGCACCGGCGTAGTGAATGGTGTCGAGATTGGCTGAAAGCAAAATCCTACGTTCGCCGGAGCTCCCAGGCAGGATCGCGGCGACATTGTCTTTCTCGTCAACCGAGACGTGTTCCATCCCGGCCTCGGTGAAGCGATCGCGCATGAAAACGAGCCGTTGTCCCTCCTCAAACGTAGGTGAAGGGATTTCCCCGCACATCACAGCATTGGCGAGTATCACTTCCTTGAGCGACTCGATCTGTGACGGATCAGGGATTAGGTTTAGAATATCTTGGTTTTTTTTCGGCATGGACTAGATTGCAAAGATTGGGTCAGGATGACCAGCTCCCCGCAAGCTGTTTTCGGGCCAATTATTTTTCTGTGTTTAGGGCATGAACCCTGCTGAATCGATCAACTACTAATTTATGGGCAAAAATATCGGGTTCGTATCTACGCGGTTCGCTGGCCAGGACGGAGTTTCACTGGAGAGCGCCAAGTGGGCTCAAGTTCTTTGGGACGATCGTCACGTATCCTACTGGTACAGTGGGAAAAGCGACCGTCACTCCTCTATCTCCCACTGTGTACCAGAGGCCTATTTTGGCTTCAGCGAAAACCAGTGGATTAATGAACGAATATGGGGGAACACCCGTCGTGGGTCTGAGGTGACCGCGCGGATTCTCGATCTGGCTGCGTACCTGAAGCAGACATTATATGATTTCGTCGAAAAATTTCAAATCGACGTTCTCGTACCTCAAAACGTGCTGGCGATTCCGATGCACGTGCCTCTGGGGATCGCCCTGGCGGAATTTTTAGCGGAGACGCAGATCCCTGTGATCGCCCACCACCATGACTTTTACTGGGAGCGTACGCGGTTTAGTGTGGGCGCGGTCCAGGACTATCTCGACATGGCCTTCCCGGCTCGGATGTCGAATATGCGCCACGTAGTGATCAACCAAGCTGCGCAGGAGCAACTCTCCTTGCGCAAAGGTGTTTCGTCGCTCCTCATTCCCAACGTATTCGATTTTGACAACGCGCCGGAGGGGCCGGATGACTACGCGGCTGATTTTCGCGAAGAGATCGGCCTGACCGACGAAGACATCATCTTTCTGCAACCGACTCGTATCGTGCCTCGGAAAGGGATTGAGCACGCGATCAAGCTGATCGGCGCTTTGGAAGACCCGCGTTGTAAGCTGGTGATCACTCATGAAGCGGGTGATGAAGGGTTTGAATATGCGGATCGCCTGATGGAGCTGGCAGCAGAAGAGGGAGTTGATCTTCGGTTTGTTGCGGACCGGATTAGCGAAGTACGCCAACGCGACTCGGAGGAGCGGAAAGTGTACACCCTTTGGGATGCATATGCCCACGCCGACCTCGTGACCTATCCGAGTTTGTATGAAGGGTTTGGCAATGCACTCCTGGAGGCGATTTATTTCCGGCTCCCGGTGGTCATCAATCGGTATTCAATCTACGTCCAGGACATTGAGCCGAAAGGGTTTCGACTCATGGAAATGGACGGATTTGTGACCCAGCACGTCATCCGCCAAGTCCGGAGGGTGCTGTCGGACCCTGACTATCGAACGGAAATGGTAGAGCATAATTTCAAGACTGCCCGACGATTTTATAGTTATAGTGTATTGCGCCGCAATCTTCGCACCCTCCTCACCAGCTTGACCGGGATGACCTCATGATACGATTTGTTTCACACCCGCAATTAGAGCGTCTGCAGAGGCGCTTTCGCAAGATCTACGGTTCCGAAGCGGATCGGATGGTCGAGAGATTCTACGCCACCATCGGGCGTTATGGGGTGGGGCTTCACCCCTCAAAGCCGGATTTTCTCTGGTCGGAGAAAGACGTAGTCCTGATCACGTATGGGGACACCGTGTACCAGGACGGTGAAACACCGCTGACCACCTTGCGGCGGTTTTGTACCCGTCACCTAAAAGGGGCAATCAGCACCGTACACGTCCTCCCGTTTTTTCCGTGGAGTTCGGATGATGGTTTTTCGGTCAAAGATTACCGCAAAGTCGATCCGAACCTAGGAACCTGGGAGGATATCCGGGCGCTATCCTCCGAATTTGGAGTGATGTCGGACCTCGTGCTGAATCATTGTTCGGCGAAAGGGGAGTGGTTTCGGGAATTTGTGGCGGGAATTTATCCGGCCGCCGACTATTTCGTTACCGAGGACAAGGACGCAGATACCTCGATGGTCGTTCGCCCGAGGACCTCTCCACTGTTGACGCAGTTTGCGACTCGCGACGGAGATCGTTGGGTGTGGACAACCTTCAGTGCTGACCAAGTGGATCTGAATTGGAGGAGTCCGGATCTCTTTTTCGAGTTCGTTGATATTCTCTTCCTCTACCTCTCTGTTGGAATCCGGATCCTGCGCCTGGATGCTGTGGCGTTTATCTGGAAGGAATTGGGCACCGATTGCATTCACCAACCGGAGACCCACGAAATCGTCAAATTGTTCCGCGACATACTTGAGATTGTTGCGCCGGAAACAATCTTGCTCACGGAGACGAATGTCCCGCACCACGAAAACATAAGCTATTTCGGGCAGGATGATGAAGCGCACATCGTTTATCAATTTGCGCTACCCCCGTTGTTGCTCCACGGGTTGCTCAATGAGACCTCAGAGCACCTCAGCGAATGGGCAGCCGGGCTTCCGGATCTCAGCGACGACCAGTGCTTCCTAAACTTTACCTCCAGTCATGACGGGATTGGTGTGCGACCCTTGACGGGACTCCTCTCGACAGAGGAAATTGAAGAGCTCGTGGGCGAAGTGGAAAAGCGGGGAGGACGGGTATCGCGCAAAGCGAACTCCGACGGAACGGAGAGCCCATACGAACTGAACATTACCTATGCCTCCGCGCTGTCCGAAGCAGGAGACGAATCTCTTGGCAATGCGAGGTTCCTCTGCTCGCAGATTGTTGCATTGAGTCTCAAAGGAATCCCCGCCGTGTATCTCCCCTGCTTGTTTGGTGCAGCCAATTACGAGGAAGGCCTCGCGCTGACTGGAAGGAATCGAACGATCAACCGGGAGAAGTGGGAGCGCAATGCACTGGAGTCCTCCTTGGCACCAGGCGGAGAATTTGCGGAGATCTTCAGCGAATATCAATTGATCCTGCAGCGTCGCCGATCATACCCAGCATTCCATCCGAATGCGTCGCAGCGAATTCACTCCCTCGGAACCGAATTTTTCGTAGTCGAGCGACGTTCGCCAAACCAAACCATCCTTTGTATCTCGAATTTTTCGGCAAAGAAACAGGTCTTTAAGCGTTTGGATGCGATTGGAGGGGTCGCAGGGATAGAAAAGTTTTACGAAATTATCGGTGGAAGAACTCTGCGTCCGCGCAAGCGAGGACTGTCACTCGGACCCTACCAAACCGTCTGGTTGGTGGCCAAGCCGGAGTGAAGGGGGCAGATTTCCGGCGCTACCGTTTCTCGTTTGGACTTGAGAAACCCGGTAAGAACTGTGGATCGGTAATTATTAGGGTTGAAAGAAATTGAGCCTTTGCCAACCATCCGTTGTTTCCATCCATGATCATTGAACCGAAAATACGTGGCTTTGTTTGCGTGACCGCCCACCCCGATGGCTGTGCGGCAAACGTGAAGGAACAAATTGAAGTTGCTCGTGCTGGCGGAAAAGTGGCAGATGGCCCCAAGCGGGTTCTCGTCATCGGCTCCTCCACTGGTTACGGGTTATCGTCCCGGATTCAGGCCGCATTTGGTTGCGGTGCTGACACTTTCGGGGTGTTTTTCGAAAGACCTGCCTCCAACGGGCGTCCGGCATCTGCTGGTTATTACAATGCAGCGACATTGGAAGCCGAAGCCCGCAAGGAAGGGCTCTATGCGGGAAGTCTCAATGGCGACGCATTTTCCGACGAGTTGAAGGACAAGGTGATTGAGCGCTTGAAGAAAGAGATGGGGCCAATTGACCTCGTCGTCTACAGCCTCGCGTCACCCCGCCGGACAGATCCTCGCAGCGGCGAAACCTTCAAGTCCTGCTTGAAGCCGATCGGTCAATCCTTCTCCAGCAAAACCGTTGATACGGACAAGGACCTCGTTCATGAGATCCAAATTGATCCTGCAGATGGAGAAGACGTCCACTCCACGATTAAAGTGATGGGTGGCGAAGATTGGGAACGCTGGATGGAATGTCTGGCCGAGAACGATCTCCTGGCTGATAACTTTAAGACGATTGCCTATTCTTACATCGGGCCGAAATTGACTTGGCCCATTTACAAGAATGGTACGATCGGTAAGGCGAAAGAAGACCTCGATCGCGCGGCGACTGTCATTACCGATCAGTATAAGAATCTCGGCGGAGAAGCCTACGTAGCAGTCAACAAAGCGGTGGTGACTCAGGCGAGCTCGGCGATCCCGGTTGTTCCTTTATACATCTCGATTCTCTTCAAAATTATGAAGGAGAAGGGCACCCACGAAGGTTGCATCGAGCAAATTGTGCGTCTCTTCCGCGACCGTCTCTACGGTGGGAATGAAGTAGAGCTCGGAGACGACGGGCGAATCCATGTTGATGATTTGGAGATGAAGCCAGAGATTCAGGCAGCTGTTGCCGAGATCTGGCCTCTAATTACCTCTGAGAACCTGAAGGAATTGTCCGACTACATGGGATACCAGAACGACTTTTTGAAGCTGTTCGGATTCGGTGTAGACGGGATCGATTATACACGCGACGTCGACCCCGACACTGCCCTGCCGGGTGGTGATTGGTAGGAGAACCTTCGTTCCCAGATTGCCTTGAGTGGTCCAAAATCATACGGCGTTCTGTTCGATTGGGACGGTGTTGTGGTGGATTCTTCAAGTCACCACTACCTATCCTGGCAGCAATTGGCCGACGAGATTGGAAAGAGTCTGACCGAAGATCAATTCAAGGAGAGCTTTGGACAGATCAATCGGGTGATCATTCCCGACGTCTTTGAATGGTCAGATGACGAGGAGGAGATTGAACGGCTTGGGGACCGCAAGGAGGAGCTGTATCGCCAGATCGTCCGTGAGAAAGGTCTGGATCCTCTCCCCGGCGTTCGTCAACTGGTGGAGTCGCTGAAAGAGGCGGGAATTCCCCGCGTTGTGGGAACTTCGAGCGCGAAAGAGAACATTCGCACCGCCCTTGAAGTGATGGGGATGGACGGTCTTTTTGACGGAATTGTCGCCAGTGAGGATGTCAAAAACGGCAAGCCGGACCCGGAAGTGTTTTTGAAAGCAGCGGGTTTGGCGAGTCTCCCTCCAGAACGTTGTGTGGTACTCGAGGATAGTCATCATGGCTTGCAAGCAGCTGATTCAGGAGGCATGAAATCGGTCGGAGTTTTGACCACTCATCCTCGCGAGAAATTGGGACAGCCTGATCTATTTGTAAATGATCTGGGTGAGTTGTCCGTCGACGTGCTCGGGTCCCTGTTTGAATAACGCTGGGACTCAACGTGTTCGGAGCTTTTGCCTCGCTTTCTAATTCCGTCACTGCGCGGTAAGGAGAATCGGCTCAGCGCTTGCATTCCAGAAAAGGCAGTGCTTTCGTAACGTTGATGCAATTATCTAAAATAACCCAAACCCCGTGGCGGTTGCTCGTAGGAGTCAGCGCCTTGACGGCTTTAACTTTTTCCGCATCGGCGGAAGACGAAACCGAAGCGAAGGAGATGCCACTTCCAGCAGTATTCGGTTTGATGGTCAGCCAGCAGATTGGACTCGACCAACTCGGATTTTCGGATGCTGAGAAAGCTGAATTCCTAACCGGTTTCCAGAAGGGTCTCAAAGGGGCCAGCATGGAAGAAGTGCAGGCGCAGCTTCCGCAGCTCCAGCAGTTCCTTCAGCAGCGCGCGATGGCAGCTCAGGCTAAAGAAATGGCCGAAGCCCAAGCTGCTACAGTTGGTTTTATCGAAGAATTGGAAGCGAACTCTGACGTTCAGAAAGACGAAAGTGGATTCTACTACGAGATCATTGAAGAGGGCGAAGGCTCCAGTCCAGCAATGGAAGATGAGGTTGTCGTGAACTACGAAGGTTCTCTTGTGGATGGTACTGTCTTCGATAGCTCCTTCGACCGTGGTGAGCCCGCAACTTTTCCAATGCGCGGTGTGATTCCGGGTTTCTCGGGCGGTCTTTCCAAGATTGGAGAAGGCGGTAAGGTGCGCATCTTCATCCCAGCCGAGCTCGGATATGGTGACAACCCTCCTCCCAACAGCCCAATCCCTCCCGGAGCTATGCTGATCTTTGACGCTGAGATTGTAGACATCGTTTCACCGAACTAATCGGTCGAAATATTCGTCACAGCTTTTACGAAAGGCGGCTCTCAATGAGGGCCGCCTTTTTCGTGGGTGAGTCGGTCGATTCTCTCTGGAGGGAGGTGTTGGGGGACGTGCATGCCGGAATAGGGGGGGGGGCTGGCACGATGGAATCTTCGCTGAAGCGCCAAGCTACTTGGAGAGGTGCCTGCCTGGTCCGGAGAGTTGTTCGTGCAAACTTTCAGTTAGAGTGGCTGCCTCCTGTGAAGGTCAAGAGGTGGTGAAGAGACCCCCAGAACTGAAC
>DGMY01000016.1 GCA_002388665.1 Opitutia bacterium UBA4506 | reverse complement strand
GAAGGCTGGTGGAGGTGGCGGGAGTCGAACCCGCGTCCTACGGACGTTCAGACGAGGCGTCTACATGCTTATCCAATTATTTAATTTCGCACAACCCACGCGAATCAGCACGCTTGGGAGGCACTAGCACCGATGGTTGTACGGCGTGACGGGCGGTACCGACGCCACGCTATGCCTGCTAGATGACGTCCCAACCGGTTAACAGGTATCCCCGGCGGAACGAGGCGGCGTTTAGGCTGCCATAGCTTCAGGAGCTGCGCTCGAGAAGCTGATTACGTTGTCCTTGGCATTTAATAGCAAGGTGATCGTCTTGTTGACGGAGTGGAACAATCGTCTCCGGCATGCAACCAGATCCTACGGCCCGCAGTCGAATCCGGAACACCCCCGATAGCGACTGTGAACTGAGGAGCTGCTTTGAAGCAGAACCTTTCACAGAACAGAATCAGGTAAATTATTGTGGATTGGGGGAAAAGGCAAGGGGGAATAGTTTTCCAATTGTACGACCCCGGCAACGAGAACTGATTCCTTGGATCGAGACGGGTCAGATGTGGCGAACGATGTGCCAATATTGTGAGAATTGGGTAATCTAATTGTGATTCCGACCAATCTACCCTCCAGTTGCTGCTCTACTTCGCGAGATCGATGGTATTTTTCAAAAGCACAGGATCAATGGTTGTCCTTTGTGCTTCTCGGGCGAACCACCGGCTTCAAGAAATTTTTTCGAAGAACCTACTGAATCATGAAATTACGCATAAATATTAGCCGGATCCTTTTGGCGATGGGCCTTGGGTTCACTGCCGCTGCTCATGGGGGAGAGTCGTCTCAGATGAAGAACGGCATTCCTTCTTCAATTGTCACTCCCGATGTGGTCGAGACCAGCCTTGGAAAGCTCACTTTTAAGGACGGTGCACCAACCCAAGAGACGGCTGAAATAGTGGAGGATACTCTGCTCTTCACCAATGGACTGAACGTCTACAATAATAGCTTTCGCGGGGCTTCCGCGTTGGGGGTCCAGAAGGGGTTTGCAAGCATCGGCGCAAAATTCAACGACGTTGTGATATTTCCCGAACTGATGGATTCGTCTTCCATCTTTCTAACTGCGAATGCAGACACGATCTACTATCTGTCGGTGGTCGACTTGAGCGACGGACCTATGGTGATCGAACAGCCTCCTAAGGGTGTCGGTACGATCAATGATATGTGGTTTTCCTGGGTGATCGATATCGGATTTCCCGGTCCGGACCGCGGTCACGGTGGAAAGTATCTGATTTTACCGCCAGACTATGATGGTCCGCTTCCGGACAGCGGTTTCCATGTCGCTCAATCAAAAACGAATCGGGTGTTGTACGCTTCGCGTGCCTATCTGGTTGAGAATGATCCGAAGCCTGTTGTTGAGATGATCAAGAAGTACATGAAGATCTATCCGTACACTCCCGGTGGTTTCGGTACGAGCATCGCTACGGCTCTCGAGGGAGGAGTTCGTTTGGAGACGAATCCTCCGATCCCCGAAACCACCTTTGTGGAGGCCAGCGGCAAGGCGTTTAACACTGTACCTCCAAGTGATTTTGGGTTTTTCGAGATGATTAACGAGAATGTTCAGGCTGAGCCAGCTACCAGTTACGATATCGAGCTCGCAGGTCAGCTCGCAGCGATCGGGATCGTCAAAGGAAAGCCATTCAGCCCGGATGCCAAAGCCAAGCGGATTTTGACGGATGCGGCCAAGTTGGGAAATGCAACTGGGCGCGTATTAAATTGGCGCTACGCTAAGATGCATCCGGGATGGAATTATTACGAGGGTACCAACTGGGGTAATATGCTCTGGGAAGGTGGCTTCAATTTTGAGACCCCGCCGCCAGAAATCACCAAGGAGGGGATGTTCCAACAGAATCCACCCACCGGTGCCCGTACGTTGGATTCCCGTACCGCATTCTATTTTGGGTACACACTCGATTCTCCAGGGATGATCATGCGCCTGCCGCGCGTTGGATCACAGTATCTGGTGGGCTTCCTCGATGCGGAGGGTGAACCATTTGACGGAGGCAAGACGTATAAGGTGACTTTGCCGAAGGGAATTCCCGCCGCTGCTTTCTGGTCATTCACTGTCTATGACAACCAGTCTCGTTCCATGCTAGCGACTCCTCAGAAGTATCCGCGGGCTGGTAGCCAAAGCTATCCGACTCCAGCAGCGACCGAGAGCTCCGATGGTTCCACGACCGTTTATTTTGGGCCGACTCTGCCGGAAGGTGTCAATCCAGGGAACTGGATCCAAACCATGCCGAAGAAAGGCTGGTTTACCATCCTGAGGCTTTACAGCCCACTCGAACCCTTCTTCACCAAGGAGTGGCAGCCGAGTGAGATTGAATTGGTGAAATAGTCTTTTAAAATCAATTTCATACGAGCCCCCCTTGGCATTGTCCATGGGGGGCTTTTTTGTTGCAGGGGCGGCTAACTTCATAGCTTTTGTTGCCCTTCACTTTTTATGAACTTTCGCACCCCATTTTTGTCCGAGATTCGGGCTACCCTGGCTTTGGCCTTTCCCTTGATCATCGGGCAGTTGAGCCAGATGGCGCTGGGCGTGGCTGATACGCTAATGATTGGCAGGGTTGGAGTCGTGGAGTTGGCAACTTCGGCGTTCGTCAATTCTGTGCTTCACGTGCCGTTAATGCTGGGAATTGGTCTACTTATCGGGGTGTCGGTGCGGGTTTCGCAGGCAAGGGGCGAAAAAAATCCGGTTGCGGCCCGCAGTGCTCTGCGGAACGGACTTTATATCGGGCTGGGGATTGGGCTATTGACCATTATCGGTTCGTGGATGTTGATCCCTTGGTTTCATTGGTTTGGGCAGGATCCCGAGGTAGTGGCAGCGGCCCCCGATTACTTTTTGCTTATCGCGATATCGCTACTTCCGGGATTGATGGCGATTGCGATCAAGGCGCATGCGGATGCGATGAATCGCCCTTGGATGCCGTTCTGGATCATCGGGGGTGGGGTTGTCTTAAATGTATTTCTCAATTGGCTATTGATCTATGGGTCACTGGGATTCCCTCAGATGGGTCTCGAGGGCGCTGGCATCGCTACGGTTATCGCGCGGGTAGTGACCTTGCTAGTTCTATTTGCTTGGTGCTTGCGTGCTTCACCATCCTACCGGGAATGGCTTCCCGTGAGGTGGTTTCGAGGGCCGGAGTGGGGTACATTGCGCTCTCTGTTACAGATCGGTATTCCCTCGAGTATTCAGTTAATGGCGGAGGTAGGGGCGTTCGTAATGGCCGCTTTAATGATTGGCCGGTTGGGTGCGATTCCTCTAGCCGCTCATCAGGTGGCTATCACCTGCGCCGCAACCACTTTCATGGTCCCCTTAGGAGTGGGGATGGCACTGACGGTGAGGGTAGGGGAGGCATGGGGTGCCAAACGCCCGGACCGCCTGAGGGCGATTGTGAACGGTGGCACGTTGCTTGTGGTCCTTTTTGCTCTAACCAGTGCGATCGGTTTCGTTCTGTTCCGGTGGGAGTTGGCCGGGCTGTTTAGCATGGATCCCGCGGTAGTCGCGATGAGTGCCCAACTTCTAGTCATTTCGGCGGCTTTCCAGCTATTTGATGGATTGCAGATCAGTGCTTCCACTTCTCTCAGGGGAATGAATGATGTACGCTTCCCCGCCGGATTGGCCTTCGTAGTTTATTGGCTCATAGCCCTACCGCTCGGAGGAATATTTGCCTTCGGTATCGGCTGGGGCGCCGCAGGTGTTTGGTGGGGAATTACCCTGGGGTTGCTATTGTCTGCAGTAATCCTGTCCCTGCGATTAGCGAGGAAAGTCAGTCTTCCAAAGCAGCCTGCCATTCCGCTTCCTTGAACCCGACTAGAGCGACCCCTTCGCCGAGAAGAAAAGGCCGCTTCACCAAATTACCATTGCCCTGGAGGATCGAAAACGCATCGCTGTGGCTCATGACCGGAAGCCTATCTTTCAGTCCCGCATCCCGATAGTCTTGGCTAGAGGTATTGAACAAACGCGTCATTTTACCGTCGTAAGCCTGAAGCATGGCAGCCAGCTCCGCCGGCGGGGGAGGTGTCTCACGAATCGGGATCTCTTCAAACGATACACCCTTCGATTCAAGGAATTTCTTAGCATTGCGGCAGGTGCTACACTTCTTGTAGCCATAGAATTTGAGCATACCCGAAAAGGGTTCCGACGAATGAATGCTTGGCAACCAAGAAACCTCAAATATCCCATCAAACCAGTAATGAATAGGTCAGACAAATTAGTATTGACG
>DGMY01000002.1 GCA_002388665.1 Opitutia bacterium UBA4506 | reverse complement strand
GTGCTTGCTGGAATCAAGGTTATCGCTGTAGTCCGGCAATCCCCGATTCACAGAATCGAGGCTACTGGGATCGCTGATCCGTAGCCTCCGAACTCTGTTCGGGGGTGGATCGTCGGTTCCCTGAAGACTCACAGTTCTACCCCAAGAATATCTCTCCTCTCCCGCGGAAGCCAACATCCCCGAACCAACGGCTTCAGACTAATTTTCCGCCGATAGTAGGATAAGAGGATCATTGACCCCGAATGATTCCCTTAAATTCTGTAGCGCCTATGCACAGGTTAGGTCATCTTGGAATCATCGGCAGCGGGCCAACAGCAGTGTTTCTATTGAAGCACATCGCCGACAATCTTGAGCCCTTGAAGCACTCTGTTGATTCGATCACAGTCATCGAACGCAGTAGTCGGTTGGGCTGCGGGATGCCCTACAACCCCGAGACGACCGATACCTACAGCCTCTCCAATATCTCCTCGGAGGAGATCCCGGAGTTACCGCAATCCCTCTACCATTGGTTGCACTCGCAGGAAGACACGACCTTGGCCACCTGGGGCATCCAACGATCCGGGATCAATCGATCAGAGATTTACCCTCGATTGGCTTTGGGCGCCTACTTTCAGGAGCAGTATCAAATCCTCAGAAACCGACTGATTGGCGGCGGATTGAAATTCTTCGACAAACCGGAACGGGAAGTTATCGACATCGAAGATCTCCCTGAAAGCGACGGGGTCGGGGTTCACCTTCGCAACAACTCCTCCCTAACATTTGATTCGGTGATCATCTCGACCGGACACTCCTGGGCAACTGAGGAGAAGGACGAAGGCAACCTCTTCAGATCTCCATGGCCAATCAGTAAGCTTATCCCAAAAGCCGGGGAATACCACAACCACACAATTGGCACCCTCGGAGCCTCGCTCAGCGCCTTCGATGTCGTGGCCTCCCTCGCCCATCGCCACGGCCGATTTCAAACTAAAGGAAATCGTCTCGTCTATTTGCCCCATCCGGGCACCGACGGATTCAAGGTCGCTATGCACTCGAAAAGCGGCTGGCTTCCTCATCTCCAGTTCGAACAGACCGAACCCATGCGAGAGATCTACCGTCATATCGACCGGGACGGGCTCCTCCAATTGATCGACAAGAATGGTTTCCTGACTCTATCAACCTACTTTGATCGTGTTTGCCGCCCCGCGCTCGTAGACGCGCTCCGGAGAAACGGTTTAGAGGATCTGGCGGATTCCGTGCAGCGGCCGGATTGCCGCATCGAGGAATTTATCGAAATCATGAGTGAGGACCACCAATACCTCGATGCGTTCGACGGAATGCGCGAGGAGCTGGTTGAAGCCGAAAATCTAATGCGGGAGGAAAAACCGCTCTACTGGAAAGAAGTCATCGATGACCTGATCTACACCCTCAACTTTCACGCCGAATTGCTTCCCGCGGAAGATCACCTCTTCCTCAATCGGGAGATCCTGCCTTTTCTCCTGAACATCGTTGCCGCGACACCGCTGCCTACCGGGAAATTGCTCCTAGCGTTGCACGATGCAGGAAAGCTCGAGCTCGTTGCGGGTAAGGTCAGCATCGCCGAAACGCCCTCTCGGAACGGCACCATCCTCGTCACCGTAGGGGAGGAAGATGGAAACAAGCGATCCATTGAGTACGCGATGTTCGTGGACTGCAGCGGGCAGTCGAAGGTCGAAATAGAAGACTTCCCCTTCCAGACCCTAGTCAAACAAGGTGCCGTACGACCGGCGCGCGCCCGCATCCTGAAGATGGATGACTCCGTTTCAGGCCTCGCCGACACAGGACAGGATCGGATCCTCCATGAAGATGGTACGGTCCAACTCCAAACCGGCGGAATCGACATCGATGCGGCCTATCGCCTGATCCCCAAAGACGGCACCCCCACCTCCCGGATATACGACATCGCCTTCCCACACGCCCTTGGGGTTCGTCCGTATTCCTACGGACTCCAGGCCTGCGACGCTACCGCGGCCATCCTCGTCAACTCCTGGCAGACGGCGATCGACCAGAAGCGCCCGGTCAATGGGAAGGTGGAAGAGGCTTCGATCAATTTCGAAAACCTGGCTTGATCCTGATCGGATTCGAACGGTTGCTCTGAGACCGACCACGCAAAAACGACTCCCCTCCGGCCACATCTGCCTTGAAGCTTGCCAACCTCGGGTGGCCCCGCCTAAACCTAATGAGATGACCGACCTGCCCAGGCCTGATGGCCGACAGAATGATGAACTCCGCCCGATAACCTTTGAACCGGGAATTGCTCCCAATGCTACTGGTTCCGTTTTGGTATCGTTTGGAAACACCCGTGTAATATGCGCTGCGACCATTGAAAAGAAGGTTCCCAGGTGGATGAATGCACAGGGAGTTCACGGTGGTTGGGCCTCTGCGGAGTATTCGATGCTCCCCTATTCCACCCACGACCGCAAACAACGCGACATCAGCCGTGGAAAACAGGACGGCCGGGGGATCGAGATCCAGCGCCTGATTGGCCGCTCGCTTCGGGCGGTTCTCGACCTGAAGAAGCTGCCCGGGCATACGATTTGGATCGACTGTGATGTCCTCCAAGCCGATGGAGGCACCCGCACGGCATCAATCACCGGGGCCTATGTCGCGGCGGAAATGGCAGTACGTCGCTTGATCAATGACGGAGTCCTGACCGAGAATCCATTTCGCGATTCGATCGCAGCTGTCAGCGTCGGCGTCTTCTACGACACCTCTGTACTCGATCTGAATTACGCTGAAGACGTTGCTGCTTCAGTCGATTTTAATGTGGTCATGACCGGTTCAGGCGAGTTTGTCGAATTGCAGGGAACCGGCGAAGAAGCCACGTTCTCGGAAGCTCAACTCGCCCAACTCATCGGACTCGCCAAAAAGGGAATCGGTGAACTGACCGAACTCCAGAAAGCCGCACTCTAATTATACTACTCACCCAGCCATGAACATCCACGAATATCAGGCGAAAGACTTATTCGCCGACTACAACATCCCTGCACCGCGCGGTTACTCCGCCCAAAACGCCAGCGAGATTGAGACGGCTCTCTCCAACTTCACCGGTGGAGAAAAGATCGTCGTCAAATCGCAGATTCATGCCGGTGGGCGTGGCAAGGGCCATTTCACCGATGGTTTTCAAGGCGGGGTTAAGATCGCTTCCGACATCGATGAAGCCCGCACCCTGGCAAATAAGATGTTGGGCAACACCCTGATCACAAAGCAGACGGGTGAGGCTGGGCGAAAAGTGCAGACTGTTTACTTTTCGGAAGCTTCCGAGATCAAGAAAGAGTACTACCTCGCGATCTTGTTGGATCGCAAAAGCGCCCAAACGGTAATCATGGCATCGACCGAGGGTGGTATGGACATCGAGGAAGTCGCAGAGAATTCACCCGAGAAAATCGTCCGGGTCTTCGTCTCTCCCGCCTTGGGACTTCGTGCGCACCAAGCCCGTCGGGTTGCTTTCGCATTGGGCTTTACAGGCGGTTTGGTGAAGGAAATGGTCAGCCTCCTCACTCAACTCTACAAACTCTACTGGGAAAAGAACGCGATGATGGTGGAGATCAATCCTCTCATCGTTACCGGCGACGACCATATCGAAGCCCTCGACGCGAAGGTATCCTTCGACGAGAATGCGCTTTTCAAGCACAAGGACATCCAAGGTCTCCGCGACCTGAATGAAGAGGATTCGAAGGAGATCGAAGCCTCTGAGTTCGACCTCAACTACATTGCGCTCGATGGAAACATCGCCTGCATGGTCAACGGGGCGGGACTCGCCATGGCAACCATGGACATCATTAAATATTTTGGAGGGTCACCGGCCAACTTCCTCGATGTGGGCGGAGGTGCTTCCGAGGAACAGGTCACCAATGCTTTCCGTATTATTACGAGTGATCCAAACGTGAAAGGGATTCTCGTGAACATCTTTGGCGGTATCATGCAGTGCGACGTCATCGCCCGTGGCATTATCGCCGCAGCGAAGAACATTGAGCTCAATGTTCCGCTGGTTGTTCGTCTCGAGGGGACCAACGTTGAAATGGGTAAGAAACTGCTCGCAGAGAGTACCCTCCCCCTTCAAACCGCTGATTCTCTCTCCGAAGCCGCAGAGAAGATTGTCGGACTCGTAGGCAAGAGCGAGAGCTAAGCCCATCCACCTGTAATACCAAACACTTTATAGAAAGCACCCGTCATGAGTATCCTCGTAAACAAAGACACCCGCGTGGTCGTCCAGGGAATCACCGGTAAAGCCGGCGCCTTTCACGCCCAACAATGCCTCGAGTATGGCAGCAACATCGTCGCTGGGGTCACCCCTGGCAAGGGCGGCCAAACCTTTGAAGAAAAGGTGCCGATCTTCAACACCCTCGCAGAAGCAGTGGAACAGACCGGCGCGAATTGCTCCGTCATCTTCGTTCCACCACCGTTCGCAGCAGACTCGATCCTCGAAGCGATCGAAGCCGAGCTCGATTTGGTAATCTGCATTACCGAAGGCATCCCGGTTCGCGATATGGCCGAAGTCCATCGCCGTCTGAACCAGAGTGGGAACAAAACCCGCCTCATCGGCCCCAACTGCCCGGGGATCATCACTCCAGGCGAATGCAAGATCGGGATCATGCCCGGCTACATCCACAAACCGGGCCGGGTGGGCGTCGTCTCACGCTCCGGTACATTGACCTATGAAGCGGTCTGGCAGCTCACACAGCGCGGCGTAGGACAATCCACCTGCATCGGTATCGGTGGTGACCCAATCAACGGCACAAGCCACACTGACGCGCTGAAACTCTTTAACGAAGATCCCGACACCGATGCCGTCATCATGATCGGCGAGATCGGCGGAACCGCGGAAGAAGAAGCGGCTGCTTATGTCAAGGAACACATGACCAAGCCAGTTGCCGCCTTCATCGCCGGTACGACCGCACCTCCAGGGCGCCGCATGGGCCATGCCGGGGCTATCGTTTCGGGTGGCGAAGGAACTGCCGAAGGAAAGATTGCTGCGTTGAAGGACGCGGGGATTGAGGTCGCACCGACTCCTTCGGATATGGCCGACGCCTTGCTCAAGATTTACAAGCCTTCCTGATTCAATTGCAGCGGGGGCAGCAATGCCTCCACCGCAGAGGGACCAAGTAGGAAATCGATCGATTTTCCGAACATCTCCCATCTACTTATCGACTGGAGCCGATTGCGGTTTTCAAGCAGGTGATTGGATGGGAGATTCTTTTTGGGTGGAAAGGATCCAGAGACAACCGAAATAGCAAATGGTCGGAATTGACAGTAGACCCGCATCGTGAAGAGCGGATAGAATGACCGACAACTCAAATTGACTTGCCCGTTGGGGATCCAGTCGACGTTTTACTACTATCCCACTGTATTCTGCCCATGAACATGAAAGAACTCGCCGCACTATGCGGAGTCAGTGTCGCTACGGTATCGTATGCCCTACGCGACGACAAACGAGTGTCCGATGCGGTTCGGGAGAAGGTGAAGAAGAAAGCGCGCGAGGTCGGATATCGAACCGACTCCCAAAACTCAGCTCTGGTTCGATACCGCACGGGTAATTACGAGGAACCCAAGGCACCCGCGATCGGTATCATTTACGCTCACCCGGAAACTTCCCGCCGAACGATCTTGATTCAGCCTCATATCAAGGTCTTCCAGAACACCATCAAGCCGTACGGCTATTGCATAAAAGAGTACTACCTAGGGACCGAACCCGACGCCCGCGACAACCTTCTCGCCCAATTGCGCGAGGATGAGATCAGTGGAATCGTTCTGGCCTGGGGAGAATGGAAAGACCGGCTCGAAGGTTTTCCCTGGAACGAATTCTCAGTGGTCTCTGCAGAACGCAATGAGGTTCATTCCTCGCTGGATCGGATCAGCGTGAACCATTTCAGCGCGACTGATGTCGCCTTTCATCAATTGGAAAAGCGAAATGTCTCCCGAATCGGTTTAATCTGCCACGCGGATCTACCGGCAAGGGTCCGCAAAAATATTGTGGGTTCCTATCGGATGAACATCCACCGGAACGATCAGTGGATCGACGACATCCCGCCCTACTTCTATCAGCTTGGTGAAACGCCAGACCGGCTCTCGGAATGGTTCCGCACTCACAATCTGGACGCGATCCTCTCCCACCGTGTCATCGATTTAGAATTCTTTGCCGGAGCCGGCATCTATTTTCCGGAGGATGTCCAGTACGCGGTGATCGAGATTGATGACGGTGGTTCCGGAGGGGAATCCGGCGTCATCGTGAAGGACGACATTGGCAGGGTTTTGGCGGAAACCATCGCCGCCAAACTTCACTACGATGAACGGGTAGATCTGAGCCTTGAAGGGAACCTCATCCTAGTGGACGGGCATTGGCATACCGGAAATACGACCCGCTAGAGACAGCTCAATTGTCTTCGGGCGCCACTGGTGGAACAACTGCAGGAAATCCCACTTCCTGATCCAGAATGTATTCAGCGAAGAGGATGGCGACGGCGCGCGCTCCTTCCTCTGACAGATGGCTGTTGTCGGATTTCCCGTTCGGATAGAACGGATCTTCACCGGGTTCGAAATGGAGGAACAGGTCCTTCGAACCCTCTTCCCCTTCCTCGGCCAAAAGCTCACCGGTCAGGGCATGAAGATCGACTACGGGCACTCCCATGGTCTCGGCGACCTCGAGAGTCGCATCGGGATACCCGCCCAGGGTGTCTTTTGGCGCACCGTTCCTAAAATAACGACGGTAGATGGATGTCGCCAAAATGGGTTGGGCCCCATGAGCCCTCGATTCCTCAATGAATTTCACCAAAAACTCCTGATAGTCCGTCTTGGGATCGGTATAGAGCGCGGGCTTCTTCTTCTTTTGATCGTTGTGACCGAACTGAATGATGACCCAATCTCCCGGCTTCAAATTTTCTAAAACCCGATCCCATCGTCCTTCCGCGATGAAGCTTCGGGTACTGCGGCCTCCGGCGGCGTAGTTTTTCACGACGACACCACTCTCGACGTAGTCGCCCATCACTTGGCCCCACCCGTGTTCGGGATTTATATCGGGCTTGCTTTTGTTCGCCATGGTCGAGTCTCCGACCATGTGAACCACCACGACCGCGTCATCGTCTCCTTCGGTATCAGCCCAAGTGGGGCCGCTTCCGAGGAAGCAGAATAGAACGACAAGGCGAAAAGGGGTCAGTTTTGTAAGCATGTTGTGGAATCACCGTTGAGAATGTTCACGACCGGTCCAAGAAAAATCACTCGGGACGCGCCGCTCTGGTGTTACTCCTGATTGAATCCTTTTTCGGATCCGTGGTCCAAATTATTGAAAGCGTCACCGGACCCATCCCAGTCTTCGACGAGACCGACAAACTCAGGTCCCTGAGGGCCTGTCTCAAAGAGAATCGTCTCTACCAATTCCACGTTGGCGGCTTTACCTGCCCGGATCAAGGTCTTGGGTTCTTCTCCGGTCCAGCCAATGAGAGAGTCGCGGATGATGAGTTCACAACCGTCTTTGGGCTTTTCGATGTGCACCTGAGGACCGTGATTGTTTACGATCGTAGAATTTTCAACGACTACTTTGGCAGTCCCTGTGAGGAACAGACCCGATGGCCCGCCAGTACCGCCCGGGTGCTTGCTGTAGGCCATAACACAGTTCACGAGCTTGGCGCTGCCCCAAATCCGGATGTTTCGCTTGTTCCCCATCGCAATGCAGTTCTCGAGGTAAGCGTTGTCTGACTTGATGTCCCATCCTCCATCGGTGGAGTTGAATGCCCGGCAGTTGATGAAAGAAATATCGTGCGTGCCCCGCTCGGTAGCGAATCCGTCGCCGTTCCAGTACTTCTTGCCACGGTCGTAGTGACTGTTGCGCGCTTCACAGTTGATGAAGGTGATGTGGTGGTCGTCGGCTGGCGAGTATGCCTTCCCCTTCTTGTGCCCGGGGATAAAGAAAGCCATGTGAAAGGGATCCTTGCCGTAAGGTTCCCCTCCTGCGTCGGCAAAAACGTTCTCAACCGTCGCATTGTAGTTGCCGTCCTCAAACCGTACAGCCGACTTGGTGAAGCCGATGAAGCTGCTATCCGCGATCCGAATGTCGTGTGAATTCGTGTCGGGGTTCACCACATCTCCCCCTCCTTTGAGGTAGATCCCGATGCGGCAGTCCGTGACTTCGAGATTGGTAAAAGTCAGCCCGATATTCTTCCCCCGGCCGTAAACTACTCCCTTATAATTTTTGATTTGGAAGCCATCGAGGGTCCAATAGGAAGCGCCTTCGTTGATCTTGAGAAAACTCGGCCCCTTCGACGGGTTCTCTTTCTTGAACGAACCAATCGCCACCGGAAGGCCGGATCCGGTGTCAACTCCCTGAACCTTGATCGGGTTTCCTTCCTCTCCACTTGCTGTGAACGTAAGGGCCATTGATGGGTACTCACCACTGCCAAAGTACAGATGGTCTCCACCCTGCATCATCTCCAGTTGGGAGGCCACTGCTTCGCGGCTTCCTTTCGCCGCATTATCCCAAGAAGAACCGTCTCCTGTACCAGCCGATTCCGGCAGAACATAATAGTCAGCGGCGAAGCCTTGACCAATCAAGGCTCCTGAGATCAGTGAAAGTTTGCCGAACGATGCGAACATCTGTCGCCATGAACGAATCGTCATAGGTAGGTGGGGTCGGTTTTCCATCCCCTTACTCAATATATACTCGCATTTCCCCGAGAAAATCCACATCCATTGAAGCTATTCAAGAATTGAGTGGTCCAATCCCTGTTTCCGCACGGCCGCCAAATTCCTTCTGCACAACCCATGAGTAAACGAATCACGCTAAAGATGATAGCCGATCGATGCGGCGTGAGTACGGCGACCGTTTCGTATGCGCTTCGCCGCAGCAGCCGCATTCCGGAATCGACCCGCAATCGAATTGTCGAAGTCGCGCAGTCGCTTGGATACCGCCCGGATCCAGGGCTGTCTTCTCTCGCGGCCCGAAAAAGCCGCAACGGAACCGTCCCATTTTATGCCTCGGTGGCGGTACTACATCCGAACGCCCCCGAATCGAGGGGGTACAAACTGTTCGCCCCGCACTGCAAATATTTCCGCGAGAAAAGCCTGGAATTTGGGTGCTCGATAACGGATCTCCAAGTGGAGTCGGACCAATATCGACCGGAACGCCTCGCCCAAATTTTGAGAACCCGCGCGATCAAGGGGATCCTGCTGGGATGGGGACATTGGCCCGAATCGATCCGCAATTTTCCGTGGGAGGAATTTGCGGTAATTTCCACTGAGCGCACGGACTTCGGCCCGTCGATCGACAAGGTGTCGATGAACCACTTTCACGCGCTTGACGATATCTTCGCCAAACTCAGCCCGCTCCCGTATCGCCGCTATGGGTTAATCCTGCACGACGACTGCCCGGAAAGTACGCGCAACAACATCCTCGGTGCCTATCAGGCGAACCTCTTTGAGAGGCCCATCCTCAAAGGCGATGTCCCTCCCTACAACTACCACTTGGGTGAAGGACCGGAGGGTATGCGTCGTTGGTTTGAAGAGTATTCGCCCGAAGTGGTGATCAGCCACCGCGTGATCGATCCGGAGTTATTTCGGCAGGCCGGCATCCAGTTTCCCCTACCCACTCCGATCGTCGTGATCGAAATTGACGAAGAATCCCCGATCGAATTCTCCGGAA
This sequence comes from Opitutia bacterium UBA4506, assembly GCA_002388665.1. GTDB lineage: Bacteria > Verrucomicrobiota > Verrucomicrobiia > Opitutales > Puniceicoccaceae > Puniceicoccus. The sequence continues at coordinate 34,992 of DGMY01000002.1, read as the reverse complement.
TTTATACCGGAAGCGCTCTGGGAAGAACGGTAGCAACCCTCCTGGCCCGGCAGATTCGAACCGGTGAAATCCAGGGAAACATTCACCGCCCCCGCCTCACACTGGTCAATGGCACCTGGCGGGATGGAGTGACCTTACAGATCTAGGTCTCATCCAAGGGCCTTGTTCGGGCTCTTTCTCAATATCACTTGCCGTGATCGTATCGGTTGGTAATGGTTTACCGTTATGCACGATTCATCGTCTAAACAAACCATCCTGTCCGTAGCTTTGATTGGAGTGAGCGGGTATGGTCGTGTCCATCTTCGCGTATTGGAATCTCTACAAGCCGAAGGTCGGGTCACCCTCGCGGCCGCCACGGTCATCAATCGCAACGAGGAAGAAGAGCTCTGCCAACAATTGGAGAGCCAGGGATGCAAAATCTTTCGAGACTACCGCGAAATGCTCAGCGAGATGGGCGATGTTCTCGATCTGTGCTGCATCCCGACAGGAATCTCGTGGCACAAACCTATGACGATCGACGCCCTGGAGGCGGGATGCCATGTCCTGGTCGAAAAACCAGCAGCCGGCACAGTCGAAGAAGTCGACGCCATGATTGCCGCCCAGGAACGAACCGGAAAATATGTGTTTGTGGGGTTCCAAGACACCTACGCTGAATCCGTGCGCTCTACTAAATCGGAAATTTTGGCGGGCAAGATTGGTACCGTCAAAGAAATCCGGACCATCGCCAGCTGGCCTCGATCTCAGAAATATTACGAACGGAACAATTGGGCCGGTCGAATCACCTCCGGCGGCAAGAAGGTCTACGACTCTCCCGCCAACAACGCGCTAGCCCACTACCTGATGGCCTCCTTGTATTTTGCGGGAACCGCAGAAGACGGGGCCGCTCGTGCGACTACGGTTGAAGCTGAGCTCTATCGCGCCTCCTCGATCGAAAGTTTCGACACGATCTCGGCAAAGATCACCACCAACACCGGCGTCGAAATTGATTTCTCCGTAACCCACAAGGGAATCGAAACAATCCACCCTATCGTCGAGATCGTGGGAACAGAGGGATCCGTCCGCTGGGAGATTGACCACCATTTCACTTTTATGCCGGAAGGACGCGAGGTACCCTGTGCCGCTGGAGACTCCAGCCGTCATGAGATGTTCCAGCTCGTTCTCGAATCCATCGAAACGGGCGTCCAAAAAGGTTGCAGTCTTCAGATGGCACGCGAGCACACCCGCGTTATCGAATCTCTTCACGAGAATGTTCCGATTCTCGATATTGACCCACAGTATGTCTTCGATTGCGAATTTGATGGAGGGCCCCACAAGCATGTTGATGGGATTGAAGACGCGGTCCGCAAAGTACTGGGCGAGGGCGGCCTTTTCTCCGAACTCGACATTCCATGGGCCAAGCAATCCACCGCTTATGAGGTCTCGCTGTAACAAGGCCTGACCCGATCGGTGCTTTCGGACCCGCATGAGAATCCAAGAGTTCCATCCCCCATGCGGGCCGGTTGGCGATGCTGAAATCCACTAATCCCCTTCGCCGTCCCGGACGCCGACAGATCGCGCACCCAAGCGGCCAAGCACCCAAGCCGCCAGTTTCTCGTGAGAAAAATATCAATCAAGGTAAAACCAAACGCAAAGCGAAGCGAGCTGACGGAGATGGAAGACGGAACCTGGAAGGCGTTTCTGAAGTCTCCCCCTGTCGATGGAAAGGCCAATGAGGAGTTGATCCGCTTACTGTCCAAGAGTTTCGGTTGTCCCAAATCCATGATCAAGATTTCGAAAGGAGCCACTTCATCGTACAAGCAGATCCTGATCGAGGATTGAAACCGAACCGGTTCTCTCCAGATTAGGGTATCGCACAATTTAGCCCGCCGACCGGGTCCGCAACCGGACGAAAGCATCCTACATATCAATCTTCAACTTTAGCAATCTGACGCAATGACCACAGAGACAGAGACACCGATTACCGCCTACCAAGAAACGAACGGCATGATCTACTTTGCCCGCATGTTGGACAAAGTTCGCAAATTCGCTTCGGGGACCCTGCGTGAAGACTTCCACCAGAACATTGGGATCAGCCTCGACGGACGCTGCTGCCAGTTTCTTCGAGTCTCGTACGAAGATCTTCGCACCCGAACCCTCGAAGGAGGAACCGACAACGAAATTCTCGACTGGTGCATGGCGAACGGGCGAGACCTTGATGAAAATGATCTCCATATCTGGAATTCATTTGTCAAAAAGCTGGGTTGGAACGATCCGGTGGCCGAGGTTCTGGCGAAGCGGAAACGCTCGAGCTCGTTGGAAAATCGCGACGAAATTCAAACCATGATCGAATATTTTGAATACGACGAAGGTCGAAAGATCTAGGATCAATCCCTAAAAACCCTTCCCGAATACTCCGTCGTTTTTCCATCTATGCATACCTTGCAGCGCATCCTATTTTTCATCTTTCTACCGATCCTATCCGGCTACGCTGATATCGAAGATCCCAATGAATGGATGATGAACTACTACCGGGCGCCCGACCCCGCATCGATGCCCGAAATGATTCTCACGCTCGCCGAGAGCGGAAAACTGGCCGAAGCAAAAGAACAGGCACCTCTGGTTGGCTTTGCCAGCCAGGTGATGTCTGCAAACAGTGATCAGATCCCTGAATGGATGGAGATCTGGGGACAACTGCCCGAAGAATCTCTCAGTCCCGTCATTACCGCCCTCTGGTTTTCCAACACAGCGGAGGCCAAAGAGTACTTTGCAGCCAACGGTCTCGATGAATACCTCGAAGCCGACGCTCCCAACATTCTCGGGATGCATCCGGATAGCCCCGGGACAATAAACCTGCTCTGGGGATACTTTTTCGCGACTGGTACCAAGGCTCCCATCGAATCGCTGGTGACGACTCTGTCACTGGCGAAGTACTCCGGCGCCCTGGCGGCCTATCAAGACTCGGAGAAGTCCGAGGAGGATCGCAAAGCCGCCTACCTCGACGCGACCTTCCAAGCCGCGTTGCTGACTCTCGAGCGCTACTCGGCGAGTCACCCCCGGGTGTTGAGATACTGCGAAGAGATTATCGATAGCGGTAATCTTACCGAGCGCGAAAATCTCTGGTTACGGGTGGCCATTGCGAGAGCGAAGTCCCCGCCAGAGGAAATCTTGATGGAGGAGACATCCTCGGAATCCGTGGACACGGAGCCATCCGACTCCCCAGAGGATTGATTCAACCAACGGTTGCCCGCATTCTACGCTTATGATCACTCCCGAAACCGAATTTTCAGATGACTCGACCGTTTGGCGATCTTCCAGTATTCGCTCCATCATTTCTCCTGTCGCCTCGTTCGGGCTCCTGCTGATCCTCAATTTGGGCGGGGCATTTCGTACGCTCTCCGAGATGGGCCAACCGGGGATCATCACGCTGATGAGCATCATCATCCTACTCTATTTTCTCGTCCCGATCCTCGGTCTCTTCTGGGGGATCATCGCCTATCGTTACTCGGATCCCGATGATAAAGGAACCCGCCTCTCAGCAATGTTTGGCCTCGCGTTGAATAGTGTATTTCTCTCTTTCGCGGCCATGAATATCGCATCCATAGTCCGCCAGAATATACCGGCAGCCTGAGGGTGCATGCGTTGGCCTCCCATCGGATCTGCCACGCGTACGCGGGAATCCCGTTTCGCATAAAAGGGGCTCAACCCTCGACAACGGCCCAATCCCGAAGCTTTGAGATGAAGGGCTCGGGTATCGCCAGCGCCTCCATGTCATGCACGCCCTGGCCGGTTCTGCGAACGACATGAACGGTCGTCATTTTGCCGCGGGCAATCTTCTCCTGACGCTCCTGTCCCTCGACACGGTAGAACGAAAACGCGAACTCGATGGCGCGGACCTTGACCTCATTGACCATCAGTACGATCTCAATCTCGTCCCCAAAAGATATGGGCGCTTTGTAGTCACACGAAGCCCGCACCCTCGGCCACCCGTGGATGACTCCCTCCTCCCGCAGAATTAGCTCCTGCTCCATCTGTAGGAAAAACGCACCCTCAGCCAACTCCATGTACCGGAAAAAATTCGAGAAATGGACGATCCCCGCCATGTCGGTCTCGGAGAATGCTATACGGTGGCGAATGGAAAATTCTTTCTTCATCAGAGGTTTGGATTATCGGCAGTTCTAAACGATCAAATCACCGGTCGTGGTGAAGGAGAATGTCGGTCGGGTTTTGGAGAGCACTAGGACTGCGGAGGTTGAGAGGAGTCTTCGCGGGGATCATTGTATGCACCCGTCGAACTCCGACGGCGGCGGAATAGAAAACGAACGATACGAATCAACAAGTACCCCACGACAAAGATGACGAGTACGCCGATCAACAACGGAACGACAAAAGCCAGCCCCGCTACCGCAATACTGCCGCCGGTTTCCGCCGTAGCGACGATAGGGTTCGCAAGGCCGCCGCTGGTCGCTGTCGAGGCCCCTCGCGTGACTACCGTCGTACCTTGGACAACTGCCGCTGGTCCACCACCCAGCAACAACCCGAGGCCCCACTGGAGCGCTGAGTTCATCTCGGGCAACAAAGCTGTCGCGATCAAAGTACCACTTCCGATCGCCGCGGGGGTGGCCACTGTATCCAGCAGATTGTCCACCCACGGCAGATAGTAGGAAGCGACTTCGACCACAGTGGCTGTTCCGAGTACCAGCAGAATCATGGGGTTACTCAGCCACTCGAACTGATTCCCCAAATCGACATAGCCCATCCGGCTGGCCACCGCCAGCGCCAACAGTGGTAGGAACACCCGCAGCCCAGCCGCCGCGCTGAGGGCTAATCCGGCAAAGATCGCCGTTACCTGAGTCAGCTGCTCAGGGTTTTCGATCAAAGTCATAGGGCAGTTGGAAAGTTTCGGTCGATTCCGCTGGTGGAATTGTCACGGTCGGCTCAACTACCGGCTCGTCCACGATACGCCGGACCGGATTTAGAAATCGAATGGAATGCGCCACTCCAGCCATGACTCCACCACTTTCAAGGTCCTCAAGACGCTTCACCGACGCAAAACGAGGATCCACTTGGGAAAACACCAAAATCGCGCGTTCGCCCACGGGTGGCATAATCAAGGTGAACCGCGCGAACATTCGATTGCCCTCCTTGTCCGCGAAGGACGCCAAGCACACAAAGGCCTGGGAGGGGCCCACAATGGTCAGAAACGGTTCGAAAACGCGTACGTCGTCCCAACCATTCAAATACTCTTCCTCGATCTTCCGTCTCAACTTTCCAGAGGACTCCCACAGGCGGGCGTTGCCGCTCGCATTGGGCAGTAGAAACGGAAACACCCGAAGGTTCTCAACGAGCTGCATATCCGGTCCGGCCAAGCTCAGCTTCAACACTTCGGGCACGCCTTGCTTCTGGTATTCGATAAAGAGGTTCTCTGTGTTCTTGGGAACGGAGAAGTAGAAAAATGGGATCCTTGCAGTGACGCCGTGCTTCTCAAGAAATCCCTTGTCGACCTCCAGGGTGCGTCCCTCCGGTAGTCGGACCGTCAATGAACGACTTTCCACGGGAACGACGTCGTCCATCGATTCCCCAAATTCGCTCGCACCCATCGCAAAAATCCCCGGCGCACTCACTCGACTCCGATCCTCAAGGGACTCCGGCCACTGGGTCTCAATAAATGCGCGCTCGTAATAGTCCCACTTTCCGCGAAAGAGCGTACGGGCGTAGCGGGCATCGGGGCCGCGGCTGCGGTAGGTAAAACGATAGGCGATCAGCCCGGTCACATCCGGTTGCTGGACGTAGAGAATAAACTCCAGGCGAACCTCCGTCTCTCCTTCGGTCGAGACCAGGTACGAGATACCCGCTCGATCGCTCTCAGGCTTGGGAAGGAATTTATAGGTGAGATCGGGATACATCTTTCGCAATCTCTCCAGTACAGTCATGACCACCCGGCGTGGTTGGCGCAGGTCGGGATAATAATGAACTTCGATGCGCTGCTCCCAAGTGCGCTCTTTTTCTCCGTAGGGATAGAAGGTCTGTATCTCCCGTTGGCTACCACTTTTCTCCCGCGCCAAGATAAATTCGGTTCCTCCCAGAAAAATCTCCTGTCCATTCAGGCACCCGCCCCAAAGCAAACTGAAAAACAAAATCGATCGGAAAAACACCTTCACTCCCCGAGGTTGAAGAAATGTTCGTAAAAACAAAATGAGAAAATCGACGAGTTTCCCAAACTTTTAGAGGTCGGTGCGTCCCCAGTCCGACAAAGGAGGAAGGCTCAGTCAATTGTCCGGATTCATTTCGTGACCCGGATTTCGGCCGAAATGAATCCCCTGCGTCACTGGACTAATCTCCAAAAAGATCCAGTGTGATGACAGGAAATGCACCAAAAATCGCATAAAATGTACATATTTGCGGTTTTTGGACCCGCCCTCAAAAAAAACCTCAATCGCCCCGCAAGGCCTTTAAATAGAGTGGTGCCCGGGGAGGGACTTGAACCCTCACACCTTTCGGCACTGGAACCTAAATCCAGCGTGTCTGCCAATTCCACCACCCGGGCGTCCGTTTCCAATTCGTGCGAATCAGAGAAGCTGGAGAAACTAAGGAGTTCCTTCCCAATTGAGCAAGGGGAATTTCGGAAAAAAATTTCGATCGGCGTTCCGATCACCGCGGGACCTTAGCGGAGGATCGGCTGTGTAACGCAATGAATGCCGCCACCGCCGAGATAGAAGGCTCTCGCATCGATGCTGATGATCTCCCTGTCGGGAAAAAATTCCTCCAGCAATCCACAAAAGTAGTCGTCCTTCGTGTCGCCGAAACTCGGTGCAATGACTGCACCGTTGCACGGGTAGAAGTTTAGATAACTATAGGCGAGCCGGTCACCACCCGAAAATCGGGCTGCGGGCTGTGGAACTGAAACAACATCCAATTTTTCTTCTGTCAGTGCGCGGCGGTTCTCTTTCGATCCTTCAATATTGGGATCATTGGAGTCCGTGCATTCATTCAAGAGAACCACTCCGTCCGGAGCGAATGATGCAATCACATCGACGTGCCCTCCGGTGTCATCCCCGTCAAATCCACGGGGCAGCGAAACCACTTTTGAGGCGCCGAGCGTCAGAGCCAATTCCTTCTGAAGTTCTGGAAAAGTTCGACCTGGATTCCGGTTCGGATCTCCAAGCACTGCGGTGGTGGTCAGCAAAGTCCCCTGCCCGTTCGAATGGACCCCGCCACCTTCGAGACCCAGCTTACTGACAATCGAAGGAATCTCAAGGCAATCCGCAGCGTTCTGCGCCGCACGGGCATCATGAGCAATTGGCGAAAAGCGACCACCCCAGCCGGTAAATCTCCAGCAGACCGCAGCCCGGCCCCCGTCGTCGTGAACAATTGTCGGTGCAGCATCGCGGGCCCAGGCATCATCGAGGGGGAAGGAATGAATCGTCGCCCGCCGGCCGAGAATTGACTCGGCCTCATCCCTCGAAGATGGATCGGCGACTACATAGACCGACTCATGCGCACTGACGACATCGACGAGCCGCAGGAACGAGTCCTGAACGTTCTTGAAATCACTGGCAGACCCGTACAGGTACTGATTTGGATTCGTTGGCCAGTAGATGAGGGTACCTTGGTGAGGTTCCCACTCAGCCGGCATACGCCGCCTAGGACTTTCTGTTCCCACGGGATGAATCGGTTGTATCGCGCGAGAGTGTTGAGCTCGGCGAGATCAGGCGGGCAATCCCGAGGGTTCCGGACCTCCGTCCATCTCCTTCTTCTCACCCGACTTTTCCGAACTCTTATCCTCTTCGTCTGCCTTGCCTGTCGTAATCCGCACGGGCTCCAGGCGAGTGACCTCAGTCTGCAGCGATCCCGTATCGATAATCTCATGGACGTGCTTCCCTTCGACTGTTTCGAACTCGAGGAGCGCGTCGGCCAAGGTATGGAGGTGTTCCATATGCTCTTCCAGAATACTATGACAGCGCTGATACTGCTTCACTACGATCGAGTGAATCGCCTTGTCAATGGCCTGCGCCGTAGCTTCAGAATAGTTCTGGTCGCGGGAGATCTCTTTCCCGAGGAAAATATGGTCCTGGTTGTCGCCAAAGGCGATCGGTCCCAGATCACTCATTCCCCAGTCACAAACCATGCGGCGGGCCATCTTTGTGGCCATCTTGATATCACCGGAAGCACCACTGGTGATCTCGTCCAGGACGAGCTCCTCGGCGATCCGGCCACCCATCGCGCAGCAAATTTGGTTCTCGGCCCGCTTCTTGGCCTGATTCAGGATATCTTTCTTCGGAGTAAACATCGTACTTCCGAGGCTTTGACCACGAGGAATGATGGTCACCTTGTGGACCGGCAAATGACCGTCGTCGATTACCGCTTGGACAATGGCGTGACCCGCTTCGTGGTACGCTGTAATCTTCTTGTCCTCATCATCCATCAGGCGACGGCGTTCGCGACCAAATGAGATCTTCTCGCGAGCCTCTTCGAGGTCGCCCATATCTACCTCTTTCTTCGAACGGCGGGCCGCGATCAACGCTCCCTCGTTCAGCAGATTGGCCAAATCGGCACCGGCAAAACCGGGGGTTGACCGCGCCAAAACGTGTAGATCCACTGCTTTCGAAAGCTTAATCTTTCGAGCGTGAACCTGGAGGATCTCCTCCCGTCCGACGAGATCGGGCGGATCAATCACGACCTGACGGTCGAATCGGCCTGGACGCAACAACGCCCGGTCAAGAACGTCAGGACGGTTCGTCGCGGCGATGACGATAATGCCTTCGTGACCGTCGAAGCCGTCCATCTCTACGAGTAGAGAGTTCAGCGTCTGCTCACGCTCGTCATTGCCCCCACCGAGACCGGCTCCGCGCTGACGGCCAACCGCGTCGATTTCATCGATAAAGATAATACAAGGAGAGTTCTTACGGGCCTGCTCAAACATATCCCGTACCCGGGCGGCACCCACACCGACAAACATCTCCACGAAGTCCGAGCCGGAGATCGTGAAAAACGGCACATCCGCCTCGCCAGCAACTGCCTTGGCCAGGAGAGTCTTACCCGTGCCCGGAGGACCCACCATCAGGACACCTTTAGGAATCTTACCCCCGATGCGTTGGAAACGCTTGGGATCCTTGAGAAAGTCGACGATCTCACTGACCTCTTCCTTTGCTTCGTCACAACCAGCAACATCGCGGAAAAGAATCTTCTCGCGGTCTCGGGTTAGCATCTTCGCTTTGCTTTTCCCGAAACTCATTGCTCCACGGCCTGCGTTGCGCAGCTGACGAATAAAGAGGAAATACAACAGACCGATGATCAGTAGAAATGGAACAATGTTCAGGATCAGGTCGGTCAGGAAAGTGCTGGCGGGTTCTTCGCGAAACGCTTTCCTAATCTCGGTATAGTCCGCTTCAGTCAGTCGACCTCTGGCCTCGAATCGATCCGCCTTCAGTGCAGTATCATCCTTAACCTCTTGCGCCGTCTTACCATCCGGAGCGATCTCACCGCTGATGATGTACCACTCTTGTCCACCGGTCGGATCGTTCTTGATCGTACCGCTGATAATGTCTCCCTTCTCAACTGCCTGAATCACCTCAGGAACGCTGAGCTTCTTCATAGAGACCCGTTGTTGGTCACTCAGAGCATAAAGGGCAAATATGGCCGCGATGATTCCGAGCCAGATCATTAAGACCTTCGGCTGGAAACGGTCGGGTTGAGGCGGGCGCTGTGGCGTCTTCCTGTCTTTTTCTTCTTTCATTAGCGGTGGGTGCGGCTTCGATTCGCGTAAACCACCAAAAATTCGTCAGCTCTGGAGGTAAGTCAAACTCAGAAGGCTCTCTTCTGCAGAAGTAACGCGAAACTCCTCCGCCGGGGGCAGTCCGGGAACCCAACAAATTTTGCCCCGCCAACAGATCACAGGCAAGGTCCGCCGCTGCTCCGGAGAGATTTTACGGTCGGTAAAACAGTCCTGCAATTTTTTCCGACCCGGTGCGCCCAATGGTTGAAATTTATCGCCCGGCTGCCATCTGCGAACTTCCAGAACTTCCGAAGCGTCTCCGGGGATCCGCAAAAATGCCGCAGTTTTCACGTCAACCTCACCGGCCTTGATCGCGGAAAACAAGTTCCTCTCTCCCGGAAGCACACGGCGGCAAAGCACTGACCGGTCGGGCAAATAGAGCTGAGTGCTCCCTCCCCATCGAATCGGCGCCCAATTGGGTTCCATTCCTTCGGCGGTTCCCACGACCATGGAGAGGAAATCCGACCCCAGCTCGATCCAACTGTTCTTTGCGACGCTCCATCGACCCAATTCCTCTTCCTCGATTGCATCCAGAACACGATCGACAACATCGGGGCCGGGGTTCTTGGAGTGCGCGAGGAGCCATCGTTCTAACAAAAACCGCCGGGGAGCCCTAGGGACCTCCCGTAATCGGCTTAGGGGAATCTGAGTCACCCCTATCCCATCCGGCATCAACGACGAGACTGTCGATTCGAGAAAGTCGGACACCTCTTCCTGTAGTCTTCGGGCACGACTGACCCCTGCGTAGAGATCTCGATCCACGGCATCTCTCCAAGCGGGCACTACGTGGGCCCGAATTCGATTCCTCAGGTAGACTCCGCTGCGATTCGATGGATCGGAAACGGCCTGAAGTCCCAAGTCCTCCAACCCTTGGCGGATGGAGGTCCCGGGTAGGTGCAACAGCGGACGAACCCTAGCGTGGGGCCACGGTCCATTGTGATAGGTTACCGGCCTGGGGGCTCCGAGCCCTTCGGGGCCAGATCCCCTGGCAATGCGGGCGAGAAAAGTCTCTGCGACATCATCCGCTTGATGCCCGAGGAGAATGGTATCAATCCCACCCGCCGACATTTCTTTCCCGAAGAACTCAAATCGCGCGGCACGGAGATCTGATTCCGAGAATTTCCTGCCCCCCGGACCCTGTCCACAAACGAAACGGTACCCCAACTCGGTCGCCACCTTCTCCGCATAAACTGCCTCCGCAGCATTCTCCTTGGGCCGAGTCCCGTGGTTGAAATGGAGAACCAGACTCTTTCGAGCGAGGGCAGAGAAATGGACTCGAAACCAGACGAGTAGAAACAACGAGTCGGGCCCGCCGGAAAATGCCAAGCACAGCCCGCGACCGCTACGATCGCCTTGAAACCCAGCGAGTATCTGACCGACCTCTGCCGGGCAAATATCGGAGGGAAACTCACTTCGAAACCTGTCCCAATCGATGTCCAATCCAAGTAATTTGATTGAAATGGCCTGCAGGGACAACGACAGATCGATTGGGCCGTCCAAAACCGATCAGGGGCACAACTCTCCGCGGCCCCGACTGATCACCGCAGGATCCTCCCGCCGCTCCGTACTTACTCTTTAGGAAAGCGTAGAAAAAACTCGGGATGCTCAAGAAACAGGTCTTCCTCAAAGTAATCGATCTGCTCAAACATGGCATGCTCCCCATAGAGCGATCGACCAGTATCCCAACAAAGCCATGCTCGGCGGGAATCGAAGCTGCGATAGTAGAGCTCTCCCAGGTCCTTCCACGCTCCTACGATTATCGGATTGAGCTCAAGGGCCTCCAGAAATAGGTCGATGGCCTCCTGCCGTTTACCCAGGGAGTCCAGTATATTCGCTTGGAAAATCAAAATCGACTCGTTCCCCTGTCGGACTCTGCCCTCCAAATCGGCGAGGACCTCAACCGACTTCTCGGCCGCTTCTTTACTCCGGGGATTGATCGACGCAAAAAGGAGCTGCACCTCCTCATCGCTTTGCATGGCCTCTTTGTATTCAAAAAACTCGGGTGGAAGTTGTTCACCCGTGGCGAGAATGTAGGCCATGAACAAGGACGCTGAATCCAGCAGTTGCCCGGCCTCCGCCTGCTCGACGGCACGGAGTTTCAAGGCAATGCAACCGTTCGCGAAATCCTCTTCGCTCATAGCGGAAGCACGCGCGGAAATTTGAAACAAGGGTTCCTCGGGTAGCGGTATGCGTTGAGAAAAATCGCGCTGGGGTATTCCCGCCACCTCTTTCCGGGAAACCAGGTGTAGAGTCACTTCCTCCTCCCCTAAATGATACTGATAGACAACGAGAGTTTCCGGGACTCGATTGGTCGTCGAAAGTTCCGACAAGATTTTCGGATGAATTCCAAATTCATACCGAAGAAAGAGGTTGTACCGCTCCTGGGTCTCCTCATCGATCACTTCCCCATCCAAACTGTAGCGCAGCAAAGGCTTTCCTTCATAACTGTACGTCACTTCGCCTGCTTCTTCATTGCGTTCAAGGTTCGGAGTCTCCCCCGAGTCCAAGGAAAAGAGATGCTCATTCAACACGGTCTCCATCGGGTTTTCCTCGATGCCCGCCTTCGAAAGAACTCCCCCGAGTTCGCTCCGGTTTCTAAACTCAATGACCCGGAAGCCGATGTCGGCATAGAGCGAATACACATCGTACTCCGTCTGCTGATCATTGGAGCGAAACACTTTCTTCTCCTTAAAATCCCGAACCAAGACCCCAGTCCCGGTCACTGTCTCAATTATTTCGTACCCGAGGTAGACCGTGATCCCATCCGTACTGACCTCAATGGATTCTTCCTCATCAGCCTCCACCGTTGTCCTTATCTCCGACTCAAATTCGAGAAAAGTTCCCCCATAAACAGTTGCAGCGGCGATCCAACCAAAAATCCAATAAGCTAAATATCTCATTTTACAGACCAACCCTATTGCTACTCCTTCCGAACACAATCCTTCGCACGTATCTCCGCGACATTTTCGAGCAACTACGATTATGGAACTACCTGCGGAAACGAGCTGAGCCACCTCTTCGTTCAGCTCCCAAATCCGCATCATGCAGGAGGTGACCTCAACAAATCATCCATTCTGACGAGTTCTGCACAATTTTGGCAGTTTAAGGGCATTGTTAGTATCGTTGTGATCTGGTAATTTACCTGTTTGCCAAAGTTTCTTTTGCCCAGTTTCCCAGAGAGAGGCGCCCGAGGGTTCGACCCCACTTATTGCCTCTATCCATCCCCTTTCATACTGCATTCCTTGTGATAGGATTGCGCTGTCACTTCTCTTCTCAATTCTCAGCCTTTTCAACCTCCCCCCTCAACTCAATCTATCATGATTCGAATCGGAATTCTCGGAACTGGCGGCATGGCTCTAGCCCATGCGCAAGCCTACCATGCTATCGAAAACTGCGAACTTGTTGCCGCATGCGATATCGACGCAAAACGCGTCAATGAATTCGCTCTTAAGCACAAGATTCCGGAGATTTATACCAGTGCCGCAGAGATGTACGAAAAGGCCAACATCGACGCGGTTGCGATCGTCACTCCGGACCCTTTTCACCACCCGCTGACCTTGGAAGCGATCGCCGCGGGTATGCACGTCTTGTGTGAGAAGCCGCTGGCGCTCAACAAGGCCGACGCCGAAGAGATGCGGGACGCAGCGAAAGCAGCTGGCATTATCAATATGGTCAATTTCACCTACCGCAACAGCTCGGCGATTCAGCGCGCATCCGAGCTCGTCGCGGCTGGAGAACTCGGCACGATTCGCCACGTCCACGCATTCTATCACCAAAGTTGGCTCGTACACGATTATTGGGGCGACTGGCGTTCATCGCCGACTTGGCTCTGGCGCTTGTCCAAATCGCACGGAAGTGCCGGCGTGATCAACGATGTCGGCATTCACATCCTCGATTTTGCCTCCATGCCTCTCGGCTCCTTGGCGTCTGTACACTGCCGCCTCAAGTGCTTTGAGAAGGACGAGGGTCCACAGATTGGTGAGTACAAGCTCGATGCCAACGACTCAGCAGTGATCACCGCCGAGTTCACCAGTGGCGCCCTCGGAACGATTCATACTACCCGTTGGGCCTATCCTCATCAAAATTCATTGCGCCTCGATCTCTACGGAGACAAGGCGTCGATCGAGATCGACTTGGATCAGTCGTTCACTGAACTGAAGATCAACCGCAAACTGGGACGCAAATCGATGGATTGGGAAACCCTTGATTGCGGCCAAACCCCAACCGTCTACGAGCGATTCATCCGCTCCATCGAAACCGGCGAGCAGGACCAACCGGATTTTGCCCGCGGTGCCGACATCCAATCGATTCTCGACGCCTGCCACGAATCGTCCAAAACCGACAAAACCATTCAAATCCATCCCCAATGATACACCCAGAACACGATATCCGCATCGGCACCCTAGCGGGCCAAGGCTCACGCACGCCGGAATATATTTCCCAAATCCTCCCCCACGGATTTGAGTCTTTTCAGATCAATTTCTGGCAGACGCTGGGAGATGTAGATCTTGAGAAACTCGCCCCTGAGATCGATACAGTTCTCAATGACAGCAACGCCGTCATTTCCTCGCTTGGAATCTTTGGAAATCCGCTCGAGACTGACGAGGACGCGGAATCGACCCGAAGGGGTTGGGAAGCCTGTATCGCCCACGCCCATCTATTCGGGACCGACTTGGTCTGCGGCTTTGCCGGACGTATCCGAAATGTCCCGGTACCCGAATCCATGGAACGGTATCGCGAGGTGTTTGAACCACTCGCCGAGCGTGCTGCGGCCAAGGGCGTGCGGATCGCTTTTGAAAATTGTCCCATGAACGGTAGCTGGGAACGGGGCGATTGGAACATCGCTTTCAACCCAATGGCTTGGGACATGATGTTCGACGCAGTCGATGCAGGGAACGTCGGACTTGAATGGGAGCCGTGCCACCAGATGTCACAGCTCATCGATCCAATACCTCAGTTGAAAAAGTACATGCCAAAAATTTTCCACGTCCACGGCAAGGACGCTACGATCCATCACGATGTATTGGCCGAATACGGCGCTTTCGGGCCCAAGCCGGTCGTCGAACACAGGCATCCCGGTTTTGGTGATAGCAATTGGACAAACATTATCAGCGAGCTGCGCCGTGGCGGTTACAAAGGAACCATTGATATCGAGGGGTGGCACGACCCAGTCTACCAACAGGAATTGGAAATGACCGGGCAGGTCCACGCGCTCCACTATCTGAAGGGGTGCCGCGGCAACTATGTCGCCAATCCCAAGGGCTTCTAATCCCAGATCAGTGCTTACGCCTGCTCAGAGGCGGGCGGGTTGGCCAGCACTCCTTCAATTCTCTCCCAGAGCAGGAATTCCTTTGGGGGGAATCGCGGGAACCAGACAGAACTGCGGACTGGGTCCGACCCGGTACTCAGTTCAGGCCGAGGGGCTACCTGTTTCATCCTTTCGAAATCAGATAGGCTCCAGCACCGATCATGCAGCATCCAGCGGCGGATCGCGCCACGCGTTGCCGCTGACCACTTTGCAGCCGTCGAACGATCCTTCGGGCTGCATACGCATAGGCAATTTTCACACTCCCAACGGATAAAACCGTCACAATTGTGATCTCTAAAAGGATCCAGTTATCAAGATGCGCCGTGTCGACAAAGAGCGGGAACACACTCGCGTAGAACAAGATCGCCTTAAGGTCTCCCAGCGTAATCACTACCCCCGATGCGAAACTCTCCACCAACGACAGGTGAGATGAATCCGGGCGATGAAGGTCTACCGTACTCTTAGAGCGAAGGAGCTTGATTCCAGCGATTAGAAGATAGCCCCCGCCGACATACTTAACCAAGGCAAACATCGCCCCCATCGACTCTGCAAGAACGCTGACACCGAGGACGGCCAGGGCAACGAGGATGAGATCCCCGACGACGATACCGCAAGCAACCGCGACTCCATCTGTGATTCCACGCGTAGCGGAGCGCGCCACAATCAAGGCAACACTCGCACTGGGAATGGCCGCCAGCAAGACCATCATCGCAATAAGTGATAGCAATGAGAATATAGTCATTTCCAGTAGTGAAACATAAATACGGTAGAACAATAGTCGAGCTTCGAGCGCGGGAGGGCAACTAGCGCGCATACCGGAATTCCGAAGAACCCCGTTCAAAGATAGCCACAGCCCTCAGTGATTCGCGGAAGCTACTGATGCTTCCTCGCACAATGTCCCTTCGTGCGACATGGAGCCAGCTCCTCCCTCCGGTCCTCTACGTGCCTAATCCTCGACAGTCTGGTATCCCCCTTGCCACCGGTCGAAAGGAGCGGTGGCCGGGACTTCCCGGTACCGACCTCTCAATGACCCAAGTTATCCGCCACGTAAGCGTCTCGCTCGCCCATGGGAAGATCCTCACCGATGGTTGAATCATGCCGGGTCTGCATCTCCATCTCACCGTTGATCACGCCGCCCAGCAACACAATGAAGGCGGTAAGGTGAAACCAGAGAATTAAGATAATGACTGCGGCCAGAGAACCATAGGTATTTGCATAGTTTCCAAAGTTTTGGACGAAAAACGAAAACGCCACAGAACCCACAATCCAAAGCACACTCGCCGCCATTGCTCCGGGAGTTATCCATTTCCACTCGGCACTCCGGCGACAGGGAGCCCACCGATACAGAATTCCGAGTACGCTAATCACCAGGCAAAAGAGGATCGGCCACTTCACCAGTTGAATCACGACCACAACGAACCCACCAAGCCCGATCATCTGCAAAAAAATCGGAAGCGCTACGATCAAACCCACAGCCAACACAATCAACAGGAGGATTACTGCAGTCAGGCACATCGCGACCAGATTGTTCTTAATTATCCCGCGCTCCTCTTTCTCTTCATACACCACATTCAACGACTGCATCATCCCCTTTACACCTCGAGCCGAGCTCCAAATAGCAATCCCGATACCGAGAATAGCGCCCCACCCCAACGCCTCAAGGGAATGCCCCGCCAAACGCTCCATCTCATTCCCAAGAAACTCCTGGGCGGAGTCTGGGAGCGCCGAGGCGAACTGGTCCACCTGCTGCTCCACTTGCGAGGGATCGGCGACCAAGCCATAAACCGAAAAGAGCGCGATGAACAAAGGGAAAAGGGCAAGAAACCAATAGAGGGCGACCCCTCCGGCGACAATCGGAAGGTTCTTCTTCCCGATGTTCCGGAAGACCCGTTTTCCAATATCAAGCCATCCTCTTAACGGGAGAGACCGGGGCGATTCCGCCTCCCTACCTCGCTTCGATGAATGCTCCTGTCGATCTTCGGGTTTACTCATGATTCCTGGCTATTCGAGTGATTGAAAGGGTGAAGCGTCGAGGATCGTTCGCATGCCAAACAAGCCTCCTCTGAGGTTCTATACTGTCTAGTCGCGCCCATCGTTGTAGTAGGATTACTAGGGCAATCCGCGGAAAAATTAAATCGTTATCGGCTGAAGAAAGTCTCGTTCAAAAGGATGATGGAACCACCCGCCCCCCCTAGTGAGAAGCGCCTTTCAATGCACAGCCAAAGCACCGGCGAGGGGCGGCAGCATTACGGCGAGATGGGCGCAGCAACGTACGGATGGTTCGGTTCTACCCGCAACGAGGTGATACCTCTCCGAGGGAGGATCGGGGGCACCCCATTCTCCCGGATTCTTGGTCGATTATTTAAGGCAAATCGACCGAGAGGCTGTAGGCCATCGAATTCTTTTCCGCCTCAGTTTCCGATTAGATGTAATAATAATAGCTGGCGACCACTCCGGCAAAGTAGATCACGGGAAAGAACCATCGGAAGACTAGGTCGACCTTCTCCGCAGTCTCCTTCTTGCCCTTTTTGCAGAGGGAGTACAGCCAGAGGCTCTGGAAAATCGCCAAACACATAACGAGGAACGAATAGAGCAGCACCGCATCGGTGAAGGTGAAATAATCAATCCGAGGCATCGCACCGTCGATCAGAAACTGGTACGCGACGATCGTCAGGATCCCGATAAAGGCGACATTCAGTCGATCCGAGAGATTGTCCTCCTCCATCCAGAAGACCGCCCACATAAGGAGAACCAGAATGATCAACGGGAGGATTACTTTCCAAATCAAATTCCCCGATTTCCGTTCCAACTCAATCGTCAGGGTCAGATCCGAGAAATGCTGATTTCCGCCGTAATATCGGAAGTTGGCCAGCCCTTCTTCCATCTCCACACTACTCAACTTCCACTGGGCAATATTCACCCGTGTCTCAGTCTCTGCATACTCCTCGCTGGCACCCAAGACCCTTTCATCGACAACGAGCCGCACTTCGTCGGCATAGTCTCCAAACGAAACGATCTTTGCCACTAGCCTCTGCCTGTCGAATGGGAAAGCTCGTAATTCCATGGGAGTCTCCAACAGTACGCTACGCTGGTCCAAATAACGCACTCTGCCGTTGGGATAGATGGAGATTTTGACCGAATTAAGATCTCCAGTTCCGATCTGATTCACGAACAAAAGCTGGGGCCACCAGGCCGCATAGATTTCATTGAACTGGAAACTTCCCTGAAAGAGTTTCACCGGCGTTCCTTCTTCCTCTGGGTCGAAGGCCAAGCGAGGGTCCATCCATTCGGCAGTCAGAATGAGCTCCACTTCGAAGGTCTCGTTCAACTCATCGACATCGATGATATCGGCCAGAAAGACACCCACCTTTACCTCGGTCGGACTGCCCGGAGGATTCGGCATCCCGGGCTCCACAGCCCGTTGGGCGTTGAGCCCAAGGCTCCCCATGATAGACAGCAACCCGAGGAGAAAACCTACCCGAGCCAACCGCATTTTTATTCCAAAGCTCATGAGACCAAAAGGTAGTTAGCGCCTTCATCCTGTCCAGCGTCTTTCTGTGGAATCTACAATCGTTGTGACATATTCGGCTCGAATCTACGGTCCTTCCGACCGAAACGCCCAATGACTAAGCAGTAAGTTTTTTACCCTGCCCGAATCTTTCGTTCCAGATTCATCCTCACCGGGCCTTCCCACCCAAAGCACGGGACCAACAAAAGAGAATTCCAGTGGCGTCTCGACATGTCTCCAGTCTTACTGGATCCTCTCCTCACCCACACGAGGATTAGGAAGATTTCCGATGCGTCCATTCCCAAGCACCACTTTCCAATCCCAGAAACGAGGCCATCGCCTCGGCTTCGTCCTCGAAGGCTCTTCTAAATCCTTTACCGGCCGGGCGCTCTCCCACAAATCCAGTATCCAGCCGTAGACGTTCCCCCTCGATGGCAGCGTTCACCCAGCCAATCACCTGCTCCCCCCAGAGAAGTGGCATCGCATAGTATCCGCGCTCCCTCTTCGCGGCTGGCACATACGCTTCGAATCGATACCTCCATCCCCATAAACGCTCAAAACGCTGTCGGTCGCGAACGAGCGGATCAAAAGGAGATAAAAAACGCACGACGCTCGATACATCCTCACTCTCCCAATCGGCCTCCTTCCAGAGATACGAACTCCCTTCCACGTTAATGTCCGCCAAGCGCCCTGAATCGAGTAATTGATCCACCACCCCCACCCGCTTCTTACGGTCTGGGATCATGTGGTTTAGATGCCCCAACTCCGTGATCAGAAAACTCTTCTCCACTGGGCCAAACACATGAATGGTCGTCAGCACCAACCGCGAGTACCGCAGGCGCGGATCGACGGCCGCTTCGTCCGTTTGCTCAGGCACTTGATACACCCGGATCCCGTTCCGTCGTCGACTGACCCTCAAATACCCGCGGTCCTGCAATTCTTCCAACATCCGCTTCGTCGCGAGGGATTGCCCGCCCCAGGCATTTCTCACCAATTTCCTCCCAAACCGCTCGTCCAAGTCCCGCGGATGAGCTTCACCGATCTCTCTCACAGCCTCCAATACCACCCGTTCCGTCGCCGAAAGCCCCTTCGTCCCCCTCCAACGCAAATTCCGCCATACATCGGAAGTCATAAACCCATAGGCAAAGAGAAACCCTTCCTCCACTTCCAACTCCGGATACTCTTTTTCCAAATCTCCCGCATGATATCCGTCGACCCGCTGCCGAAGTATCAAATCCTGCGCCCGCGCCGGGGAACGGATCGGATCCGCTTGGACGAACTGCAGACCCAGCATCGCCGCACTCACACGCGAATAACGCCGAAATGAACCAGCAACCAACCGCCGCCGAAACTCGCGAGCGTTCATCCCCCGATTCGCCATTACACCCTCTCCCTACACATCCGCAACCAACGCCCCTCAACACCAGACATCAGTACAAGAGCCACTCCACCCCCGCACGCCCGTACTCCCGAGGCCCGATACACCCTTCTCAAAATGGAAGGCTGCCATCTACGCACCTGAATCATTTACAATCACCATCTCACAACAAATGCACATCCGTTCACCGCAAAACAAGCCTAGAACACCGCTGTTAATTAATCGAACAGACCCGTTCCCACGAACGCCGCTGTCCGGGTACACAGAGGCGCACTCGCTCTTCTCGGCCCACAACCCGAGAAGTACTACCCTCTTCCAGAACTCGAGCTTTCCACCAGCCAAGCTCCACTGACAATTCCAGTTGCCTCTCGATTTGGCACCGTTTACGGTTCATAACATACTCTACGTTATTGTCGCTCAGAAATGAAAACCAAACTCCTTTATGTCGAACGTAAGTCTGGATTCTCAGACGACGGACCGGCTTGGATCGGAAGAGGAAGTTTTTCCAAGAGCGGACGAACCATCTATTTCAATGGGCAGGCATTTCAGTCGATGAAAGGCGCTGGAATTGCAGCGAATCATTACGATCTTGAGACTGCAGAGGAATACTTGATTTCCGGCGTTAAAAAGAGTGAATCGAATCGACATTGGGCAGGACGCGGATTGATTCAGATTGATCGTGAGGTCGTCGAAGAATTCCTAGCTCTTACCGGGAGAGAAAAATTGAATTTGAATGAGTTCAAACGAATTGAGTTCTCGAAAGAAGACGTAAAATCACGAATCAACCAAGGGCAGAACCAGACGCTTTCAGGCCCCGCCCAATAGCGCGGTAGAACCTCGACCTAACTAAATATCATGAAAACACCCCTATATATTCTACTTACCACTATCTGTGCTACCTCGTTGTTGGGCAAGGTGGATATTCCAGAGTCACAGAGTCCGGCATCGACTGAAGATTCGCCGATTATGACTCTCCAGGATGGAAAGGTTGCAGATCTACCAGCCTGGATTGAGGACATATACATCAATTACCATTCCCTTATAATAGTCGGAACCGAAGAATCCTTCCCACCTGAGTTCAAAAACTTCACTGTTAGCTGTTACAATCGATATGGTATGCTTCTTGGAACTACAGAATTGGTAAGGTTTCGGGAAAATGGATCCACCTATTGGAACGCGAAGGCTCATCTTCACAGGTTCCCACTCGACGCGATCTTCAAATTCAGTGCCCTATCAGAGAACGACGACCTTTCTGCCATTGCCTGGATGCAGATAAACAAAGTTACTGCCGAACGTCCTCGAGTTCTCCGAGCGAGAACGGAAGCGGTCAAGGCTGAATGAGACCCTAGATTTCGCTGCGCTAGTTCCGAGAGAATTGAAACCATATGACTTGGATAATTATCATTCTCGCACTGTTGGAGATCGCATGGTTATGGGCTCTAATCGCGCATTTAACAGACAGTGAATTAGAGTCTACCGACAAGATCTGCTGGACAGTAGTTTTGTGCGTCTTAAACGTACTTGGACTCCTCCTATACATTCTGATTGGTCCGACAAAATTTAAGATCGAAAATACCGAAGAATACCTATCTGAGAAGGGGCTGAAGAAGGCGTTCAATGACGGCCGCCGCTAGTAACGATGCCGGCAACGGGACAGTGGCATTAACCCCGTACCGCAATTCAGTGCCCCCACTCGGTGACACACTTTTTCGTGAAATGAGCGAATGAACGAAAATTCCACATCTTCAGTGAGATTCCCCTCGGCTCTTGACCCGATCCCAAAGTATCTCACCCACTATTTCGAACGTACTGCAGGGCCCTTTTTGAACATCTGCGACCTAGACGACGATGAGGTGGAAAAGATTCGTGAATTCGAACTGGCAAACGAGATAAAATGGAGCCGATTCAAGATGTGGCCGGAGTTCATGAAATCGAGGAAGGCTGCCGACGATTTGTTGATGCAGCTATACGAAAAAAAATTCCAGAAGCCCCCCTCGCAGCGACCTATTTTCGCGGTTCTCGGAGACTTCCACAAGATCCCGGGCCTGTATACAAATCCTCAGAGCGTCAGAATTGAAATTTCCGACCTGCGGGAGGACGAAGTTACATTCATGTATCCAGATCACGCCCACTTGATTCAGTTTTTCAATCATGACGCCCCAGCATTTGGAGTTCCACTTCCTCGGAATTACTCAGAAGAAAAAATGCCCTGCTACGGGAAGCTTTTCACCTATAGGGATTTACATGAGATCCACGTTGAGTATGGCATAAAACAAGGAATTGAACGATGCCTCCGCACCCCCGGCAGTTTTGTGTTTTCATACGTTGAAGCCCATATCTGGACGCGTGATTTCAAATTTACCCCTCCACAGCCCCCCCAACCCAGGATTCCAACCGGGCAGGAGATTCCGTCTCGTAGTAGCGATGTCGTACAACCCAGCGAGGATTCCCTCGGCGTTCAGATACAGTGAAAGGATCAACCACCTCGGTACTCTTGCGAGCAGCCCGTTTCAGTTCACGTACTCCCGTCGTAGCGGTAATACTGCATGCATTTACTCGGACCGCTCCAGCGGATTCCCCTGGTGACCCATTAGCCATTGGAGGCATTTACTTTTGTATTATTCTATCGGGCTTTGTCTTGGCGGTACATGCACTATTCACAATACAAAAACGCAGGCGAACTCGCCGTTCAAATAAAACAATACATTGGGCCGGCCTGACTATCCTACTTCTTTCCGCAATCCCAACCTTCGGAGACGATATCCAGTATGTACCTATTGAGAAGCTTGGCAGGGAGTTCGAACTAATCGGAAAGCTGCACGCTCCTTTGGGTTCCGTAATTTCGGTAGTCGGTGTAGCTGTCGAGGGTCCTCGCAAAGGATATGAATGGGGTCCGAACCTCCGTGTCCAGCGGATACAAGGAAGATACTATCAGAAAGACATTCAAATTCTACTCGTACCCTATTTTCATGACTGGGGTGAGAAAGTCACAACCAGCGGCCATGCCCTTCCAAAACTGGAAATCGGGAAGACGTACAAACTAGAAGGATACGAGACAGGCGGATTTACGGGAATCCCTGGGGAGGCTTACAGGCGTGCAGGATTGATGATACAAACAGCCGGCCATTACTTTCTCCACCATTTTGTTGTAATCAAGGCTGAGCCGACAGCGCCAGTTTCGTTCGCGCCGTGGATGTTCAAAGGCGAGAAGGCACTGTTGAGCGGCATCGCAAAATCGATCGCAGACGATTCGGTATTGGTAGGTGATGGTTGGGTTGTTGTCGTAAAACGTGGAGAACAGTGGGAAGACGAAATTGTAGGCAAGAAGATTGAATCATACGGCTACTACAATCCAGATGCGACCTGGAAGGAAAATCCCGATTTTGCCCGAAAGAGTTTTGATCTTATTGACGGCTGGTGGCGCTTGGTCGATTTGGATGATCAGATCGGACGGAAGGTATCTCTAAGAGGAAGAGCATTGAGTCTCAATGGCGTATGGTGGTTCCAGTACCGAGGAACGGATCTCTACGTTGACGGCATGGAGAATCTACCAGGATGGAGCCGCCAAAACCACGGGCGACCAGTCCTGATTGAAGGAAGGTTGGAGCGAGCTAGTCTTCCGATGATTGATCAGATTTCTCTAAAGCCAGATCGCGATCTGGCGGATTACTTCGTTGTTCGAGAACCAAGTTGGAAACCACTACCTGCGCTGCTCTCTCCAGAAAGGGTCTTCCCACCCCAAGCGAAACAATCCGATGCGGATGCAACTCATAATGATCCGTTTGCGGATACAATGGCGGAAGGCGACGGAGAAATCGGAACCGAATCGAAGAGGCACCCGCAGTAACGGTTTCCCCGCCATAGGCGATCTACGAAACTTATGACATGCATTCTGATATACGGGAACTCTGGTTCAGGGAAGAGCTCCTTGGCTAGCCGCTACGCAATGAATCCAGATGTGGAGCACCTTGACCTCGACTCAATCGCATGGGAATGCGAAGGAGTCAGAAGACCGCTGCCAGACAGTATCAACGACCTGAGGACGTTTATCGCTTCTCACGATTCCTGTGTCATCGAAGGATGCTATGGTGAGCTGGTCAGAGAAGCAGCGAACTTTGCGACCGAGCTGATATTTCTAAACCCGGGTACCGAAGATTGTCAGAAGAATTGCCGATCCCGACCATGGGAACAGCACAAATACAAAACGAAAGAAGCGCAGGACAAAAACCTCGAGATGCTATTGAACTGGGTCGCTGACTACGAAGGACGAACCGATGAATTTTCACTTCAGGTGCACAGAGAGATATTCGATTCCTATGCCGGGATTAAGCATGAGTTGAAATCAAACTCAGAAACCCGGGAAAAATCAGCGGCGGCGATGCCTTCCAGTCGTGACTCTCCCTAAAGTTGAGTTAGTGGAAGGACCCACTCGCGTTGCGCAGTTCCAAGTTTGACGAGAACGACTAAGCGCTCTCTCGGCATTCCGAGTCAATTCCGCACCATAGTACTACGATTCGGCCGAGCCATACTCCACGCCACTCCTTACCGTCTCTGAAAAAGCAATGATCGGTTGCGAGAACCTTCGTCTGATCACTCCTCGCTCGGGTAGACCTTGGCCCAGTCGTTCTGAATACTTACCACGAGCCATCCGTTTTCAGTGGCGAGATCCAGTCCCTTATCGAGTTTGCCAAAAGAGGACTTGCGATCATAGTCCCACTCCCGCGTAGCGTCGTCGTGGTGCACGATCATAGCAAGCCGATCGGATCGATCACTGGAACTGCGGGGAACAGTCGTATACTGAAGCATCTCGATGTCGCCGTCGGAGTTGCCTGCGGCAAATACAGGGCGACGTCCGATGTGCTGGTAAATACCAGCGGGCTTACCCGTCTTGTCGTCTATAAAATCCACTTTGGGCTGCTTGATGATCACTGGAACTCCGTCCTGTATCTCGAATTTCACCGCCAACTCACTTCCGACAACCTGCTCCGCTGGAATCCCGTAAACCTCTTCGCCGAAGACACGCATAAAATCGATACCGCCACCCGAAACAATGTAGGTTTTGTATCCATTCGCTCGAAGGTGGGCGAGCAACTCCAGCATCGGCTGGTACACCATCTCGGTGAAGAGCATACCCGTCTTCGGATGCCGTGCTGTTTTAATCCACTCGCGGACTTCATCCGCATACTCCTCGCCCGTCATCCCGGAAGAGGTTTCATAAACCAGTTTCAGGAGGGCTTCATCGCCCCCGGATAGTGCCTTGTCGTAGTCGCCCTGCAATACCGAAGCGAATGGTTCGGTCGTCTCCCAGTCGGGGTTTTGTGGCGCAAGATTTTTCACGCGATCAAACAGGAAGAACACCTGAAAATACATCGGCTGTTCCGACCAAAGAGTTCCGTCATTGTCAAAGGTGGCGATACGGTCGGTCTCTGGAACGTAGTCGTCCGAGGTGTGATCGGTCGTCTGTTGCACGAACTCAATGATCCTCTTTTTTGTATCGGTCTCGTTCCACGAGGGAAGCGGATCGGCTGAAAGTGAAAGGCTGATCAAAGATACAGCGCCGGCCAAGAAACCGAATTTGGCAATCAATGGACAAGTTTGTTTCATCATATCTCGGTAGTTCAGGGTGAGAAAAATATGGGCCGTCTCCTTCCAGAGACGGCCCACTTTTAACTTGGTACGCGTGCTTACTAGTTTCCAGTAGGCATCGGAAGAGAGACACCATCTTTCTCCAGAGATTCGCGAATGTGCTGAAACTTGAAGTAATTCGAGAGCGTAACCGGTCCGGTGTAAGTTTCACTTTGGATTGGCCGGGGTGGGTATTCCACGTAGGTCTTCATGAGCTTTTGAGTGGCTTCTGAAAACGAAACCAGTGCCCAGGTACGTTCGGTCCAATTCGTCATGAAGAGGTCGTAGCGCTCTTGTGGATCCTGCAACAGGTCGAAGATCTGCGGAGCTGTCGCGACATATTTCTCAGGTCCTTTCCAACCGAGGTTGGTATCCACTGCAAGGCCTCCCGTCACCGCGCCATCATCACCGCGGATGTTATAGACTGCCTTGAGATGGCCTACGCGACTCGCACCGGGGCTCAGCTCGTTTTCGGTGAAATAGAACCATTCATCGCGCGGGCTCTCACCAGTTCCCATGAGCACTGGGGTCATGTCATAGCTGTCGAAGATGATTGGCTTCCCTTCCCGGTCAACTTTAGGAAGACGCTGTCCAGCGAGAGACGCAAATGTCGCCATCAAATCAGTTCCACCGATAATTTCGTGATTACGAACGCCGGATGGAACCTTACCGGGCCAAAGCGCGATCGCTGGCACGCGGTTACCCCCTTCGCGGAGAGTCCCTTTTGTACTGCGGAACGGAGTGTAACCCGCATCTGGATACACATCCTGCCAAGCACCGTTATCCACCGTGTAAACAACCAGGGTGTTCTTATCGAGGCCAAGTTCTTTCAGTTTCGACAGGACATTTCCAATTCGTGTATCTAGCTCGAGCACTGAGTCCGCGTACTTCGTCTTGGAGATCGATTTGTGCTCAAAGTCGGGGTGCGGCAGGTTCGGCTGGTGATTCTTCATGAAGTTGATGTTGATGAAGAATGGCTGCTCAGGATTCTTGGCGGCTTGCTCGAGAAAGGAAATACCCGCCTCCTCTACGTAAGCATCAAGGTAAGGAATCCCAACAACGCCCTTCTCGGGTGTATCCACGTAACCACCCGACACGTTAAAGACTTCCTTTGCCTCTTCACCGGCCTTACCGCTCAGAGCGCCCTTGGTCACCTTCGTGAACATCTCGCGAAGTTCATCCGACATGCCAGGGAACCAATTGGGATCCGTGTAGGTGTAGGCGTTGAGGTGATAGAGGAAGCAATACTCCATTACATCGTACCCTTGGGCGTTGGGAAGTGCATAGTCGGACTCACCCAGATGCCACTTGCCGGTAAAATAGGTCTGGTAGCCCGCTTCTTTCAGAACAGATGCCAGCGTCCACTCGGCAGCCGGGAGACCACCACCTTGCCCTTGAAAGGCCACCGTAGTCATACCACTGCGGTTCGGGAAGCGGCCAGTCTGGATAGCGGCCCGACCCGGGGTGCAACTGGGTTGCCCGTAAAAGGAGAAGAAGGTCATCCCTTCTTGGGCCATCGAATCGAGTGTCGGAGTCGGCATACCGCGGCCCTCGCCGCCACCGTACACGCCGGGATCGCCCCAGCCGGTGTCGTCAGAGACGATTAACAAAATATTGGGCTTTTCAGCAGTGGCTGGCGAACTGGTCGATGACTGCGCGTAGGAGGATAAACCCCATAAAGCGCATCCCATGACAGTAGCAAGGGTGAGTAATTTTTTGTTCATTTTGTGTGGTGAATTCTCTATTGTAAAAGAATTGAAAGCATACCACGGGCAAGAGATTCGGAGCAATAGAGCCTAGGGGCAGGTTCCTTTGCACCAAAGGGCAACAGAGGACCATTTAGAGCCGATTCAGGAGAAATGCGGTGAGGCCACCTTTTCGGCTGTCCGAAGCTCGTATTTTGTTCAACTTGCTCGACACCCCATCCAGCGACACTCGCTGGTACGTACAACCTATTTTAATCCGGCTTCGAAATGAAATCGAACCAGATCTGCGGTACAGCTCGCTCCCAGTTTCTTGGAAAGGCTGGAGCGGTGAAGTTTCACCGTACGCTCGGCGTTCCCAATCTCATCGGCGATGGCTTTGTTGGGAAAACCTTCAACCACCAATTTGAGAACTGTTCTCTCCGTAGTAGTTAGTTGCTCAAAACGTTTCCGGAGGTCGGCCTGCCGCGAGGCCTCAACCAACGACGATGCGGAATAAGCCATCGCTTTGCCCACTACCTCTAGCAAATGGCTCTTTTCGACTGGTTTCGTCAAGAAATCAAAAGCTCCTTGCTGTATAGCGCTCACCGCTGTGGACACATCCCCATGGCCAGTCAGAAATATGACAGGGAGGCCGACCTGTTCCCGCTGAAGGTGCTTGAAGAGCTCCATACCATCGGGCTCCGGCATACGGATATCCAACAGGACACATCCCTTCTCAGCGCGTGAAAACTGAATGAGGAATTCCCCCGCTGATGCATAATCACGAACCTCAAAATCCGAGAGTCTGAGCAACCGGGCAAATGACCGCCGAAACGAATCGTCGTCGTCTACAATGTAAATTGTACCCGCTGTAGAAATGTTTTCCTCAAAACTCATGTATCGTTCTCACAGAGCGGAATCTTGACATGAAAACAGGCACCACCGCTCTTTCGATTCTCAACAGTAAGAGAGCCTTTGTGATCTTCAATGATGAAACGGGAGATCGCCAAGCCCAGTCCCATACCGTTTTCCTTTGTTGAATAGAAAAACTCAAAGATGGAGTTCATCCGTTCAGGAGGAATCCCCGGTCCCTCATCGCCTACCTGGATATCCATCTCTGTGCCGTTACTGCAGACAGTTCCCGCAACTACCACAACTCGATTGGTGAGCGGTTGCACTGCCAATGCATCCATCGCGTTGAAGATCAAGTTCCAGAAAACCTGCATGAGGAGTACACGATCCGCGAGTACCACCACCTCACGAATTCCGGACGAATCAAAGCGCAGATCCACTCCTTGCCGAGATGCCTGGGGCATCGCCATGCGCTGAACTTCAGCAAGGATCTCAACGATACGGAAGCGGCGCTTTTCCATCGAATTTTTGCCAAGAATTTTTCGAATCTGCTCCACCACCCTCGACGCCCGGCGCTCTTCAGACCGGATATCTTTGATAATTTCCTCCAGTTCAGCTTTGCAATCGGGTCCCCTATCCAAGCAAATCAACGCAGCCTCGGCATTGCTGAGGATGGAACCCAGGGGTTGATTAATCTCATGGGCAATCCAGGCAGAGAATTGGCCGAGTTGGGCCATGCGATTATCACGCGCCAGGTTACTACGAAGCCGGTCCGCCTCAGCCCGGTCGCTCATGTCGATTGTCGTTACGATCTGTAAACGCTGACCGCGCTTCTCGACGACATTGCTGTACAACGCTACGTCGACAACCTCGCCCGACTCTGTTCGTATCTGTCTTTCGTAGCCCTTCAGGCTCTGACTCCCCCTAAGAAAATCCTCATAGTGGTCGCGATCGTGTTCATCCGGCAAAATACCCATCTCTACTGGGTTCCTGCCGATCGCTTCCGCACGATTGAAACCATAAAGCGCCTCCCAAGCGGGGTTCACATCCTTTAAAACCCCGTTGGTTGCGTCAAGTACCGCCATGGGGTTCGGACTCTTTCCAAAGACAGTCGAAAAATAGCGCTCGATTTCCAAAGCTTGTTGTTCCGCTCTCCTCTTGCGACAGAAAGTCCAAAGGAGCGCCGCGATGAGAGAGGTCTGTATGAGGATAGTGGTGATGCCCACGGCAAATGCGACCGGATGGGATTCAATAAGTCTCGGCTTTTCGAAGAATACCTCAACGGGATCGGGCAACGCACCGATGTCCATTCCGTAGCGACGCATCGCCCGTGCATCAAAAAGAAATCGAGGCTCAGTCGGTAAAACCTGATCGATCTCCGATAGCGTCTCACCCTCGGCGATCCGCTCGAGCAAGTTGCCGAGACTACGGCCGTGCTCGAAGAATGGCGTCGCTGCAACACCGGTCGTCCCCGTGTCAAACATGGTGTCATAAAGCGCGAAAACCGGAACTGCCGAGTCTTCGCTGATCCGTTCAACCACTCTCTTGGGTATGTAGGTAACACCGGCTGAATCTTTAAAGAAAGTAGTGAAGAGCGCTATGGTTCCGGGGCTCAACTGAGACAGCTCTGCGGCGATCGCATCGGGCGTGCTGGCTTCTGCTTCGCGAACTTTCCAAGGAAATGCACCCTCGATCTCTTGGCGGACTAAGTTTAATAAATCGCGATCGTACGGCGCACTACCCCCTACTAGAACCACTTCCCGGGTTCCGGGCAACAACGAGGAGGCCAACTCAAGTAGTGGAACAACCTGTACGACGTTCAGCACTCCAATGCGAGGTCCACGCAGCTTGGCTGCCATCAATTGGTCTTTCCTAATGACGGCAAATACTTCGATGGCCTCCGGAAACACATTCTCCATCCATGTGCTGGTAAAATCCAGGGCCTGGGGCCCGACTGACACCACGACATCGGGACGCAGTTTTGCGTATCGCGCCCGCAGATAACTGACCATGACCGGCTCATCGTCTTCCATCGGCAAACGGTGGATCTCTAAATATTCTTCAAACAGTTCAACCCGATGAGAATTGATCGCGCCCTCGAGCGATGTCCACAAGCCATTCTGTACATCCTTATTGGCGGGAAGTGTACGCTGATTGGAGTATAACACGAGGACGCGCAATGGCGCAGATTGTAACTGCGCGGTGGATTCACCCAGTGCCTCCCCCTCGGCCTGCACAAGAGCGGGACCAATTAAGAGATAGGCAACTACCAGACTGATCAGGCGTATCATAGGGTTAAGATGGGAAAGCGGCAGTGATTTGCTTCTCTTGCCGAATCATCGAAAACACGTGCGATTCATCAAAATCAATGAATAGATTCTTTGCCATAAAAGCCTAGGGATTCGAATAGATAAAGGAGATATACAAACTATTGGATTTTCCACGGAGGTCTACCAGCTTTTCCCGCCAACAAGAAGTAATTGGGCCAGGAAACGAATTGAACTTCCGAAAGGCACCCTTCTCCACGATGCTCTACAATTCCGTCGCAATGTTCCTTGCTCACGCATTGCTCACTACTTTCCGGACAAACAAGACATCCACTAGAACCAGAGGAGTTCCTGTAACCCGCCCGTCGAATTCGGCCCTATTTTTCTCGCGAGAGCTATGGTGTCCATGATTCTCGGAAAGGATGCGTCCCTTGAGCTTGAGTCTCCTGGACGAGATAACTACTTTCCAGTTTAGATGGAGATATGAAAATAAGGCCCTATCAGAAATCAGACGAAGCGGCAGTCGTTCACCTATGGGCGGAGTGCGGATTGCTCGCACCACAGAATAATCCCATCCGGGACATCCAGAGAAAATTGAAGGTCAATCCAAGTTGGTTTCTAGTCGGATCGTGTGAGGACGAACTCATCGCCTCCTGTATGGTCGGGTATGAAGGTCACAGAGGATGGATAAATTATCTAGCTGTAGCGCCAAAAGAACAAAGAAAAGGATTTGCCCGGGAGATGATGGAGGAAGCCGAGCGTATTCTGCGAGAGGCTGGATGTCCCAAAATTAGTCTGCAAATAAGAAGCTCGAATTCCAAGGTGATCGCATTCTACGAAGGTCTAGGCTTCAGAGAGGACCGGGTGACAAGTCTCGGAAAGCGTCTTGAGGTCGATGAACCCTACCCGGTTGAACTCGCTGTACACACACAATCCCAGTCGCGGCCAACACTAGAGACATAGGACATCGATCGGTTTCATTATGAAGAGTAGCGCCATATTTCTACTCCTGTTGTTCACGATGGTTGGCTGCAAGGACAGCGAATACTCCCAAGTACAAAAAGAGGAGTTGTCCGCCGTTTTCATCATGAACTCGTCCCCAACCTTCGAGGGCTACTACTACGAAGGAAGCGACACAGAGTTTCACTACTTCTCTGGAAGGTGGAAGTATCAAGGTGATCGAAAGGTGAAGGTCAAAAAGGTCGACCTGGAGATCAATGATGAATTTGCACTCGGTTCCGACGAGATTGGTCTGACAGTGTTTAACCTGCCGACCACCGGAACGATTTTTTGCGAGATCGATGGGCGTCCGGTTTACAGGGAGAATCACAAAAAATGAAACCGATAGGCATCGCCGAGAAGAAGATTTCGCCGGGCTCAACGATCCCCTCCGCCCATGGCAGCAAAGTCAGTATGATTGCGATCGTTCTAAACGGAACCTCCAGCTCCGGGAAATCGAGCATAGCCCGCAGTATCCAGAAGTTATCGGCGCAGCCTGTATTACATGCCTCCTTGGATACATTCACAGATATGTTCGACTGGACTTCGATCTCCGAGGAAGAGAAATGCGCATGCCATTCAGTTGGAGTCTCTAATTTCCACAAGAGCCTACCAGTCCTGGCTTCGAGCAAATACAGCTTGGTCATTGACCATGTATTCGAAAGAATGGATTGGTTTCGAGATTGCTTTGCGGCGCTGACTGGAATCCAAACTCTTTTCGTCGGCGTGCATTGTCCACTACACGTGCTTGAAGCACGGGAACGTAAACGAGGGGATCGCAGAATCGGCCTCGCAAAGATCCAATTTGATCGAGTACATGAGAAGAAAGTTTATGACCTGGAGTTGGATACATCATTGATGAGTTCCGATCGGTGCGCGGGGACAATTCTGGAAAGGATCTCGACCCAAGCGGGCTCGGCGACGGGCCTTCATTGATTTGCATTTCCACGGGGCAGAACCAGGACGGCAATACATTCAGCGCTCTGAGCTGAATGGTGGATGAGAGGAAACCTTGTCCTTTCGTGCTTTTCCTATTGATACATTCGATATCCCGCCAGAAGGGAGAGTCCCAACGATAACAAGGTCTCTCGATCGTGTTGCGAATAACGCTGATTCCTCACTGTTCCCGATCAAATCACCTCGATCGGATCAATCGGGAACAACCTCTCATCTCCCTTCAATACTGCGTTCATCGACTTTCCCCGAGAGGCCAACCGGGGATATTCCCGGTTTCTGACTCACCCCTTTGCCCCTTAGGATCCAGCCGTTTCTTGTTGCCGCCACAGTGAGAACTAACCGACCATGGCATGCCCTGATATCCTAGACCATGCCAACGCCCAATTTTGACAAACCGATCGAGAATTTGCTCACTCAGTTAAGCACCCGCGAGAAGATCGGGCAGCTTTTCCAAGAAAAGGCCGAGTGCGAAGATCGAGAAGACCTGAGAGCGCGCATCCGCGCCGGAGAAATCGGTTCTCTCATCCTCGCCTCAACCCCTTTTGCAGGGAACGAGACACAGATTACACTCAGCGTCGAGGACCTCAACGAGCTGCAGCGCATCGCGATCGAAGAGAGCCCCCACGGGATCCCCTTGATCTACGGGCGCGACATCATTCACGGCTGCCGCACCGTGATGCCGGTGCCTCTCGGGCAGGCTTGTTCATGGGACGAGTCTCTGGTTCGGGAATGTTCCGCCGCCGCCGCCAAGGAGGCCTCCGCCCGCGGCGTTCACTGGACCTTTTCTCCGATGATCGACATCTCCCGTGACCCACGTTGGGGACGCGTCGTCGAGGGGTATGGGGAAGATCCTTTCCTGGTGGGACGGTTGGGTGCAGCAGCTGTCGAGGGGTACCAGGGTGATCAACTTCACTCGATGAAACAAAACGGGCACCTCATTGCCTGTGCCAAACATTTTATTGGGTATGGAGCGTCGGAGGGAGGACGCGACTACAATACCACCGAGATTACCGAACACACGCTGCGAAACGTCTACATGCCACCGTTCCGCAAGGCACTCGAGCACGGTTGCCTTACCACGATGAGTTCCTTCAATGAGTTGAACGGGGAACCGCCTTCAGGAAGCCACCGCCTTCTCACCGAGTTACTCAAAGAAGAGCTCGGCTTCGCGGGAATGATCGTCAGCGACTGGGCCGCGGTCACCGAACTGATCGCCCACGGCATCGCAGCTAACAACTCCGAAGCCGCCCGCATCGCGATCAACGCCGGCCTGGACATGGAGATGGTCTCACGGGCGTTTCTCGAATCCCTTGAAGATCTACTAGAAACGGAAGCCGTCTCTTTAGAACGGCTTGACGATGCCGTCCGCAGGGTCTTGCGAATCAAGTTTTGCTTTGGATTGTTTGACGACCCCTATACGGCGATTCGACCTGAAGCTCTGGAGATTACTCCCAAAGCCCGGTCGCTCGCCCGCCGAGCCGCTGCAGAAACTTCCATACTACTCAAAAATGAAGGCTCCACCCTCCCCCTCTCTCCGACCGCGGGAAAGACCCTCCTCACTGGACCGCTGCTGAACGTCCAGAAACCCTTACTGGGCACCTGGGCCATGGACGGCCGAGGCGCGGATGCCTGTGCATACCTCACGGCGTTCACCGACGCTTGGGGACCGGAAAAGATTCTGACTCACGAAACGGCCTTGATGGATCAAGGGCTCTCCATTGCCCATCACCACGCCCTGAACGGAGTCGATCAGATCGTCGTCTTTGTGGGAGAAGACAGTTCCCGGGGAGGCGAGCACTACAGTGTCTCCGACCTGAGCCTCCCTCCCGGTCAGGTCGAATACGTGGAACAACTGGCAGCGGTTGGTCTCCCTCTCATCGTCGTCGTCACCGCCGGACGCCCCTTATTGATCGAACGCATCCTCCGTTGCGCCAACGCCGTTCTCTACAGTTTCCACGGAGGAATTGAGGCGGGCCGTGGAGTACTGGATGCCCTTACTGGTTCCACTGAACCCCGCGGCAGGCTGCCCATCACCTTTCCCCGGGCCACCGGCCAGATCCCCATCTACTACGGTCGCAAGAATACCGGGCGCCCGTGGTCCAATGCCTATGTCGAACAACTCCCCAGCCCCCTCCTCCCTTTCGGCTTCGGCCTGAGTTATACCTCCTTTGAATGCACCGAGCTCACCTTGGCAAACGAGAGAATTTCGAATACCTCAGACTCGATCCGCGCTTCCGTACACGTTCGAAACACCGGTGAACGAAGCGGTCATGCACTCATCCAGATTTACGGCCACGATCCAGTCTCAAGCCTCAGCCGCCCCATTCGGTTCCTCTGCGCTTATCAATGGGTGGAACTCTCTCCGGGAGAAAACAAGGACGTCATCGTTCCCATCCCCGTCAACCGCTTGGGCTTCTACGACCGCAACGGTTCCTTCGTTGTCGAACCAGGAGAGTTCATCCTCTACGCCGGACTCGACTCCAACGCCAAACTCCATGCCCGCCTGCGGGTGGACTGAGCGCGGGGAGTCGCGGGAAGTCGAGATTTCACCAACAACGCCGGGGATATCGGGGAAGTGCCACATAGACTCCCCACGAATGGGGGCCAACGTAGCTGGGGCGTCCCGCCTCAGTTCCCCCACAGAGAAATCAGAAGCGGGACG
>DGMY01000093.1:3760-5346 GCA_002388665.1 Opitutia bacterium UBA4506 | reverse complement strand
AAGCCATGCCCCACTGTGGGTAGGTCGCTTCAGCGCCTACCACGAACCGGCCTGGGGTCGGTCCAATTTCCATGAATTTAGACGGACTCAAGTGGCGAGGTCAGAAAAAAGCACCGAACGCCTATATCAACTATAAACCCCTGGATGCCACAGCACACAAACCACCGTCAAGAACGTAGAATTGTGCCTTGCGACACATCAGTTCCCTGCCCTCGCCTGCGACCCCAGCGAATGAACCCATCTACAGTGCAGGCTATTCTCTTAAATGTTTGACCCCATTCCGGGGCCCTCAACGAAGCGAGCTAGAATCCACGCATATTGCGGGCATTGCCGCGCACCCGTTGCTGCTTGGGCGCAGGCGGATTCTCCAAATAGAGGCTATACCACTGGTCTCCTAATGCTGCATTAGAGAATTTCTTCACTCGATGATTGGATAGGTGTTCCCAGTTTCGGCTAAAGGTATCGTCTCCAGTGGCCTCTTTGGCCTTCAAGAGGACCCGGCGGGCTTCATTAGGCTGGCCCACCTGAACGTAGATCCACGACATCAAGCCGTAGAGCAAAGTGCCGCCATCGCCTCGGGACCACCGAATCCGACGCTTATAGACCTGTTCCGCGCCCGCCAAGTCATCGTTCTGATAGCATCGCGCCATCCTCATGGCCGCCGTCATTGGGTCCATCATCATCGGCCCCCTCAAGAAACCGCAGGTGGCAAGGATCTTGTCAGCCTGATCGAACTCCTTGAGCTGGTAGTGAAACTGCAGGCGCATGGTGGCAATCTGGCGTCCCGTGAACAAGGACCACTTCCGGAAGGGTTCGAGTCGCTTGGTGAACTTTAGCCCCTCCTGCAACATGGCTTTTTGATCTATTTCGAGCAAACGTTGCATCTGCTTGACGTTTCCGCCGGGCTTGTTCTGAAACTTCTGTATCTTCCGCTGCATGCGCCCCTGCGCAGCTTCCATACTGTCCTGAAGCTCGCCTTGGACCTTGGACATCTTTTTCCGAGTCAGAAATCCGATCAGGAAAAAGGTGCCAGCAAATCCAGCAATACTATAGAAGACCGTCGCGCCCGTACTGAACTGTGAAGTCATTGAGGCGCCAGCCAATGCGATAGCGACAAGCGCTGAGATGAGAAGTGTAAGCATACTATGCGGCTTTTGTTGTCCAGAGGGCAAAAAGGGGCAAATGCAAAATAGAAAGATCCAACCAGGCGTAGAATTCCGATGGGGTCAGTCCAATTATCCTTATTTTCCCGCAACCCTCTCCGATCTCGAACTCCAGTCACCTCCGGTATCGTGACGACAGAAGCGGCTGCGGTTATGAATTTCGTAGAAATGGCTCTCGCCCTACGACGTGGCTCGGGCCAGCCCATTCCTCTACGGTCGAAGGTGGGCGCTAAAGCAACCCACCCACGGCAGACCGCTCCGATGCGCGGGAGATGGAAGTTACCACTACCCTTGCAGAAACCGGACCTGTCAGTCCAATTATCCTTATTTTCCCGCAACCCTCTACGATCTCGAACTCCAGTCACCTCCGGTATCGTGACGGCAGAAGCGGCTGCGGTTTTGAATTTCGTAGAAATGGCTCTC
>DGMY01000093.1:0-3614 GCA_002388665.1 Opitutia bacterium UBA4506 | reverse complement strand
GGCGCTAAAGCAACCCACCCACGATAGACCGCTCCGATGCGCGGGAGATGGAAGTTACCAGAAGCCGGACGGGGTCAGTCCAATTTTCCATGCTTTTGCAACCCTCTCCGATCTCGAACTCCACTCCCTTCCGGTATCGTGACGACAGAAGCGACTGCCGTTATGAATTTCGTAGAGATGGCTCTCGCCCTACGACGTGGCTCGGGCCAGCCCATTCCTCTAGGGTCGAAGGTGGGCGCTAAAGCAACCCACCCACGGCAGACCGCTCCGATGCGCGGGAGATGGAAGTTACCACTACCCTTGCAGAAGCCCGATGGGGTCAGTCCACGTTTTCATGATTTTTACGATTCCGAAAGCCGAACGCCTGAATTCAACGATTTCATGGTCGAATCTGATTCGAAGAAAAATTATGATTACCAAGTAGCCGATGCCTTCAGGCTTCGCGCTTCCCTCGCTTGTACGGGTCCCCGAGCAGGCATTCCCAAGGGAATTACGGCGTCGCCGGGACCGGTCCGACGCACCAGGGCTAAGACACGACCCCGAAGCCAGGGAATACTACTACAAAAAGAAAACTGAAGGCGACCATCACAAAGAGGCCATCTTCGATCTCGTTCACAAAAACCTCAGACGAATCGTTGCCGTCTGGGTCGACCAGAAAGAGTTCGAACCACGTCGTGAAAAAACAGCCTGATTTTACCCCTCCCTTTATTACCTGTCTGAAGCCATGCGCTACTTTTTGCTTGCTCCCCCCCTGCGGCTCTTTCTTATTCGAGATTGCGTTAGGAGTCGGCTGGAGACAGCCCGCTCCCGCGGCTTTCTCTTTTTCCTAAGAGATGAGAACGGTATTTGTGGCGTCGCGCTGCGGTACGAAGCTCCCGACGGGGTTTCCAAGTCGTGAAATTCATCAAAAAACATGTCAGAAACATCCATCGATAAAGATCAGATCATCACAGACTTCAAAACGCACGAAGGCGACACCGGTTCGTCCGAGGTTCAGATTGCGCTGCTTACTGCACGCATCTCCCACCTCACCGACCACCTTCGTACCCACCGCAAGGACTTCCACTCCCGCCGTGGACTTTTGAGGATGACTGCT
The DNA here is from genome assembly GCA_002388665.1 of Opitutia bacterium UBA4506. Taxonomy (GTDB): domain Bacteria; phylum Verrucomicrobiota; class Verrucomicrobiia; order Opitutales; family Puniceicoccaceae; genus Puniceicoccus. The sequence continues at coordinate 2,518 of DGMY01000093.1, read as the reverse complement.
CGCCGTCGTAAACTGCTCGACTACGTCAAGCGCCACGACCTCGACAAATACAACGAGCTCCTCAAGCGCTTGGGCATCCGTCGATAGACGACGGCTCCTGCCGATCAAAGAATCACCGTGTCTTCCCTGGGATTTATGAGAAGAGGGAAGACCAAAAGTACATGCGGAACGCCGCTGTACACCTAACCCCCATCTCAAGTACCTAGGAATAGATATGGAACAAAAGCACTCCGTCCGGGTTGAAGAACTCGGTATTGAAATCGGAACCGGTAGCCTTGCCAAATTGGCAAGCGGTTCGGTCACTATTACTCTCGGCGAAACGACACTCTTTGCGAGTGCCTGCGCAGCGAAAAGTCTCCGCCCTGGGCAGGACTTTTTCCCGCTCACCGTAGACTACCGCGAAAAATTTGCAGCAGCAGGTCGTTTTCCCGGTGGCTACTTCAAGCGTGAAGCCCGCCCTACCGAGAAGGAAATCCTGACTTCGCGTCTCTGCGACCGTCCTCTTCGTCCCCTTTTCCCAAAGGGTTTCATGAACGAGGTTCAGGTTATCGGGATGGCACTGTCAATCGACGGGATCAATGACCCCGACATCCTTATGGTGAACGCTGCTTCCGCGGCTCTCATCGTTTCGGACATTCCTTGGAACGGGCCAGTCGGCTGCGTTCGCGTTGGCGAAATCGATGGCAAGTTCATCGTCAACCCGACCCAAGAGCAAATGTTCGACTCCACCCTCGACCTGATTTACGTCGGGAACGAGAAGGAGATGATGATGATTGAGGGAAGTGCAGACTTCATCTCAAAGGAACGCTTCCAGGAAGCTCTCGCATTTGGTCAGGAAGCTGTCCAGCCGCTGATTGCCGCACAGAAGGAACTCGCCTCTCAGGTCGTCAAGGCCAAGAGCGAGTTTGAGCTCTACATCGCGAAGCCGGAAATCCTCGCGCTCTGCCGTGAATTGACCGGTGACCAACTCGAAGAAGCCATCTTCATCGACGACAAGCAGTCCCGCGGGGCCGCCGTTGACAAGATCAAGGCTGAAGTCGCCGAGGCGGTGAAGGCCAAGGTTGGCGAAGAAGAATTCGACGCGGATCAAATCTCTCTCTCCTTCGAAGTACTTCAAGAAGAGGTCTACCGCTCCAACATCCTTGAGAAGGGCAAACGGGCTGACGGTCGCGCTCCCAATGAGCTGCGTGAAATCAGTGCTCAAACTGGAGTTCTCCCGAAGGTACACGGAACAGCGATCTTCAACCGCGGAGAAACGCAGGCTTTGGTCAACACGACTCTTGGAACCAGCAAGGACTCCCAGGACCTCGACGCCCTTACCGGCGGTGCCAATGCAAAGTCGTTCTACCTCCACTACAACTTCCCTCCCTACTCCGTCGGTGAAACCGGTCGGTTCGGATTTACGGGTCGTCGTGAAATCGGTCACGGGAACCTCGCAGAGCGCTCGCTCCTGCCTTGTATTCCTTCTGAAGACGAATTCCCCTACGCCATTCGTGTCGTATCGGAAGTCATGGGTTCCAATGGATCCACTTCAATGGCCTCCATCTGCGGTGGTTGCCTTTCCATGATGGACGCGGGTGTTCCAGTAACTGCAATGATCGCTGGTATTTCAGCCGGTCTGGTTACTGAAATGAACGACGAAGGTGAGATCACAAAGTACACGGTCCTCACCGACATCATTGGCGCAGAAGACCACTTCGGCGACATGGACTTCAAGATCGCTGGGAGCCGCGACGGAATCACCGGATTCCAACTCGACCTCAAGATCCAAGGTATCCCCTTCGACATTGCTCACGAAGCAATTGACGCAGCGACCGATGCCCGTCTGAAGATCCTCGACGCGATGGCCGAAGCCATGCCAGAGCCTCGCTCGGAAGTGAACCCGAACGCTCCACGGATCCACTCGATGAAGATTCACCCGGACAAGATTGGTGCCCTCATCGGTCCTGGCGGGAAGAACATCCGTCGCATCCAAGAACTCACTGGTGCCGAGATCGACATCAATGATGACAACAGCGGCCGTCTCCTCGTATTCGCCCGTGGCCTTGACACTCTCAAGCGTGCGATCGAAGAAATCGACCTCTGCACCGCAGAGATCGAAGTGGGCCGTATCTACAAGGGTATCGTTCGTGGCGTGAAGGATTTCGGCGCGTTTGTCGAATGTCTCCCAGGCAAGGAAGGTCTCTGCCACATCTCTGAACTCGCAGACTTCCGCGTCAAACAGACCGAAGACGTTTGCAAGCTCGGTGATGAACTCATCGTCAAGTGCATCGGCATCGACGACAAGGGTCGCGTCAAACTCAGCCGCAAGGCAGCGTTGGCCGAAGAGCAAGAGAGCGAAAACGCTGAAGAGCCAGTCGAAGCCTAAAAACTTCCTCTTCCCAATTTTGACAAAGCCCGGCGGTCCCCCGCCGGGCTTTTTTGTGCGCGTGTATTCAGCGAGCGCAGGATGGTGAGGACGTTTGCTAAAGTGTCACGCCCGCGCGCTATTTCTAACCAACGAGCCAATCATAGGTAA
>DGMY01000077.1:42219-208675 GCA_002388665.1 Opitutia bacterium UBA4506 | reverse complement strand
CTTGTCGGTTTTTCAGGGGCGACTAATTACGGAAGCTGATCACCTGACAGAGAAAGAGCAACTGAATCTGAACCCAAAACCCGACCCGCATATGCCCCGCAGGTTTGGCTTCTCCTCATCGACGTCTACAGATGCCTGGAGCCGCCAGGCAACTCTTCACGCGTTTCGGTTCCGGGACCGACAACGCTATGGCAGGACCCGGCCAATCCGCTCCCGTTCGACGAATAGAGAACACCGCCAGGAGAGCTCAACCAACCCGCGTGCCGTGCCCGCGAGCCGGGCCTACGACCAACCAGGTGGCCCCGGCTCGAGCCGAAAACCGCGAATCGCCTCAGCGGGTACGACCTCGTCGACTCAACGCCAGTGTGAAGCCCACAAGACCGAAAATTGTAGCAAAAGCGGACGGCTCGGGCACCGGAACCAAGGTCGTTCCGAAGACGTTCATGATATTTGTACGATTGGTACCGCCTATCGCGGAAAGAGCAACTGGACCTGAAGCCGCACCTGACCATCGGGACCGAAATCGGGCTTCACGACATTGCCGTAGGCAGAGAGCTGTAGATTCACAGGCAACTTTCCAATTCGAGCAATTTTCCCGATTCCAGCTCCAACGGGCACCGTCCATGTGTTATCGCTATTGGCTTTCCAGTTCGCCGTTACGATGGGTGCACTGGTGAGGTACCAACCGTTTGGCAAATTGTAATTGATGAACGGTTGAAGAAGAAACGCGCTAACGTCCTCGTCCCCCCAACCGGCGAACGACCACTGCTGATTCGCCAGAGCACCGAAGACCCATTTCCCCTGCATGGTGAGGACGACTGCGGCCGGCCCCCCACTCCATTTCCCGGATCCAAGCATGGAATCGGTAGCGGTAGGAAACGTCAGTGTAGGACCAACCCCCCAGATGAGCGCACCGGAATCTGCTGGGGAGAAAAATGCAGTGGGATTGATGTCTCCCAGACCAAAGGCGCTCCCCACTCCGGGCGCTGGAGACGGCTGATTGATGACCGGAACGATGGTTCGGGTGATGAGGTTCCAGTCTTCGTTTAGCGTAATCGGGATCACTGGCTGCACGTTGAGCACCCATTGCGTCGCGTCATTGGGACCCACCCCGTAATTGAAGTTGTTTTGAAACGGCACGCTAATCATCGCAGCGACTGGGTTCTGAGCGGCCTTGGCCAGCGCTTCCTGTTGCGCCTTTTGACTCTGTACTGACGGCTCAGTAGACTGTGCTTCCAGCCCCGAAGTGGCTAATAACAGTACTACTGCAGTAGATACAGAGGCGATCAATCGGCAGCGCCGGATTCTATTGAAATAGAGATGCTTGATTTGGGATTTCATGTTCAAAGATTCGTTGATGATATCAGTTTAAATAATCACAGGATTCTGGAGGACTGGCAGAACCCCAGAAGAAGGATAATAACCGTGCGTGGCCCCTCGGCACTCCCGAGCAGACCTGAATACGATCGATTGATTCCCGGGGTATCCTCGAAAATCGAATTAGGACGGTTGGCGGACATTTTCACAGTTATCGCTGCACTCAAGATAGCCCACTTTGGCCATCATCGTATATTGGCCTTTCGGGCAAATTCAGGAACTGAACCCCTGGCTTTCGGCCGAAACGGGGAGATGAATATGGGAAGTAGCTCCGGCGTGCTCATTATTCTCTATCCAGATCTTTCCGCCATGCGCATGGATAATACGTCGACATATGGCCAGCCCCATACCGAGACCGTTGGGTTTTGTCGTAAGAAAGGGAGTAAAGACCTCGTCCAGACTAGAGTCGGGCAGTCCTCGCCCCCGGTCTTTTACCATGATGTGGAGCCCTCCGCTCTCCAGTAAATCAGCCTCCACCCGGAGCACCCGTTCATCGGAAGCAGAGTCTTCCATAGACTGCAAACCATTGAGGATGAGGTTCAAGACCACCTGTTGCAGCTGTACACGGTGACCCAAAACAGGAGGCAATCCCGGGCTCACGTTGAAGAACAGCTTGCTCCCCCGAAGAGTTGCGTCGGGAGTTGCAAGCTTCTCCACCTCGGAAAAAAGCTGTTGGAGGTCTATCGGATCGAATGCGACCACCTGCTGTTTTAGGAAGGTGCGCATATCGTGGATAATCTGGCCGGCGCGGACACTGTCATCCTGAATGTCCACGAGAATGGAATTGAGTTCTTCGCGATCCGGCTCCGGCGACCTGAGCAGAAGCTGGGCAGTTTCGCTATTGGCCAGAACGGCACCGAGAGGCTGACCAAGTTCGTGGACAAGAGCTCCTGAGAGCTCGCCGGCCAAACTCACCCGACTCATATGGGCGAGCTCTCCATTATGCCGCAGAACCTCTTCTTCCACTCGCTTTCTCACGGTAATGTCAATACTCGCGCCCATGAGGCGGTTGGGCTCGCCGCCTTCGCCCGGATAGGTGCGTCCGCGCGACGAGATCCATCGCGTGGTGCCATCTCGATCAAGCACTCGGTGTTCCTCCTTGAACTCTTGCCCATCGGTCAGTGAACTCATCAGGGCAGCGTGAAGATACTCCCGATCATCCGGATGCCAAATTGCCTTCAGATCCTCCAAGTCTGGCAGGTCGGGGATTGAAAGACCGTACAGCTGCCGTGTTCTCTCGGTGAGCCAAAGGAATTTACCCTCCGAGTTCACGGCCCACAGGCCAGCTCCGGCCGACTCGGCTGCGAGACTGAGAGCGGCCTCACTCTCTCGAAGATTCTCTGCGAGCCCCGCGATCTGCGTAATATTCCGCCCTAACTCGTACGACACCACCAGAATCATGGGAAGAAACGAAAGCGAAACGAAATAAGGAATCTGCACAATTTGGTTGTCTTGCAGCGAGGCTAACCCCGCTGCAAACACGAGGAAAAAGATGATGCTGCCCCCCACCACCCTGGCCCTTCGCCGGTTTTCGGCCCCACCCCTCCTCCAAAGCCGGACGGAGGCATCAACCATAAAAATGATCCAAAGGACGGAACTAAGCTCATTCACATGAACCCAGGGATTGCGAATCGCCTCTGTGACCACTGTCACTGATTGCCCGAGGAACTCGACCGAGCCCAACCCGAGAATCTCTCGGTAGATGTCGCTGCCTCCGGTAGTGAAAGCCAGTATTACCGACGCGAACCGCAAAGCAATTGATGAAACAGCGAGCCAACCGGTCCCCGAACGAAAGTCCAACCAGACATAGGCGATGAGCCCCGCATTCATAAAAAATATTGGAATCGAAGAGAGGCGGAGATCCATATTGATCCTCTCCGGTGACGCGGCCAGCATCATGGAGAGCTCAAAAGCGGCACACCCCCCCACAGAAATCGCCGCCACTGAGAATGCCAGCGATGCCCGGAGGGAACGGTTCTGGGTCCATGCGAGAAAATGGATTAGGGCCACGGTGAGGCAAGCCCCGCCCCCCACGCTCCAGACCAGGATCACCCAATTCATCGTCTTCCGCTGGAAGCAGACTCGAAATGATCCCCGATCCACTCGACGGAGCGTCCGAGCTCGGCTGGGGACTGGACGCACATCTTTCGCATGACCTCCGCCCGGTGAGCCTTCACCGTGCGCTCAGAAACGCCAATTTCTGCCGCGATCCCCTTGTTCGGAAGACCCTCGACCACAAACGCGAAAACCCGGCGCTCGGACGGAGTCAGAGAGGAGTAGCGCTCGCGCCAAAGGTATTCCATCGAACGTGACTCCCGTTTCGACTTCTGAAGTTGCAAAGCCCGATTGACTGCCTCGACCAACTCACTTCCCAGGACCGGTTTCGTCAGAAAGTCCACGGCTCCACCCTTCATGGCCCGAACTGATGAAGGGATGTCGCCGTGGGCGGTGAGAAAGACTATCGGAAGCGAATCATTCGCGTCAGCGAGCAGTTCCTGGACCTCCAAGCCTGACAATTCGGGCATCTGAAGATCCAAAACCGCACACTCTGACCTTTCAGAACGCGGATAAGCCAAAAAATCGTGTGCCGATTCGAAGGTTTTGACCTCGAATCCGGCAGCCCGCAAACGCCTCCCCAAAGCCCGTAACAGCGATGAATCATCATCGAGCAAATAGATGACAGAATCACAAGGAGCACCGAAACGGCGAAGAGCGGTTGATTGATCGCTCCCCATTTCAATCGGGTAAATCGGTCCTGCCTTGTTCATGTAGGCAAACCACCCTAGAGTACCTCCACCTCGGTTCAAGCGCGAAGGGCTTCCCTCGACCCGAACTCCATTCAGACCTACAATTGGAGGCGTTTGCGGTGGCTCATTCAGGTTTCAACCGAAACTCTCTACGACAATGAGAAACGAAATATTGAATAGAATTGTATTACTCCGACTCACGCGATAACTTGATAAAGTTAATCCCTCCTCAACTATTCCCCGCTAACAAATCAATGGTAAGGAAATCTGCCAGCTTCATCAAGGTGATCACATTGATGGCACTTTTCGCTGGGTCTCTGGAGGCAGAGCACCTGAACTCTGCCACACGAATTCTATTCCTGAGTTCCTATCACTCAGAATTCCCCACATCGGAGTCACATTTAGAAGCCGTGTCCTCTCTTCTCGATCAAAACGGAAGAAAGCTCGACATCGTCAGTATGGATACGAAGCGGTTTCCGGTGTCAGAACAGTTTCCGGCTACCTACGAGACGATTCAAAGGAATTTACAGAAATTCGGGGAATATGATCTCGTGCTCGCATCAGATGACAATGCTCTGTTGTTTCTCCTCGAAAACAAAAATGAGCTACTAGGCGACATACCGGTATTCTTTTTTGGGATTAACAATCGAGAACTGGCTGAAAGCGCCGTGCAGCGACCGGAATTCTTTGGGGTAATCGAGGAAGCCTCCCTAGTTGATAACGCGGAGCTGGCTTTTGAACTCATCCCAAACCTCGAGAATTTGTATTTGCTGGCGGATACAAGCCCGAGCGGACGGGCGGATTTGGCAAGACTCTTACAATCTATTCCACCTGAACTGAGCAAAAAAATCTGGGTAGAAGACCTAAGCGAAAGAACCTTTGAGGAGGCTGCGCTGCGAATTTCCTCCTATACCGAGAATGATGCCATTCTCTTTCTATCGGCCTACACCGATAAAGAAGGGAACAACCACGATTTCCTCGATTCCGTTGTCTGGGTGAAGCAGAACACGAACGTTCCGGTATTTCATCCCTATACGCACGGGATCGGACAAGGCTTTCTCGGGGGAATTGTCATCTCGCACTACGACATGGCGAAATTGGCAACAGATTACGCCGAAGCCTACCTGAGCAATCAAACTCTACCCGAACGTGGTTTAGTGGAAGAGGCGGATAGCACCTACCTCTTTGACTACAAGGAAATGGTACGCCACGGAATCGAGGTGAGCCAACTGCCGAAAGACGCGGTAATCAGAGGTAAACCGATATCCTTCATTGAAAAATATAGGATCTACTTCGCAGCCTCTTTTGTGGCTACCATTCTGATGGCCATATCCGGGTTAATTATTGGAGTACTGTACCTGAGACAACGCAAGTTGCTGAACGATTTAAGCGAAAGCGAACGACAATCTGACAGCCTTTTCCGGAACAGTTTTTCTCCCATCCTCTTAATCGATCCCGCGAAAGGAGACATCCTCGATGCAAACCCAGCAGCCTTGGATTATTACGGCTATTCGCACCCCGAACTGACCCAGCAGAAGCTCTCGGACATCGACGCAGGAGCATTATGTGATGTGCATAAAGTGTTCGACACCGTTATTTCGGGAAACCAAAAAAGCTTCGAGTTTGAACACCGGCTGCACAGTGGAGAAATCCGAAAGGTAGAAGTTCTCTTCACCTGTATCCACATCGACCAGAGGGCCGTTCTCTTTTCGATCATTCAGGACACAACAGAACGGCGGCAGGCAGAGGAGCAACTGGCAACCCAAAAGATCCGCCTGGCGAATATTTTGGAGGGAACCGATGCCGGCACTTGGGAGTGGAATATTCAGACTGACGAAGTTCGGTTCAACAACCGCTGGGCAGACATTCTAGGCTATAGCATGGAGGAACTCTCCCCCATGTCCACCGAAGTCTGGCAGAGTCTCTGCCATCCGGAAGATCTAAAGACGGCGATGAAGAACCTCGAAGATCATTTTTCCGGGAAAAACGCTTACTATTCCTCCGAGATTCGCATGAAGGCAAAGGACGGCGCTTGGGTATGGGTTTCCGACCGCGGCCGTGTGAGCAATTGGACCGCAAAAGGGGAACCCCTTCAAATGTATGGGATCCAATTAGACATCTCCGCGATCAAGCAATCGGAAGAGTCCCTGCGAACCAACTTAGGGCTCCTCACCTCGCTACTCGATTCCATACCCGATGTAGTCTTTTTCAAAGATCTCGACGGGACATATATGCGGGGCAATGCCGAATTTGCTAATTTTATTGGAACTCCGGTAGACGAGATTCCAGGTCGAACTGACTATGATTTCTTCGAGAAGAGCGTGGCCGACACTTTTCGCAAATACGACCGACTGACGCTCCAACTTGGTAAACCCCGAAGCAACAGGGAGTGGGTCACGTACCCAAATGGAAGAAAGGTCCTGCTCGGGATGTTAAAGGCACCCTACCGAACGGCAGACGGAGAGGTACTGGGAACAATTGGAGTAGGAAGAGACATCACCCAACAATACGAAGACGAAAGCAAACTGCGCTTGCACGCTCTCGTTCTGAAACAGATCAATGACTGCGTCACTGTTATGGATCTCAAAGGGAAGATCACCTACGTCAATGATGCTGAGATTCAGGCCTTGGGAAGCGATACGAATAGGTTGATCGGCACACCCGCAGCCGACTACTGCGCGGTGAATGAGAAATCTCTATCGATGGACGATAGCATTGCCTCGGCGATTCAGAACGGCACGTGGGAGGGCGAGATCATCAAAAGCATGGCCGACGGATCCAATCGGCAGTTTGCCAGCAGGCTTCAGGTCGTCCACGATGAATTCGGAGAGTTAGTGGCATTGTGCTGGGTATCAACCGACATTACCGAGCAAAAGAAATTCGAAACCGCCCTCATCCAAGCCAAGGAAGCTGCTGAAGCTGCCAACGAAGCCAAGAACCAGTTTCTCGCGACGATGAGCCACGAGCTGCGCACTCCTCTCAATCCGATTTTCGGTTTCACCGACCTACTATTTGAATCGGACAACCTGACCGATGAACAGCAATCCTATCTAGAAATCATACAGTCCCGTTCGAAAGACCTTTTGTTATTGATCGAGGATATTTTGAACATTGCCAGGATCGAAGCAGGAAAGTTCACCATCGAAGCGAAGCCTACTTTGGTGAAGAATATTCTGGATGATATCGCCAGTATCTTCGAGAGGCCCTGCAAGGAGAAGAACCTCCGGATGAGATTTGAGTTAGGCGCAAACATAGAATCGCCCTGCTGTATTGACCCTGCGAGGACAAGGCAAATCCTGCTGAACCTTGTTGGGAATGCCGTAAAATTCTCAGTATCCGGAGAGATATTGATATTCGCTGAACGCACATCCGACAGCACCAACGAGGGCGACTCAACCGAACTTCATTTTGTAGTCCGCGACAATGGCCCCGGTATCCCGCTAGAGAAACACGAATTGGTTTTCGAAGATTTTCAGCAGATCGACAGCTCGGATTCGCGCAAGCACGAGGGTGTAGGTCTCGGCCTTGCAATCTGCAAAAAGCTGGTCGCTCTCATGAACGGAAGAATATGGATCGACGAGTATTATCTGGACGGGGCGGAGTTTCATGTCCGGTTTCCCGCTCCATTGCATCAGACGGGCGAGGCGAATGACTATAGCAACGAGAACGTAGACCAAACAGAGCTCCCGGCAGCTGAGAATCCTGATGAGACGACGGCGCAGGGAACGAATGCCCAAAGAGAAGTCCTGCTCATTGAAGATGACGACAGCAACGCCGAGTTTATGAAGATTCGCCTCCAACAACAGGATTACAGCGTAACCCATGCGAAAAATGGGCGGGCAGCATTGGACCTGTGTCGGAACAACCAATTCGACGTGATCCTCATGGACCTCAAGTTGCCTGGGATGAGCGGTTTTGAAACGACCCGTATCCTGCGAAAACGAGGAGACAACACCCCCATTGTTGCCGTCACCGCTCTTGCTTTCGGAAAGAGCGAACGAGCAGAGCTGCACGATGCCGGTATGGACGGCGCCGTAATGAAGCCGGTTCAAACAAATGGCCTCTGGGATGTTATCGAATCGGCGATCGCAAATCGTGGCTGATTAGGGCGCACCTGGCGGTACCCCCCTTTCGAAGAGCGCCCAACTCTCAACAAGTCATCATTCATCGATCTTTGAAGAACTCTTTCAACTTCGATAAGCTGAAAGGTTTTTCCAGGAACCCATCCATGCCCGCGGCAATCGCTTCCTCTTTCGTGGAATCCAGAACATCGGCAGAAACCGCGATAATTCGAATATTTCGGTTTCCATACCCTCCGCCTCGAATCTTACGAGTAGTCTCGATTCCGTCTAAAATCGGCATCTGGATATCCATAAGGATCGTTCTAAATTCTTCCTCCACCAGGAGATTCAAGGCTTCAAAGCCGGAGACCACCAACTCATAGGATAACCCCATGGATTCAAGGAGCCGACTCACAATAAGCCCATTCAATTGGTCATCCTCCACGATCAAAACTCTCTCGAGTTCAGCCCTTTTCGAGGAATCTACCAGGGCGTTTATAGTAGGCGAATGAATACACTTTAACGGCAGCGAGAGTGTAAAAACTGACCCTTCGTCCAACTCGCTCCGTGCAGTCACCGAACCGCCCATCAGTTTCGCAATCTCGCCACAGAGAAAGAGGCCTACGCCCTTCCCTCCATATCTCCGTGTCGCAGTCATATTCACCTGATAGAATCGACGGAAAATATTGTTCAACTCCTCCTGTTCGATACCAATTCCCGTATCCCTAAACAGGACTTCAATATCAGCGGTATCCCCACGGATCACAGGGGATTTGAGCTCAACCGTGACACTCCCGCTTTCAGTGAACTTGATCGCATTGTTCAGCAGGTTAAATACGATTTGCCGAAACTTCGCGGGATCCCCGAGACAAGTCAAAGCCTCATTTCCATCAGAACCGTACTCATTGATCATCGTAAGCTTCAACCCTTTGGCATCGGCATTGGGGCAGAAGACATTGACTGCCTCACGAAGGACCTCAACCACATCAAAGGATTTCGATTCGAGGGTCATCCGGCCGGCCTCGAGACTGGAAATATCTAAAATCTCACTGATAAGGTCGATGAGGTGAGAGGCGGATTCATGAATCTGATCCAGGCACTCTCTCTTCCCTGTATCCGTCTCGTCCTCGAGGAGCAGATCTGTAAATCCGAGGATGGGGTTCAACGGGGTACGCAACTCATGACTCATCATCATGAGGAATTGATTTTTCGCACTATTTGCAAGATTGGCTTCATTGAGCGCTTTCTCCAGCTCATTGGCTTGGCGATGCATTTCAGTGATGTCCTGAATCAAACCCCAAGCACCGACAATCTCTCCGTTCACCCAAATAGGCGTGCCCTCTATTCGACAAGTCTTCTTTCTTCCTTTGGTATCGATAACTTCGAGAACCAAATCGTAGGGAGTCCCTCTTTCTGTACACGCCGTCAATGTTGTTGTAAGAACCTCCCGGCCCTCCTTCGTATAGAACGACAAAGCCGTATTCAGATCGATTGAATGCCCCGGCTCGACGCCGTGAATCTCATAGACCTGTTCCGTCCAATAGATAGTGGGAGATTCTTTCTCGTAGCGCCATCCTCCCACCCTAGCCATAGAACCAATCTCTCTAATGAAAGATTCCTGTTCTTTCAGCTTTTTCTCTCGTTCAACTTTTTGCGTTATGTCGGTTTGAGTTGAAATATAGTGAGTCACCTGACCCGCCTCATTGAGAATAGAAGATATCGTCCAATTGAGAATATATTCTCCCCCGTCCTTCCGGTAATTGGTGGTCATTCCGCGGAAGAGCTTTCCGGCCTTCAACCTCATCTTAAGTCGGTCCAAAACCTTTCGATTTGTTTTGGGTCCTTGGAAGATACGTGGAGATTGGCCGATGAGCTCCGAAGCGGAATAGCCCGACATCTTACAAATGGCCTCATTGACATAGATAATCGTCGGACCCGGGCGCTCAAGATTTGCATCGGTAATCAGGATTGCTTCTGTGGATTGATCGAGGGAGCGCGCCATCAAATTTTTCATCGACTCCCATTCAACTTCCCCGGAGACATCGCGCAGAGAACCCGCAATCCTCACAGTCTTCCTTCTATCCGAGTCAAGAGCCGTATCCCTCTTCTCCTCTATCCATAATATCTTCTCATCACGGCGACGAATGCGATATCTCAATATCTGCTCGCCACCTCTTGCTGAGAGGGAAAGTGCGTGGATTCGCTCCCGATCCTCTTCAAGGATCAAATCAATCAGGCTCACACCCCCGGACTCGAATTCCTCCCTCGCGTAGCCCGTCAGCATCTCAATCGAATCCGAAAAGTAGTACTGAGGCTCGGTTCCATTACCTCCCACCGACTCAGTCCACATCACAATCCCTGTGCGTTGCAGAACATCTTCGATGAGAGCGGCCTGGTCCCGCAGTCGTCGCCTTTCGCGAGAGTTCTCAAAAGCGTAACGCACCGGCCTGGACAGCGATTCCGGTGTAATATCTTTCTTGGAGAGAAAATCAAATATGCCGATCCCCTCCGTCTGTTCTTCGATCTCCTTGTAGTCCTCTGAAGAAAGACCGGTCAACAAGATCATATTGACGTATGGGCTTCGCGCCCGGACCTTCTTGGCAAATTCGATGCCATTCATCCCCCCCATCAACTTGTAATCGATGAGGATTACATCTGGATCGAATTCCTTGAGAAACACATCCGGATCAGGAGCGTCCTCCAGCCATTCCAATGTATAATCAATGGTACTCAGGCCATTCTCAAGAGCATCTCTCGCGAGGATGTAATCATCTTCGCTGTCTTCGATCAGGATAATTCTAGTTTTTGACATTAGTTATGCCCGGGAGAAGGAAGCGCAACAACCTCAACCCAGTACTTTTTGAGTTCTGCAACGACACTCACCAATCCCTCGAAGCTCACTGGCTTGGTCACGAAGGAATTCACCCCTGCCTGATACGAATAAACGATATCTTCATCAGATTTCGACGTCGTTAAAACAACGACGGGAATCAGTCGGAAAATCGGGTCGGTTTTGAGTTTTAACAACGCCTCGCGGCCGTCCATGCGCGGCATGTTTAAATCCAGCAGAATGACCATGGGAGAAAGTTCTTTTCCCCGGGGACAACTCTTCAACTCGTCGGTCAAAAAATCGAGCAGCTCGACACCATCTTGAACGAAAGTGTAGGGATTGCGAAGAGCCGATTCCTCAAGGGCCTCCCGAATCAAAAACCGATCATCCTCGTCGTCTTCAGCGATAACGAAACGGACCAGTTGATTCATAGCAAAGACTCTATGACTTGGAACAAATAAAGAGCAATAAAATTTCAGTAAAATGAAAGGCAAAACGAAAAAGTAGAGCCTTCTCCTACCGTTGATCGGACAACAAATTCTCCCCCATGCCTTTCCACAATTCGCTTGCAAATGGCCAGACCAATTCCGGTACCGGGATAATTCGTACGGGTATTCAATCTCTGGAATACCTTGAAAATCTTATCTACATATTCCTGTTCAATGCCGATCCCATTATCAGAGACGGAGATCCAAAGTTTCCCGTCCTTAACCTCTGTATGAATGCGTATCCGAGGAGGCACGCCTTCGCGAGAAAACTTAATCGCATTCCCCAACAGGTTCTGAAACAACTGCCGTAGTTGGCTCTCATCGGCTTCCACATCGGGCATATTGTCCTCGATGATGATCTCGCCGCCCAAGGCCTCCAATTGATCGGCAAAGAGATCCTGTACCTCGGCAATCACTACAGAGAGAGTCACCCGGCACATGGGACTAGCCTTTGTATGAACTCTCGCATAATTAAGGAGTTCGCCAATCAAAACGCTCATCCGGTCAACTGCACGACACATTCGATTCAAATAGTCCTGCCCTTTGGCATCCAAAGCATCCCGGTACCCTGTATCTATTCTCTCGGCAAAGGCCCGAGTAATCCGGAGAGGCTCTTGCAAGTCATGGGAAGCCACCTGAGCAAACTCCTGCAGGTCACGATTACTCCTTTCAAGCTCCAGATTCGCTTGCTTCAGGCCGGATTCAAAATCAATTCGGCGCTGAACCTCCTCCTCGAGCAGAGCGTTCAATTCAAGGGTCTTGAGCATCATATCACGGCCTTTTGCCTTCTGTAAGAACACCCACCAGGTCAGAGCGACCGCAAACACTCCGGCGATCCACAGAATCCGCCTTTTCGCTTCCTGCAGCTGAATAAAGATTTCTGGATCCGGAATAATCTGCAAAGTGAATTGCAGCCCAAGGCAATCGAAACTCAACTCGTTCCCCCAGTCGCTGAACTGATCCTCAGGCAGTTCAAAATCCTCTCTAATTCTTTGCCCATTGATCGTGATCAGCATGCGCTCATTTTGCACCCTGGAGAACGCGAGCGTCTGCAAGTAGCTATCAAAGTGAAACTCAGCGAGAAAAGTGCGCGGCATTCCCTCAAAAGAATTCATCGGATACAGAAGCAAACCAGTCAGCGGATCTCCAGTTTTCGATATAATCATCCGGGTATCGTTTAGAGGCTCAACCGCTTCGATCTGACTTCCCAGATCGGGAAATTTCGCAGATAGCCTGGCAGCAGCTGCCCGATCACCGGAGAGATCAGATAGACCACTGGAAGCGGAATAAACAAACAGCCCCTTTGTTCTCGGCAGTTGTTCCAGACGATCCGAGCTGTCGATCTCAATCGTTGTTCCCCGCCGCTCCGACGCTTCCAACCGGCGCTTCACAACACGTACTGCACGGGCAGTGTTCTTGAGTTGCTCCCGAATCTCTCTTTTCATGTCGGAGAGAATCAGCCGATAATCCTTATCAATCAGCTTCTTATCGAGTGCGGCATTTGAAGAGATAATAACGTACAAAATAAGCGCCAATCCGAAAGATGCCAGGAAGGCCACTTTATAGGGGGATATTGGCGGAAGCCGGGAGTATGCGAACCGAAGAAGAAGACAGGCATTGAAGCAAACGACCAAAAAGTACACCTGATCGGACACCTTGATATCCGGTACACCCAGTATTCCAGACGAACTTGAAAGGCCCACGAACTCAGTAGGAACGGACGAAAAAGTGAGAGCCAATAATACAACCAGGCAAACGCTTCCAATCATATGAGTAAACCAAAGGCTCCTCGCGAAACGGTACCCGATCAAAAACACCGTAAATATCAGGAAAAGATCAATACTGTATCGACTGGGGCTAAAATACAGCAATGACTCTGGGAAAAGAGTATCCCACTCCCCGAATCCAAGGCGCACATTTAAGAAAAGCAGTCCGAAAAACACCCCCAATCCAATGAGTCCAGCCATCGTCACCCACCGCTCGATTCGAGCTCTATCCTCCAAGGCTCTGAGACAAACGAGCCCGTAAAGAAGCAAAGCAATCGAGAAGCTGGGGTGAGAAGGCAAGATAGCCTGGAGCCACGAATCCGAGTCAGAAAAAAACAGCCAGACAATCGAGGTGGAGAATCCTATTAAGCAAAGTGCCCAAGCGGACCAATTTTGGACCTTTCTCACGTCCATTTTCGGGGTCGAAATGAAAACCACATCAATCTGATATTTTCCTAGCAGAACTTAGACAATTCAATTCGCTTCGTTGTCCCGCGGAAAAGAACCTGTATCTCTCCGACGACTCAACCCAATCTTACGGCTGGACTAGGCTCGGAAGAAGGAAGAAGGCTCTTGAACTGCTCCGTTTATCACAATTTGATAGGTATCCTAATATTCCACTTCCCTTGGAATACTAGACGATCTTTAGATACCCAACTTTGAATCGCATTTCACAAGAAGACTCGCAACGGTACAACCTTACCGATCTTCTCCATCTCGCAGTCTCCCCCCGCGACCGTTCGTCCCCTGCCCACCATCTGTTGAAGCTATGAAAATTTCCCCCAAAATGCGCATTCTTGCCCTATCGCTGGTGGTGATTTCGGCAGGTGCCACGGCCGCCATTACCTACTGGGGGCACACCTCGATTATTCGAACTCTCCAATCCGAATTCCTCAGAAAACAAGTAGACACGGAAATCTCACGGATCGAACTGGCGATCGTCGAGGCCTCCAACGACATTCAATTCATCGCGGACCTACCCCTAATCAAAATGATCGGGGATCTCGCCGAATCCGGGACCGATCCACTCCAGTCACAAGAAGTCGCGACGGGACTCGTCACGATTTTTGAGTCGATTCTCCAATCAAAGCCCAATTACACACAAATTCGCCTGATTGGACAGAGCGACCGGGGGCGGGAACTCGCGCGGGTACACCGTGACGGAGGCGAGATCGTCGCAGCCGAACCCACAATGCTCCAAGAGAAAGGACATCATTCCTACTTTCAGAACACTCCGGAAGATGCAAACGCGGCACCCTACTTTTCGAAGATCAACCTCAACCGGGAGTTCAACGAAATCGAATCTCCGCCACAGCCGAC
Organism: Opitutia bacterium UBA4506; assembly: GCA_002388665.1. Lineage (GTDB taxonomy): Bacteria > Verrucomicrobiota > Verrucomicrobiia > Opitutales > Puniceicoccaceae > Puniceicoccus. The sequence continues at coordinate 194,086 of DGMY01000077.1, read as the reverse complement.
GCTGCGGGTATCCCTTCCCGTATTCGACTCTGCAGGGAACTATTTCGGGATAGTCGTGATCAATATCGATTTCGACTCGTTCATCAGCACCCTACTCGAGCGAAGCAGTGACCGGTACGTGTACTTTCTGACAAATTCTGAGGGCTATTTTCTCGCCCATCCCAACGAGGACAAAACATTCGCATTTGATCGGGGAGACGACGACCGGATTCAGAACGAGTTTCCACAACTCGAATCATTTTATGATTCTGAAAGAGAACAAATAACGGCCCGAATGAGCGCCGGGATCTCCTACTCCAGCGACCTCATTCATTTTCAGAAATTTCAACCCTTTACGGACGATCGATTCCTAGTGTTCGGCATCTCAGCCAAATATGATGACATCGCGAAGCTATCGGCGTCAGTAAATGCCTGGATTATTACGCTGATCATATTTCTCGTTCTACTGGGATCAGTCGGCGCGTATCTACTCTCGAGTAGACTGACCCGCCCCCTGGATGCGATCGCACTCGCGTCTACCTCTCTGTCATCGGGAAATGATCTTCCTGATCTGCCCACAGATCGGGACGATGAGATCGGAGACCTGGCCCGTGCCTATGAGAATATGAACATTGCAATCTCGACGCATGAAGCAGAACTGCAAGCGACTAACAGTAAACTACTGAGAGCCACCGAAGACCTTGAACACTTCTCTCACATATCGTCCCATGAACTGAGAGAACCGATCCGCCGAATTGCGGGACTGGTCAATCTACTCAAAATGACCTCTTCGGACAAGGACGACGAAGACAGGGTCGCCCTACTCGATTCGGTAGAAAGCGAATGCACCCGTGCGATGCAGCAGATCCATGATTTTCGTACTTTTTCCCGAATCGGCGACCAGATACTTCTTCGTGAACCAACTGATATGGAAGCCGTTGCAACCGAAGTGCTCGAGGACTTTTCAGATGAAATCAAGCGCCGGAATATTTCGGTTCACATTGATCCGATTCCTCCCCACGATTCTTATAAGAACCTGATCTACGTTCTCTATCGCAACCTTATCGAGAACGCTTTCCGCCATGTTCACGAAGCCCCTTTCAAACTGCAACTTAGCTTTCATCGCCAGAACAATGAATCCATTTATTCGGTTCAAAACACCGGATCATCCATTCCCCGGGAGCACAGGGACACCGTCTTCAATCTATTCACCCGTCTCGATAAAAATGGATCGGGTTCCGGAACGGGACTCACAATCTGCAAACGGATTGTCGAGCGGCATTCAGGCAGGATCTGGACTGAATCGGATGGAAAAAGCGTTACCGTATATTTTACTCTAGAATCAAATCAATATGGACAATCAGCAAGTGACTTTCAAATGCCTCAATAGCTCTGGCCCAGTCGTCATGGTGGATGACAACCCGATCGACGTAACGATAGCCCGTCGTGTTTACGAACGTTCGGAGCTTCCCAACCCTTTTATTACCTTTTCTGGTGGAGCTGAATTCCTGGAGTATCTCGAGCTAGTCAAAACGGGAGAAGCAGAAACCCCGGCAATCGTGCTTCTGGATATCAATATGCCGGTTATGAACGGATTCGAAACCGTTCAAAATATAAGAAAGCAAAATGAGTTCTCCCACATTCCCGTCATCATTATGTTCACCAATTCCGACGACCCTGCCGACATGGAGAGAGCCATAGAATTGGGCGCCAATGGCTTTCAAACAAAGTACTTCGAAATCGAGAAATACACCGAGTTTTTCAACTCGTTGAAGGCCTAACCCGGATCGCTCCTACCAGTATCTCTGCGTCTAGCTAGGGGACTCGCAACCTCTGGCAGATCGGGGTAGGCGAACTGTTTAGGAAGTCGATTTTTCATTCAGTTCAGCTCGACCGCTTCTACCCTGGTGCCGGGTAACTGGATGCACAGAGGACGAGAATTGCGCTCGCATCCAACCACTTTCCCGGCGGCACGCAAAGTCACTCCGCCCATTCTCTCCCTGCATAAACCCGGGCCCGAATCGCACGGCCGAACCGCCCTCAGGACATCCCTGCAAACCACCCCGCTCCATCCTCTGAATCCGCAACGGTTCAACGCCCGTCACTCTCTTCGCCTCCCGGAATTCTCACATTTCTAAATCGAGCAAATCCTCAATTTTTTCTTTGATGTTTCGGTTAATAAATGCAATTGTTCCGTAACTTTCACAGAAAAAGGGTTTAGACATCTGCCCAAACCCTCTCCCAACCACATCTTCGTACCCCTGCCACGACGGCTCCAATTGTCCCCTTCAGGATGAGGATTAAAATTCTCCATTCTTGATCTCTACCACCCACCCCACTACACCCCCAGCTACCGCCCACTTCAGCTGTTCGAAAAACCGAATACCACTATTCAGTTCGCAGTACTCAATGCCGGACCCAGTGCATATACCTCAAATTTCCAAACGATCTGCCCGAGGCACCAATAGCTCGAGTGGATTTGCGTTGATCATTGCGCTGGTCCTCATGGCATTTACGTTGCTGATTCTGGTTGTCCTCAATTTGACACTCCGAATAAAGACCCAGGAATCCGTCTCGGCGCGGGACATGAAGATCGCCAAAGAGAATGCACTGCTCGGGCTGGTTGTTGGCATTGGGGAAGTACAAAGACTCTCGGGCCCGGACACCCGGGTGACCGCACGGGCTGAGATCACGAACACAGCCCTGACGAGTCCATTCCGGTTCTGGACAGGAGTGTGGGACAGTGCAGACGAAGACCCCACGGCCGCAGCCAAGGACCACACTCTGCGCAAAGCCTACGACAATGAGTCACGCAGCGAGGCGATGGGATGGCTGGCTTCCATACCAGCGGACATGGATCCCCAGAGTGTCGACCCTGCAACGCTCACGATTCCGTCGGCAGACTCGATTACATTGGTATCGGGCGATGGTACATCCTCCCAGCCGCCCGTCGTCGCCGCAAAAGTCGACGTACCTCTGTCATCGGGTGAGGGGTCCTATGCATGGTGGGCTGGGGACGAAGGAGTAAAAGCGCGGATCGACACCAAAGATGAGATTCGGGACGGGACGATTGGCAACAACGACTGGGTGGGTCCAACCTTCACCTTTGGAACCGTGGACGAGAAAGTAATCTCGCTCTCGTCTTCGATCGCACAGAGAACCGGCATCGATAAAATTGGCTCACCCTGGGATGACCTGAGCGACGACGAGCTTGCCTCCTTCGAAAACGCCTATACCTACGAATCGATCCGATCCGCTCTCGATACCATGTCTCCAGCGGAAGAATCCGAGTTCGTAAAAAACCGACAGGACCTTACGGTACTTTCGCGAGGATTGCTGACCGACGTGCGCAAAGGCGGCTTGAAGAAAGATCTTACTATTGCGTTTGAGGACGATCAAATCTTTGGCAGCTATTTTGGCGTCGAACCAATCGATATCGGCTTCGATGAAGACAATGACCGACAGAACCACAAGCTTCACGTAGGAGTAAAAAAGTTTCCCATTGATGATCAGCCAGAGCACCCATCCGACTTCTACCTAACTCCCGAAATTCAAGCGGTTAACAAACTCAATGATGTCGGACCGACCTGGGGAAGCCTCTACAGCTACTACAACCTCTATAAAATAGACAGTATTGCGACAGACGGAGAAATGAGCCCCATTACCCGTTATCCCAAAGGAGGTATCCCCAATCATGTCCCCAATTCCCTCCCCTACAAAAACTTCTGGAAAGACAACAATCCCGATACCCAGCACACAAACAGCCCGGTATCACCGGTAGTCGAACGCTTCCAATTGCACATTCGTGTAGGTGCAGTTGAAGTGATAGAAGACGGAGTGCCTCACTACAAACTTCGCTTCTACCTGCAGCCTCTCCTCGGACTTTGGAACCCGTACAACATAAAGATCAAACGGACCTACTCTGATATCGATCAGAACGATTTCTACCCACAATATCGATTTAGTTTCGAAGCGGCTCCAGAACTTGAGATTTCAGGAGAATTCGAAGACGGCACCACCTTCAACGAAACGGTCAACGTCGCCAATGCCTACATGAAGGGAGAAGGAAACAATATCTACACCCAGGGAGTGTGGGCCGCCCTCGCTCCGGAAGATCTCGACTTCATGCCGGGAGAGATTCGTTTGATGTCAGCCAAGGCCAAGGCTACTGGAAATTTCAGGGAGAACCAACTGGACTATGGGTGGCAGGATTCAGAGGGCTTCTATTTTGACTGGCCGTTTCCACACTCTCCCGATTCGTACAAAGACAAATACGTGGCGGATAAACCAGTCACCGTGCACAGCGTTAAGATCAAAGAAAGAAACGACGATTGGTTTGCCGGAGGCTCGCGGGGAGATTCGCTCAGTGGTGCGTATTGGGGCCTCTCTCACGAGACCCCCTCGGACATCAATAAAAACAACTCAAATTACGGACTACAGTCTTCCAGTGGTTTCTGGAAAGATCCGGTCTACGCGGACAAACACTCGGAGCTGGACCTCTACCCTGGAACACTTCCCGACGGCACGATACCTCCGTTCATCCCGAGCGAACGACTGAATTTCAATTATATCGACATCGGAACCTGGTTATTTCACCTGCGATCGACCAACGAACCGAACAACGGACTACGCAATCTGATCGACGCCAACCCCCGCGCAATCTACGCAGCCCCGCGTTGGGACGGAACAGCCCTGCTCGCACAAGGTGCGTATCAAGCTGGTGGAGACGATCAAGACGGCTACCTGGCGGCGGGTTCTGCCCCCGAACCGTCCCTCGGTGACTACTCTCGAAACACCGGCATCAATGGCCCGTCAATCAGCGATAGTAGCCTGGGCCAATCCCATATGATCCTCTTTGATATTCCGCGGGCTCCGCTACTGTCCCTCGGCCAGCTGCAGCACGCCAATCTCGGCCGCTATAGCTTTGAACCCTCTTACCTGGTCGGAAACTCTTATGCCAACCAGCGAATTCCTCTCGATACGATAAAGATAGGATCATTTGGCGGAGCACGGGGGTTAAATTTGTTCGACACCGCCTACATGGTGAACGACAAAATCTTCGACGAATTTTTCTTCTCTACCGTGTCTCCCGATCTCACAGATGCCGAGTTTCAAGATCTCCTCTCGAAGGAAAAGAGGCCCTACAATACAAGAAACCAGTTCGTTGCCCCCGCGGAAGCCAGCCGTTCCGACCTATTCAGCTTTGAATCACCCTCGGTGCTCGATGCATGGGGAAGCCGGTTTGCGGTCGACGGAGCCTTCAATATAAATTCCACCTCTGTCGATGCATGGAAAGCCATCTTCAGCAGCATGGACCAACCATTTCTCCGGATCGACGTATCGGGCACCGATGCCGATGCAGTGGCGCTCACCGATCCAGACGGCGTCTATGTTTCGCGAACGAGTCTCCCTCTATTTGAGGAGGGGTACACCGCGAACGCGAGCGGAAGAGATTCCTTGAATGGGTTCTTCAATGGGTATCGCAAACTTTCCGACGAAGAACTCGATGCCCTGGCTGAGGCAATGGTGGAGGAAGTGAAGGAACGAGGCCCATTTCTATCGATGTCTGATTTTGTAAACCGCCGCCTTCAGGATGCAGACCCGGAGAATCAAAGACGCGGGGCACTTCAAGCCGCGCTCGACAGCACGGTAAATCAAAACATTTCTTCGGACCTTTCGTCTGACGCCGTCAACTTATCCGGAACCCTCTACTCCGAAGCCATTTCCAGCTCGCTCAATGACACCCAGGCGATCGGCTACAACGGGTATGTACTCCAAGGCGATCTACTGCAGACCCTCGCACCGATTCTAACACCACGCTCGGACACCTTTGTCGTTCGCTCTTACGGCGCGTCCGGTTCCAGTGAGAGCGGCACCGGCGAGATGTGGTGCGAAGCCGTTCTGCAGCGTGTACCGGATCGGGTCGGGACCGGCAACAGTCTCACTGCCGAATCATTGCAAGAGCTAGCCGCAACGAACGAGAATCTCTCAAATGTCCTGAACCAAAAGTTCGGACGAAAATATCAGATCGTCGGATTTCGCTGGTTGAGCCGAGAAGATCTATAGAGTTTTGGATAATCGTATGATGTTTCGCCACCTATTCGTTCTCGCCGCTTTGCTCTCGGCCTCTCTCCACGCACAGACAGGAGAGATTCCAACGATTCGACAATCACTGACGACGCTCGCGTGGAATGAACCGGTCAAGGGTCTCTACTACTTGAATGGAGGTGAGATTGAGGAGCTTAAAGCTTACAGCGGCGGGTTTAGCCTCCCCTTCTCCTACGAAGGCGATCCAGTAATCCGTTTCTATTCCGACCGGGAATCACTCCTATTGGAACCCGAAGAGCGGCCTCGACCCGTGGGAGTTGCCCGACTCGACCCGCAATTGAAGCACAGCCTTCTAATCTTTGCTCGCAACGACGACGGCAGGTTCAAGATCAAGAGCCACAATTTCTCTCAAAAAGAATTCCCACTCAATAGCTGCCGAATCTTCAACTTCTCCGACCTGCAAGTAGTCTTCGCCTTTGGAGACGACGTCGAGGTCTACCCGATCCCCCCGCTCGGCGAACTGATTGTCAGCCAAGAAGGGCTAAACGACAGGAACCAAATGGTGAAAGTCCAAGTCGCCCAAGCCGAAGGCGGCGAGATGCGCCTGGTCTATCGATCCAATTGGAGATTCGACAACCAGAGTCGAAACACGGTTTTCGTGTTACCCGGCACCAAAGAAGGCGGCAGCGTCAAAATGCGAAAATTTGTAGAGCGAGGTCTCAAACCGGAAGACGTGGAGCAATAGATCCAACTCTCTTCCCATTCGGGGCTAGACCGTCCAAATCAGTCAGCCCTCGGCAGCGCGCAGGACTTGCGCACGATGAGTTCACCACGAAAAATACGGTGTGGTAGTTCACTGATATTATCCTTCAACTGCTCGTCGACCCAACGGGCGGCGGAAGCCCCCATCTCGAGCAGAGGCTGTCGCATCGTGGTCAACGGCGGATTGTAATACCGACTGGAAACATAGTCATCATATCCAACGACTGACATATCGTCCGGAACTCGCAGCCCCTTCTCGATACATGCACTCACCGCACCGAAAGCCATCGAATCGTTGTTTGCAAAAATAGCCGTTACCTCAGGATTCCGCTCGAGGAGAAACTGCGCTTGGTCGTATCCGGCCTGTTCGGTCACGTCTGTGGGATGGTGCTCAATCAGCCAACTGTCATCCACATCGACTCCCGCCTCCTCCATCGCTTTTAAGTATCCATCCAGTCGGTCACGGTTATTACCGTTCTCCAGACTTCCGCACAGGTAGCCGATTCTCCGATGTCCGAGGCGCAGCAGATATTCCGTCAGCTCACGCGCTCCTTGAAAATTATTACAATCGATGTAGCCGATCCCATCCAAGTCCAGTCGATGGGACACCAAAACCGTGGGGATCCGTGCATTGATCAAATCCTGGCCTTCTTTCTCGGTTATCGAGGCGACCAAAACTGCGCCATTGCACCGTTTCTTCCGCAACAACTGTACCAGTTCCCCACGCGAACTTTTCCGTTTCTCTGGATTGTAATAGAGTAACGTGGCTTCAATCCCGCACTCCCAAGCGTACCGGGAGATCCCCGCGAAAACCATCGAATAGAAGCTATCAAAGGAAGGAGAACCTGCCTCGACCACGATCGCGATTCTCGTCCCCCTCCGTTGCGAGTACCCCCGTGGCTTGTACCCGGAACGTTCAATGACCTTCAACGCCTTTTGCCGCGCTTCCTCGCTGACCCCACTTTCATTGTTCAAAACCCGGGAGACCGTTGCCACTGACAGGCCCGATTCTTTGGCGATTGATCGTATATTCATGAACTATTCTCGGTACTCTTCGTCGACTGAAAATAAGTAAACAGTGGGAACATCGGGAAAACGAGAGAAAAACATACCTGCCTAAGTTCCGAAACAATAGGAAACGGGGACACAATCCGCTCAAGACCGTCCGCTATCCCGGCAAGATTCTGCCCGGTTGAGATCCGCCCCTCCCGGGGCCGGGGTTACGCCAGAACTGACTCGGAACTAGCGAGTGAAAGGGCCAGCGGGGTTACACCCGAAGAATTCCCGATCCTCACAGTACCGTTCTGCGATCCTGGAACCCAGTCACCGTCTGTACCGGAATAGTAAGCAAGGTCCTTTGCCTCCAAAGCGAACTCCACCTCTCTCGATTGCCCCGGCTTGAGGTGAACCTTATCGAATCCCCTCAGTTCCAGCATATCCTGAGAGTGGCAAGGAGACCTCCCTTGCAGATAGAGTTGCACAACCTCACTGCCCTCGGAAGAACCTGTATTCGACACAGTCACACGGATGCGAGTGACCCCCGTCTCATCGATCAATTCGCAGCGCGGATCAGACAGATCAAACTGAGTGTAGGACAAGCCATGGCCGAAGCAGAAAAGAGGCTCCCGACCACTGCTCGTATAGTACCGATATCCGACCATCATACCCTCGGTGTAACGGCTACAGCCCGACTGGTACCGTTCGGGCGCTTGATGCACTGGTAGTTCCTCAAGGTTATTGGGAAATGTAAACGGCAGCTTCCCGCTGGGGTTGACATCCCCGAAAATAATTTCTGCAAGCGCCCTACCGCCTTCCATGCCGGCATAGGAGGTCCACAAAATTGAGTTTGCTCGCTCAGCCCACGGCATCTCTACTGCGGAACCAGAGATGATACAAATGACCGTATTTGGATTCACTCGCAGCAACTCATCGATCAATGAATCCTGACCATCGGGAAGCGTAAGATTCTTCCGGTCTCTCCCCTCAATGTCCTGCATATGAGTAAGCCCCCCGAAGAAAAGCACAGCGTCTGCCTCCTCTGCGAGGTGTAACGCCTCTTCCCGAGTGGAGCGGTGTTTGCCGTTCACACAATCCAATGCTGGGCGCTGCCAACCGAATCTAACGTAGGTGGCATTATCGCTCATCGCAAAACGTAGCCGAATCGATACCACCTCACCCTTTTTCAACGACAACTTCACTGACTCCACATGGCGGTGTGCATCGCAGTCAGTCTCGCAGACCTTTACGTCGTTCAATTGCAGTTCGGCGAGCCCGTCGCTGATAAACCCGAACTGGTACTCGCCATCATCTGGAGCGGTCAACTCGGTCTCCCAAGTCACACTAAAGTTCTGCGCATGAATTCCATCAGGCAGGAGATCATGTAGACTCTCGTAGCGAGCGTCTTCCGCATACTCGCTGCGGCATTCGCCCTGAAAGCTACGCCCATTCTGAAAAAAGGATTTCCAACCCCTGACTCCAGAACCCTCATCGGCGGTATAGAGAAACTCGGTCGGGACGGGCACAAGTCCATCCTGATCATCCGGATATCCCCTCGCGTAAAGAATCTCGATTGAATCTCCCAGATAGCTTCGCAGCCCTTCCAGCGGTGAGACCTCGTACGGAGTCTTGACCGCAGAACTATTGCCGCCCGAAGCATGTTTGAGCTCAGCATTCTCTCCAATTACGGCCAGCTTACGGATCGCCTTTTTTCGCAAAGGAAGGACATCGTCATCATTCTTCAACAGAACGGCTGCTTCTCTCGCGGCATCAAGAGTAACCCTCTGATGATCCTCTGTATTCCGTTTCCCGATACTGCGATTCTGGTCGAATGCACCCGCGATATACATGACGCGCAATATCCGGCGCACCTTATCGTCCAATTGCTCTTCCTTATACTTACCTGACCGGAGCCCCTCAAGGAAAGGCCTGGCCATATAGTATTCTTCAAAGGGGCCATCGGTACCCATCTCGATATCCAGTCCACCGGATACCGACTCATCGGTCGACTTCGCCCCGGCCCAATCACTGATAAAGGCGCCCTGGAATCCCCACTCCTCTTTGAGGATCGTATTAACAAGGTAATCGTTGTGGCAACAACACTGTCCGCGAAACCAATTGTACGCCCCCATTACGGTCGCTACATCAGCTTCCTGGACCGCGGCTTTGAAGGCCGGTAGATAGAGCTCTCGAAGAACTGATTCTTCCATCTCCACATCGGTCTCAAAGCGATTCAGCTCCTGATTGTTGGCCGCAAAATGTTTCACACAAGCGGCCACATCCTCCTCTTGTATCGCGTGGATTGCCGGCACCACTAATTCTGCAGTCAGGAAAGGATCTTCGCTGTAATACTCAAAGTTTCGACCACACAGAGGAGAGCGGATCAGATTAATACCGGGACCTAAAATCACATCCTTGCCCCGATCTCTCGCCTCCGCGCCAAGAACGGTTCCACAGCGAGCCATCAAATCACGATTCCAAGTCGAGGCCTGCGCCGTGCCACAAGGCAGATAGGTCGCATGGTCATTATCCCATCCAGCTGGCTCCCACCGGGTTTTGCTGATCTCGTGCCGGACCCCATGAGGACCGTCTGACATCTCGAATGCCGGTATCCCGAGTCGTGGGACTGGATTGGTCGCAAACTTTGAACCCGCGTGACAAATGGAAACTTTCTCCTCCAACGTCATCGCGGCGAGAGTAGATTCAACGAAACTCTCCACCAACTCGTTTCGCTCGGCAATCGAGACTCTCTCCGTCTCCTCTGATGGGGAATGCCCCGCCAGAATCATCTCATCGATGGAGATCTTAGACAGATCGTCAGCTCGAATGGATGCCCGGGGATCGCTCGCTGCTGGACCGACAGCCAACACTGCCATACCCGCGGCCAGAGCGGCCTCAATTCCAGCCTCTGCGTCTTCCACAACCAGGCAGGCTTTTGGAGGTAGCCCCAACTGTTTCGCGGCCAGCAAAAAGACCTCAGGGTCGGGCTTTGAGCGAGAAATATGCGTTCCATCCACAACCGCTTGAAAACTTTGATCCAAACCAATCGCCTTGAGAATGAATCCGGCGTTTTTACTCGAAGAGCCAATTCCCACCTTGATTCCCCGCGCCTGTAGCCCCTTCAGACACGGCAAGACTCCGGGTAGAATCTCATCGGGATGAAGATCTGTCAGAAGCTCTCGATAGATCGCGTTCTTCGACTCGGCCATTTCAACTTTCTGGGCTTCAGTGAAACGGCTGCTCTCATCCTTGAGAATAATTTCCAGAGATTCCATCCGGCTCACCCCACGCAGGCGCTCATTTTCAGCCCGCGAGAATGGAAATCCCCTCTCGTCTGCCAGCTGCTTCCACGCCTGATAATGATATTCGTCCGTAGAAACAATCACACCATCGAGGTCGAAAATTACTCCCTTGATCATACCTTTACTACCTCTTTGCATTTTAAAACTGTTCCTTTTTCCTGGGTAACATGAACCGCATAGCGGTCTCCCCTCCACCTCACTGTGAAGCGCATCGATTTCCACTTGCTCGGCAGACTCGGTTTACAGGAGATGCTTTCAGCATTTGCGGAGAGACCCGCGAACCCGTAGACCGCCGAAAGCCAGGAGCCTCCATTGGCGGCTGGGTGAGTTCCTCCGATGTACAGCGTTCCCACGTATTGCTTCGAGTTGCCCGTGAGGTCCACGGTCGCCGTTTTCATAAAATAGTCGTAGGCCCAATCGGCGCGTCCGATCGTAGCCCCAACCATCGCGTAGGCGCAGGCACTCAAACTCGATCCGTGCTCAGTACGGGGCTCATAGTATTCCCAATTCTTCCGGACAACATCGAGTTCGTGGTCGTTGGGGAACAAGTTGAGCATGAGAACTACATCAGCCTGTTTCAGCACCTTGGTCGTCGTCGCCAAGCCGCTACCACCACCGAGGTACTCGTTGGGGTTGAGCACTCGCTCTTTCAATGCCTGTACCGAAACATCCTCCAAAGTCTCATAGCCATCGAACTGCGGAATAATCCGAGAGCTCTCAGCCGGTTTTGGAATGTACAATCGCTCGGAGAATCGAGCCCATCGGCTCAACTCTTTTACGAAACCGGTCTTCGTATCCAGATCTTCATACCCGTCGGGATCGAGCTCTTCCAATCGTTTTAGCGCGGCCAAGGTTGCATCCATGCAATGTTTCACCATGCGGTTTGTGTAACTGTTGTTTCCAACCCGCTCATGATACTCGTCCGGTCCGGTGACATCGATCAATTCATAGCGATCCTTGTCCTCCTTAAAGTACGCGTAAGAATAGAAGAACCGCGCGCACTCGACCATCACCTCTGCAGCGCCCTCGACCAGAACAGAATCATCTCCAGTCAGCTCCACATACTGCCAGATCGCGTACACGATATCCGCACTGATATGAATCTGCTTGTCGCGAAAATAGGTTCGCATGGGCCGGCCCGTAAAGACGTCGGTCACGTTAAAGTGGGTGCAGGCTTCCTTTCCGCCTTCCTGACCCTCCCAAGCGTAGAACGCTCCTTTATAACCGTACTCTTTCGCTTTCGCCAAAGCTCCCGGAAGGGTGTGGTACCGATAGAGGATTAGATTCCGCGCGACCGATGGATCGGTGAGCGTAAACACGGGGGTCATGAACATTTCGGTATCCCAAAAGACGGCCCCCTTGTAGACCTGGCCCGACAATGCGCGGGCGGGAATCGAGACCGTTTCGCTATGCCTCGGTGCCGCGAGTTGAATTTGGTACAAGCTGTAGCGAAGGGCAAACTGTGCTTCGTCATCGCCCTCAATCTCAACGTCGCAATCCCTCCAATGGTTTTCCCACCGCTCGTCGTGTGCCACCCCCAATGAGTCGTAGCCCGCGGCTTTAGCCTCACGGCAGCAACGAATCGATTCATCTACCGGTGCATCACAGTCAAGTGATGTGTATATCGAAACATACTTGGTAAATCCGTAGGTTCTGCCTGCTTCAGCCTCGAACGTTACCGTTCTCGTCGACCCCGCCACAGATACCTCGAAGGGGCAATCGATCACCTCTGAAACCGCAACGGTGATGCCCAACTCCTGAGTCGTCGCACTCACGCAGAGGACCTCGCCCACTTCACTGATCTCAAAATCCCCGAGGTGCGGCCCGTTGATATCCCAGACCTCGCGATCAATTCCGGTATGAACCACGACCGCTCCTGACTCGCTGGGGCGGACCGAATACGACATGCAGATGAGGTGCACATTGTCATGCGAAACAAAGCGCTCGGATTGTATCGTAACGACACCGAACGGCATCGCCACTGTCGAGTCGCGCCGAAGGCGACCCTTCCGAATGTTCAGTTCGAGCTGGTGGCGCGACATCTCTCCCGCTCCCTCAATCCGGGTAAACAAACCGTTGGGAGCGTTGACCGTTTCCCGCCACTTTCCCGGCACCTGATCGTACACACCGTTGAGCATGCAACCGACGAGTTGATCACTGGAGTATTCCTCCAGAGTTCCACGATAGCCTACATAGCCATTCCCGAGCATACACTGGTTACCGACAAGTGCGACATCGTCCGCCGCCATCCGATCAACCCTAAAAGTCCAAGGCGATTTACCTTGGTCACAACTATCCGGCATCGTTACCAAATCCTCCATCTCTCTAGCCTCACCCGAAAAGAGCTCAGATCGCGCTAGCGAGACATTTCATCTCCCCACACGGCAATCTCCCCGACGACAAGTTGGTTCAGGATCCGCTTGGTGTGTTCTTTGTCCCAATGACTCAAATACACCTTCACGTAGCGAGCAGGAACCGGAGAGTCAGCAGCGATCACGACCTCTACATTGCGCTTAGGATCCTCTTCTGATTCATCCAGTACCGTTTGTTCCCCATCCCACTCACCTAAATTGGTAAAGGTCTCGCCGTCCTCGCTGACCTGAGCAACAAACGTAGAAGCGCCCCGACGGCCATTCGTGCGCAGTGAAGCCGAGACAGCCTCCACGAGGTAAGTGTCCTGTAGGTCGATGAGGATCGTGGCGCCAAGGCTCCCGTGCCATGCACCATAAATCGCAGTATTGCCCACTCGCTCGTTGTATCCGTCAAACAAACGATCGGTCCCGAACTTGAGAATCTCTGGATCGGTGTTTCCCATTCCCTTACCCGCAGTCTCGTCAACGATAAATTCATAGACCGCACCGGTTGTAATCACTTCTTCCGATTCGAATTGGCTGGTCGTTCCGGGATAAGAAGCGTTGCCCGATTTTGGCAGGTTATCCGAGAGCAGCGATGCGGCAAAACCGGATACGGGGATCAATGCGCACGCGGCGAGAATGATGGTTCGATTCATCTTCATGGGGTCTTTCGAGTTGTATTGGTTCAATCTTTGGGAAGCGCCGTCTCTCACCAGCAGGCAAGACACGACAGGGAAACGGCGAGAGATAGACAGTAAAAAGCCATCCTCCCCTCGTCATTGTTTCGTAACTTCTCAGTTTTGTTCCCCAATTACAAGGTAAATAAATCGGTAACAGTTATCGAAACGCGAGGCGATTGCTTGGGACGGATGCGATAAAAAGAAGGTCTGCCGGGACACAAAGGGATGAACCGGCTCAAAGGAACTACCGACTGTAGGGAAGAGCAATCCCTTACGTCATTGGGGCAGAGTCTCGATTTCTATGAATTCCATCCTCCGGACTCACCCACCCGGAAATTAGTTACGTAACTTTTAAGTTTCTGTTTGCTAACATGAAATTTTTTATCCATACACCTTTCCGACCCACCCCAACTGACCGCGAGAACGAAGCGGATCTACCCACCCGAGACCTCCCCGGAATCATTTCCGGGTAAGCCCACAACCCAACCCAACCAGTACCGAGTCATTTTACTTTCAGAAAGAGAGCGAACCGCTCTCTCCTTTACTCACCCCCTTCAAAAACCTCATCGTACTATCAGACACATGAATATTCTCCACAAATGCTTTGCTCTAGTTGCCATAGGATTGGCATCAGTCGCCCACATCCAGGGAGCGACAGAAACGAAACTGCTCAGCAACAACATGAAAGGCGGCTCTCACAACGCGGATTTCAGCGAATGGCCCGGCAGCCTTACCACTGAAATGGAAGTCGAATGGGTCACCGAAGGTGAGTACGCATCGGATAAAGAGTCCATCGAGACTGGAGCCGGTGGCGTCCTCTTCGATGGAAACACCGGTAGCAACTGGAAAAGTATATCCTACAGCAAGTGGAGCGGAGGCCGATGGGTGACCCTGAACCTTACCTTCGAGCGCGAGTACCTCATCAAAGGGGTCGATGTATGGGCAGTTCACGAGAAGACCCGCGACACCGAGTATGTTGAAATTCTATTCAGTGAGGACGGCAAGAACTTCATTCCCCATCAAAGGGAACTCATGCCCGACGTCCCGTACAAGAAAGGGAATTTCGTCAAAATCCCACTTCGCCTCGAGGAGCCGGTGCTCGCCCAGTACGTTCAACTCCGCATTGCCCGCAAAAAGAGTGCGCGACAACAGCAGATCGCCGACATCGGCATCTGGGGCAGCCTTCCCGAAGAAGGGAAAAAATATCTTCAGGCGAGTGAACGTCCTCCGGTCGAATTTTCAATCGAGACGATTCAAGCAGGGGTAGTGAATATTGACTGGAGTGAGTTCAAAAAGCTCAATCCCGACGTCAAAGCATGGACAATCTACCGCAGTCCGGAACCGATTGAATCACTCGAAGATCCCAAGGTATCCCTGATCAAGAAAGTCGACGCCAAGAAAGGACGCACCACAATCTACCCTCTCACCGCTGGAGAGACCTATTATTTCGCAGTGAGCGCAGTCTACGGAGAAGGAGAGAACCCCAAGGTCGAGTCCATCGAGTGCACCATGCCGGAACCTCTCGCGTACAACTCCTTTTCAGACATGGTCGCGATCAATCACTTCTGGGGAGGTGGCGGCAATCGAATGGTAGATCCAGACCGCAACCAAAACGCCTATGAAATCGTGGCCCTCGACCTTCTGGCAGAAACGGGAATCACCCATTCACGCTGGTGGTTGACCGATAAACCGATTGTCGAACGCTTTTACGAAAAAGGGATCGGACTCTATACCTATCCCTACGCAAAGAACATGGACAATGGGGTAGCACTGGGCGTTCACGTTTTTTCGGGTCCAGGAAATGAGCCGGACCTGAAGACAACCCCCATCGAAAAGTATGTGGAGAACTTGAAAAAAGTCCATGCCAAGAAAGAACGTCTGAGTCCCGAGGCGGTGATTTGTGCGCCCTCAAGCGGACTGGAAGACCACTCGATCGAATGGCTCGACACGATGTATTCACTGGGTACCAAAGAGTATTTTGAGGTCCTTGACCTGCACACCTACACCAAAGTCGCGGGCGGCCACCTCCAACCGGATGGTTACCCCATTGGGGCACCTGAGGCCATGTTTGACAACATGCGCAAGGTACGGGAGGTGATGGCGAAATACGACGACTTGGACAAGCCGATCATCTCGACAGAATTTGGATACAGCGAATCGCCGGTAAACAATCCCTCCGGCAAGATCACGCCGACGATCAAGGCTGAGTATCTCGTCCGGGGATTGGTCATTCACAACGTTCTCGGTTTCAAGCGAGTGTTCCTCTACTCCTTCTTCGACGAAGGAAGAGACATCAATTTCACCGAACACAATTTCGGTTTGATTGACTATGATCTTCAAAAGAAGCCCGCATTCTACGCAGTGGAAACTCTGATGAACACTCTTGGCGATGCGGTCTATGAATCACCCGTCGAGGGCGTCGAACTCCCGGCCTTTGCCTACGAGTACCGCCACCTGGACTCCGAACGGAATACCGTAATCATGTGGGACGGCACTCAAAACAAGATCGCCACATTCCAAACCAGCGCACCGGAAGTCACTCTTACGCGGATGCTGGGAGAACAACTGACCCTTATCCCCAATAAAGACGGGATGATTAGCGTACCCTACGGCCCCTCCCCTGTCTACCTGACGACGACCTCCGACCTTACCTTCGTCGGCTCTGCCGAGGCGCAAGCCAGCGCGACCGGAGACGACTGGAAGTTTCGTCCGGCGACAGATACCTGGATCGTCGGTGCCGATCAAAGTGAGCTACAGCTTCCATTTGAGATCCTGGGCGAGGTAGGCAGTGAAGAAACCGTCCGGGTGATTATCAGTGAAAAGGAAGCCGGAAACCTTCTCGATCAGGAAATCACGGTCTCTCCCCAAGACGAGAATTGGACAGTGAGCCTCCCGCTGGATTCGCTGCAATCCGCGCTTCAGGAATTAAAAATCCAAGTCGTCCAACAAACCAACGGACTTTCAATCTCCAATGAGTACCCCTTCTTCGTCCGCCAATTGATCGACGACTCCAGTGCCGACAACAATCTGCTGGTTACCTTTCCCGGAGTGGAGGCCCCGGTTCATGTATTGCGGAGCGATGAGCTCACTGTCACCATCGACGCCGCCCGTGGAGGACGCGTTCTCGAGATCATCGATAACGAATCCCTGACAAACCAAATCCGGCTGGAGTACGCAATGCTGCCAGACCTTCCGAGTTTGCCTTTTGCCTTTGGCATCTGGATGAAACTGAACGGTCAACTGAAAGACTCCCCGCAAGAAGTGTTGAAAGCGACCGAGAACGAATTGGTACTAAAAGGAACGGTGGGCGACCTCGTCCTTACTCGAACCTGGACTCTAAACGGCTCTGCGTTGCAGCTTGATCTCGATGTGGTCAACAAAGGCTCTTCCACTCAGAAACTTCGGATTGATATCCACCCGGAATACCAAATTGGTGGGCTGGGAGAATCTGTGACCGACGTCCTCTACTTTCCACTTGGAGACCGAGTAAAACGGCTTCCTTTCTGGAGCGGGCTCGGAGAGAAGAAATGCCAGGAACTCACACAGAATTGGTGGGCGGCCCTCGATACCTCAACTGGATTGGGGCTCGAGCAAACCCTTACCCCCAAAGATTGGATGCCACCACGCATCTGGTTCAGCATGGGATGCTACAACATCGAATTGAGAACTCGTCACGGTCTTCAGCTCGACGCTGGGAAGCAGTGGTCCACCTCACTGAGCTGGATTCTTGAGCGAGGCTTGGAAGAATCTACCTTCACCTCGCGACTCTAACGACGCAGTCCCCCCGACGGCGGTGCCGGACCGAATCCGGCGCGGCCTATTTCAATCCCCTCCCGGGAATTCATTGCGCGTCTTCACCTTCCGCCGAAGGTGAAGGCGCGTAAAAATGAATGGTTCCCGCGAAGAAAACAGTGACATAGTCATCGGACGCGGTATAAATCAGTCTGACGTAACCCGACACTATTCACCCATTTTAGGCCATACTGACCCCGAATCCTCCCGACCACACAGGTATTCGCCCCCAAGATACCGCGCGAAGCGCTCCTCGCTTCATGGAATGAAGATCCATTCCAAGCTGACCTCTGAATACATTCACCACGAAAACGAACTACTTTTTGGCGCTCGAACGATTCACTGGATCCTTTGATCACCACCCTGCTCTCACCCACCATTAGCTTGTGACAGAAACCGAAGACTACATCTCCCAAATCACTGACGAGGTCCAAGGTGCCATTCAGTGGCTCCCCTCCCTCTACGAACAGCTCAGTAAGCGCATTATTGGCCAGCACTACCTGATCGAGCGATTGCTCATCGGCATGCTCTCCAACGGTCACGTGCTCTTGGAGGGCCTTCCCGGCATGGCCAAGACCTCGACGATCAACGCCCTGGCTCTCGCCGTAAGCTCTGATTTTTCCCGGATCCAATTTACGCCAGACCTCCTTCCAGCCGACCTGATCGGGACATTGATCTACAATGCGAAAGACAATGTCTATACCACCCACAAAGGCCCACTCTTCGGAAACCTGATTCTCGCTGACGAGATCAATCGAGCCCCGGCGAAAGTTCAGTCCGCGTTGCTGGAGGCGATGCAGGAGCACCAAGTGACGATTGGCGATACCATCTACCCATTGCCGGAACCTTTCTTGGTCTTGGCCACGCAGAATCCGGTGGACCAGGAGGGAACGTACCCACTGCCCGAAGCGCAGATGGACCGCTTCATGCTCAAAGTCGTCGTGGACTACCCCTCGGAAGAAGAAGAACTGCAGATCCTCGACATCATGGCCAAAACAAGGCCAAAAATTCCAATTGATCCCGTGCTGACCCCGGAGAACATTTTGGCGATGCAGGCGCTCGTGGATAACATCTACGTCGACGATACCGTCCGCAGTTATATCGTCAACTTGGTCATGGCGACCCGCCAACCAGAGAGAGTGGACGCCTCACTCGCCCCGTATATAAAGTATGGAGCCTCCCCCCGAGCGACGATCAATCTAACCCTCGCCGCCCGCGCGATGGCATTCCTGCGAGGCCGTGGATATGTGACGCCCGACGACGTCAAGGAGATCGCCCTGGACGTGATGCGGCACCGGATCAACACCACTTACGAAGCCGCTGCCGATGAAGTATCCCGCGAGGACATCCTGAATCGCGTACTCGAGCTCGTACCGGTCCCCTAAAATCATCTTCCCTTCGTAAAAGATGAGTGCGAAGCAATGGCTGAAGCGCATCCGCGCAGTCGAGGTAAAATCGCGCCTGCTCTCCCAACAGCTCCTGCAAGGGCAGGCACACTCCATCTTCACAGGACGAGGAATCGACTTCGAAGATGTGCGTCCCTATCAACCGGGCGACGACGTGCGCCGGATTGACTGGAACGTAACCGCTCGTATGCGCGAGCCCTACGTAAAGCGATTCATTGAGGAGCGGGAGTTAACCTTCATCGTCCTCGTCGACCTCAGCTCCTCGGGAGCCTTTACCACTTCCGAGCAGTCAAAAAACGAACTGGCGGCCGAGCTCTGCGGCGTCTTTGGGTTTAGCGCCATCCGTTCCAACGATCGGATTGGCCTCGGACTGTTCACCGATCAAGTCGAAGTATGGATTCCCCCGTCCAAGGGCGAGGATCACGTGTTGCACATGATTAAAAACACGCTCTTCCACGAACCTCGAAACACGGGTACCAATATATCCGAAGCGGTCAAATTTTTGGAGCGAGTGTCACCACGCCCAGCGGTGGTCACCGTGATCTCGGACTTTATGGACGATGGATTTGAGCGCGCGATCAAATCCGCCAACCAGCGCCATGAAATGATGGCGATCAATCTAGTCGACCCGCGTGATTTCGAACTGCCTCGCGTAGGCTGGGTAACCCTACAAGACCCCGAGACCGGGCAGTACGTCGAGATCAACACGAACCGCAAGAAGATCCGTCAAGCTTACGAGGAGCGGGCCATGGCGCGATACCGCGGCCTCCACCACAAACTGCGCAGCGGTGGAATTCCGGCTCTGGACGTGCATACGGATCGCCCTTATTTCGCCGATCTCTGCCAATTCCTCTCCGAACGCTCCGCGCGTCGACTGGCCTAACGCATGGATGAGGAGCCTACAGATAGTGCGACAGAGGTAGCCCCAAGCGGCCTCATCGACGACCTTACCCCCGTTTCGCCACCGACCGAAATTAGTCTCTGGTGGTATGTCGGGCCGCTGATCGCAGTCCTGCTAATTTTCGCCATTGTCTGGCGCACCCGCAAGAAGATACGGGCGAAGTACGCGAACCTCATGGCCCCTTCTCCGCCGGACCACGCCAAGGAAGCACGTGCAGCCATCTCGAGGCTGCGCTTCACCATGCAAAACCTAACCACTCGCCAGTTCCTCGAAAAATTGTCTTCGATCTTTCGCACCTACGTCGAAGGTCGGTCAGAGATCCGGGCCACTGCACAGACCACCAATGAGTTTTTGAAAGTAGCCGCCGAGTCAAATCGCTTCGACACCGAAACCCGCGAGCAGATTTGGCAGTTTTTAGGGACCACCGACCTCGCGAAATTTGCCCACCTGACGGTCCCCGACGAAGACCGGAGTGAATACCTCTCGTACGTCGCGACTTTCATCGACTGGATGGAGCAACAGCAATCCGCTAAGGCGCCCAAGACATGAAGAATTTCCTGGAGCGCGTATCGGAAATGGACTTTGCCTACCCCTGGCTTCTCCTGCTCTTGCTCCTTGTCCCCGTGGCGATCTATTTCGCGGCCCGACAAGGACCCGCCGGCTCGATCACATTCTCATCGACTAGTATTCTCGCAGGGCTCGCGAAAGAGAACCGGGTGAGTCGCGGCTTCTTCCTCCATCTACTGAGTATTTTCGGGCTGATCTTCCTCGTTTTGGCAGTGGCACGCCCCCGGCTTCCACAAGGCGAGATCCCGGATTCGCAAAAGGGAATCGACGTCATGCTCGTTCTCGATTTCTCC
Organism: Opitutia bacterium UBA4506; assembly: GCA_002388665.1. GTDB lineage: Bacteria > Verrucomicrobiota > Verrucomicrobiia > Opitutales > Puniceicoccaceae > Puniceicoccus. Next base: position 173,006 of record DGMY01000077.1, on the reverse strand, counting down.
AAATCCATGGATGAGATGGATTATGTCGTGGGCGGCGAGAAAGTGTCCCGACTATCTGCCCTGAGCAATGTCATCGGGGAATTTCTCAAAGGCCGTAGCCACGACCGCTTCGGTGTGGTTGGCTTTGCCAAATATCCGTACCTCACCAGTCCCTTGACTCTCGACTACGGGTGGATCGAAAGCACCCTCCAGTCCATCCAAACGGAGTTGGGAACGGCGGTCGGCGAAAGCCTACATATGGGAGTAAAATATCTCCTGGCCGATGAATTAAAGCAAGCGGCAGAAGCTAGCGACGACAAGGAAAAGGACGAAGGCTATTGGTATGACAACCTCGGGGAGGAAGAAAATCTCGAGATTGAAGGATCCCGCGGCCCCAAAAAACGCCAAAAGGTCATCATCCTGGTATCCGACGGGATCAACAACGCCGGCAAGGCCCCCATGGAGGCTGCCCGGTTTGCCAAGCAGCACAAAATTCGAGTTCACACGATTCGCATCAATCCGGACAACGTCCGCACCTCCCAGCTGAACAAAGAAATCATGTACGCGGTGGCCAAAGAGACTGGCGGTGAATTTTTCCAAGCGACCAATACGGCCACCCTCCTGTCGATCTACCAGCAAATCGACAAAATGGAGAAGACGATTATCAATCAGAAACGGTTTCAGAATTTTGAAGAAATCTTCCAATGGTTTGCATGGGCAGGACTGGGCCTACTCAGCCTACACTTCCTGCTCTGGCAAACCGTAAAAAGGAGTCTGCCGTGAGGTTCCTCTATCCAGAATATTTCTTTGGAGGACTCGCGGGAATCGTCATCCTCTTCTTCGTCTATCTCTGGGCGAATCGACGTGCCAAAAAGCGGCTGCGACTCTTCCTCGGGCCTGCGATTCGCAGGGTATCCCATCTGGACAAGGTCTACGCCCGGAGACGGCTCAAGGCGCTGCTCTTTCTCCTCGCCCTTCTCTCGATCGTGACGGCCCTCGCACGGCCGGTTCTCGAACCCGAAGAGCGGGAAGTCGAACGGATCGGCACTGACTTTTTCGTCGTTCTCGATGCTTCCAAAAGTATGCTCGCCACCGATACGGTGGAGGGCAACCGGCTCAAGACGGCCAAGCTTGCGATCAAAAAGCTCCTCGACGCCTCCAAGGGGGACCGGGTGGGACTCGTCGTTTTCTCAGGCAAAGGCTTCCTTCGAGCCCCTCTCACCTTCGATTTTGTCGCCTACCAACTCGCGCTCGACCATGTGAGCGCCTCCAACACTCAACCCGGTGGGACCAACCTTCAAGAAGGTCTGGAGACGGTGGCAGCGGCCATGGAACCCATGGATCTCAAGCACAAGTCCGTCATCTTGATATCGGACGGCGAAGAACTGGAAAGCGACGCGGTGAGTTACGCACGCCAAATGGCCACCGAACAGGGCATCACTGTCCACTCAGTAGCCGTAGGCACCATTGAGGGGGCAAAGATCGAGCTCAGCCGGAAGGGCAGCAAAGTCTACTACCAAAGAGATGCTTACGGGAACTACGTCACCTCGCGAATGGACCGCTCGCTCCTACGGCGAGTAGCCGAAGCGGGAAGAGGAAAATTTATCGAACTCGATGAAGAGGGCGACGCCCTGACCAACCTCTACTACGAATCTCTCAAGCCGCTCGGCGATGAGGCCGAGAGCGCAAAGGCCAACGACGCAGTCGAGTGCTTCCCCATCCCATTGCTAGTTGGCTTCTTCCTGCTTTTCATACAGGCTCTGATCCCTGAAAAAAACATACGCCACACGCCCCGGGCAATATTGATCGATGAGTAAACCAACCCGCAGTAGCTACGTCCTGACCCTGCTTCTAATCGTACCGATCACCGCAATTGGTAACCCCAAGAAGATCGAGCGACTGATCGAGGCGGGGAAATACTCTGAGGCAAAACCCCTCATCGAAGTTCTGCTCGTGGAGGAGCCTGACAACGCGTACCAGATCTACAATCACGCCCTCACCTACTATGCCGAGGGCAACTATGAAGAGGCCATCGTTCTCTGGGAGAAGGTACGGGTGTCGCCCGATGAGGAACTCTCGACAAAAGCGATGGCACAGATCGGAAACGCAAGTTTTCGCATTTCGGAGAGAATCAAAGCCGAAGGACGTCTCGAGGACGCGACCATTCCACTGCGCCGCGCCCACCATTCACTGGAATCCGCGAGCCAGCGCGATAGCAATCCTATTGCCGCGCAGAACTACAATTTTGTCTCCACGGAACTAGTGCAACACTTGGTCCAGCAAGGCGACTCCAAGATCGAAAACGCCAAGAAACAGGGACACACCAGCGAGCGGAGGATCATCCTCTATCGAGCGGCCCTAGCAGACTACGAGGAAGCTTTGGCCATCAGCCCCGACGACCCCTCGCTCAATGAGCTCGTAGACAAGACTCGCCAGCTGATGACGAGCTATCTCCTCAATGTTGGCAACAAGAAGCTGGGTAATGCGCAAAAGCGGGTGGACTCTGTCAACAAGACCTACGACGGAAAGAAGCTCAACAGCGAGACCGGCAAGGAACTGCAGCGAGCCGAGGGCGAAATCATGAACTCAGTGGCTAATTTCGCCGACGCGAAATCGGTCGACAGCAAGGATGAATCGGTCGACGAGGCCGTGAGCAAATCCGAAGAGCACGCTTCCGAGCTCCTGACAGAAATCGCAGACATGTGGCTGAGGAACAGCGAGTCTCACGGGGAATCCATGGCGAAGAACAGTGAGCGCTACAAAGAGATCCAGAACGAGCTGAAAACCGAGAAGGACAAGGAAGTCCGAAAAGCCCTGGACAACGAGCGCAAACAGATCTCAAAAAACCAAAAGAAATTGCGGACCTACAAAAAGGAACAGAAAGAACGCGCCTATCGACTCTACGACAAAGCTCTCCAAATCAATCCCGACAATATGCTCGCCTATGCCAACAAATCCGAGATGGATCAGCTGAAGTCAGAGGAACTGGAGTCGAAGGCAGATGCCGCTTTAGCGAGCGCGGAGAAAGAGTTGAAGAAGATTCAAAGCAAGGAGCCCAAGCTCGAAGAATTGCGCGAAAGACTGGCTCAATCCGAAGAGGCAAAAGAACAAGAAAAATTGGAGAATGCCATCGCCAAGATTGAGAACGACCAAGCCACGATGGCACAGCGAGCCATCGACCCATTGATTCAAGCGAAAACCGATCTGGAACAAGCCTCCCGACTCGATTTCCGCAACGAATCCGCGCTCGAGAAGCTCAACGAATTGGAGAAAAGCATATCTGAAAACCTGGAACTCGCAGCCGACCTACAGATCGCCTCCGCCGAGGCGCTCGAAGCGGCAGACCGAGAAGATCAGGCGATTGTCCGAAAGGAATTGGCGATCAAGAACTACGACTCCGCACAAGCCCTGAGCCAGGATTCGATGGAGAAGGAAGCTCTCCAGCAGAAAGTGTCCTCCGCTCGGAATGAGTTAGTCGAGCAGCGCAATGAACGCGCCCGCAGGCAAGCAGCAGCCGAGGCCCAGCAACCCAACCAGCCTTCCGAGACCAACGATCCGAATTCTTCTCAGGAGATCACGATGGAATACAAAGAGAGAATGCGGTTTGCCGAGAATACCAACGATGGAGGGGAATTCGGCAAGTTTGACACCAAAGCGATGAAGAAGGTCGTCAAGGACTGGTAGAATCCCTACCTGCTGCCCCTCTACCGCTCACGCTCCGAGGGAATCCCTTTACCGGCGCGCGAATCGGTGCCCGAGAGACGAAGACGGAAGCTATCCGGGTAACGCTACCCGACTGACAACCGCCGCCTCGACAGTCAATTCACATAGAATCCTATCGAGGCGGCAACCGAAGAACCGATCGCTCAGTTCGCTGCCCGACGGCGGCGGCTTGTGGAAAGGAATCCGAGGATCCCTGCACCAAGGAGGAATGCTGCCGAGGATGGCTCTGGGATCGCATAAGTAAGGTCTCCGCTGGCCTCAGAGAAAGTGAAACCCGATCCGTTACTCCAAACATCCGCGTCTTCTGTGAAACCGACTACCGAGAAGGTAGCGCCATAAGTCACATTGGATGCCGAAACAATTGACCAGGAATTCCCATCAACCAACGAGGCTCCGATCAGATCAAAATTGAAGGAACCATCAAGATTGATTCCGTCGGTCGAAAGGCCGTTGATCTGATTATTCATGCCGTTTGCCCCAATCTCAAAGGTGAGCGAACCGGTCTCATCGAGGGTAAAGGCACCTGTATCGACCGTCAGATCACCTGAAGAAGTGCTGGTCCCGGTATAAGTAAGATCCCCGTTGCCTTGTCCTTTGATCAAATCTCCGGCCCCTGAGATGTCCCCGCTGAGGCTCATGTCACGGGATGTGGAAAGGAAGAGGTCGTCATCAAGGACCATATTTCCTGTATAACTGGAAGTTCCGGCAGTATAGATGTTGAGAAGAGACTTCGTACCCGAGCTACCGGCACGCACATTAATGTCAGTCGCGAAGGTGCTGCTTTTGACCGAAAGCGTTGCGTCATAGGTTCCGGAGGTATCCCCCAAAGTCACGTCGCCATTTCCAAGGGTGCTCGTCGTTTGAAGCTTACCGCGAATAATGGTTGTCCCCCCGCGGTAAGCACTGGATCCAGTAGCCGAGTTCAAATTGACCGAACCCGTACCCGCAGAATCCACAACGATAGAAATCGGAGCGGAACCGTTATCCGTAATCTTGAACGGAGTCGAGATGCTCCCGGTTCCATTCGCGCTAAAAGTCAAAGTCTTGCCTCCTGCGCTCGATCCGGTCGCAATATAGCGAACCGTCAAAGCCTTGTCCGAATTGTTGGTCCACGTCTGCGAAGCATCAACGTTCACAATCAATTGCTGCGCACTGCTCTGCCCGATATTTACAGCGCCGGATCCCGCTTCCAAGGTGATACCTCCGGCTCCTAGCGAGATCGTTTGCTTATCGGCACCATGAGTCAGGACCGTCTTCTCCGTCGTAGTAAAGGTAATCGATTCCAGATTGAGGTTTGTATCCACAATAACCGTACCTCCGACGGCGTTCGCGGGAGTAGTGTTAAAATAGAGTTCGTCGGACGCTGCCGGCGCGCTGCCGGATACCATCGTACCTGCTTCGTCTGTATACCAATTCGAAGCCGTACTACTAGTACCATCGTAAATTGTGCCAGACGAATAGGTGGTCTGCCCCCAGTACAAAGGAGCTGCGGAAGCTGCAGACACGAACGCTGCCGAAGTCAACGAGTGGATCAGAGCCTTCTTGCCAGGAAATATAGGAGTCTTGGAGTACATATAGTCTGTAGTGGTTGGGGTTCTATTCGGATAACGGTCGGTAGCACCGCATTTCTCGGAAAACACTCATGAAAGTTACGAAACTTGTCAATATTTTTGCAAATTTTATGGTAAAGTCGGCAAAAAGAAGGATTTCTATTGGAGGTAAGCTAAAAAACAGAGGGCAGCTCCGGAATCACACGGACCCTTCTCTCGATTGCCTCCTTAGTCCGGTTCCGGGAGGAGTACTGTAAATAGGCAATTCACTGGCGACTGTTCGGGAAGCCGCACGAAACGGAAGTCCCGCCCCAAAAAGGTCCGGACCCACGAACCATAGGATGTGGGCCGAAATACAAATTGAAAACTCCCGCCTCGACCTGTAAGCCTATGACAAGATAAAACAACTGATATGAACGGTTCCAAGAGCTTTTTACTGCTACTCATCCTGATACTATCCCTCCTGCCCTGGGGATTTCTTTTCGTACTACTGAACTCTGATAAAGGGGTGGAGATTCTCGGAATCGAGTCTGTCGCCGAGGGCTCGGTCGTGCTCACGGAGGAAGATTTCGCGCAAAAGGAGCAGCAACTGAAGGAGTTCGAAGAAAAATTTGCCCTCCAGCAACAGGAGATCGCCGATCTCAAAGCAGCTGCCGAAGCGGGGCAAACGGAGAATCCCCTCATCAGCGCGGAGGATCTAACGGAGCTCAACGAGTCCATCCGACAACTCGAACGTGACAATCGTTTGGCCACAGGCGAGATCGAGCGGCTCAAAACGGAATACAATTCCGCCCTCTCTGAGGTCGTCCGGTTGAAAACGCAACAGATGGCGGCAGAGGCCGCACCCGCTCCCCCACCGGCTCCGGAGCCCCAAGCGGCTCCCGCACCGCGATCGAATCCAGATCCAGGAGGATGGATTCTCCCTCCCGCGAATTGACACTGCGTACGGATCAAACACGGTAAGGTATGGCCCAGAAAACAGGTGTACTCCTTCTCAACCTCGGTTCCCCGGCATCGACGAGCGTTTCAGACGTACGGGACTATCTCCGGGAATTCCTAATGGACGAGCGGGTACTCGACGCACCTGCCCCGATTCGATGGGTCGTCGTGAATGGCTTCATCCTCCCCTCCCGACCGAAGAATTCAGCGGCGGCTTACGAGCGTGTCTGGACCGATGAAGGATCCCCGCTGATCGTCAAGAGCGAGAAAGTGCGCGAGCTCCTCGACCGCGAGGATTGCCCGACATTTCTAGCGATGAATTACGGCGAACCATCCATCGCCAACGAAGTGCAGAAGATCAAGAACGAAGGGATCACCCGGTTGTTCATCATGCCACAGTATCCGCACTATGCCATGTCGAGCTATGAGACCGTAGTGGTCAAAACCATGAAGACACTCCGGGAGATCGCCCCGGGGATTCAAACCACCCTGCTCCAACCCTTCTATCAGGACGACGATTATCTCGGCGCCCTCGAAACGGTCATCCGTCCCTACCTTCAAAAGAACCCGGATCTGGTACTATTCTCCTTCCACGGTATACCCGAGCGCCATCTGCGAAAGACGGACCCCTCTCACGCCCACTGCCTTGAAAGCGCAGACTGCTGTGAGAACTGTCATCCCGCGCACAGCACCTGCTACCGCCACCAATGTTTTCAAACGGCTCACAAAACTGCGGCACGCCTCGGTCTATCCAAAGAGCAGTATTCGATCTCATTTCAATCACGCCTCGGGCGAGACCCCTGGCTCAAGCCATACACGGACAAGAAGCTGGAGGAACTACCGAAACTCGGCGTCAAGCGCCTCCTGGTCATCTGTCCCGCCTTTGTCACCGACTGTCTGGAGACTCTTGAAGAAATTTCGATGGAGGGCAAAGAATCCTTCCTTGAATCCGGCGGAGAATTCTTCGAACAAATCCCCTGCCTGAACGACCACCCCGCGTGGGTGGAAGTCCTCCGCAAGAGGATCGACACCTGGGCGGACTCCACCCAGCCCCTGTCAGCCTAGGCATCTTTCCCGTGAGCGAACCGGATCGACTCCTGCTATGGCTCTCCATGGCCGTCTATGTCTTTGCGACGATCCTCGGCGGAGTTCGCCTGTATCAACAGAAGTCTGACTCCCGGACCTTCACCTATCCCGCAATTCTCCTCGGGTTTGTTGTCCAGTCGGCAGGGCTTTATTTCCGGGGAATGGAGATCGGCGCCTGCCCGTTGGGAAACATATTTGAGGTCGTCCAGTTCGCACTCTGGTCCACGATCTTCCTCTTTTTGGTGATCGGCCCTGTTTTTCAAGTCCATCTACTCGGAACGACGACAGCAGGCCTGGTGGCAATTACCGGGATCATCTCTCTTCTTGTCCCAGCCTGGGATACTCCTCATTCCGAAGCGCTATTTGGAGGCGATCCCCTGATCGAGTTTCATGCCGCAGTCTCCATTTTCAGTTACGGGATTTTCGGCCTGCTCTCCACGGTTTCGATTCTCTATCTGATCCAATACAACGCTCTCGAACGCAAGTGGCGCTCAAGGCTCTTCAACTTCCTACCCTCTATCGTCAAACTTGATGATCTGGCCCGACGACTTCTTTCGGCAGGGGTACTGATCCTGACCCTGGCTTTCATCTCCGGAATTCTCGTTTGGTTCGACGAGGCGTGGAACCACATGCACTGGAAGCTGGTGACGGTCTTTGTACTCTGGCTCGGCTACGGCGCCGTATGGCTGATGCGACTCCGCCAACGGTTTACGCCTCATCGCGCCGCCATATGCTTTCTATCCCTCTACATCTTCGCGCTTTTCAGCCTTTGGCCGGTCAATCGTGCGCACGAGATCAAGCTCGAGCAGAACACAGCGGCCCCTGAAGTTGCGCCCGAATTTCTCCACGAATGAGCCTACCGAGAAGCCTATTGGTCCTCGGAGTCTCGCACCACCGAACTCCGCTGGATGTACGAGAGTTATTCTCCCTTTCCAAGGAGGACGTCGAAACACTAGCCCAGCGTCTTCTCGCCCTCAGTTGTGTGCAGGAAGTGGTTCTGCTCAACACGTGCAACCGGGTGGAAGCCTACCTTGCCAGTGAAACGGAGCCCGACCCCGAGGCCGTCTTGGGAGCGATATCGGAAGTCACCCGCCAACCCATCGAGCTCCTTCGCGATCTTCACTACGCCCACGCGAACAGTGATATGCTGGTGCACCTGTTTTCAGTCGCTTCCGGGTTGGACTCTCAGATGATTGGAGAAACCGAGATTCTCGGCCAAGTGAAAGAGTCTCTCACCCGCGCCCGCTCCCACAAGTGGACCGGACGCATCATGAGCCCTATCTTCGAACGGTCCTTTCAAGCAGCCAAGTGGGCCCGGACGCACACTGGGATCGGCCAAGGGCAAGTAACGATCGGGAACGTCGTCGTCGATCTCGTTACCCGCGTATTCGGGGACCTCGTCCATCCCCGCATCCTGTTAGTCGGCAGCGGTGAAGTCGCCGAGAAGACGGCTCAAAGCCTCGCCAGCCGAGGGGCCCGGGACATCACCGTAACCGGACGGTCCTTTGACCGCGCCGAATCACTCGCGCGAACCTTCAATGGCGCAGTCCTTCCCTTTGAGACCTTCCGAACGAACCTCCATCTATACGACATCATCATATGTTCCACCGCCGCTCCAGAACCTTTGCTCTCCAGTGAGTTGGTCAGCGAGATTTCGCAGCGCCGCCGCTTTGCCCCGATCCTCCTGGTGGATGTAGCGGTACCGAGGGACGTCGATTCAACGGTCGGCGCACTCAAGCAGGTCTTCCTCTACAACATGGATGACCTCGCCGATATCGCCAATGAGAACCTTCGACTGCGACAACAGGAAGTGGAAAACTGCCTCGCAGAACTGAAACGACGCGCATGGCGTACCTGGCTTCGCTCGATTCGCCGGACATTTGGATCCAAGCTCGCTCGACGGCAATAACTTCCGCAGTCAATTGCCTTCCCCCCTTGCCATTGGTCGGGAAGATGGAGGAACATGATCGATCATCGCAGCGAACGAACGGGTCGGTTCCCTAACGAAAAGAATGACAAAGGAAAGCACTCAGTATTTCAGAGCGACCACTGCCTTGCTCACAGCCGGAAGTGTTCCGATGGCCTACTGCTTGACGACTCATTTTTGTATGTGTGGCCACCGGGCGCATCCCTCCGAGAACCCCGGCTTCGACCAATTGATTGACTACTCCGCACTGACACTCATCTCGCTAGGACTGATCCTATCGCTGCAACTCCCGACAAAAAAAGCACTTCCCTATCTCTACTTCATCCTATTTGAGGCCCTTGCGATCTCGGGGTTCAGTCTGTTGGCGCTGATCCCCTATTACATCGCCGTCTTTTTGCTCCAGCAAAAACCGTCGAGCAGTCCGACCCACCCCGATGAATCCGCCCTCGCTTCCTGAATGGATTTCCTTCAGTGTTCAAAGCTCATAAAACAAGCGGAACTCCTACGATTATTCCCGATACAATATGAAATTTCAGCAACCCGTAATCACTCACATGTTGAGTGCCGACTTCACCCCTTCCACAGCCGAAGAGCTCACCCAATCTCTTTCAGTGCCAAAGGGCGAACAGAAACAATTTTTCGACGAATTGGAATCGATGCAAACTGCCGGACTCATCGTACGGCTTAAGCGAGACCGACTCTGCCTGCCCCGAGACGCCGACCTGGTGACTGGGATTATTCTCTTTCGCCAGACCGGCAAGGCCACCGTTCGCCCCGACATCAAAACCTATCAAACCACGGTCGACCCCGTCGACATACGTTCCGACGACACAGGGCTCGCCATGCACGGCGACCGAGTCGTGGTGCGCCTCAATTCCGAGCGTCCCAGGCGAGCACATCGCGGGCGCGGTAAACGCCCCCAGGGAACGGGAAATCCCGACAAAAAGACTGGACGCGTAATCCGCATCCTCGAAAGAGCTCGCACCAGCCTACCCGGCACTTTGAAAAAGGCTCGCCACGCCTTCTACGTCATCCCGGATGACCCTCGTATTGTGCAGGACATCATTGTACCCAGCCCCGGTACGGAAGGTTCTCCCAAATCCAAAGTCGGTGACAAGGTCATCGTCAAACTCTTCGAGTGGACACAGCGCCACATGAATCCGGAAGGTGAGATCATCGAGGTATTGGGCCGGACTCACGAGCCAATGGCCGAATACAAAGCCATTCTCCACAAATTTGATCTCGACCCCGACTTCCCCGAAGAAGTCATGCGCCAGGTCGAGAACGTTCCCGATAAGGTAGCCGAAGACCAAACGACTGGTCGGCTTGATTGTCGCGAGATCCCCACTCTGACAATTGACCCCGACGACGCTAAGGATTTTGACGATGCGATTTCTCTCGAGAAGTTAGAGGATGGAAACTGGAGGGTGGGCGTCCATATCGCCGACGTAAACGCCTACGTCAAACCGGGATCTCCACTCGATGTGGAGGCCTCGAAACGAGGGAATTCCACCTACCTGACCGGTACGGTAATTCCGATGCTCCCCCACAAGCTCTCCAACGGTGTTTGCAGCCTGGTGGAAGACGAGGATCGCCTCACCAAAGCAGTCTTCCTCGATTTTACTCCACAGGCCAAGCTGGTCGGTCGCCACTACGCCAATACGGTCATCCGCAGCAATAAGCGGCTCACCTACCGCCAGGCCTATGCGATGATGACCGAGACCGATCTCGACAAGATTCGCAATGCACCTCTCCCCCCTAAGCACCAAACAGGTTCAATCGGGCGCGACCTCAAGAGCCTGAAGAAGGCGGAACTGCAAAGTCTCAGCAAAATGGTCCGCAAGCTCTGGTTCTTCGCCGAACGCATGCGCAAACGCAGGATGAAGGACGGCAGTCTCGACCTCGACATGCCCGAGGTTAAAATCTTTGTCGACGAAACAGGCGCGGCCGACCGTATCGAGAGTATTCACAATGACGAGAGCCACCAGCTCATCGAGGAGTATATGCTGGCCGCAAATGAGGCTGTCGCCCGCGAGATCCGGCGGCTGAACATTCCGTGCCTCTACCGCGTCCACGACGAACCCGACGCCGAGAAGCTGGACGAATTCCGGGAGTACCTGGTGACTGCGGGAATTACCGTAGGTGATCTCTCGCAACGGAGAGAAATCTCAAAGATGCTCAGTGCGATCAACTCGCACCCGCAAGCGTACACATTGCGAATCCAGTTTCTCCGGAGCCTGAAGCAAGCCTGCTATCGCGCATCACCGGATGGACACTACGGCTTGAGCAAAAACGACTACACTCACTTCACTTCTCCAATCCGTCGTTATTCCGATTTAATCGTCCACCGGGTATTTGAAAACCTACTACTCAAACGAGGAATATCGAGTGCACCCGCCAATCTCAGCATCGTCTACACGCAAGCTAAGCTGGAATCCATCGGCGAACATCTATCGATCACCGAACGGAACAGTACTGATGCGGAACGGGAGTCGGTAAAGGTGAAACTCCTCGAGTTCTTCGACCGGGAGATGCGCAATTCCGGAAAGAAGACGGTGTTCGACGCGGTCATCACCGACGTCAAGAACCACGGTTTGTTCATCGAACTCTCTGCGTCGCTCGCCTTCGGCCTGGTTCACATTTCAACGCTTCGCGACGACCACTACCTTCTCTCCCACGATGGCACCCAGCTTCGCGGCAAGAAGAAGGGCCGTACCTATCGATTGGGCCAAACCATCCAGGTCGTCACGGAACGGGTCGATCGCTTCAAGCGACAGATCGATTTCGCTCCAGCGAATTAGGCGAACGACTCCATCGGAGTTCGATCGGGCGACTCAGCCCGCCAAGCGAGCGACCATTCGAACGATTTCTGGCGGAGGAACGGGGCGCAGTGCCCCGGCCTCAGCTGGATTCAGCGATATTCGAGCTCCGGCCTCGAAGACCGGGCAAAAAATTGAGCGACCCGCACTCTCGCGCGGATCACTTCCCCGGTGCGCGATCCTTCTCTTTTCCGATAAAACCGAAGAGGATCCAGATCGAACCGTATGCAATTGGAACGATGACAAAAGCGGGAGCCAGGCTCCCGGAAAAGTCTCCCCACATCCCCATAACGTAAGTGAGCACCCCACAACCGGGCACCCCTGCACAAGAGAGGAGAATCAGGAGCAGAGTACTGTCTAGTCCCGGCAGCATCTCTGTCGCATAGCTTTGGATGCTCGGCCAGAACGGCGCTGTCGCCAAACCCGCGAGAAAGAGGAGCAGGTAAAAGATCTCGATCTGATTCACCCAAGGAAGGATAGCTGTCACAATCGCCCCACCGGTTGCAGCAAAAAGGATAAGGCTCCTCAATCTTTCCTGCGGCACAAAATAACCAGCCGCAAACCGCCCGATCACCATGGCCAAGGCGAAGAGGGCCACCCCAAAACCACCGTGCATCGGACCCGTCCCGAAATGAAGTTGGATATGACTCGCACTCCAAAAGGTAAGGCAAAACTCACCGCCTCCGGCGAGAAACATCGCCACATAGAACACCCAGAACCGACGAGTGCACACGATCGCTCTCATCCGGAACCCGACCTCTCCGATGCTCAAGCGGGTGCCCTTCTCGGGATACTTGCGAGAACCCGGCATGGGCCAAAGTATGAGAAGGCCCGCTACCGACCCGATCCCGGCCACCACGCCAGTCAGAATGCGCCAAGAATATCCAAGGGAGAGAAACCAACCTGACACGAGGACGGTGGCCAGGATACCGACCGACCAAAAGGCGTGAGTTAGATTGATGTATCGGCCCGGCTCTTTCGGATGCAGGTTCTGAACGAACGGAGTGGCAAGCCCCTCGATCACCCCTTCTCCCACCCCTGCAAAAAGCATGGCGAGTAAAAGAACTCCGTAGACCGGTGAGACCGCGCACATCGCCACCCCTACGCTCATCAACAGCACTGACACTCCGAGGGTCCGTCGGGTCCCCCAACGCCCCGCGATGAAACCGACCAACAGCATCGCCACGACCATTGTCGCCGCTCGACCCAATTGCAGGCCTCCGCCGGCTGTCATACCACCGCGGGACAGATCAAAGTCTAACCCCCTCGCAAGCTCTACCAGACTAACCGGAACAATAACCGAACCGGCCGCGTAGGCGAAAAAGGTCAGATAGGCAGCAAAGTCATATCGACCCAGAGACAATTTCGTACGAGACGACATGGAGAGCTAGGAGCGGAAGATCGTCGAGAAGGAATGCGGAAGGTCCATCCCCGCTGATTCAGACTGGTTTTGGGCGCGAAACCAACTCGGCCCAGACATTGGAGACACTCAATTCGACGAAGTTCGACAGCTTTGCGAAAACTTCAGAGAACTTGAACAATTCGCCCGTCGAGCCCGTTCGGCAGTCTAAAAGAAGCCGAGGTCGATTTACCGGCGATCGATTGCCCCAACGGGGATTTCGCGGTCAGAATAGAAATCTCTACTCCATCCAACTCAAGCGTCTCGCCACCCCCGACCGGTGCCATGTAAAACCATTCCTTCATCCCCCCGAGATCACACTCGAAAAGCGCACCTCGCATCACACGATCACGCGGAGCGGTCATTTCATCCTCCAAACTATTTAACGTACTGAGGGCATCGACCAGGGTGTTGGCGATCGACGCCTGGCCCGCTGCGAGATAGGAAGCTTCAAGCCCCTGGGTATCGTACTTTGATTCCGCTCGTGACTCTTCATTCGTCGCATAGTCAGCCGCGTCTTTTGAAGCCCCTACAGCAGTATTCAGTTCCGTTTCCAGTTTCTGCCGAAGTGCGTCGAATACCTGATGCTTATTCATTGATAGATAGGATTCATTCCAGTTGAAGAAACCGCTGAGAATGGCGGGGCCAGCCTACCCTCTCAAGCTCGATCTGTCGATCCGGTCCCAATCGCGTGCAAGGTTCATTTCAGACGAATGCTCCGGCAGTTACGCGACCTTTTTGAAAAGGTCGTTCGTCAGAATCGTACCTGCTTGAGAGCAAATGATTTCGAATGTCTGGATCTGACCTATTTTTACGAAAAAATACAGCGCACTCGCTTGAAAATCTCTCGATTCTCGGTGTACACTTACGACTCGAAACTTAAAACACAGGTTATCTCTATGAAACTCTACAAAACACTTTTGATCGCACTCGCAATTCCCGCATTCGCGGCCGCTTCCTACGCAGGATCCTGCTGCAAGAGCGAAGGTTCTAAAAAGACCGAAAAATCTCCTGAATCCACAGAAGTTGTTTCGATTGATTCGGCGGACACCAACTGCAAATGCCAAGGTGGTTCGAAAGATAAGGACGAGAGCAAAGACAAGGCGTAACACCCTTCTTGAATTTGATAAAAAGGTCGGCGGGCTCTTGCGAGCTCTCCGGCCTTTTTTGTGTCTGGAGAAAAGCAACCGCCCAGCGGGATCTTCCTCTACAAGCCTCCCGATCGGAGGATCCCCTGAATTGGGCAAAGGTGGAATCCTACAGCTCAGATAGAATCCGATCCTTCTGCTCCTCAAAATCCTCTTCCGTGATCAAACCGGACTGCTTCAATCCCTCGAGCTTCCTGATGCGGTCCGCAATGGAGTCACCTTTCGATTGCTGGACTCCCTCATAGACAGCCCGCGAAAGGTTTGAAAAGCCTTCCTGCGTTTCACTCGCCATGTAGTTGAAGGTATCCTTTCCCACTGGGGCCAACTCGCCCGCCGCATAGCGGGCCACCTTACCCATGAAGGCAAATTTGCAGAGGACCAAGCCAACAAACAGAAGTGGCATTCCCACAAACATGCACCAGAAGTACTGTGGGCGACCATTGCCACTGAAAGCGGAAAAGAAGCTGATCATCCCCACGGCAATAAAGCCCAGCCCAACAACGAGAATCGTGGGGCCGACAACTCGGAGGACATTTCTCTGATTCTGGTGATTCGGATTGATTCGGCGCATATATTGAGTGCGAGACCTCCCGGTACAGGAGCAAGCCGTTCCAATAGATGAACTTCCATGGATGGATACAAGAGAATTTTGAATGTTCGAAACGTCCTCTTCCTCACCAGGAAAAAGGAAAGTCGCAGGGCTTTCCCCTCTTAGCGCACTGCCGCCGACTTCAAATAGTCATCGAATCCAGGTAGCAAACCGCCGAAAGCGCCATTGGAGAAAACAACTGTAAGCGTCTTACCTTGCCCTAGACTGCGTTCGAAGGAATCCCGAACTTCCGGAACCGTAAGACAAAATACGCAGGAGACGGATTCTCGCCGGAGAGACTCAATTATGGCTGCCGTATCGAGGCGCTCGCTGACCGGAATAGACTCCTTCCGGTGAATTGGAGCGAGGGTCACCTGGTCCGCCTGCAACAAAGCTTCAATCAACTCAGACTGAAGACGGTTCGTTCGCATCGTGTTACTACGAGGCTCCACCATCGCGTGGATCCGCCACCCTGGGAAGGATTCCCGCAGAGACTGGAGGGCTAGTGAGAGAGCCGTCGGATGGTGTCCAAAATCCTCCACGAGAATGTTTGAATCATCCTGATACCGTATTTCCTGCCGACGCTTGAGTCCTCGAAAATCCTCGAGATCAATCGTCTGGAAATCGGTTGAGGGACACAGAAACCGGCAGGCCAAGGCCGCGCCCGCGACGTTCCTCGCGTTGAATTCGCCGATCAAGCGCGTTTGGACAGAGATCAAAGGTTCCGCAGAATCCCCTTCGAACACCTCGAGCTGGGTCAAACCATCTACCGCATTTCGTTTGAGGATGAAGTCGTTGTCACTGCCAAAACCGAAGCTGTAACACTGGGTCCAGGGCACGGGTAATAGCTCCGAAAGTCTCGGGTCATCTCCATTGTAGACAATGGCACCGTCGGCCGGAACCAGTGAAATCACCTGCCGAAAGGTTCTCTGCACATCTTGAGTATCTCGAAAAATGTCGGCGTGATCGAATTCGAGATTGTTCAACAACAGGACCTTTGGGCGGTAGTGCACGAATTTTGACCGCTTGTCGAAAAAAGCCGAATCATATTCGTCCCCCTCAATCGCAAAGACCTGTGTAGCTACCTCCCACTGAAACGCAGGGGTACTATCGGCCAGAACACCACCTACAAACCAACCGGGAGCGTCCTCCCCTGTCGAAAGCAACCTAGCGGCAACTGCGGTGGTGGTTGATTTCCCATGAGTACCGGCCACTACGAGATTACGAGATTCCCGCAACATATAGTTCCCAAGAAACTCAGGGAAGGAGCAGCGAGAGACACGGGAATGGCTCATCAACCATTCGACCTGTGGATGCCCCCGGGAGACTGCATTCCCGACAACAAACAACGAATCGCTCCAAGCCTCCATGATCTCAAGATCATCCGGCGGACGCACATCGATATCATTGTCGCGGAGGAGGTCGGAAATCGGAGGGTAAAGGGTATTATCCGACCCGCCCACTTCAGTTCCGGCTTTCTTCAGGCAAACCGCGAGGTTTCCCATAGCAGTTCCCCCGACTCCAATAAGAAAGACCTTGGGAGGTAAATTCATCCTATTCCTTTAGAAGCAAGAAGGCCCGGGCATCGATCAAGACGCCCTAGGCAATTCTTACGAAAGCTATCGATTCCTATGAGGTATCCGAAGCGAAATCTGCTCACAGCCTCATCAGGCAGTCGACGAGTGAAGGGAAGATTCCAATTCCAATCGTCAGAGCAGAAAGGCCGCCCAAAGTGACGATCTCGACAGTGGATACCGTAAACGTGCTGGCACCCTCTTGTGCGGGGCTTCCCTCTGGACTACGCCAGACACGGAATACCGCCTCCCGGATCCAACCGAAATAATAGTAGATCGAAATAACCACCCCGATAATCGACGCTGCCAAGAGGCCATAGAGCCCAGCTTGGAAAGCAGCGATAAAAATCAAGAGCTTCCCGATAAAGCCACCGAGAGGAGGGATGCCAGCCAAACTTCCGAGCCCCACTGTGAGGACCCCAGCAAGAAACGGATGCCGCTGCCCCAAATCCTCGTAATGATCGACCTCTTGGTCGGAATCATCATCACCGGCCATTTGAATCATAACCCCAAAGACCCCGAACGAAGCCAGGAGGTAGGTAATCAAGTAGAAGACTACAGCATAGACGGCCCAATCAACCGTCATCGAAGCGACCACACCCACGAGCAAGTAGCCCGCATGAGCGATACCAGACAAGCCCATCAAACGCTTCACATTGCGCTGCGGAAGTGCAGTCAGATTGCCGAAGAGAATCGTCAAGACTGCGACCGTGGACAGCAAGGGAACGAGAAAGGAATGCAGCGAGGCAAATGGACCACGGACTAAAGTGAGAAGGACAAACACACCCGCAGCTTTGGAAGATACCGCAAGAAACGCTGTGACCGGAGTCGGTGCGCCTTGGTATACATCTGGAATCCAAATCTGAAACGGCACTGCCCCAACCTTGAAGGCGACCCCGGCCAAGACGAGACACGTCCCGATTAGTACGAGTGGGTTGGTTGGGTTCGCTGCGATGAAGGATGCCAAATCAGCAAAATTCATTGAATCGGCCACATGACCGGGCAACGCGGGATTCCCCGCTACACCGTACAGGAAAACGATCCCGAAAAGGAGGATAGCAGAACTGAGGGCACCCAGGATCAAAAACTTCAACCCGGCCTCGAGCGAAAACGGACTCTGGCGGCAATAAGCGACGAGAACGTAGAAACCAATCGTCACGGTCTCGAGGGCGACAAAGAAAAGGACGAACTGCGAACTCTGGACCAGAACCATCATCGCAACCGTGATCAACATCGTGATGGCAAAGAACTCCGTACGTGGAAGGTTCTGGCGTCTCAGATAGGTGGTTGCGAGGAAGCTAACGAGGATTGAACCGGCGACGAAGAACAGCCTCATCACCTCAGTCGCTGGCGTCTGAGTCAGTAGACCCGAGAAGGCAGTAACCGAACCGGTTGGAAACCCCTCCAGATACTGAAGGACCATCAAGCCCAGCAGGAGTACCTGCCCCCAGATCGCTACCCGGACGATGAGAAGCAAATCCTGGCGGCGAAACAGCATCTCGAAAACGAGAAGAATCAGAGCCAGTCCAACCAAGTAGATCTCCGGAAGGAGAAGCCCCCACCGATTGGTATCTGAAATTTGTTTGAATACTTCCAAATTCATCGGGCACCCTCCCCGCTTACGGTTGACTCAACAGTCGCCACATCGGCGACAAGAACTTCGGATTGAATCTCCACTGGGTCCACGGACTGAACCAAGGCGGGAGGCTCCGACGAGAAGTAAGGCTTTAGGTCCATATCGACGTAGTCAGAAAAGATTCGTGGGAAGAAACCGATCACGAACAGGCCGGAAAACAAAAGAGTGGCAGCTAGGCGCTCACCCTGCCGCAACTCAAAGGGTTTGTTCTCGCGCCAATGTTCCTCAAGAGCCTCCGACGGTTTGCCAAAGAAGACCCAGGCTACAGCGCGTAATCCGTAAATTGCGGAAATGACAATACCGGTAGCAGCAATCGCCATCACCCATGGGTTGTAGTGCCACAGGGCGACAAAGATCGCGAACTCCCCCCAGAAATTGGCAAATCCGGGGAGTCCGATGCTCGCAAAAGTTGCGGCGACAAACATACCGGCGAGAATTGGCGTCCGGGAAGCCAAGCCTCCCATCTCCTTCATATCGTAAGTCTGGGTGCGATGGAAAACCGCAGTCGAAAGCATCAGAAGCAAAGCGACGGAAAGACCGTGGCCGAACATAAGGATGACTGCGCCGCCCACCCCGATCGCATCGAAGGTGACCAGGCCGAGGAAACAGTACCCCATGTGCATGACCGAACTGTAACCGACCATCTGCTTTAGGTCGCGCTGTGCCATTGTAATGAGGCCGATCAGAACGACATTCCCCAAAGCGAGCCAGACCAAGAGAGGGCCCCAGTGTCCTGCCCCTTGCGGTAGCAATGGGTAGGCAATCTGAATCAAACCGTAGAGACCAAACTTCTTGAGGACGCCCGCGTGCAACATCGCCGCTGCCGTCGGAGCGGCGGCATAACCGCGCGGGGCCCAGCTGTGGAAGGGGAAGAGCGAAACCAGAATCCCGAATCCGAAGAGAAGGAGACCAAAAATATTATTCTGCAGGGTATCGCTCAACGGCTGGGAGAGCAAATACTCGCGGATCGCAATCAAGTTGAACGAATCCACTCCCGAAGCGTTATAGAGAAGGATCAATCCGAGAAGTGAAAGCATCGCTCCCAACGTCAGATAGATCGTCATCTCAATCGCAGCGGAGCGGCGACCGAAACCACCCCAGATACCGATCATCACAAAAGTGGGGATCAACGCCAACTCGTGGAAGAAGTAGAAGAAGAAGATATCGATCGAGGCAAAGGTCCCCATGAGACCGGCCTGCATGATCAGGAGGAGACTCAGGTAGAGTTGCCGATTGGCGGCCTCTGAATGGAGCGCATGGATTCCCGCCGCCAAACCGACGATCCCCGCGAGGAAGAACAGCGGCAGAGAGACCCCATTGAGCCCCAAGGTGAGGTTGATCCCGAAAAAGCTCAGCCCGGTATCGAGTTCCGTTAGGAACCGGTATCCATCGACCTGATCGGCCCCGACGAACATGAAGTAGAGCCAGACCGCAATCAGCAGCGGCACGGTGAACCCGGTTAGGGCGACCAGCCTCACTACTGACGAGGAGAGATTGCGGAAGCCCAGCAACGTGAATCCCCCCAATAGGGGAATCAGGATCGCCAGAAGAAGAAGTGTGCTATCAAAAACCATTTCCGATCAGAACCAGCCCATGGAAAACGCCCAGAAAAGAACGATCCCCAAGAGAAACCAATAAACATACCCATGAACGCTGCCAACATGCAGACTGCGAGAGAAGACCCCAAGTAACCCGGCGATACCCGCCGAACCACGAACCATCACACCTGAAATCAGGAATAGATCAAAGAAGCCAAGAGTGTCTGCCACCCGTTGCTGAATTTTCGCTACGTAGAAATCGTAAATATCGTCGATGAAGAGGCGGCGGCGGAAGACGAGAACCAAGCCTGGAAGTTTCGCATTCAAACGATCCGTCGAACTCCCCACTCCGTAAATAAGTACCGCGATGACCAGACCGGATATCCAAGCCACCGTACCCCAGATCTTCAAAGTCTCGTGAGCGTGATGAAATTCTTCGCCGTGGTAGACATTGTTGACCTCGGAAAAGAACGACTGCGAGAGCACTTCCGGCCAGAAGGTATAGAAACCTCCGACGAGAGCGAGCACTCCGAGGATGAGCAGGGGCAAAATCATTACCGGCCCACTCTCCTTGCAGTGTTTCACCTTATCGGTGCGTGGTTTCCCGAGGAAGGCGATGAGGAACAGGCGGCCCATGTAGAGAGCCGTCAGAACCGCGCCTCCGATGAGGAACCAGAAAATCGGACCATCGATAGCAAACGCCGCGGTCATGATGGCCTCTTTACTCCAATAGCCCGCGGTATAATTCGCACCCATCAGGGCGAACATCCCAGCGAGGAATGCGATCGAAGTAATGGGCATCTTCTTCAACAACCCACCCATCTTAAAGATGTCTTGCTCGTGGTGACAGGCATGAATGATCGAGCCCGAGCACAGGAAGAGCAACGCCTTGAAGAAAGCGTGTGTAGTCAGGTGGAAAAGCCCGAGACCGGGCAAACCGATTCCCACAGCCGCAGCCATATAGCCGAGCTGCGAAAGCGTGGAATAGGCCAAAATCTTTTTGATGTCGTTCTGCCCCAGGGCCACGAAACCAGCGATGAATGCCATTCCCGCGCCCGTCCACGCGATCCACTCCAGAACAAAGGGAGAAAGGAGAGCATCGATCCGAACAAGAAGGAAGATCCCGGCCGCGACCATCGTAGCGGCGTGAATCAACGCTGAAATCGGGGTCGGACCCGCCATCGCGTCGGGCAACCAGACATGCAGAGGAAATTGAGCAGACTTTCCGAGGAAACCGCAGATCAGCAACAGCCCCAGCCCCGTAACGACCAGCGAAGGGTCCATTTGAACAGCCCAGTTGATTTCGCTCAAGTTGAGCGTTCCAAACTTCCAGAAGCACCAGACAATCCCGATCAAGAAACCGAGGTCCCCTACTCGATTGACAATAAATGCCTTCTTGGAGGCGGCCGCAGCTTCATCGGTATCGCAATAGTGGGCGATCAGCATGTAGGAGCTGAAACCGACCAACTCCCAGAAGATGAAGATCATCGCCAGGTTGTCCGCGAGAACGATCCCCAGCATCGAAAACATGAAGATCGACAGACCACCAAAGAAACGGGCTTTGGCCTTGTCGTCATCCATGTAGCCGATGCTGAACAAATGAATCCAGAAGCCGACAAATGAGACCACGAAGAGGAGCAAATGGGTATGTCCATCGAGAAGGAATCCCAACGAAATCGTGAACCCTCCCAACGAGAACCATTCGATACTGCTTTCAAACGGTTGTTCCGGTGCATTCATCAGAAGAAGGATCGACAAGACCAGGATCACGCCACTGGCGCAGACCGATATTGCCGAAGCGATTCCTCCGCGATCACGGAAAAAGAGTGCAATGACCCCCGCCGATAAAAGCGGTGCCATCAGGATCAGAACCATGAGGGTGTTTAAGTCCATCGGATCTAGTTCTTCAAACTACTGAGTTGTTCGACCATCACTGACTGACGCTTTCGAAAGAGCGCCACGATGATGGCCAGGCCGACGGCGATCTCCGCCGCTGCGACCGTGATAATGAAAAAGACGAACAAATTGCCGTCCATCGTCCCGTTGAACCGGGAGAACGCGATGAGCGCGAGAATAGCGGCATTGAGCATCATCTCGAGGGACATAAAGATCACCAACACGTTTCGCCGGAGGAGGACCCCGAAGAAACCGATCGCGAACAACAGTCCCGAGACAAAGAGGAAGGAATTCAGACTAAGAGTCATGACGTAAATCCGTTTCGATCAAAGTTCAGGATTGTTCCTGTCCTTGAGAAGTCTCCCGTTTTTTACTGATGATGATGACACCGATCATCGACACCAACAGCAAGACACCCGTCAACTGGAACGGTAACATATATTTGGTAAAGAGGCCGAACCCGTAGGCCTTCGCACTGAGGGCCAACCCCATCGGATTATCGGCCGATGGAAAATCAGGTGCCGCGGCCAAATGAGCGACTGATTGACCAGCCAATCCATCAGACCCGAGCAAGACAGCCACACCGACAATGATGAGCGCGAGGCTGATGCCACTGGCAATCGAAGTCACCGTTCCGGGTTTGATTTTTTCCACCTCATCCATGTCGAGCAACATGATGATGAAGAGGAAGAGGACCATGATGGCGCCGGCATAGACGAGCACCTGTAGGATCGCCAGGAGGAAAGCCTCCAAGAGCACAAATAGCGCCGCCATCCCCACGAAGGAGATGATCATAAACATGGCACCGTTAACCGGATTGCGGGAGACCACCATTAGCAAGGCGGGCACTACCGTCAAAACCGCAAAAATTATGAATAGCACATCCACGGGAAATCAACCTGTTATAAAGGTGTTTAAGGGAAAAGATAAAAATCGAAGAAGACTCACCTTCAATGGTGCCCTCCGGCGAGCGCAGCCTCCTCAGCCGCTTTTTTCTTATCCCACTTGAAGTGAGAATCGGGAAGCGTACCTCCCAGTTCATACAATTTATCCTTCTTATTAACCAACTCTTCCCGCGAATAGCCGGAGAGGGAGAATACATCCTGAAGGAAGATCGCTTCTTCTGGGCACACTTCCTGGCAAAGGCCGCAATAGATGCATCGCAGCATGTTGATCTCGAATTCCTCGGGGCCCTTCTCGACGTGCTCGGACTCGCTACCCTCAGGAATCTCTCCCGGGGTGATACGGATGGCACGCGGAGGACAGACAAATTCGCAGAGCTGACAGGAGACGCACTTCTCGCGACCGTTCGGGTCTTTGACGAGAGTGGGAACGCCCCGGTACCCTTTCGGGATCGGCGGTCTTTCCTCCGGGTACTGAAGCGTTACCGAAGGCTTAAACATGTGTGAGATCGTCGTCTTCAAACCTGAGACGATCTGCGGCAAGTAAGTCCGCTCGGATAAACTCAGCGGCTTACGCTCGATTACTTTGGTTTCAGCCATAGTGAAAAATCCTACTGGGAGTCGATGAGTGCGATGATGATCGCGTTGAGGATGAGGTTGCCGATCGCCAGCGGAAGAAGAATGGTCCATCCCAACTTCATGACCTGGTCATACCGGAAGCGAGGAAGGGTCCAGCGAATGAGAACGAAAAAGACGATCAGGATCACGGTTTTTACCAAGAACCAGATGGTCGAAAGAACGGCCCCAATCCAACCAGCGGGCCACGGATCAGACAATCCGGGAAGGAAGTGCCACCCACCGAGGAACAGGAGGGTAAAGAGCGCCGATCCGATGACAATGTGCGCGTACTCCGCGACGAAGAAGATACCAAACTTGAAACAGCCGTACTCGGTATGAAAACCGCCCACCAGGTCGGTCTCGGACTCGGCCATGTCGAACGGGAGTCGATTGGTCTCGGCAAAGATCGCAACCAGGAAGAGCAACGCACTCAGCGGCTGAACAAAAATGAACCAGAAATTCTGTTGATAATCGACGACTGCATTCAAGCCCAGGCCCCCTTCGACGCCAGGAGCGTTGAGCCAGAGGAACAATGGGAAAACCGAGAGTCCCAAGGACAGCTCGTAGGAAATCATCTGAGCAGAGCTCCGAATGGCACCGAGAAAGGAGTATTTGTTATTCGAAGACCAGCCAGCGAGAACGATGCCGTACACCCCGAGTGAGGAAACCGCAAAAATGAACAGAATCCCGATATCCAGCGGAGCGAGCATCAGTGGATTTGACGCGCCGGTTGATGGATCGGTGTACTGACCAAAGGGAATCACCACCATCGTCGTCAACGCCGGGACCAAGGCGAGGATGGGAGCGAGGAAATAGTAGGTCTTGTTGACGTGACCGGGGGTAATTTCCTCCTTAAAGAGGAATTTCAACCCATCCGCCATCGGCTGGAAGATTCCCATCCGGACCAAAAGGGGTCCGATAAACGGGATATAATTGACCAGGAAGGGAGCGGTTCGATTGGGACCAACGCGCCCTTGGACCCAGCTGGAGACCTTGCGCTCGATCAGTACCGAGTAGCCCGCCATGGTCATCACCACGACGATCATCAGCACCGCGAATACTATTTTCAGAAGTATGGACGTTAGTTCCATGAGAATCAGAAGATTTGTGCTAGAAGGATCAGGAAGCCTCGGAAACGCCCATCGCCTCGCGAACGAATTCACGGGAATCGAATTTCAGCGATTTCTTTTCAGGAAACGGAATGTTGGCAAAATTGCCTGGAGGGACAGCGAGCCCCTCGTCAGGGATCGTTCGGAATTGAAGGCCTTGCAGTTCTTCAATCTCGGAAGAAAGCGAGTCCCATGCGTCCTTCAATCGAACGGACTCCGATACTCCACCGGCGGTCAGGGCCGCCAGCGATGCGAAGACCTGAAGGTCGGATAGAAGACCGGCGGGTCCCGGCACTACAGCATGGAATTTCTGGAGTCGGAACTGTTGATTTACAAAACTGCCCGAGCGCTCAAAAACGGTAAGCGACGGAATGAGAACGGCAGCCTTCTCAGCGGAGGGAGTCGAAACCGTGGCGATCTGGATGAGCTTCACCTTGTCAATCTGCTCATCGGACAATCCTACGGCAGCCAAATCCTCGTGAACTGCCAACACGGTATCCACTTCACCTGCATCGATCTGACTTCCGAGTGCGCTCAGGTCAGCGGAGGGCAGTTCAGAAATGAGACCGGTAATAAACGCCCCGCGGGTATTCGGAGTACGGTCAGCGGACAACAGCAATCCGTCTTCTTCGCCAAGATGGGCGACGGCGTGGACCTTCGCCTTTTTCCCGCGAACGAGCTTGCTCAGGAAATGTTGCTCTTCGACAGACGAGTGGGTTGACGCGACTACCGCGATTTTATCCGACTCCTTGAGAATCTTAGAGGCTGCGCTGACCGCCTCGGTGGCCGATGCGCTCCCTCCGTTTACCTTCGGTTGAACCAAACGATTTTCCGCTTCGACCTGCTTGTAGAGAGCCCGACCACTATCGGTCATCCAAGTATCATTGACGGCGTCATTACGGCGTGGAGTGATCCGATAGATTTTTCCTTCACGCTGCCAAACCTCGGTATTTGCACCCGCACTACTTTCGGTGCAGATGCTTTTCACAGACTTGAGGAACCACACGCGCATCTTGAATCGGAAATCCCGACTCGTAAGCGCCCCTACCGGACAAATGTCGACGGTATTGAGGGAGTAGTTGCTATCGAGGTTTTTCCCTGGGAAGCAAGTCAACGTAGAGTAGCTACCCCTTTCAGTAAATCCGAGGACCGGATCGTCGGCGACCTCGTCCATGAATCGGATACAACGGGAGCACAGAATGCAGCGCTCGTCATCGAGGATCACACGGGGTCCGAGGACCGTCCGCTTCGGCTTCACATTCTTCTCTTCAATGAAGCGCGAAAACCCGCGGCCATAATCGGTCGCAAATTCCTGCAATCGACATTCACCAGCCTGGTCGCAGATCGGGCAATCCAAAGGGTGATTGACGAGGAGAAACTCCATGATCCCGTTCCGGCAGTCCTTAACCAGATCGGTATCGGTCTTGATATGGAGACCGGGAGACACCTTCGAATTACAAGCGATCGCCGGTTTGGGCATCCAACCGATCTTTTGCTTTCCGTCGTCATCCATCACCGGCTCACCCGTCGCGCGATCTCTCATGGGCATGCCCATCTCGACCAAGCACATCCGACAGTTACCGGAAATACTCAATTTGGGATGGTAGCAGTAGTGAGGAACTTCCTTACCGGCGATCTCGGCCGCCTCAATCATGGTAATCCCGGTGGGCACGTCGACGTCTTTGCCGTCAATATTGACGGTGACCTTATCTGTCTGACCTTTTTCGCTCATGTCGTCCTATCTGTTTCTCTTCGCTCCGACTCAGTTCCTCAACTCAGGCTACAGCTGCGGGCTGTGCGTTCTTGGCCTTTCGCTCCGCTGCCTGCTTTCGTGCGTACTCGATAAACTCATCCCGGAATTTCAAAATAAAGCTCTGTACTGGCCAGGCGGTCGCTTCACCGTGGGCACAAATCGTACGTCCCTCGATCTGATCCGCAATGGATTTCAGCAAATCCGCATCTTCCTCACGGGCCTCTCCCGCAATCATGCGAGCGGTAACCTTCTTGAGCCAGAGCGAACCCTCACGGCAAGGGGTGCACTGACCGCAGCTCTCGTGAGCGTAGAAGGCGTTGATGTTGGCCAAGGCGCCGACAATGTCGGTCGAGTCGTCCATCACAATCACCGCGCCGGAGCCCGACATGGTACCCGCTGCCATCGGACTGTCGAAATCGAGAGGAATGTCGCCCACGCCCCAGTCGAACTCTGTACCGTCCTTCAATTTCCCCGTAAAGCGCTCATCTGCCCGCAGGACCTTTGACGAGGATCCACCTGGGATAATCGCCTTCAATTTCCGCCCGGGGCGCAGACCGCCGCACAGGTCATTGATAAGCTCACCGTAGGTCATCGCACCGCACTCGATCTCGTAGTAACCGGGCTTTTGCACATGGCCGGAAACTGACCAAATCCGGGTACCGGTGTTCCCGGGTTTACCAATCTTTGCGTACTCCTTGCCCCCACGCTCAATCACGTGCTTCACGTGACAGAGAGTCTCGACGTTGTTCACGATCGTTGGACACATATAGAGCCCGAGAACCGCTGGAAAATAGGGAGGTTTAATCCGCGGGTAAGGTCGCTTGCCCTCGATGGATTCGATCAACCCGGTTTCTTCCCCACAAATGTAAGCGCCGGCACCGCGGTGCACGATCAAATCACAGGAATACCCCGATCCGAGGATGTTGTCTCCGAGAAAATTCTTAGCCCGGGCTTCCTCAATCGCCTCTTCCAAAATCCGCGCACCTTCGTACATTTCACCACGGATGTAGATGAATGCCAAGGCGGTCTGGGTCCCGTAAGCCGATATCATCATGCCCTCAATGAGCTGATGGGGATCTTTGTAGATGATCTGCCGGTCTTTAAAAGTCCCGGGCTCCGATTCGTCGGCGTTGCAGACGAGATAGATGGGCTTCCCCGACTTCCGGTCGAGAAACTTCCACTTCATCCCCGCGGGGAACCCTGCCCCACCACGACCGCGGATGCCGGAGTCCATCACCTCAGAGCAAATCTCCTCGGGCTTCATCCCCACAGCCTTTTTCAAGGTTTCGTATCCCCCTGCGGCCATGTAGGAATCGATATCCCGCCCGTAGCCGGGTTGGTCGATGTTCTTGAATAAAATTCGGTTCTCGCCTGCTGACATTGTCAAATCTCCTCGTTTCAGGACGCCTGTTTGGCATTTGCCCGGATCTCCTCGATGAGTTGATCCGCACGCTCCTCCGTTACGTTCTCGTGGAGGGTTTCATCAATCTGAACGACCGGTGCGGTCCCACAGCTGGCAATACATTCCACATACTCTACGGTCACTTCCCCGTCCTTCGAAGTCTCATTCAAATCGACATTAAAGGCGTCTTTGAATTTCTGACAGATTTGAGCTCCGCCATTCAATGCGCATGAAAGAGTCCGACAGACCTTCACATGCCTCCGTCCGATCGGCTTCTGCTGAAACATCGGATAAAAAGTCACCACCTCGAGTACCTTGATCGGCTCAAGCTCCAGGCGTTCAGCAACCCACTCCGCTGCCTGCTGGGAAATGAATCCTTTCTCGTCCTGGATCAGGTGCAAAAGAGGTAAAGTCGCGCTCCTCTTGGAGGGATAGCGCGGAACGATTTTGTCGATCTTCGCCAGAATCTCAGGAGAGAGGGCGAAGGGCTCCGCGGTTTCAGTCGTTTGGCTCATGGGTCGAAATAGAAATTTAAAATAATTTCGGGTGACAGGCCTTAGCGGTCACATTCTCCCATCACAAAGTCGAGACTTCCGAGGAGAACGGTAATGTCACTCAGGTAGCTGCCTGGGCAGAGTTTGGGCAAAATACTTAAGTTACAGAAGGAAGGGGAACGGATCTTCATCCGATACGGAACTCCCCCGCCCTTCGAGACGATAAAGAATCCGAGAATCCCCTTCGGGTTTTCCGCCTCAAAATAAACCTCTCCGGCGGGCATCCGCGGACCCTCGGTCACGATCATGAAGTTTTGAATCAACTCCTCCATGCTGGTGAGGACCTTATCCTTCGCGGGCTTATAAATCTTCTTGGCATCTTCAGCGTACCAAGCCCCATCGGGGAAATTCTTAATCACCTGCCGAACGATCCGAATACTTTGTCGAACCTCCTCGGCGCGGACCAAGTACCGGTCATAGCAGTCACCCGTTGTACCCACAGGCACATCGAATTCATACTGGTCGTATCCGAGATACGGACGGTCTTTGCGCAAATCCAGATCGATACCGCATGCCCGAAGATTTGGACCCGTGATCCCGTAGGCCAAAGCGTCTTCTTTCGAAATCACTCCTACCCCTTCGGTCCGGTCCATAAAGATCCGGTTCCGAGTCAGCAACTTGGTGGTTTCCTCGAGAATGGGGAGATGCTGATCGCAGAAATCCAAAACACGCTGCAACCATCCCTCGGGGACATCGCGGGCGACGCCGCCGATCCGAGTGTACGAAGTCGTAAACCGGGCGCCGGTCAACTCTTCAAAAAGACCATACAGCTTCTCGCGCTCGGTAAAAGTATACATGAAGGGAGTCCATGCACCGGCATCCATGCCGTAGACCCCGATCCCCAGGAGGTGAGAAGAGATCCGTGCCAGCTCAGTCACCAAAAGGCGAATCGCCTGACAGCGCGGGGGCAACTCCAAGCCCGCGAGCTGTTCCACAGCCATCGCGTAGGTCACGTTATTGGCCAACGGAGCAATATAATCCAGTCGATCCGTATAGGGAACGAACTGGTTATAAGTCATATTCTCGGCAATCTTTTCGTCTCCCCGGTGCAAATACCCGACGATCGGTTCGCACTTGGTGATGATATCGCCATCGAGCTCCATGAGAAGCCGGAGTACGCCGTGGGTGGTCGGATGTGACGGTCCCACATTGATTTCCATGTCCTCACCCTGCAGTTCGTCGTGATACGAACCCGCGCGGGCACCCATGTCTCCAATTGAAATTTCTTTGGTCTCAGCCATTCTCGCTTACTCCTCTTCGAGAGTTTTCTTGCTCCACTCGGTCCAACTTTGATCCTTCGCCCGCGGCTCGGAACGGCTCATTGGCTCCCCTTCCTTTGCTACAAATGGGCCACCCATCATCGGAGCTGCCAGGACCTTCGCCCGGGTTTCTTCCGCGATCTCGGCGTCCGGCAGTTCGGTCTCTATCCCCGCCAACGGAAACTCCTTGCGCAAAGGATAGTAGGGATACTCATCCCACATCAAAATACGACGCAGATCCGGATGTCCCTCGAAACGAATACCGAACATGTCATAAGTCTCCCGCTCGTGCCAGTTGGCAGCGGGAAAAAGGCTCACGATCGATGGAACGGAGGGGTTCTCATCATCCTCACAATCGGCAACTATGCGAATATGGGCCGCAGCCTTGATGGAGAAAATGTGGTACACGACTGAAAAGCGCGGAGACTCTTCCTCGCCCCAATCGACCGCCGTTACGTCCGAGAGCAATTTGTAATCAAATTCGTCGCGAAGGCATTCGATCAACGGAAGGATAAATCCCACCGGACATTGAATTGCCGGATGGTCGCTCGACTCGCGAGGTTTTATGCCCGCAAACCGGGGCTGCAAAGATTCGACAATTTCGTTCATGCCCAAACTCTCTTTTCTTCAGTCTCCTTGCCGAGCTGCTTAAACGAAGGCTCCTTCTCAATCTTCTTCTGCAGTTTCATCATCGCATCCAGCAGTGCTTCCGGCCGTGGAGGGCAGCCACTGATGTAGACATCGACGGGAACGATCCGATCCACGCCCTGCATCGTCGCATAGGAGCGGTACATCCCGCCGGTCGACGCACAGGCACCCATCGCTACCACCCACTTCGGGTCGGCCATTTGATCGTAAATACGCCTCACAACAGGAGCCATTTTATAGGTCACTGTGCCCGCCACAATCATACAATCTGCTTGGCGGGGAGAGAAGCGCATGACCTCCATCCCAAAACGGCTGATATCGAAACGAGAAGCGGCGACACCCATCAACTCAATCGCGCAACAGGCAAGTCCCATTGGCATCGGCCACACTGAATTCTTCCGAACCCAATTGATGACAGCATCGACCTTGGTGACAATTACGTCCCCCTCGACTTTAGAATTATACCCTACCTGGCTGCTTTGCGTCTCCATATCTAGCTGTTCGCATTCAAAAGGAAGATTTGAGGAATAAAAGAAAAAAACCGGAAGAAACCCAATCGTGACCTTCGCGTACCCTCTGGCCTCGCTCGACGACCGAGCAATGCTTCGACGAAAATCAGGCCGGTGCCCGGCGAATACACGCCAAACCCGGAGTTCTCTGCGTTCCTGAACTCCTTCAATCCCATCCAAGGACGGTTTAAGGGGAAAAATCGGATTGAGACAATAGTGATTCTATAATTTTTCGGTGAAACTTCGCGAAAGCCAAACGGATCAGTCGTTAAAAATCGAATCCCAGTCGATTTCTTTCGAATCCGTTTTCTTCGTTTCGCTCAATCGCCCCACCTCAATGAGATACTGGATAAATTCTTGATCCGAGGCGACCAAGCGGTCGATCGGAATACTGAATTTCCGGTTATCCGCGACACGAATGATATCGACGCTTTCCTGAGTCGCGGCGACCAAGTTTGCGTCCACCGTCCGCCCCTCCTGATCTGTAAAGGCAATAACGCCTCGATCAAAACGAGCATCGAACCATTCCCGTTGCGAACGATCCCAATCTCCAACTTCGGATTCTGCCGAGGTGTCCATGACCGTATTCTGTTGTTCCAAATGATCCAGAACGGCTTGAATTTCATCCGGAGAGGGCTCCGCATCGGAGGATTCCCCTTCCGCGGTCCCCGCCCCCTCAATAGTCTGAGACTCCAAGGTCTCCAACCGCAGATCAATCTCCTCAATCTGCGCGCGGATTGACCGGCTCGCAGACGGGCCGAGCCCCTCGTTCAAAGCCCGACTCGCACCGAACCACCCTCCAAGGGCTCCCACCATGAAAACTACGACCAATAAACCAGCGACCTGCATATTGATCCGGTTTTGACACAGCCCCACTCGAACCTCAATTCTGAAAGTACTGGCCGAGCATCGATTATTCTAGCGAGATATTCACTGCTGGGGATCTTAATTCGGATGAAATTACTGCAGAAATAGATCCTTCGGACGGACAGCAGCCTCTAGTCAGTAGGTTCGGCCTGCCGGATATTGAAATAGTCAATTCGACTGGGGAAATACCAGCCGAGCCATCCTCCGACACTCAAGCCCAAGAAGAACTCCGCATACTTCAGTTTTCAGCCCATCGATCTGTTCTTACTGACCTCGGGTCTTCGGACCGTGGCAAGCTGATTACAGCCTATGGCACGGGCAAATCTTGCACGAGCCTCAAGGTCGTCGAAAATCGAGCAGTCCCAGCCAAGCGAGTGCTTTTTTCTTACCCCTAGTCCCAACCTAGCGCAACAGGCCCTGACCGAATGGACACAAGAGAGCACCTAGCCTTGACCGCCGATAAAAGAGTGGCATCAATGACGACGCAAACCTCTGAACAACCGAAACCATGAGCAAGGCAAAGTATCCGCTGTAGCTTCTGCCAAGACCCATCACCGCCAGTCTGAAAACCATCAAGATCGTCGCAAACCTGCCCGAGCTGGAGATTGATTGAGCGCACCCTCAATGGCCTACCCCGTATTTACAATCGAACCAGGATTCGTCCTCGAACAAGAGCAACTCGGCACGAAAGATAAGTTTTGGTTTCGAGGAAGTGGCATTGATGGAAAGGAAGATTCTGAATGGCTATTTAAGGAGCCCACCGCAGGTACCGGACAGCACTGGGCAGAGAAGATCGCCTATGAGATTGCAAAGATCATGGGCATTAAGGTGCCACGTGTGGAGCTAGCCGACTTCCAAACATCCAAAGGGACGGCGACCGCCAGTTTTACTAAAGCGAATGGCTATGAACTCTATCACGGTAATCAGATTTTACATGGATTCGATTCCAACTATTTACAGACCAAACGCTTCAGACACAAAGACCATACTGTAGAGCGCATCTTTAATGCGATTGGATCTTCTTTTTCTGACGAAAAAGCAAACCACCGCGCCCGCTCGCAGATGGCGACTTATTTGATATTAGATGCACTCATCTGCAATGTGGATCAGCCACCACGAGAATTGGGGCATCGTCCGCAAGCGCAAAGGCGATGGGTGGCTGGGACGTCTAGCCCCCAGTTTTGATCACGCATCCTCACTCGGTCGTGAGTTGAACGACACAGACAGTAAGCAAAATCGTGAATGCTATCTTCGCGAACTCGGAGTCCGCAAATACGTCGAGCGTGGCAGAAGCCCAATCTTCGTCACTGGCGAAGAGAAACACGGACTAGCTCCCATGAAGCTGGTTGAAGCCTGTTTGGGCCTGGTTACGCTCGCTAGCTATTTTGCCAAAGGACTCGAACTCCTCGACTCATTGGATTCAGGGAAATTCGAGAAAATCCTAGAAGAATTCCCAGCATATTGGATGTCTGATCTTGCAAAAGAGTTCGCATTTTCACTTTTAATCGAGACACTTAATCAGCTGAATCATCTACGAAAATGAAAGACCGCACATTCTTTTTAGGCTGGCAAGACACACGATCACGAGCGTGGTATCCTGTCGGACGTTTAGATGCGCAACCCGAGAGTCGTCGTTTTACGTTTAGTTATACCCGTGGCGCAATGGATGCGAAGTGCGACAGCGGCTTCCTACCACTCTATGACTTTCCAGACTTTAATAAGGTCTACGAATCAGAAGAGCTGTTCCCATTGTTTCGCAATCGCGTGATGACTTCTGGTCGTCGAGGATTCCAGCAATACCTACAGTTACTTGATTTGGGAGGCATGGAGCCGGATCCATTGGAAATCATGGCGGTTGACGGTGGATTTCGCGCAACAGACTCCTACGAGGTGTTTCCAAAAATCAGCAAAGACGAAAGTGGCTGCTTTCAAACACGATTCTTTCTACATGGCTGGCGTCATGCAAATGAGGCTTCCCAACGCCGATTAGAATCCCTAAACGCGGGCGAAAATCTATATGTCACCGTCGAGTTGACGAATCCTCAAACGACCACAGCTGTTCAAATTCAAAGCGAAGATTATCACGTATTGGGCTGGGCGCCTCGGTATTTGGTCCATGATTTGGTCCATGCAATCGCAAATGCCCCTGATTTAATAAAGGCAAAAGTAATCAGATTTAACCCGATTCCGGCTCCATCTAAACAACGCGTTTTAATTGAATTATGCGGGCACCTACCCAATGACTACAATCCAATGGAAGATGACGAATATCTGTCACTCTCCAGTAGCCTAGCTTAAAGCTCCCCCCCTCTTTATCAAAAATGGGTGAAGGTATCGCCGCCTTAGTGACCCGGCGAAAAATGGTGGAGCCGAACGGGATCGAACCGTCGACCTCTTGCATGCCATGCAAGCGCTCTTCCAACTGAGCTACGGCCCCATTTCCCGATAGGAAAGGAAAGAAAAAACCGAGATTCGATCAGCCGGTCAACTCTTTTTCTAATTTTTCCAAAGCACGGCCGCGGTGGCTGACGAGACTTTTCTCTTCTTGAGAAATTTCGGCAAAAGACTGCTGGGACCCGGTGGCGGCAAAGACGGAATCGTAACCAAAGCCCCCATCCCCATGAGGGCAGCACAGAATCCTACCTTCGCACTCGCCCCGGAATAGTAGGATATCGGAAGGTTTGTGATTCTTGGAAAGAGCAAGGACACAGACAAACCGAGCGGACCGACGACGAGGGGAGCTAACCTTGCGAATCCGCTCCAAGAGCAATTCACGGTTCTGGCGATCACTGGCACCCTCTCCCGCAAACCTCGCGGAGAAAACGCCTGGCTCTCCCTGTAAGGCGTCGACGGCCAGACCGCTGTCATCTGCCAACACCCAAAAATTAGGCGGGATCCGTTTCAGTAGAAATTCCACCTTTAACTGAGCATTCTCTTCAAAAGTTGTGCCGGTCTCTTCGCAACCATCCATGCCGCCAAATTCGCGCGCGCTGACAACCCGAACAGGATGTCCCCGTCCCTGAAGCCAGTTCTCAATCTCATCGGCCTTGTGCTCATTTCCCGAAGCCAGCACGATCTCTATGATTTCCCCGTTACTCATTTCTATTCAACTTCCTTAGGATAGCACACTTTCCCACGAAGCAACTGATCAGCACCGAAAACCTCGTGCCGACATTGGTCAACGGTAATGGCCTCGGTCGGGTCCTTCAAGCGCATCCCCTCGCCCACCGGACGGGCATTCTGGTCCAAAAATAATTTCGGAGCCCGATAAGCAAAGAGATAATCAACCGCCCGTTGAGCAAAGAGTAAACTGTGCAAGCGGGCGCCCCCTTCCACATACAGCCCGTGAAGACCGCGCTCGAGGAGCCATTCAAGGAGAAAGTCTCGAAACAGCGGCTCGTGGGGGAAGGCAACGATATCGACCTCACTGGGCAAGGCCGACTTCACCTTGGGTAGAGCGGACTCTGAAACAAAAATCGTGGTCCGGTCCCTAAACTCGTCGGTCAGGACCCGGCGGTCGGGTACATTGGCCAGCCTTCCGGACCGGTCAAAAATCAACCGAGCCGGACAAAAAGTACGGGAACCGATTCTGGCGGTTAGGGCGGGGTCATCTGCCAGCACGGTGCGCGCACCCACCGCTATCGCGGGAAAATATCGACGCCACTCGTGAACATTCTGCCGTGATTTTTCTCCCGTAATCCATTTGGAGGCCCCACTTTCAACGGCCGTCCTTCCGTCGATGGTGGTCGCGACCTTCGCTGCAATCAGCGGCCGGCCGGTGCTGTGGTAAAAGTGAAAGATCAGATTCAGGTCGTAGCATTCATCCGCGAGAACTCCTGCCGTGGCTTGGACACCGGCGTTTCGCAGAATTTCCAATCCCTGCCCCCGATGGCGCGCATCGTCATCCAAGGCTCCGACAACAACCCTCTTGATCCCCGCACGGATAATCGCATCGGTACAGGCGGGAGTTCGCCCCTGGGTCGAACAAGGCTCCAAGGTGACATACATCGTCGCCGACTCTGGAACGGGACCGGTTAGGTTCCGAATGGCCTCGACCTCTGCATGGGGACCGCCGGCCACGGCGTGATATCCCTCTGCCAGGAGCTCAGCCCCATCGACGATCACGGCTCCTACCGACGGATTCGGGTGGGTGCCTCCCCATCCTTTCCGGGCAACAGCGATGGCCCGGCGCATCCAATACTCATCAGTCTCAATCTGCATCAACTGGGGGGGAACCTATTCAAGCAACTGGCCGGACGTAAGCATTTCGGCGCTTCTCTTCACGAACGGAGGTCACCGGCCCGTGCCCTGGAAAAATCTCGGTTTCGTCGGGCAAGGTATAGACCCGGTTTCGAATCGACTGTTCGATTATCGAAAAATTGCCACCGGGGAGATCGACCCGGCCAATGCTACCGGCAAAAATCACATCACCACTAAAGCAGGCGGCTTGGTCCTCCAGGTAGAAGAGCACATTTCCCGGACAATGTCCCGGCACATGGCGGACCTCAATGGACTCACCAAGAAGTTCCAATTGGGTGCCTTGGTCTACCCAATAGTCGATCTGAACAGGCTCCATCGGGATCCCCTCCAATCCATAAGACGACATGGAACGGGGATTTGCGAACAAGTCCAGATCCGCCCGATGACCATATAGCGGGACCCCGTCCTTTTGAAACAGGTAGGCATCTGTGGTGTGATCCCAATGGCCGTGGGTGAGCAAGAGGGCGTCCAGAGTGAGCCCCTTCTCCTCGAGCAAGGCGGCGATGGCTTCGTGTGCCCCTTTCGGCGCATCGATCAGCACGGAGTGGTCACCGTTGATCAGGAAAAAGGCGTTAGTTTGAATTGGTCCCAAGGGAAGAATTTTGACCTCCATAAGGAAGGGCTTCTACCGACCCAATCGGTTCGAGACGAGCTGTTTTTTCCGTCTCGACTTCTGAAGAAATATTGGGGGACATAAGTGCTATACGACAGATCGCGCCATGCCACAAAAACAAGCTCCCCTCCTCTCCCTCTTTTTCATTTATCTGCGTCTCGGCCTCACCTCTTTCGGAGGTCCAGTGGCGCATTTGGGGTACTTTAGAGACGAGTTCGTGATCCGTCGAAAGTGGTTAACGGATCAAGCCTACGCCGATCTAGTGGCCCTCTGCCAGTTCCTGCCGGGACCGGCCAGCAGCCAAGTCGGTTATGCAATTGGGTACCAGCGCCATGGTTGGGCCGGGGGGATCATTGCCTGGTCGGCCTTTACCCTTCCCTCCGCCATTGCGCTCATCCTCTTCGCCTACGGACTCTCTTCGATCGGGGACGCCTCGGATGCGGGTTGGGTCCTCGGGCTCAAACTGGCTGCCGTCGCTGTAGTGGCCAAGGCGGTGTGGGGGATGGGCATCAAGCTCTGCAACACCCGAACCACCGCCAGTTTCGCACTCATTTCGGCCGCAGTCATTCTCCTCTTTCCGACTGCGTGGGCCCAGGTGGGTGTGGTCATAGCCGGGGCAATTGCCGGTTGGCTACTTTTGTCCGCCGACACCCCCGACCCGGGGCACAGTGCGACCGGGGCCAAACGATCGCCGAGAGCCGGCTGTCTTTACGTCGCTCTGTTCGCGGCCCTACTTCTGGGCTTCTGGGGGCTGTCGAGCATCTCGGACTCTCGTTGGGTTCAATATTTTGATGCGTTCTATCGCTCTGGATCACTGGTTTTTGGTGGCGGACATGTCGTACTTCCCCTCCTGGAAGAAGCAGTAGTCTCGACTGGATGGGTCGATGAAAATACATTCCTTGCCGGATACGGGGCCGCCCAAGCGGTACCGGGGCCGCTGTTTACGTTTTCCGCCTTTCTCGGAGCTTCGATGGATCGGTCTCCGACCGGATGGCTAGGCGGCCTCTACTGCCTCGTGGTCATCTACATCCCATCGATCCTCCTCGTCACGGGAATTCTACCCTTTTGGGAAAAGATCCGCGCAAATCGTGGAGCTCGCCGAGCACTCGCCGGCACCAACGCCGCAGTAGTGGGCCTCCTCCTCGCCGCTTTCTATGACCCGGTCTGGACGAGTGCGATTGTCTCTCCCCGGGCCGCCGCCTTCGCTGTCATCGCCTACCTCCTCATTCAATTTTGGAAGGTACCGGCTTGGGCGCTGGTAATCCTGAGTGGCCTGGTCGGCTGGGCCATCTTGTAAGGTCGTAGGCTTGCGTGCCCCCGCGAACTTGCGCCTCCGCGCTGCTGCTATTGATTAATCGGGCAGAAGATCCGGACGCCGCTCGGAAGTACGCAATCGACGCTGTTCCTGGCGCCACGCTTCAATTTTTGCGTGATCCCCCGACAACAAGACATCGGGTACGGTCATACCTCGAAAATTGGCTGGTCGCGTGTATTGGGGCAACCCCAACAACCCGTCGGAAAAACTGTCCTGCTCGAGCGACTGGGCCTCTCCCAGAACTCCCGGCAGTTGGCGAGCCACAGCATCAATGAGCACTGCTGCGGGGAGAGTCCCGTTCGTCAAAACGTAGTCACCGATACTCACCTCCCGGTCAATCAAGGACTCTCTCACCCTTTCATCGACTCCTTCGTAATGGCCACTCAACAAGATCAAGTGAGGCACCTTGGCCAGTTCGAGTACCAATGAATGGTCCAGCTTCTCGCCGTCGGGAGCCAAGTAAATCACCTGGGAATCTTCCCGCTTCAACTCCTCGATGGCACCGAAGATCGGCCCCGGTTTCATCACCATACCCGCGCCTCCACCGAATGGACGGTCATCGGTGATCTGATGCTTATCGGTCGTCCAACTCCGGAGATTGTGGACGTTTGCTTCAACAATCCCTCGCTGGATTGATTTGCCCACCATACTTTCGGCGAGAAATCCCTCCAACATAGCGGGGAAAAGAGTGAGAACATCAAATCGCATCGCCTTCAACCTAGATCATTTCAATGACTTTCGCCACCAATCGATCAATCCCTGTTTTAACGCCAATCATGTTCACCCCGAGCATATACGCCGGAGTGGACACTACCTGATTGCTCTCATCAACAACGATCTCATCGACCGGACAATCAACATGCTGAGCCCCAAGCGACTTGAGGGCCGAGGCGGCTTCCTGATCATTCCCGATGGTCAAACGGATACCCGATCCACCCAACACAGCCGCGCCGATGACTGGTGCGATACACATCATTCCGATTGGCTTCTTCTTGGCATGAAACGCACGAACAAATGAAGCCACTCCCGGATCGACACTGCAATCGGGTCCTTTCTCGGAATAATTCGAAAGGTTCTTAGCGGCACCGAATCCACCGGGTAGGATCAACGCATCGAAATCAGATGAACTGAGCTCTGCCAGATCCACTACCTTTCCCCGGGCGAGCCGGGCGGATTCAATTAAGACTGAGCGGCCTTCACCTTCCTCGACCTCGCCAGTCGCATGATTCACCACATGATGTTGCGGGATATCGGGCGCACAGCAGATCGCCTCCGCGCCTGCGGCCTCTAGTGCCAACAACGTGAAAGTGGTCTCGTAGATCTCACTCCCGTCGTAAACACCTGAACCAGATAGGAGTACTGCAACTTTTTTCATACCACGATCCTAACAACTACAGTGTAGTGCTCTAAAGGATAAAATCAGTTGCACTCAGGACGAATAGGGAAGCAGTGCGCTCAGACAACGGAAGCGACAATCACCACCCCCTGGAGGTCGCCTATCTACTCGGCCACCAGCGGACAACTAGCGAAACTTGCGGAACAATCCCGCCCCAGCGATGCCCAACACAAATGAAGCGACCGACAGCGCGAGTGCAGACGGCAAAGACACTTTTTGTTCTGAAAACTTGAATGAAACCTGTGGGACATCCTCGCCATCCGAGCTCGAATCACTGGCTCCATCCACTGCCCCGCCCTCCTCGACCGGGGCCGCCAATGAAGCGGTAATCGCATCAATATATCCGGTAAGACTGCCCTCACCTATTCCGAGATCCACCTCAATGTAATAGTCCAGGTAATCCTCAACCTTATCCACTTCGTCCCGGTATTCATTCAACCTCTCGGGTGAAACCGATTCACCGATCACCTCGAAATCGTGACGGATCTGCAAAACCCGCCCCTCCTGCGTCAACCGATACTCGTAGCGAAACCAGTCGTTTTCCAAAAGGAACTCC
Organism: Opitutia bacterium UBA4506; assembly: GCA_002388665.1. Taxonomy (GTDB): domain Bacteria; phylum Verrucomicrobiota; class Verrucomicrobiia; order Opitutales; family Puniceicoccaceae; genus Puniceicoccus. The sequence goes on along the minus strand of DGMY01000077.1, from coordinate 133,442 downwards.
TCGTCCTCAAAGGTGGAATTGTCTGGAAACTCAATTCGAATGATTTGGGTTGGACGCCTCGGTGGGTACAAGGCAAAGGGGTCCGTACGAATTTTCTCCGAAGGCATCGGAATCTGGTCGCGAATAATCTCCGCCGAGAAGCTTCGCATGCTCGTTCCGTCTTTTTCACGCGGAAAGAGCTCTGGCATCTCGTAGCGCTCACGAATGCGAATCTCGTTTTCCTCCCGATCCTCCTCCACCTGCAGGGGGGCGGCCACCGGCACCTGATCGTAAATAGTCGCGTAGTAGTTGGTGTACGATCTGGCGAACGATTCAAGTCCATCCGTGGCCAGGTCCCAACGAATGTTATCGGCATTTCGGCCTCGATAGACCGACTCCACCTCCATCATAATCGGCTTATTATAGTCTTTGATCGTAAAGGTTTCGGTGGTGACAATAGAGACTTGGTCTTCAGCCTGAGGACCGGCTTCCGGGGTAAGATCATCCGTCTCTTCGGCGACGAGAAGAGCGTATCCAAAATCCGAAAAATGGCGATGAGGGAGGATGCCCCCTTCGTGAGTATCGGTCGGATCCATCCACACCGGATTGCCATTGATCTCAGCGCGAACGAGAACGTGATCGAACGCAGACTGTGAAGGCAACCGACGTACGACCAACTCGCGGTCTTCCGTATCGACAAGAGCCGGATCGGCCTTGATCCCCAACTCCCGAAGCAACAAGACCAGAAGCAAACTTTTGTCCTTACAATCCCCGTACTTTCTATCGAGGATCGCCTCCGGTGGATAGGGTTGATAGGAGTGAGGCCCCACGGGTATCGCAACGTAACGAATATAGTCTTGAATGAACTCGAGGGCCTTTGTCGCTTGCACCTCCTCGGACCCTCCTTCTTTTCGAATTTCATCGGCCATCGCCACCAAGGGCATCGGCAGCTCCGCGTCCAACGGATAAAGGGCCAAGGCCCATTGCGCGACCTCGCCCCAATCTTTCCAATCGGAAAACTGAACCCAGGGAAGCTTCTCAAAATTCGAGGGAACCGATGAATCGACAATAATGCCCTCGGCGTCCTCCATTTTCCATTCCAGGATCTCGTATCCGTCGCGCTCCGACACATCCGGGGCAATCTCCTCCGGGTAGGTTCGGTACTGCAACCCCTCCTTGCCTTCGGGCCAATCCAACCGCACCTCGATCGAACCGACCGGGACCGAATAGCCGAGCGAGAATGAACTCGAGAACCGGTCGCCCAGGACCGGATTCGACCCGAAACGGGTAAACCCGTAGTCCAGAACATCCCCGACCTCGACCCCTTGCAGAATGATTCTGACGTCTTTCGAATCGTCATAGAACCAAGTATAGACATCGGTCCGCGCATCAACGACACCGATCTCGACGTTCGGCAGAAGATCGATCCATCTGCCATTGCGATAGACCCGAATCCAATTGATCTGCAAATTCTCAAACTCCGGATCGACGTTCCAGGAGAGAGTACCGTTCTCTTCCAGCCCTGCTGGAGACTGAAATTCAAAAGCGATCCGGGTAAAGACAGCATCTTCATCCGGCCGGGCATGGTTCACCGTACAATGATAGAAGACACCGCCCTCGGCGTAGGCAGGGCTGTCTCCCGGAACAAAATTGTCCAGCGATTCCTCGACCCAACTCGGTGCAGGAGCGATCTCGACCCCATCCGCCACCCGGGTAACGCCCGTGATTCCGGCAACCGGTTCCGTTGCCGATTCGGCCGCCACCGTTTGGCCCGCAGCTGGGCGAATGCCGAGCTCCAGATCCGCGAATACTCCAGCGGGGAAGGAAAGTCCCCCGAGGCAGAGTAGAACAATCGCCCCGAAAGTTCGCACCCTACTCGCTTTCGCAGAGCGCGCTGTAGGCCTCGGCATCGAGAAGGTTGGCCACCTCGGAATCGTCCTCAATTCGCACCTTCACCAACCATCCGTCCCCATAGGGGTCGGTGTTGACCGTCTCGGGTGCGTCCTCAAGGTCGCTGTTCACCGCGTCGACCGTGCCCTTGAGCGGAAGATAGATATCGGACGCCGCTTTCACCGATTCCACCACACCAAAAGAGTCTCCTGCCTCGTACTCGGCGCCCTCCTCTGGCAACTCGACAAAAGTGATATCCCCCAGAGCTTCCTGTGCGTGATCGGTGATCCCGACAACTGCGAACCCGTCTTCAATACGGACCCACTCGTGCTCTTTGGTATACTTCAGTTCCTTGGGAATATTGCTCATAATTGATCTGCTGATGGGTTATCTGTGGAGGGGAGCTTTGGCAAAACGAATCGGCAATTGTTTTCCACGGGATTCAACCACTGCCTCATCTTCAAAAAAAGTGGCATCGACTAAAGCAGAGCCAATGGGCTGTTCCAAGACCGGACTTTTCGATCCTGAAAGAACGACCCCTATCTCGCGATCACCGGCGAGAATCGGCATTCCCTCGCGCGCGATTCGTTTGTCCTCCACGAGGAAAAACCGGACCTTTTTCTCCGGCCCCATCTCCTTTTCCAATCGCAGTGCATCGCGGCCGACAAAGGAGGCCTTATCGGTTTTAACTGCCCAGCCAAATCCAGCCTGCACCGGGCTAATCGTCTCGCTCATCTCGTGACCGTAGAGCGGGAGGCCAGCTTCGAGACGCAAACTGTCCCGGGCACCGAGGCCGATCCAGGGTAGTTTCTCTCCGGCCGACAATGCTTTGGCCAGTTCGACCGCATGCTCCGCAGCTACAAAAATCTCAAACCCATCCTCCCCGGTATAGCCCGTCCGGCTGACCAAAAGAGAGAGCCCATTCCAGTCCAACTCGACCAAATGGAACCGCTTCAAGCTGCTGAGGCCCACCATGCCCAAATCCGTTAGGTAGGATTTGGCGTTCGGGCCCTGGACTGCGAGAAGACCCCATTTTTCCGACTCATCAGTCAATTCGACTTCGAAAAGACCAACGCGACTACTCATCCAGCGAAAATCCTTCTCGCGATTGGAGGCGTTTACGACGACCAAAAAGCTACCATCGACCCGTCGATAGGCGATGAGGTCATCGACGACCCCACCCTTCTCGTCACACATCGGGCTGTATACCGCCTTCCCCGGAGGGCAGCCGCCAACTTTATTGGTAACCAAATGGTCCAAGAACTCAGCTGCCTGCGGCCCCCTTACCACAAACTCTCCCATGTGCGAGACATCGAAGAGGCCAACCTCCGAGCGGACCACGCGGTGTTCCTCAAGAATCCCGGCGTAAGACACCGGCATATCCCAGCCCGCAAAATCAACCATTCGCGCCCCCGCTTCCCGGTGAAGTCCATTCAATGGGGTTTTTAAAAGAGTGGTTTCGGATGTATCCTCGCTGGCCATTGCCCAAATTTTTCGCGGAGCGCTCGATCGATGGCAAGGGGAAATGGATAAGGACTCGATCCTCCTCCTTGGGTCCCACAGGCGTCTTTCCGTTTGAAGAACTCGACTCCAGTGTTCTTGATAGGAGAAATGATCCGCCTTCTCGATGATTCTGAACCAACCCGGAGTTCCGGCTTCCGCATGGTTGCGCTGACCGAGAAGATTTTTGCAAAGGACGGATGGCTTCAAACCAAACTGAACCTCGAGCACCGCCCGCAGCAGGAAGAGATGGCGATCCGCGTCGCCCAATCTTTTGCGATGGATACGCCGATCATCTTCGAAGCGGGAACGGGAGTCGGCAAGAGTCTCGCCTATCTCGTCCCCGGCATCCTGCACTCGTTCGAGTCCAAGCGTCCCTTCCTTGTCTCCACCCACACAATTTCCCTTCAAGAGCAGATCCGAGAGAAAGATATCGAGCAATGCCGCCGCCTCTTCCAAGCCGTGCCGGAGCTCGAGCGCTATGCGAAATTTGAGTCCGCCTTCCTCGTCGGGCGTGGCAATTACGTATGCATGAAGCGGCTAGTCCGAGCGGCCGATGAGCGCGCGGATCTTTTCAATCAAGGGAACCAGCAGACACTCGATCAACTCGCAGAGTGGGCGATCCACACAAAAACCGGGCTCCGCCAGGAGACGGACTTCCCGATCCCCCCTGACCTCTGGGACGCGGTCAACGCGGACGCCAGCACCTGCAACCGCAAGAACTGCCCCGCCGAGAGCTGTTTCTTTCACGAGGCACGGCAGAAAGTTCAGAAGGCACACCTGATCATCCTGAACCACAGCCTGCTCTTCTCCCTCATCGCAGCGGGGATGAGCCCCGGAGGTGACACTCCCGGAATCCTGTATCCCAACGATTTTCTGGTGGTAGACGAGGCGCACACACTACCCACCATCGCCACAAACCACCTGGGGGCGGCGGTTTCCAGCTACGCCCTCGATCGTTCTCTTCGCATCCTCTACAACCCCAAAACAAAAAAGGGATTCTTGAAGAAAATCGGCAATCCCGGCGACTATCGCCTCGTTGGCGATGCCCTCGCCGCCTGCGCCGAGTTTTTCCAACAGACGGCCGGCGCTATCCTTCGCAAACGGGATCAGGTACGCCTGGCGGAAGGCGAATGGACCGAGCCGGTTTTCCAGAATCCTCTCACGGCATTGGTCCAGCGCCTCAAAGCCCTCGCTCAAAAAGAGCAGGATGAAACCCGAGCCGACGAGATTCGCGACCAGCAGCTACGGATCGAAAACTATCGTACGGTCCTGCTTCGCTTTCTCGAACTCGATTTCGATGATCAGGTTGCGTGGGTTGAACGAACTGGAAAAACACGGCAGATCGTCAGTCTGCGCAGTGCCCCGATCGATCTGGCACCCGTCCTTCGCCGTATTTTGTTTCAGAGAAGCACTTCAGTCGCGCTGACCAGCGCCACCCTCGCTACGTCCAATGGGATGGATCCGTTTCTCTCCCGAATCGGCGGAGACGGCCAACAGCACGGGGCGGTAACCTCACCATTCGACTACGAGCGAAACTGCGAGATTCTCATTACCAGTGATTGTCCAACCTCGGGCGGTCAGACCAGCCCCTCGACTCTCCAGTACTGGACGGAGTGTATCCTTCGTGCGGTCCAAGCCGTCGACGGTGGCAGTCTCGTACTCTTTACCAGCTATCGCGACCTAGCCGCGGTGGTCCGCGGTTGCCGTGAACCCTTACAGGCGATGGGACGGCCGCTCTACGAACAGGTGGCGGGAGGCGGTCGATCCCAGATGCTCGACCGATTTCGCGAAGCTGGCAACGGGGTCCTCTTTGGCACCGAAACCTTTTGGACGGGGATCGATGTTCCCGGCCCAGCACTGTCCCAGGTTATCATCACCAAACTCCCGTTCGAGAATCCGGGACATCCGGTCTTTCAAGCCCGCGAAGAGTATATTCGCAACCGCGGGGGTCATCCATTCCTGGAGATATCGTTGCCGGAGGCGGTTCTCCGCTTTCGACAAGGTCTGGGTCGGCTCATCCGCAAGTTTGACGATCGGGGACGCCTCCTCGTCCTCGACTCCCGTGTTTTGCGCAAGGAATACGGCAGAGCATTTATCAAAGCCCTACCCAAACCGAGCTACAAACGCTTTTCCCGTGCGGACTGGGACCACACCTTCCCCAAGCCTCCAGGGGATTTCGAATCCCGCTGATTGAGGAAAGAGATGAAAGTCTAAAGATGTAGCCGCAACGGACGGAAGGATCTACTTTCCACCGAGGCTCCCAAGATCGAAAGCGCCCGGAAATATCTGGAGGAGATGACGGCGAAGAATCGGACACAATTCTTCGCGATAGAATCCGATCAGTTGGCCCGGCGGTGCGACATCATTCCCTGGGCCCAAGAAGGCTGCCGCCATGTCGCACAGATGAGTACGGTCCCAATCCCATCACAGCGGAGAAAAGGAAGCGGAAGGTTCAGCCCCCAAAAGGCGAGGACCCGCCGGCAGCACTACCACGCGTACTGCCAGCCTGCGGTCAAGGTCCAGTCGAGCTCCATCTGAGGCCCGTCCAGGTCTTGATAGATTGGGGCGCCTACTTCGATCGCAAGGCGGTTTCCCTCCAGGGTGCCGCTCGGCTTGAGTAGATTAATTCCCAAGGCGAGATCGATGCGACGACCACCTTGGTTGTCAGGGTCGGCAGTCGGGATCATCGCTGGATTGAGCTGATCGTTTCGACCGTCAATATTTCCCCAGATCGAACCGTCGATGCGGAAGGACGAGCTAATCCAGTCCGCCCATTTACGGGCGATCCATCCGGTCGCGTTTCCACGATTGCCCAAAGAGTATCCCTCATCATTGCGGCCCATTCTGAAAACGCCCCCAAGCTGTCCACCCCATGACCAGCTATCACTCTCACCGGCGTAGGTCATGGAAGTCAGGAAATCGACGGTCCCCGAGCCCATTTGCATCGGGTAAGGCAGGAGTTGATCCGACCCCATGGGAGTATCGTCCCGCTCATCGATCGAACCGGTGGGCACGCTGAATCCGGCGTTCAGCTGCAACCGCTGACGTTCCCATTGCTTTAGGGTAAACAGGCCGGATAAAACCACGTCGTTGATCCCGGTTGATTCGGTAGTGAAAGACAGCCCCGCTCGGGTCTGTACATCCATAGTTTTATGGGAAAAGGGAAGCATCGCCATCACGGTAACCCAATCTGTCGGCGCATACATTACGCCGAGCATATGCATCTCCATCGACATCTCTGTCGGCGACATCATGTAACCCTCGTCGAACACCTCCTGGGTACTCAGCGAATTCGTACCGTCCCGCATTCCCTTCATATCCATATACATGAAGCGGTACGAGAGCATCCACTCACCGGCTTTGTGAGTGTGATCTCCCATAACGCCAATCGGTGCGTGCCCATCGGGTCGGGAGGTTGAGAAGTTCTCTTGCGCCGAGGTTGTATCAGCCCCCGCTTCCTCGTGGGCACTGACAAGGCCCACACCAGCGAAAATGGATAGTGAAAGAAGTGAATTTCGTACGAACATAGAATGAATAAAGAACACCCTAACACAGCCGGCCCGTCGGGCGGAATGTGGCAAATTGACGCAGACGATCCAGGCCGCTTTGGATTGGCTCTGTCTTCCATCCTGGTACTGTAGACCGAATGCGACCTCTTTCTATTGGCGAAGAACACCCACGCGACCCCGGCCTCTACCGGTATGAATGGTTGCGATGGTTGGCTGTCCCTACGGCCCTGGTCATCACCGTACCCTCGTACCTGGTCCTGGGCATTCAGCTGCCTTGGCTCCTCTTGCTTTCCATCCTTGCCGTCGTCGTCGGAAGTAATTTTTTCCTCCTCAAGTGCAATCAGATCGTCGAAAGATATCCACAGCGGACCGTCACTCTCTTTCTCCTTCTGGATTTAATTCTGTTCACCACCTTGCTGTACTTCACGGGGGGCGCCCACAACCCCTTCACCACCCTCTACCTGCTCTTTATCACGGTAGCCATCCTCCTCCTGCCCAGCGCCACTGGATGGCTCATGGTCTTTGCCTGCACCCTCTCCTTCATCGCGCTGTTCTCCTCGGGCCACGTACTCTCTTCGCACACGGGAGCGATGACGTGCTGCAGCGATATGAGCGGACACCTGCAAGGTATGGTCATCGCTCTCTGCGTCACCGGTTGCGGGATCGTGTTTTTCGTCAGTTCGGTGAGCCGCGATCACCGGCGGCGGAAAGACGCGCTCCAACAACTGGATCAGGAGATCCAAGAATCGCGGGAGATCTCAGGCCTCGCCACTCTCGCAGCCAGCGTAGCCCACGAGCTGGCCACCCCCTTGGGGACCATCGCAATCGTCAGCCGGGATTTGGAACAATTTGATCGTGATTCCGGGGCCTCCTTTCGCGAAGACGCCCGCTTGATACGCGAGGAGGTCGAGCGCTGTCGTCAGGTGCTCATGAAGCTCGGCGAGGAAACTTCGCTCGCATCGGAAGAACAGCCTGTACCCATCGACGAATCGCTCTTTCGGGACGAGTTTCCTCTCTTTCTCAACCAATCACTCTATCAACGCCTCTCGATCAAGATCGACCGAGGATTTGGGAGCATCCCGCTGCCTCCTCACGGTTTCTTTTTTGCGCTCGCAGTGCTTGTGAAAAACGCTTTTGACGCGTCGGCCCCCGATCAAACCGTCACGGTCGAATGGCTCCGCACACGAGAGAATATTCAGTTCCTTGTTCGGGACACCGGATCCGGGATGTCCAGGGAGTTCACCGAGCAACTGGGCAAACCGTTCTTTACTGGGAAAAAGAAAGGCACGGGGATGGGCCTCGGACTTTTCCTCGTACGCACCTTTTGTGAGCATCACAGTGGCCACCTTTCCTTTCAATCCGAAGTCGGTCGAGGAACCACCGCGACCATGAAGTTTCCGATTTCACGCTCATGAACTCCGAGACTCATTTGCTCATTGTCGACGATGATGAGAGATTTCGCGAACGGTTGGCCCTCTCCTTTCGCCGCAAGGGGTATGAAGTCCACAGTGCGGGCGGCGCAGACGAGGCCCTCCGCTGCTGCCGCGAACAACCGATCCATTTCGCCGTTGTCGATCTTCGCATGCCCGATGGCAATGGACTCGATCTCATCGGAAAGCTGCGATCCATTCGGCCCGAATCCAAGGTGCTTATCCTGACCGGCTACGGCAGTGTCAGCACGGCGAAAGAAGCGCTACGGCAAGGCGCAGTCGATTACCTGATGAAGCCAACCGACGCCGAGGAGATCGAGGCGGCCATCCACGGCTGCACTGAGGGCGCGAGCAAAGCGTCAGCCGGAGCGATTCCCTCCACTCCGGTTGAGGTTCCCAGCCTTGATCGAGTCGAGTGGGAACACATCCAGCGGGTGCTCAGTGATTCCGATGGCAACATCAGCGAAGCGGCCCGGCGACTGGGAATTCAACGCCGCACTCTACAACGAAAACTGCAGAAGTATCCGCCGCATCGCTGATACCCGTCTCAAGCCTTCCTCTGCTCAGGGTTGTGAGGCCCGTCTGAATCCGCTTCGAGGATTCGCTCAATCATGACACCGACGAAGACCAGGAGTACCAAAAGCGCCGCACCGACTTCTGCATCGGCCGGCACAAAACGCCGCCCTTCGATCAGGAAAATCCCCATCGCGAGCGCAAAAACATCGACCATACTCCAGAGGCGGGCAAACTCGAAAATCCTCTTCTGCCGCGCATCCTTTTTCTGGCCAAAACTCTTCCAGGTCTGGATCGCGAGAATGAGCCAGCGAATCACCGGAGACATTACGAGGAAAAGAGATACCGCGACCGCACCGGTATAGGAACCCTGTTCCCAAAGCGCGGGGATCACGGTGACGATACTAAAGGCTTGGTCGACCAGAAACCACGATTCGATTTTCAAAAAGGGCAAACCCAACGCACCGAAGAGCAGCCCTCCCGAGAGAACGACTAAAAGCAGCCTCCCCCACGGCTTCAACTGGACCGACATCATCCGAAAATGCCGTTGATTTGCCGTCCTGTCCAATAGTCGGTGAGCCAACACCTGCCCCACGGCCATACTCAGCACGATCGCCGAAATGAACAACGGCACGCCCACCCGGGGGGAGGCGCTCACAAACACCTGTCCCGAGGTGAGGGTCAAAACCAAGCAGACGAGAAACACGTCCAGCATCGACCATTTCGCCAACATCTCGACCCGATTGAGCAATCGAAGCAAGTGAGGGCCATGATTCCGCCTGAGGACAACAGTCAACAATACCGCTAACTTGAAGAATGGAAAAAGCAGGGAGAAACCGACGACCAGGACCGCCAGCGCATATAGCTTCTCGGTCCAAAGCATTTCCACAGTGGTAAACATGGTATAGACCTCCGACGACAGTACCTCGCGGAAATTCATAAACGGCACAAACAAGACCGAAATGTTGCAGCCCAAGGCCACGATCAACAGGCCAAAACAAATGGCTCTGGTTTTCCGCGAGAGACTCGAATCCGGTTTCATCGGTAGATAAAATCTGGGTAAATGCTAATGGGAGGAATTAAATGCAACGACGATGCTGTGATGTCGTGGCGATAAGGCAAGAATCGGAATCAGAACAGACCCTCCCGAAAGACGACCCCAAGCGAAGTCTCAGACGGAAACCGGAATGGTCAAGAAATCATCGGTGGGCTACGCCGTTAGAACGGAAATCCAAATGAAAAGAGTAAGGTCCCCACAGGATCCGAGGGTCGGCGGTGAAGATTATAGCCGTACTCGAGACGAACAGGCCCGACGATCGTCCGGTAATTCAGACCGAGACCCACCGAATCGAGGAAAACCCCGTCTGCAATGACCTTACTGTTCGGAGAGATGGTAGTCGCGTCGTAGAAGATCACCAGGGCGAGGTTCCCGACCACTCTTTGCTCCAGCTCGAAATTCGCCAAGAGAAACGTCTGCCCACCGATGATCTCACCGCTGGAATCGATCGGGGCGGCCTCGCCGTTTTTATAACCGCGAACGGAATTCTCTCCACCGAGAAAGAACCGTTCAGAAAACGGGATATTCTCGGCATCGGATTTCCAAGAATAAATCCCCCCGTAGCGCAACCCCGCATGAGCGATCAAAGCATCGGTAACGGGATGGTGTACCGCCACCCCGGCCTCGATCTTTTGGAAATCCACATTCCCCCCAAGGTAGTCGCTTGCGGTCTTCGAAATCAGGGCGATCTGGTAGCCGCGGGTTGGAAACATCGAATTGTCCAATCGGTCAAAAGTGGCCTGTCCCAGGATGCTCGCGACAATCGCGTCGTCCCTGGAATCAAAACTCTGATTACCACTGCGGATGGACCGCTGACTCTCGAAGCCATAGTTTAGACCGGTGGTCAGCCCGGAAAGGAAGGATGGATTTGTCGTACCCCCGACGGAAATCCCTGCGACTTCACGGTCAAAGGAGATCTCCTCCCGGTAGAGATAGCCCCCTTGGGCGAAGGCGGTCACATCGGTACCAAAGACCTGCGGAATGCTGTAGGTTCCCCGGACCGAAGTCGCCTTGAAGCTCTGCTTCGCCTCCATATCAATGCGGTGAGCCCGGTGGAACGGATTGTTCAACTGCCATCGCACACCCACGCGAGCCAACTCGTAACTGCCCCATCCCGCGAGCAAACTCACCTGTTCCCGGAGTCCCGGAGACAAATCGTAGATGACATCCCGCTCCCCTTCGGCATTGGGCTCACCCAACCGAAGATTCACCTCGTTGAAGACCCCGAGCGCCATGAGCTTGCGTCGCCCCTGCGACACCTGGAGAAAATTGAGCAGTTCCCCGCTCTGAAGGTTAGTCTGACGGCGAAGAATACTATCTTTGACGTCCGGGTTACCGGCAAAAACGATTCGTCCAATCGTCGCTTGCTTCCCCTGCTCAACCGCAAACCGGTAGTCCCGGCTGACGACCCCATCGACCGGAGCCGACTCTCCGGTAATCTCTTCGCTGATCTTAACGTCCGGGAATCCCAGCTCGTAGGCCGCGTTTGTCAGGTCCTGGCGCACATCCCGCTTCCAGTCTATCGTATCGGTCGTATCCACCAGTTTGCTGGAGGCAGAATCAATCTCCACCCCATCGCGGTAGGTCACAACCTCGAGCGTACTGACCTCGTAGAGAGGGCCCTCATCAAAAAGCAGTTGCACGTGGACCGCGCCAGTCTCGTCATCCACATCGACATCCCGCGAGACCACCCGCGCGTCCAGATAACCGAGACTGTTCAATTGCCGGACGAGACTGCCGATCCGGTCATTCAAATTTCCCGGAGTGAAGCTACGGTCACTCTTCCGAACGAAGAGCGCCCCGGACGGAACAAAATAGCGGAGAACCTGCTTTTCGGGGATGACATCGATCCCCGAGACCTCAATCTGGTCGTAATAGTAGAGTACTCCGGGCTCGATTTGGAACAGGACCTTCTCTGCGACAAAATCGGACGGGAGCAGAACGGCATAGGGATGAGACCAAGTATACGATTCCGTCCCGGAGGCGGTCTCCAGTCGGCCGATGACCTTGGGCCGCAAGTACCCGGTGAGCTTGACCTGTTCCAGCAGGATAAACGCGGAATCCTCCAACAAAGCCGAATCGAGGGTGGCTACGTCATCTTTGGAGAAGCCTTGCAGGAACGACAGGCGATTCTTCAAACGCATATCGGAGAAGAAGCCCAACCCCCGGATCTCTATATTTTGCTGGGCAAACACCCCTGCTGGTACGAAAACCAGCACAAGGTAACAAAGCGAAAGCCGAAGCCAGCCGCAAAATCGATCTGACACCCTAGCGTTCAAGGAGGATACGAATGAGGTTCAGATTATAAGTATCGTAGCGGTCGTACTCGCCCTCGATCGACCAGCGGTCGTTGAGTCGGTAAATCACATCGACCGTGGAGCGCCCGTTCTCCGTGACTTCTTGGCCGATCTCCACGCTCAATCGATCCGCCAGAGTCTCTTCCCCATTTCCCGGTCCCAGTAGGGCCTGTCCGATATAGAGACCGATCGCTCCGGCCCCGCCGCCATCGAGACTACCGGTGGCGAGTAGTCGGATGATCTGGGCATTACTCAGAGTCGGGGTTGAGGTAAACTGAATCTGCGGATCCTCCGTAGACCCCGAGGCGTTCATGGTGACCACGTAGGTCCGGTTCTGTCCAATCGCATCGGCTTCAATCTGCAGAAGATTCGGATTCTCCGGAGTGATGTACGCCTCGGCCGATTCAATCCGCATACTCATTCCCGGAAAACGAATGCGTCCTCCATTGGCCCGAATCGAACCGAGGAGCAGCGGATTTCCCAGTGTTCGCGTTAACCGCAAACCGGCCGACAACTCGGTCGTAAAGATGGAACTCCGCACCCGCAGAAAATCCTGGCCCTCAATGGTCAAATCCAGGCGCCAATTCGTAAACGGTTCATCCTTGATCGAAAAGTAAGGAGGATGCGTTCCCGGACCACTCTCGATGTTTGGCGAGAAGGGGTCGAATGCGATGAGATAGGTGCTATTTCTGAGGTTTAGCTCCCCCGCGATCAACGGAGCGGTCTCGCCAAGGTCGTAGGTCACCGTAATGTCCGCATCGGTACGCAAAATCATATCGGGCGTGCGGACGACGGGGATATTCTCTCCGGTCAGGGTGAGTGTATACCGGGGGTCGAGCCAGTCCTCCAAATTCACAACTCCACTGGCAGACACCTTTCCCCCACCGACCATCGCACCGGCCTTCTCGAGCTTCACAAGGTGTTTCTCAAACCGGAGAGTCGCATTGATATCATCGACGGGAGGGGTGGAAAGGGTCGGACGCAGGCCGAATCCTCCTACCACTAATTCTCCGCGCAGTTCCAAGCCGGGATCGACCCCGATCGAGCCGGTAATCTTCCCTTGTGGGCGGAGAAGAATCGGTAGCCGGTCTTTCCAAGTCGCCGCGTTCCAATTCCGCAATTCGGCGTTTGCGCTGAGAGCCCCCAGCAATTTTTCGTAGTCAAATTTCTTATCTTTCTGGTATTCCCGCAAGAGATCCGGGTAAGGCAGCTCTGCAGTGAGGCTCAGCCCTGAATCCCGCAGCTCCAGATTGCCCTGCCGCAGCAAGATCTTTTCGGCATCTACCAACAGCTCGATCTGAAGGTTCCGAATTGCTGGAATATCCTCTCCTCCCAACTCCCCAAGGTTCATGGTGTTCACATCCAAAGTCAGCCGTGCTTTCGGATCTTTCACCGTCCCGCCAAGCTCCAAATTGATGTCGGCGTCTTTCAGGTCAGGGCCTCCCCATTTCCTGATCTGCTCACGCAATTCAGCACTCCACTCGCCCCGAAGGGATCCGCTCAGTTCGCCGCCGGAGAGGACGCGCAGGAAAGGATCTTGATCCTCGGACGCAACGGCGGATGCCTTGCCCGCGGTGGTGGCTTCCCCCGAGGCGGCGCGGTCTTCCGTGGCATAGACCCAAGGATTCAAGGTGATCGGCAGGGTCAGATTGCCGTTCAATAATGACGTTTGGTCGAAAGTGGCATTGATCTGTGTCAACTCAACCCCATCCACGCCCAACTGCCCCTGAACCATGGCCGTAACGGGCGGCGATTGGGAATCGGGCCGCCAGGATCCCTGAAGGGACGCTTCCCCGATCATCACAGGCTCAAAGTCGGCGACCGACAGTAGCATCGACTCGATCGACAGATCCGGAATCGACTCCTTTGCCGATAGCCACCCTGTAAATTCGTTCGAACGAAGCCCATTCGCACTCAAAGAAGCCCTCTCTGGCGGCGACCACTCGAGCCCGATCTCACGCCCGTCCCCGGTCAATTGAAGCGCTCCAAGGTGTAATCCCTTCCACGGAGATCGAGCGATCTCCGAGAGGTTCAGGTGGATCTCAACGGGATTCTGAAGAGAGAGAAATGACTGGGTAGCCTTTGCCCACTCCAATTGATTCAAGGAACCTGTCAGATCCGATCCATCCCGTATCCAAGCCGAGCTGAGCTGCACGGACTCCTTTCCCGTGTCCGCGGATAGTTGAACCTCGAGCTGTTCGGCGCCCTCCCCTGACCAATCCAGATTCAGGGCAAGGGGCACTACTGCGGGCGGAGTAAATGCTCCCACCTTCACCGTGCCCCTGTGCTGCGGACGCTCCCACGGCCCTGACGCCTCCGCTTCGAGGTCGATACTTCCCTCCACTCCGGTCGGGCCGCCAGCCAGCACATCCAGGTCTTTGCCTTCCAAGTGCACTGTCCCCCGCAGTTTGACTGAGCGTTCCTCCAAATTTGCACCCCCATCGGCCTGGGCCACACTACCCTCCGGCAGATCGACTCGGAGAGATGTCACGGCCAACTCCGGATAGTCGAAAGATCCTGACAACTCGACCGATTCGATAACGCGACCATCGGCTTGTAAATCGTGCCCCTTCAAAACGTATTGCACCGGGTAGCTGCCATTCGGGTCTACATTGGCCTCCAAGGTCCCGCGCAATTTGCCCTGCGCCGGATAATAATCCTGACCCGCTAAATCGGCGTAAGCCGAGAACCGCACCGGAGCCTCCGGCATCAGCGTGGCCAGATCTACTGAGACCGGCTCACCGAGGGTGAGTCGGAGCCACGACCCCTTCACCTCAAATGCTCCGAGCACGACAGATTCGAGATCCCCCGCGAAGGCGAGGTCCAGATTGAGGTCCTCTCCAGCCTGCCCACCCGAAATACGGCTTTCCACGGAATAACTCGATCCATCCCAATCCAAGGCGAGCGAATCGATACCGATCGTACCCACCTCCGGCGGTAGGCCGCCGATCCCCGCTGGAATCTGGAAGGCCGACATCCCGAACCAAGCTTTCGAAGGGATCCAGGAGCTCTCATTCCACTCCGCGGAAAATGTTCCCGCACCCGATTCACGATGAAATTCGCCTCGCACTCCCGGCAAATCCGCCTCTCGTGCTAAATCGGCACGGAACACAAACTGCCAGGCATCAACTCCCGCCTGCAGCGCCCAAGGGCCATCGTCCTCAAAGGTGGCGGTCAAAGTCGCAGAGGGAATCTCTCCAAAAGTCGCCGTTGTCACCGCCAACTCTCGCGAGTGAAACGTAGCCGATGACACCACAAACGGCTCCTCGCGACCCGGGGGGGTCAAACTTAGTTTCTCGATCGATACCGGCGGCAACCATCGTTCCGCCAGATCAAGCCAGCCATCCGCATCCCCCAGAACCTCTCCTGGACCGGGAGTGGGAGCATCATCTGACTCTCCAGATTCGTGTATGGAAACATCGAGATCAACCAGCAAGATCTCTCCCGCCTTTTCCGGCGAACGGAGCAGCCCGTACCACGCCAAAGGCAAAGGCATTGGAGAACGGAATTCGTCCAAAGACAGGTCCACGGTGGAATTGCTAAATCGCAACCCTCGCAGAACGAGCTCGCCCTCCTCGCCCCGGGTAGCGGAATCCACGGCCACATCGCCCAACCCCAACAGCCTCGGCGCCGCCCACGGCAACCAATAGCTGCTCAAGCCGAGTAGCAGGAGCAGCCCCAGGGTACAGACGGCAAAGGTCCAAAGAAATATTCGCGCGATTCGTTTCACAAAATGTAAGGGCACACCATACAAGAAACCCGATGAAATGTAAGAGTGCCCATAAAACAAATCCTATAATGATGATTTTTTTGGCCAGTACCTCTCCAGCGCTCCGGGAACCGCATCCAAACTCCTGTGAATGACCTCCACGGGGACCCTATCCGAACTGAACAAACTCTTCCGGCCACTCTTGCAAAGCGAACTGGTACTGCCTACCCTGGACCCACTTTCGTGATCTTCATCGATCTCCTACAGTCCACGAGCCCAAGCGAATCTCTAGTCAGTAGCACTTCCCCTCCCCACTCATGAGAACTTTCCTCTCGTCCCTACTTCTAGTGGGAACAGCCTTGCTCAATACTGTATACGCGGAAAGCTGGCCCGGCTATCGATTTCCCGCGACAATCAAAGAGCAAACAACCAGCCGCGATGAGAAGTCGACGATATGGATCATCGAAATCCAGTCCGATGATCCCAGAAAAGACAGCCTGCACATTCGGTTCGACAACAAGACGAGACAGGTAGCTGAGGCAATCTGGATGACCAAGGGAATGTACCCACTCCCAACTCCCTCCTTCGGAATCTATATACCCGATCAACCTTCGGACGATTCGAAACCAGTCGTCATCCTCAGCGAAGAAAAATTGAAAACGGCACAATTCAGCGAAATCGCCTTCGTACATTTCATTTGGGTCGAGCCCACCGATGGATCCACCGTTTTGGCAATTGAACCCTAAACAATAACTCTACCCTGAATGAAACTCTTCTCCTACCGCCCGCTGCCTCTACTCGGCCTCGCAATGATGGGTGTCTTCCCTCCCTTGCTAAACGCCGGGCCCGAGCCCTCACAAGGCGAACGAGTCGTCGCCGTCGATCCCTCGTATTTTATGTCCGAAGCCCTCATCGGCGAGATCACGAAGGAAAAGCGCGAGTTATCGGACGGCTCCACAGCGATGTGCTACGTCATTCGGACCTACTCGAAACCCGTAGAACACGAAATGGGCCCCTGGGCACCGAAAACGATTACCGACGGCAAAGAAGCCGGTGGCATTTGGCTCAGCGAGGGGGAAGTGTATGACGTCGATGGACCGTTCATCAAAAACATTGCTGAATTCTACAACGACCCCGCATGGAAACTATACCGAGACGACGGGTCAGTCCGAATCACCGACACACTCGAAGCCTTCCAAGCAGCAGCCCGGCCTGACGTAGACCCTCAGTACAACAACTACGTAGTTGAGGGCCAACCGGAATGGGTCGCCGAGAAAGTGACCACCTACATCATCCCGGTGGTTCCCACCTACCACGCGAAGCCTCAATTGCTGGGCAATGCCAACCGACAGGGTCCTCCCCCTCAAAACGAAGCAGGTGCTCACGACCACGGTCACGGCGCCCACACCCACGATCACGGCCCGCCTCCCCGAGCTGGCGGCGGCGCAGGCCAAGGCGGTATCGGGCTCGCATTCAACGGCGTTAATTTCGATCCACCAGCCCCGGTTGCCGCGATCCTCGCAGCCCACACTCTGGCTCCGTTCGACGACGCCGGCGGCCATATCAACCCGTTTGAAGGGTATCACTATCACGCTGCCACCGGAGAGACCAAGGAGATCGCCCAAGAGGACGGTCACGCCCCGATGATCGGTTACATTCTCGACGGATTTGGGCTTTATGCCTATCTGGACGAAGCGGGCAACCCACCCGAAGGGCTCGACGAATGCGGCGGGCACTACGATGAAATCCGTGGATACCATTATCATGCCGGCTCTCCGGGAAGTAATCAGATCATCAAAGGCTTCCGCGGGGTAACTGGATCGGTCTCCGTGGAGGATTAACCCTCGAACGAATTTGCTGGCCGACATCCTGCGTCACTTTAAGCGCAACGGCCCCGATCACGGAATCCTGAACCAGTCCGGTGTTTCTTCGGGTCACGCCGCGAGGCACCCCCCTCTCCCGACCCGTAAATTGGCTAAATCCAAGGCGATTCCCCCATCCTGACCGTCCGCCCTTCCCCCTTCAGAAATTCCTGACTAGGGATTGAAACGCCGGGCAAAACCCGCTTAGCTGGATCTTTTTACGAATCACTATGAGAGTTCTTGTTACTGGAGGAGCCGGCTTTCTCGGCAGTCATCTTTGCGAGCGCCTGCTCGAGCGCGGCGACGAGGTCATCTGTCTTGATAATTATTTCACCGGACGAAAGCAGAATATCAGCCATCTCCGGCAGCATCCCTACTTTGAGGAAGTTCGTCACGATGTCGTAGATCCCTTTAAATACGAAGTCGATCAGATCTTCAACCTAGCCTGCCCCGCCTCTCCGGTACACTATCAGCACAACCCGATCAAGACGGTCAAAACCTCAGTGATGGGGGCCATCAACTCCCTGGGACTGGCGAAGCGAGTCAATGCCCGGATTTTCCAGGCGTCTACCTCCGAAGTGTACGGGGACCCCACGGTGCATCCGCAGCCGGAATCCTACCGGGGCAATGTAAACCCAATCGGTCCACGGGCTTGCTACGACGAAGGCAAGCGCTGCGCTGAAACCCTCTTCTTCGACTACCATCGTCAAAATGGAGTCGATATTCGTGTGGTCCGTATTTTCAACACCTACGGCCCCCGGATGTTGCCCAACGATGGTCGGGTCGTATCCAACTTTATCGTGCAAGCACTACAGGGGCAGGACATCACGATCTACGGTGACGGCCAGCAAACCCGTTCGTTCTGCTATGTCGACGACCTGATCAACGGTTTTCTCCTCCTGATGAATCAGGACGAGATCACCGGGCCGGTGAATATCGGCAATCCTACTGAGTTTACGATCCGGGAACTCGCAGAGCTGGTCATCGAGCTGACGAACTGCAATTCCAAACTCATTCAACAGCCCCTTCCTGCCGACGACCCGATGCAGCGCAAGCCCATCATCGATATCGCCCGTGAAAAGCTGGGCTGGGAACCAACGATCCAATTAAAAGAAGGCCTGACCAAAACCATCGCCTATTTCGATAAGCTCCTCTCGCAAAAATCCTAAAGAGGACCTGCAACCGAAGACTCATTCATGATTTCACTCGTTTTCAAATCCCTGGCCGGTCGTCACTACCGAAAATTTCGTCGCAAAAGCCAAACGATCATCAATCGAATCAACGCTTTTGAGGAGGAATACCAGTCACTCTCCGACGAACAGCTCCAAGCCAAAACCGAGGAGTTTAAAAAGCGCCACCAGGAGGGAGAATCACTCGATTCGCTCCTGCCCGAAGCTTTTGCTACCGCGAAAAATGCTGCGCGACGGCTCTGTGGACAATCAGTTTCCGTCTGCGGTCACGACCTCCCATGGCAAATGGTTCACTTTGATGTCCAGCTCATGGGTGGCATTGCAATGCACCGCGGCTACATCTGTGAAATGGCAACCGGGGAAGGGAAAACTCTTACCGCGACCCTCCCACTTTACCTGAACGCGCTCAGTGGCAAAAACTGCCAGCTCGCCACGGTCAACGACTACCTCGCCCGCCGGGACTCCGAGTGGATGGGCCACCTGTATTCCTTCTTGGGAGTTTCTGTAGCCTGCCTGCAAAACGGGATGGATCCCGCCTCACGCCGCGAAGCCTACGGGAAGGACATTACCTACGGAACGGCCTCAGAGTTCGGTTTCGATTATCTCCGCGACAATGGCATGGCCACACGTGCAGAGGACCAGGTCCAGCGGGAACACTTCTTCTGCATGATTGACGAAGCGGACTCGATTCTGATCGATGAAGCCCGTACGCCTCTCATCATCTCGGGGCCGTCTCAGGAAGAACGCCCGATGCCGTTCAATGAATTGAAACCGGGAATCGAAAGTCTCGCCCGGGCCCAGCAACGGCTGTGCAACGAACTGGTCTCCGACGCTAAAAAACGGCTCGAAGCGGGCGACGATTCCGATGAGACCATTTCGAAGTTGTTCCTCGTCCACGAGGGTGCGCCGAAGAACAAGCAGTTCCTCCGCTTGATGGAGACGCCTGCAACCCGCAAGCGGTTCGAGAAATTTGATCTCGAGATGAACAACGACATGAACAAAACCAAGAGGTACCACCTCAAGGAGCAGTTGTTCTTCGTCGTTGATGAGAAGCAGCATCAGGCCGACCTGACCGAGAAAGGCCGCAATTTGTTGCACCCTGATAACGCCGACGCCTTTGTCCTACCCGATTTGCCCACTCTGTTTATGGAGATTGAGGCCAATAAGGAGATGGACGAAGAAGCGAAGAAAAAGGCCAAAGAAGAAGCGCAACAGAACTACGAGCGGGTCAGTGAAGAGATGCACTGCATCAGCCAGCTTCTCCGCGCCTATTGCCTCTACGAACGCGATACCGAGTACGTTGTCCAAGAGGGCAAGGTAATGATCGTGGACGAAAACACCGGACGGCTTATGCCCGGCCGGCGATGGAGCGACGGCCTGCATGCCGCGGTGGAGGCGAAAGAAGGCGTCAAGATCGAGAAAGAGACCAAAACCTACGCCTCCGTAACCCTTCAAAACTACTTCCGCCTCTACACGAAGTTGAGCGGAATGACCGGTACCGCCGAGACTGAGGCTGGTGAATTCCACGAGATTTATCGCACCGACGTCATGGTCATCCCGACCCACGTCCCCTGCAAGCGGATCGACATCAACGATGTGGTCTACAAAACCCGGCGGGCGAAATACAACGCGGTCATCAAGGAGATCCAGACCGCCCACCAAAATGGGCAACCGGTTCTGGTCGGTACCGCTTCCGTTGAAGCTTCCGAGGTTCTCAGCCGCATGCTAAAACGGGCTTCGATTCCACACAGTGTCCTGAACGCCAAATTCCACGAGCAAGAAGCGGAAATCGTCTCCCAAGCGGGGCATCCAGGCGCAGTCACCATCGCAACCAACATGGCTGGACGTGGTACCGACATCAAACTCGGTGAGGGTGTTAAAGAAAAGGGCGGTCTCTATGTGATCGGCACCGAGCGGCACGAATCCCGACGGATCGACCGCCAGCTACGCGGACGCTGTGCTCGTCAGGGCGATCCAGGTACCAGCAAGTTTTTCGTATCCCTCGAGGATGACCTGATGCGGCTCTTCGCCAACCAGGGCCCTCTCTCTCGAATCCTCGAAAAATCCTTGGGCGATGAAGAAGAGCTCTCTCACTCGACCTTGAATTGGTCTATCGAGAATGCCCAAAAGAAGATCGAGCAGCGCAACTATTCGATCCGCAAGCGACGCCTGCAGTTCGATGATGTCCTCAACAACCAGCGCGAGATCATTTACGAACTGCGCAATGGGGCCATTCACTCCGAAGATCCGTCCGAGATCGCATTTGAGATGATTGAAGAGGAAATCTTCGAACGTCTCGAAACTGTGGTCGCCCCCGGTTCAAAAGGGGAAGCCGATACTGGCGAGGTCGAAACTTTCGTCAACTGGCTCAACTACCACTTCCCCATCGGCATCAAGGCCGAGGAGATGGATTTCAATGATTCAGAAAAACTCGGCAAGGACTTGGTCCTGCGGATTCGCGATGCCTTCAACCAGCGCGCTGGCCTCGAGGGTGAAGACGAGTTGAAGCGTCTCTCACGCTATGTCGTCATCCGCTCGATCGACCGCCTGTGGCAAGACCACCTCACCGAGATGGAGGAGCTGAACCGGAGTGTAAGTCTCCGCAGTTACGGCCAGAAGGATCCTCTCAACGAGTACAAGAGCGAAGCGTTCGTCTACTTCCAGGAGATGATGGAAAACCTTCGCAACGAAATTTGTACCGGACTCTTCCGCACAGCGACGAACATGCAGGCGTTCCAACAGATGCTTGCACGCCTTCAAAGCAAAGCAACCACCCAGGGGCCAGCCGATTCGGACGAATCCATCCTCGCTCAGGCTGCGCGTGCTGCCAAGGCTGGTCAACCGGGACAGGCCGCACAGGCGCCTCATACGAGAAAGCCAGCCCCGCCTCTACCCAAGGTCACCGTCCGTCGTGAGTTGCCGAAAATCGGCCGCAACGAAACCGTCAAGATCCGCAAGGGCAGCGAGGTGCAAGAGATGAAGTTCAAGAAAGCTGAGCTACTTTTGAAAAGCGAGGGCTGGGAGCTTGTGAAAGAGGCCAAAAAGTAAGCTGCACGGGTAGAAGCAATGGGGCGTAAAAAGCACAAGGTATCGACCGAATCGCAGGGGTTCCTCACCAACGAGAACCCTTTTGGATCTCTCGACTCCACGGGTTTGCCAGAAGCCAGTACACCGCCGAAGCCCTCGACACCGCCCACGGCAAAGGCTGCCAGGAAGCCTGGAATGCGGGTGGAGATCCGGCGCGAAAAATCAGGCCGCGGGGGAAAGACCGTGACGACTCTTCGGGGACTGCGAACTCTCGATCGCTACTCGCGCGAAGATTTGCTTCACGGCCTCAAAAAGAAGCTCGGCACGGGTGGGGTACCCATCGACGATGGCTTCCAACTCCAAGGCGACTGCCGCGACCAGGCCGAGGAATTTTTGACTGACAAAGGTTTCCGTCCAGTCCGTGCGGGCGGCTGATCCCAGCTGGTAAGGAATCCCCCACCTACCCGAAAGGCAGTATGAGCACTTTTCTTCCCGTACTTTTGATGCTCGCCATTCATTTGGCTCCCAATCAGGTGAGAACAATCACCGTCGAAACACCACGTGCTTCGATCATTACGATGTCGAAATCGGGCTACTCCGAGTGGACCGCCTCCGAGAGCAAGGAGAACCCGATGGGAACCTTCGCTTTTGCCAAGGAGTCCGTTACTTTCAGCCGGGATGGCAACGAGATGACCCTGGATCTACGCGATTTCATTGAGGGTGGTATCAATGCCGACCTCGAGACCGTTGACCAGGTCAACATCGACGGTCAAAACATCCCCATCCAGACCGTAGACGACGGATTCGATTTCGTGTTCGTTCCGGTCGACGGTACTGATGCGCCGGAAACGCGAATGAAAGTTCGCTGGTCGAACCGCTAATTCAGCCGACCCTTCCCCCGGAGCGGGGACTTCATTCTTTCCGCGGATCGGCAATCCCCACCCTCTCAAAATAGAGAGGCCTTCCAAGCTCCGAGCTCAAACTCGAGGACCCTCGCCATTCGCCCAGAGCCCGGGGGGGCGACTACTTCCGGTCCGGAGGCATACAACGAACGGGAAACACATAGGGTGAGTCCTCGTTCTTCATCCAATCAATCAGCTTAACGATGCCGATGTAATTCAGGACAAATCCCAGCACGATCCCTACAATCCAATCTACCAGTGAAGCCCGTTCCTCGCGGATGATTGTCGTAAAAAAGAGGACTGCAATCGGGAGGAAGAGGACTAGGGAGGTCAGTAGTCCCGGATTGTAATGAGTCTTCCCTTTTCGGTTAAACACGAACGTATGGGCAAAAATATTGCCCACCGATACGAGGATCGTCGCGATCGCCAGCCAGAGACAATCCGTCCCAAACAGTGCAGCCAAGAAATAGCTGCACCATCCCACGCCAACGTTCACGACCAGAGAGGTTTGTGAATTCAATGGGTAGCGCTCGGGCCGCTGGCTCGAAAAAAGCCAGGAATTGATCATCCCGGGGAAATAACCGGGAAAACGGTATTCTTCGACCTGATGGATAAAGAGCGACAGCAAGCTCAACCAAAGTAGAAGTTCAATACCAACAGGCCGCGACCAGAGCAGGTATCCCACGAGAAAGGCCCCGAGAATCATCCCAACATCGAACCAATGATTTCTCAAAAACCTCATGCCTCAAGATGATTGAACCGATTCATTCTGAAAAGAGGAATTCGCTAAGAATCGAAAGATTCTCCCAGGAAACGGGATCGCACCGAAGTCCCCCTGACTCGCCGGGCAATGAGCATGCGTCAATTCGACTGGCAAACGTTTCCGTTAATTAACGATTTCAGAACACTATCGTCTCGAAATTTTCGAACAGATAAACTAGACACACACCCATGAGCGAGCACGACCACAGCGATCCCAGCGTCCTTGGAGGAGGAGCACACCTTTCCCGTTCGAATAATCCGAAAGGCAAATTTAGCTTCAAACGCCTCTGCAAGGGAACTTACCGGTTTCTCCGAGTCTGCCCTTGGACCTTCCTGTTGATTGCCTCTGCGGTATTGGTCGAATACCTACCTGCTCGCATGCAGGGCGTCACGTTGAACTACACGATGATCGTGTTTGCGCTGGTCGTCTTCGTAATCGAAATTCTAAAAGGGGCCGACATCCGCTTGGGGCGTTTTGTGCTCGATCTGTTCATCGCCATAGTTGGGGTAATCGCTGCGACCGCACTGATCACCTATCACATTACCCAGACCGGAGAATCGCCGCTATTCTATCAATGGATTGTCGCGGCCGTCGTTGTCCTGGATGCGATGATTAGTACAACAATCGCGTTCTCGACTGCTCTGCGCAATATGGCAGTCGCACACGATATGTAAGCTCGTGACTGCACCGCAGCGCTGGATTTAGATTTTCATTCAATCTTCCGGGGGGCGATTCGTGCGTGGCCCGGATCTTTTCCCAATTCGAAATGGAACCGATCTATGTGATCCTCATCCTCTTCGTCATGGCTGGTCTCGCCATCGCCATGTTCTTCGTCGGCAAATCAATCTCGCGCAGAGATCCCGCCCTCGAAGAAGAACTCTCCCATTGGAAAGATGAGGCACTGCGCTCGGAAACCCAATTAAACGATCGCCAGCAACGGCTTGATGAGGAGCAGCGTCAGGGTCGGGATCAACAATCGAGAATTCTCACTCTCAGCGAACGGGTTTCATCTCTCGAGGCAGATCTACTCAATGCACGAAAGCGGCTCGAAGAGTACCAAGGCCAGCGGGAAGAAGAGGCAGTCCGGCTGACAAAGGAGTTTGAGAATCTCGCCAACCGAATTCTCCACGACAATTCGAAGCGGGTTACCGCCCTCCAGGAAGAGAAAATCGGTCAGATCCTGCAACCGGTAAGCCAGAAACTCACGGATTTCCAAAAGTCGGTTCTCGACCTCAAGGAACAAGGGATCAGTCACCAGACCGAGTTTAAAACTCAGCTGGAAAATCTACGCCAAACGAGTGTTCATATGTCTGAGGAGGCCCGCAATCTGACACGGGCCCTCCAAGGGCAGAAGACCCAGGGGATGTGGGGCGAATTTATCCTTGAGAAGGTTTTGGAATCTTCCGGCCTGCAAAAAGGAGAGGAGTACCGGGTCCAAGAAAGCCATACTCAAGACGGTAGCCGCCTGCAACCTGACGTCATCGTCTATCTCCCGGAAGAGAAGCATCTGATTATCGATGCCAAGGTATCCCTCACTGCCTACCTGCGGGTCAATGAAGCAGCTGACGAGCCGGAGCGAAAGGCGGCACTCAAAGATCATCTGGCCTCCTTGCGCTCCCACATCGACGGTCTATCGGGTAAGCGCTACGATTCGATCGAGAAACTACGCTCACCCGAGATCGTGCTACTCTTCGTTCCCATAGAACCGGCTTTCATCGAAGCCCTCCGTGAGGATCCATCTCTTTTCGACTACGCCTTTGCGAGGAAGATCGTCCTGGTAACTCCAACCACCCTACTCGCAACCCTCAAGACCGTAGCTTCCATTTGGCGTCAGGATAAACAGAATCGAAACGCCCTCGAGATCGCACGGCTTGGCGGCGAACTCTACGACAAATTCGTCGGGTTCACCTCGGATCTCGACGAGATCGGGAAACGTCTTGAGCAAGCGCGATCCTCGCATGACAGTGCCGTCAACAAACTGGTGAGCGGTCGAGGAAACGCAGTGCGCACCATCCAAAAAATGCGTGAACTCGGCCTAAAAACCAAAAAGGATTTAGATTCCGATCGGATCGACCAAGCATTACAATCCGAAGAATAACCCCAAGTAGCCGATGCCTTCAGGCTTCGCGCTTCCCTTGCAGTTGTACCGGTTTCCGATCTGCCGGAGAGGAGGGAAGTACGGCGTCTCCAAGACCGCTCCAGCGCACCAGAAGGAGCAAGGCTGAAGCCATGCGCTACTTGGGATGACCGCCAAGGCGGCGTGCATAGAAACTAGATGCCCACTTCCACCACCTCGAGGGTGCTGTCTGGGTGGAGGATCCCGCACACCTGCTGGCAGGCGTCCAAGCAGTAGCTTCGCCCTTCTCGAAGAACCTCCGGAGTTCTCGTATGCCCTACGATCTGCGGGAACGGCAGATCATCTGTAAACTCCTGGAGAAAATCTTGCCAGAGCGGTCCCCCCACGGCGTCGGAACCACCTCTCGCCGGGCCGGCTCCTAGCAGCGGATTCTTCCAATCTGAAAACGGATCCATTGCCAAGCGCTTCATTTCTGTATTCAACCGCCCTACCCCGTCCTCCAGATCAGCCCCCGCAGGCCACAAACTGGAGTGAACTCCCGCATGAGAAATCAACCACCCGTACCGACCGGTCACCAACTCTGCGCGACTCCAGAGGTCGAACGGGCACCGACCTGTATCATCGATCTCCTCCGTGAGTACCCCAGTAGTTTGAATCGAGAGGTCGTAGTTCGCAAAAAACTTGAAATGAGATTCCGCCTTTTTACCAATCTCCTCGATCTTCCGCCGGAAGCCCCAATACTTCCAATCGTGGTTCCCCCAAAGCAGGGTCACCGGTATCTGAGAACGGTGGAATAACCGGTCCACCGAATGCAGCAACGAGCGAACGGACGAAATCAGTTTTCCCGAGGCCGTTTTCGCGTCCAATAAATCTCCCAATAGGATGACCTCGCCAATGTCACGCCCGGAGATGAGCGCCATACACCGGACGTAGAAAGCATAGTCTTGGTGTACATCCGGGATAACCAGTATCGGACAATTTGGCATATGACCTTTTGTCTCAAATTAAACGATACGGTTCAACATCCCTTCGCCATGCTCACGAAACTGTTCGCTCGTACTCAACGGGAATCCAATCCACCTGCCGCGATACCCGCCCGCAGATAGACTGAAGGATGCACCGGACAATTTGCCCGGGCATCCCCCAGTCGAAATCACTAGATCATTTCTGCCCGGAACTATTTCCAGTTAAATAGAATGCTCCACGAATAGTTGCCCGGTTGGACTTTATATTCCTCGAGCATCTTCGGCCCGCAGCTATGAGAGCCCAAGCCGCATTGAATATGGTCTACATAGACCCAAGTCTCCTGCCGCGGCTCCAACTCATAGGTATGGGTTGACTTGAAGAGGTCTTCATCGGTGAAGTGCGTCGCTTTGAACTCCACGGCCTGATCCACTGCGCGAATGACGAATTCATTCGAATCGGAGTCGGTCAGGGAAGCCCGCACCACACCGGTACGATTCCCATTCTCCTGGGGCATGATATAGGGCACATAGAGGTCGCTAACTGTCGTGGTAAACTTCCCTTGCCACGATGCGTAACAACGATCCCGGTAGTTCTCCTCCGGACCGTACCCACTGTAATCCAGCCCCTCGAACCCAGGGCGCAGTGCGAACTGAAGTCCAATCCGAGGCAGCTCCGGTAATTCATCGGAGTGGCATTTCAATTCATTCTCGATCAAGAGTCCCTCCGAAGTCCAACGAAACTTTTGCCGGAACTCACCGGCATTCTGAATCGAAGGAGTGTTGACCTGCCAGAGCGACTCGACAGCGTCCTCATCAACGATCTCATGCTTCAACAACTCGAGACTGGTCTCGGGCAGCCCGGCAGCCTGCCATTTGCCCAGCGGCTTGTGAGTTTGTCCTGACCACAGCTTCATCCCATCGTTATCGGTCGCGGCACGCCACCAGGTAAACTTCACCGGAGACGCCAGGAGATTTTCGCCACTGCTCTGGGTAATTGACTCCAACTGTCCGGTCTTCGCCGACCACTGAAGGGTTAGACCATCGCCTTCGATCGAGATTCCAGTATCTGCCTGTTTTGGCTTGAGAGCACCTCCCTCGATCGAGTTCCTTGCAACCGTACGGAGAGCCTTCAGCGGGAAGTTTTCCCAAGCCACCTCGTGCCCCTCAGGCAAGAGTGGAGTCGCCTCCTTGGTCGTGAAGGAAAAGCTCAACCCAAGGGATTCACCGGAAAACTCCTCAATCTGGGAAGCCAGCTCGTCCAGGGAGTATGACCGCGATTCTCCCGCAGGGATGCCCGATAGATCCAGCTCGCCATCGGCCAGAATTGTACCGTCTCCCACCAGACTCCATTTCCCGGCCAAATGATCCAATGAGCAAAAGTCCCGCTTGGAACGGACGGTAAACTGCAATGAATCCTCATCGACTAACGAGACCGCCAGAGGTTGTGCCAGCTTCTTGAATTCCAACATCCCTGGATGGGGAGTCCTGTCCGGCCAAACCAATCCGTCCGCCACAAAATTCGCGTCGTTGGGTTGATCGCCATAGTCTCCGCCGTAGGTCCAGTAGTCTTTTCCATTCTCGGCCGTCTCCTTGAGGCCGTGGTCGATCCACTCCCAGATAAATCCGCCCTGCAACCCCTTATATTTTTCGAACGCTTCATAGTATTCGCGGAGGTTACCGTTACTGTTCCCCATAGCGTGAGAATACTCACACATGATCAGAGGACGTGGGTCCTTTTCTTCCTCAACCCACTCGATGATATCCTGAATCGACGGGTACATGGGGCAGATCACATCGGTCACGCCATGGCCCTTGTCCCACTGCGATTTCGACTGCCCGCGCGAGATGGCCCCTTCATAATGCAAAATACGACTCGAGTCATAGCGCCGTATCCATCCGGCCATTGCGTCGTGGTTTGGTCCATATCCCGACTCATTTCCCAGTGACCACATAATAATGCTGGGATGGTTCTTGTCGCGCACCACCATTCGCATACCGCGCTCGACAAACGCATTCAAATAGCGGCGATCGCGACAGATGCTGTTATAAAAATCGTGAGATTCGATATTGGACTCGTCGACCACGTAGAATCCGTACTCATCGCACAACTCATAGAACCGAGAGTCGTTCGGGTAATGGGACGTCCGAATGGAATTGATATTGTGCGCCTTCATCACCTCGAGGTCCTTGCGCATCCACTCCTCTGAGACTACATTCCCCTCTGTATCAGTATGGTCATGACGATTGACCCCATGAATCATCACGGCTTTCCCGTTCACCAGGAGCTCTCGATCCTGAACCTCTACACGGCGGAACCCGATCCAAATCGCGGTGCTCTCGACCACTTCTCCAGAAGGTGAGCACAGCGAGACGAGAAGCTGGTAGCGATTAGGTGCTTCGGCTGACCACGGCCGAACGTTGGCAACCTTCTCTTGAGCGGCCCCTCCGATTCGGGGCCACGTTTCGAGGTGCTTGTGCCCCACCTCGATCGCCAGTGATTGCTCCTCGACCACCTCATTCCCCGAGTCATCCGCCAGCGACCACTGGACGGACCAATCGGGCTCGACTGAGTTTGCCATATTGACCATGACCTCCAGATCGAGGGCCCCCTCACCTGAAGTGGGATCAAAATCGGTCAACGCCTTAATATCATCCAAGAAAATAGGGGCGGTCGAATAGAGAAATACCTCGCGGTGAATCCCGCCCATGCGCCACTGGTCCTGGTCCTCGACGTAGCTCGCGTCACTGTATTGGATCACCACCGCGGTCAAGACGTTCTCACAGCCCCAGCTGACGCGATCCGAGACATCATATTCCGAAGGAAGGCGGGAGTCTTTGTTCAAACCCAGAAACTCGCCGTTCAGGTAGAGTTGAAGTACGCCGTCCACACCTGCAAAATGAAGAACGACCCGACGCCCCTTCCAGCTCGGATCCACGGTAAAGGTCCTACGGTAAACGCCCGTCGGATTCCGGTCCGGCGAAAACGGAGGCTGCGCCACAAACGGCATCTTCACGTTTGTATAGTGCGGATAGCTATAGCCTTTCATCGGCCATAGGCTCGGTACCGGCATGTCCGCCCATTCTTCGAGTGAGGAATCAATGCGCTCCACTCCCTCCGGCAGTTGCTCGGGGCTCTCGCGGTAGAGGAATTTCCAAGTTCCATCCAGCGAGGTCCACCAGGGAGAGTTCTCCCGGACTCCCGCAACGGCCGACTCCTTGTCGGGATACGGATAGCTCGTGGCCCGCATCGGCAGGCGGTTCAATCCGGTCAACTCCGGGTTTTCAAAAGTTTTTCCTAGGCAGCGGTCAATTGGGCTTAGAGGCATGTTTCGAGAATAATGGATTTCGACCGAAAACCAAATGGACAATATGTTTCAAAAGATGTCATATTTGATTAAACCTAATGGACCTGACCAACTACGAGAAGAGCGAGACTATCTATCGGAATATCACCGGTAGCTCGCTTGGCTCAGCACTAAGCTGTGGATTCCTCAACAAATCAGGAATCTCCGAGGACATCATAAACGAGAGATATGATCGCTTCGCCATGGTTTATTTGCTTCGTGGAAACGGCCACTACGAGGACAGCTGCGGCATCGCGAACGCGTTGGCGGCGGGCGACCTGCTCTTCCGCTTTCCCGACCGGTATCACACGACGACGGTCGACCCACACAGTCGGTGGCTCGAGTGCTTTGTCTCCACCCGCCAGGAATGGTTCGTCCTCATGTGCAACCTCGGGCTCCTTTCTCCCGACCAACCCGTCATTCACTTGGGCCCCCGACCCGATATCGCAGAGCGAATCGCGCGCATCACACAACAGATGCGCTCCTCCGACACACCGTTGAGCAACAGTGATCACGAGTTCGAGATCATCTCACTCATTCGTCAGATCTTGCGCCGCAATCTGGAGAGTCAGGCCGATCGCAAATCACACCGCGAACTCCTGGAGAGAGCGCGCGAACAGATCCGACTCCAGGCGACCGCCCCCATCGACCTGAGAACCATTCTCCGCGACGCCGGCCTGAGCTACTCCCGTCTCCGCACTCTCTTCAAAGACCTCTACGGAATCTCTCCCGGAGACTACCGGATCCAAGTCCGCGTGGAATACGCCTGCTCTCTTTTGGAAGAGACTCACTCCCCGATCAAAACCATCGCCGATCAACTTGGGTACCCTGATCCTTATACCTTCTCCAAGCAGTTCAAGCAGCGAACCAACCTTTCCCCGAAGCAATGGCGAAACCGAAGGCGATAACGCTGAAAGGACCGGGCGCAGGAGCCCTCGGCGCCCCCCGTCAGATTGCTCTATTGTTGACCTGCGAACGGTAGCTCAGATACCATCGATACCTGCAAATCCACCTTGATGCTCTTCCACAATGAGTGCGCCTTCCGCGCCCTCTCCTACGATCAGTCCCGGCCAGAGAAGATCCTACCCTTCTTCAAAAAATCTCTCCTGAATCCATCCTTCAAAACCGGCGCGTCGAAATTTTCGACATAGCAGTCCGAACCAAACACTCAAAACCCCTTCTTCAATGAACTTGAAAACACTCCCGAAATCATTCCCGCTGAGCCTATTGATCATCGCTGCGACCAGCGGCATATGCCAAGCGCAGACCGACCCGCTTCCCTCTTGGAATGATGGGGAAACCAAGGCAGCAATCATTGAGTTCGTCGAGGCCGTCAGCACGGAAGACTCTCCGGACTTTGTCCCCATACCAGAACGGGTTGCGACCTTCGACAATGATGGAACCCTTTGGTCTGAGCAACCGGCCTACTTTCAGCTCTTTTACGCGATGGATCAAATTCGGGACATGGCCGACCAACATCCGGAGTGGCAGAATACTGAACCGTTCAAAAGCGTCCTCAATAACGACATGACCGGCGTCATGGCATCCGGTGAGGAGGGTCTCATCAAAATTGTAATGGCGAGCCACTCGAACATCTCGGCTGAGGATTTCCAAGACTCCGTGCGGGGCTGGCTCGAATCCGCAACTCATCCCACGACCGGCCTCCCCTATGAGCAGATGGTGTATCAACCCATGCTCGAGCTGCTCAGCTATCTTCGGGCCAATGATTTCAAGACCTTTATCGTCTCCGGAGGTGGAATTGATTTTATGCGAGTGTTTACAGAGCAAGTCTATGGGATCCCTCCCGAGCAAGTCATCGGCTCGACCGGAGACGCAAAATTTGAGATGATCGACGGAGTACCCGTGATTCTCAAAGAAGGAGAGATCGCATTCGTCGATGACAAAGCGGGAAAACCGGTAGGAATATACCGCCATATTGGTCGCCGGCCGATCTTCGCTGCAGGCAATTCAGACGGGGACCTCCAAATGCTCCAATACACTACGATTCCACGGGACGCGGAGGACACTACCCCCCGCATGGGAATCATCGTTCGCCATACCGATGCCGATCGCGAGTGGGCCTATGACCGCGACTCCAAGATCGGACACCTCGACCAGGCACTCGACATGGCTGACGGGCAGGGTTGGATTGTTATCGATATGGCTGGCGATTGGAGCCAAATTTACCCCTCCGATTCCGAGTAATTCCTATCGCGCCACCAACCCAGTTGTTCAATGAATACTATTCGCGCAGCCTTTGTCGCAGACGCCCTATGCCTGGGTCCTCATTGGGTCTACGATCAAGAGAAGTTACTCCAAGCCTATCCGGACGGAGTGACGACCACTACCGCGCCCGTCTCAGAATACCATTCGGAGAAGAAGGCCGGTGATTTCACTCACTATGGCGACCAACTCCTGATCGCACTTCGCTCCGCGGCCGCGAATCCTCCTTGGAGCCAGGATTCTTTCGAGAAAGAATGGGAGAACTATTTCAGAGAGAACTCCTCATCCTATGTCGATGGTGCCACCCGGGAAACACTCACCAGATTGACCGACCCGACCGCTCCCGAAAGTCAATCGAACGACATTGCCGGAGCCTCTCGCTCGCTCTTGATTCCACCCCTGTTAGAAGGTCAGGAGGCAGACGCCATCATCCAGGCGGCACGAACCCAAACAGCCTTCACACACGGCGACGCTGAGACAATCGATACGGCGGAACTGTTCACCAGGATTCTCTTGGGGCTGCAAAACGGGACGACGCTGGTCGAATCACTCGAGGAGTCCTGCCGGCACAGGTACGGCACGTTGGACGCGCAGAGCTACCTTGAGAAAGTGAAGAATTACTTAGCGGCCAATGAGAGCAGAGACCCTCTCCACATTGCCAAGGAAATCGGTTTATCCTGCCATACTCCCGACGCGCTTCCGTTGATCCTCTATACACTACTTCGGTTCAATGACGACCTTGAGGCTGCTCTCAAGTTCACCGCGCTGGCGGGCGGTGACAATGCCGCGCGAGCCATCCCCATCGCGATTCTGATGACGTCGGCCTCCGGCTGGAGTGAATTTATGGAAACTCTCTTTTCGCAAGTGAACGCCCAGCCGACCATCGATCAACTTCTCGTCGAAATCGGATCCAACTGATTGCTTTCGAACGGTTAGGCGAAACCGTTCCTCTCGCCTTTCCGAGGATTTGCGCCCCGGCCTTTTCAGGCATCGAACGGAGGAGGCAACAGCCAGTCTCCTCGATTCACTTCGCCGGCTTGGCTTCCTCTTTCTGACCCAACAGTGGGATCAAAAGAACGGTGCCCGCGACTGCCGCGATCGTCGCGACCACGGTAACGGTTCCATAACTACTGGCTTGAGCAATCCATCCACCGACTACCGCTGCAGCCACACTGGCTACAGCCATCGCCGCATTGAAGATGCCCATGGCGGCCCCCTGAGAGAAGGTAGCCAATTCTCCAGCCAAGGCGGAACCGCCGACAATCAACGGCGACCAAGCCACCGGCAAAATCGCGAAGAATAGTGGAACCAAAATCATTTGCACCGTCGGGTCGGCAGGAATCAAAAGAACTAAGGCCACGTTCGTTATGATCAATCCAATCGAACCAATGAGCACTACCTTCCCTGCCCCAATCTTTTGAGACCACATCCCCGACGGGGCATAGGCAAAAATTCCCACCGTCGCCGCGACTCCATAATAGAGAGACGATCTCCCGGCTGAAATCCCGTAATTGGCCTCCATCAAGAGAGGGAGAAAGTTCATCACCATCCAGACACCGATCATGAGAAAGAACCAACTGGTGATCCACAGCGTATATTTCGTGCAGAGATTGCAGGCCAATCCTTTGACGAAGCCAGCCGGGTGAAAGTGCTCGAAGTGACGAACAACCGAAGCCGGACTGATAGCCGAACCCATCGTTGGCTTCGAATGATGAACAGGCTCTGTCCTCCTTGGGCGCGGACCTCCTGACGGGAGCCCCACCCTTGCCAGCAGTAACCCCGGAACCATCAATATCGCACACAGGACCATCCCAAAACCGGTATCCGACTGGAGGAGTGCCGCGAGCAGCAGGCCCACCGCTTGCCCCGTTCCGTAGAAGGTCTGGAGCCATCCCAAGTGGCCATCCCACTCTGGCCTCGGGCGGAACTCGACGATATAGCTAAATGCCGTGGTATTCGTCATTCCGGCACCGATCCCCTGAAGCAGTGCGCAGATGACCCAGGGTATCGTAGAATCAAAAAAGATAAAACCCGCGCAACCCGCAGCGATGAGGATAAACCCTCCTAAGAAAAAGCCGGCGAACCAGCGGGTTTCGTCGGCGATCTTACCAATAATCGGCGAGAAAACCTGTCCCAAATAAAAGGCTCCGACCACCAGGCCAACCGCCGAAGCCGACTCTCCCCGACCCACAATGATCGGGATCAATATCGGGGCGATTCCCAAGATTACTGCACCTTGAAACAGATAGCCCCAAAACCAGGGATCGGTGTTCGCACGTTCTTCTTTCCCCAACCGTTGCGCAAGGCGCTTCGCATATCCTGACATAGGGGCAGGCTGTTCGAGTTTGCCCATACTGGAAAGGCGAAAATCGAAAACCGATCTCTTTGTCACGCCGGAGAAATCCACGGTGTGCCCCGACCGGTCCTCTCAATGAAAATCGTGCGAGGCTTCCTCGGGCAGGCTCCCTCCCACATCCAGTCGGGACAACTCCTCGACGATGACATGAACCACACCTCTCTCCTTCTGGATTCTGCCCCGCACCAACAGAAAGGGCTCCTCGATCAGAGTCATGCGGAAACGTGCATAGCAATCTGGATACACGATGAGGTTCGCTACCCCCGCTTCATCCTCCAGGCTGACAAAGACCACCCCCTTTGCCGTGCCTGGCCTTTGCCGGCAGATAACAGCCCCGGCCACTTTTACCATGGCATTCTGGGCGCCACGTTCCAGCTCCGAGGATTTCCAGACCCCATCCAGACTACCGCGCACCATCGCCATCGGGTGATCGCCCGCGGTTAAGCCACAAGAGGCGTAGTCTGCCTCGATCCTCTCGGCCAGCGTCATGGGCGGCAGCGACACCCGCTCTCCCTCAACAAACGGCAGATCGTCAAACCCGTCCTCTACCGATGAGTTCGCCCACTCATCTCCCGCCTTCCACAGCGCGGTCCGCCGATCTCCCGCCCATTCATTAAAGGCCCCCGACAAGGCCATCCGCCTTCGCTCACGGTTGGTCAACTTCACCCTGCGCAGGAAATCCGGCAGGGACACAAAAGAAGCCCTCTCCCGTTCTGCGAGCAGTTGGCGCACCGCCTTACGGCTCACCTCTCCGAGCAGCCGAAAACCAATCCGCAACGTGCAGTCATCCACCACCGTAACGTTCCAGTCGGAGTGGCAGGCGCTCACTGGCAAAAACCGAATCCCCCGCCGGCGGGCATCCTGGACCAAAGTCGACGGCGAGTAAAAACCCATCGGTTGGTTATTCAAAATTCCCGCATAAAATTCTGCCGTTCGATGTACCTTCAGGTAAGCGCTGGCATAGGCTAACAGCGCAAAGCTGATCGCGTGAGACTCCGGAAAACCGTAGAGAGCAAACGAACCAACCGATTCGGTCAATCTCTCGACAACTTCGGGAGCGTGACCTTTCTCCTCAAGCGCCCGGCGCAGCTTCCCCTGTACCCGCATCAACCGCTCGGGCGAACGGGAAAAGTTGAGAGCCCGCCGCAGCTCCTCGGCCTCCGACCCCGAGAAATCAGCCATCATCATCGCCATCCGCAGCACCTGTTCCTGAAAGAGAGGCACACCCAAAGTCCGCTTCAAAACCGGCTCCAAATCAGAGTGAATGTAGTCCACCGGCTGGCGGCCGGCCCGACGCTCAAGATAGGGGTTGGTCAACTCTCCCACAATCGGCCCTGGGCGAATGATCGCCACCTCGATGACCAAGTCATAAAACTTGCGGGGAAGCATTCTGGGCAGAGTCGCCATTTGCGCACGACTCTCGACCTGAAACACCCCAATCGTATCGGCTTCGCAGAGGAGATCGAATGTTGCCGGATCATCTTTTGGCAGATGCGCCAAGTCGACAGGGCGCCCCCGTCTCCTCGCATCCGACAGCGAATCCTGAATCGCCGCCATCATGCCGAGCCCCAAGAGGTCTACTTTAACAATTCCCAACTCCTCGCAGTCATCCTTATCCCACTGGATCACACTGCGACCCGGCATCGCTGCATTCTCCAGCGGCACCACTGCATCGAGCATCCCCTGCGCAATGACCATCCCCCCGGGGTGTTGCCCAATGTGCCGGGGCAGGCCCTTCACCTGTTGAAAGAGCCGGGCAAATGTAGCGGCTCTTGGATGGCTCCGGCGCAGCCCAGCCTCCTCCGCTTTACCGAGAAAATCATCTTCGCCCTCAAAGGAGCCCCGCCCGTGTAGCCGGGAAAAACGTCCCAAAAATTCATCGGGAAGATCCAGGACCTTTCCCACCTCACGAACAACACTTCTGCCTCGATACGTGATGACATTGGCGGTCATCGCCGCCCCCCGGCGCCCATACTTGCGGTAGACCTCCTGAATCACTCTTTCCCTCCTCGATCCACTCGGCAGATCCAGATCGATATCCGGCCAGCCCTCACGGCCTTCGCTCAAGAATCGCTCGAACAATAGCCCGGACCCGACGGGATCCACAGCCGTAATACCGAGACTATAACAGACTGCTGAATTGGCTGCACTTCCCCGCCCCTGCACCAAGATGTCTTCCCTCTGGCAAAACTGGATCAAATCCCAGACCAACAGGAAATAACCACAAAACCCCAACTTGGAAATCAAGGCCAACTCGTGCTCGATCTGGCGACGTACCGCAGGGCGTATCGTCCCATACCGATCCCTCGCCCCGCGCCACACCGTTTCGCGTAGGAAACTCTCCATGCTCTCCCCCGCTGGAACCGGAAAGGTCGGAAACTCGTATCCAAGATTCTCCAACGTAAAGTCCAGCCGATCGGCGAGGCGCCCTGCCTCATCCACGCACTCCGGCAAATCGGCAAAGAGCGCTTGCACTTCCTTCGGGGAACGCAGACGTCGCTCCCCGTTGGACTCGAGTTGGCGACCCGCTCGATCCAAGCTCAGATGATTCCGAAGGGCCGCAAAAACATCCGCAACCAGACGGTCTTCCCGCCGGGCCGCAACTGCTCCCCCGGTCGCCACGAGCGGGAGCCCTTCTTTCGCCCGAAGATCCAACAAAACGTTGTGCCAGATCGCTTCATTCCGTCGGTGGTGGCGCTGTATCTCCAAATACAAACGATCCTGGGGAAAGATACGGCGCAGCCGCGTCGTCATCTCCCTCACGCCCGCCTCACCCGCCGAGTGCCACGCCCTCCCCAGCGGGCCGGTCTCATCTCCGCTCAAGGCAATCAATCCTCCGCCCAACTCCTCCAAATCGGCCCAGTAGACCGGCCGCTCCTCCTTGCTTCCCCGCAGGGCCGCATCCGAAAGCAGCCGGCACAGCTTGCGATAGCCCTCCTGGCTCTCGACGAGAACTGGCAATCGGGAGCCGTCCTCCATCGTCAACTTGGCTCCCACCAGCGGGCGTATCCCCCTCTCCCTCGCGGCGCGATAAAAACGAGGTGCCCCGTAAAGACCATCCATATCCAGTAGAGCCACCGTCTCCAGCCCAAGATCTGCCGCCACCGCAGCCAGATCCTCCGGCTGATTTGCTCCTTCTAGAAATGAAAAAGCACTGGACACATGAAGCTCGGCATACATTCCCCAGAACCATGATGAGA
Source organism: Opitutia bacterium UBA4506 (assembly GCA_002388665.1). GTDB lineage: Bacteria > Verrucomicrobiota > Verrucomicrobiia > Opitutales > Puniceicoccaceae > Puniceicoccus. The sequence continues at coordinate 95,646 of DGMY01000077.1, read as the reverse complement.
AACCAAAATAAGTAAACATTTGTTCACTTATTTCTCAAACTTCCCGCCGCCCCTCCACCGGAAAGAGGACCCCGCCGTGATTCGAAGGATTTCAAATATTGAGCCGCACCCGATTTTCGATATAGCTGAACGGTTTACCAAATTCGAAACATGCCAGAATATCGATCCCGTACTACCACCCATGGCCGCAATATGGCCGGTGCCCGCGCTCTTTGGCGGGCAACCGGAGTAAAGAATGAGGATTTCGGCAAGCCTATCATTGCAATTGCCAATTCCTTCACCCAGTTCGTGCCGGGACACGTCCATTTGAAGGATTTGGGACAGCTGGTCGCGCGGGAGATCGCAGCGGCCGGCGGTATCGGACGGGAGTTCCACACGATTGCGGTCGACGATGGGATTGCCATGGGGCACGACGGCATGCTCTACAGCTTACCCAGTCGCGAGATCATTGCCGACTCCGTCGAGTATATGGTGAACGCGCACAGAGCGGATGCACTGGTCTGTATCTCAAATTGCGACAAGATCACACCGGGCATGCTCATGGCGGCACTGCGCCTCAATATCCCGGCGATCTTTGTCTCAGGCGGTCCGATGGAGGCAGGGGTTACAGTCATCAATGGCAAGACCCGCAAACTCGACCTCGTCGACAGTATGGTCGCGGCGGCCGATCCCAATATCAGCGACGACGAGATCGAGGCGATTGAAGAAAATGCCTGCCCTACCTGCGGCTCCTGTTCCGGCATGTTCACTGCCAACAGTATGAACTGCCTGACAGAAGCCCTCGGGCTGAGTCTTCCGGGCAATGGCACGGTGGTGGCCACCCATAAAGACCGCGAGCGATTGTTCCGCGAAGCGGGCCGTCGGATCGTCGAGTTAGCCCATGCGCACTACGAGTACGACGATTACAACGTACTCCCCCGCAATATCGCCACTTTTGAAGCGTTTGAGAATGCCATGAGCCTCGACATCGCCATGGGAGGATCAACCAACACGGTATTGCACCTCCTCGCCTGTGCCGAAAGTGCCGGGGTCAACTTTACGATGGATGACATTGATCGTTTGTCCCGCAAGGTTCCCTGCCTGTGCAAAGTGGCTCCCAATTCCCAGAAGTTTCACATCGAGGATGTTCACCGCGCCGGTGGGATCATGCGCCTACTCGGCGAGCTGGAAAGAGGAGGACTGCTCCATCGGGACATCCCCACAGTCCACTCCTCCAGTATCGGGCAGGCAATCGACTGTTGGGACTTGCGCCGCGATCCTCCCCAAAACTCGCAAACCTTTTTCTCGGCAGCACCCGGTCGGCAACGCACGACGAAAGCCTTCTCGCAGGAAGCCCGCTGGGAGTCACTCGACACCGACCCGGTCAACGGTTGTATCCGCGATGTGGAACACGCCTACTCCCAGGACGGAGGCATCGCCATTCTCAAAGGAAACATCGCCGAAGACGGCTGCATTGTGAAAACCGCTGGGGTCGATGAGTCCATCCTCCGGTTCACCGGCCGCGCCCGTGTGTACGAAAGCCAGGATGCTGCGGTGACTGCAATTCTCTCCGAGCAAGTGGTCAGTGGTGACGTCGTCATCATTCGCTACGAGGGCCCCAAGGGAGGACCCGGGATGCAGGAGATGCTCTACCCAACCAGCTACCTCAAATCCAAAGGATTGGGAAAAGCTTGTGCGCTGTTTACCGACGGTCGTTTCTCTGGAGGTACCAGTGGGCTATCGATCGGTCACGCCAGCCCCGAAGCCGCCGCCGGCGGTGCAATCGGTTTGATCCAAGAAGGCGACAAGGTCGAGATCGACATCCCGGCCCGTACGATCAACATCGCCGTCAGTGATGAGGAACTAGCGGAACGCCGGGCAGCAGAAGATGCCAAAGGTGCCGATGGATGGAAGCCCCGCCAGAAACGCAAGCGTATGGTCAGCACCGCACTGCAAACCTATGCGAGGTTTACCACGAGCGCCGACCGTGGTGCCGTTCGCGACTTAAACCAGTAAAAGCGCCCGGACCGGATTTTTGGGGGCCTATGCCCCACTCCACCGACGGGAGCCAATAGGCTACTGGCCCGCGGATTCCTGCAGGAACGTCAAGTAGGGATCGATGAAGAGGTCAAAGGCCTCGATGTGCGGAAGATGTCCGATGTCATCCAATTCAACGAGGGTGGAATTCGGGATGGCAGCGGCAGCTTCGCGACCGAGCTCAGGATAGTTGCCCAGCGTTGCGCGCACCTTGTCAGACACAAGGTTCTTTCCCAACGCGGTCGTGTCCCGCTGCCCGATGATCAACAAGGTCGGCATTTCCAATTGACCGAATTCGTACACTACCGGCTGGGTAAAGATCATATCAGCGGTCAAAGCCTGATCCCAGGCCATGCGTGGGTAGTCGGGGCTTTCGATAAACTCAGCCAATAGTTCAACCCACGGATCGTATTCTTCTTTCCATTTGCCGTCGTAATAAGAATCCAATTGATAAGCTCGAATCTTCTCGGCGGTTTTCGCCAATTCCCCTTGATAGCGTTCATCAATGGTCGAATAAGGCACTCCCTTAGCCGCCCAATCTTCCAACCCAATCGGGTTCAGCAGGGTCAGGGTTTCGGTTCGCTCTGGAAACATCAACGAGAACCGCGTCGCAATCATTCCTCCCATCGAATGTCCGAGAACGTTGACTGTATCCACCTCCAGCGAATCCAGAAGATCACTCGTATTGCGAGCCAACTGTTCAAATGTAAACTGGTAGTTTTGCGGCTTCGACGACTTCCCAAATCCAATCTGATCGGGCATGATCACGCGGAAACCCGCTTCTGTAAGGCGATTGGCAGTCTCTTCAAAATAGGCTCCAGAGAAATTTTTCCCGTGCAAAAGAAGGACGGTCCCAATCGGTTCGCCCGCTGACGGCCCCACATCCATGAAGGTCATTTCCAACGTCTGCTGCTGGCTTTCGAACTCAAAAACCTGTGGTTCGAAAGGATACTCAATATCCTCCAGTCGTATTCCCGCCCTCACCGCGAGGACTTGAGTCGAAAGAGCGATCAGAATCAACGATATGGTATAGCGCATAGACCCACCAAGGTGGGGACACCTTCGCAGAGTTCAACCCTAGGCCTGTGAATTTTCTGACTCTACAAGTCGCATCAACCCCGGAAACCGCTCATCAAACTCCTGCCGGCGCACGGAGGATAAACATTTCGTACCCTCCACACGCGTCCGGATCAATCCCGCGCCCCGCAGGGTTTCAAAGTGATGAGAGACCGTGCCCTTGCTCAGCGGAAGAGAAATTTCGTTGCAAGCAATCTCTCCCGTACCGGAGGCAAGAATTGCCCTCAAAATAGCGATCCGAGCCGGGTCAGCAAGCGCCTGTAACGCCGTATTCAAAGGAACCCCTTCGAGGTCCGGGTGGATGTACTCTCTCACTGCCATCGCTTCACTGTGACTCATTGTTCGATAATAATCAAACTAATCATTTGACGAGATCACTCCTTCATCTATGTTCGACTCCAATCAAACAATCACAATGAAAGACAATTCACCACTTTTCGAAACCGTCCAAGTCGGCGCTTGGTCATTACAAAATCGCATCGTCATGGCTCCGCTGACTCGCTGCCGTACCGGAGAAGATCGCGTACCCAACGATCTCATGGTCGAGTACTACCGCCAGCGAGCCAGTGCGGGGTTGATTATATCGGAGGCGACATCGGTCGATCCGATGGGCGTGGGCTATCCGAATACACCGGGGATTTGGTCGGATGCGCAGGTCGAGGGCTGGAAGAAGGTTACTCATGCGGTGCACGAGGAAGGAGGCAAGATTGTCCTCCAACTCTGGCATGTAGGCCGCGTCTCGGATCCCACCTACCTGAATGGTGAACTACCGGTGGCCCCAAGTGCGATCAAACCGCCAGGACATGTGAGTTTGATCCGACCCATGAAGGATTTTGAAACACCCCGCGCCCTCAAGGTTCACGAGATTACTGCGATCGTCGAAGCCTATCGACGCGGCGCCGAAAACGCGAAGCGGGCCGGATTCGACGGCGTGGAACTCCACGGAGCAAACGGCTACCTCCTCGACCAATTTTTGCAGGACTCGACGAACCACCGAACCGATGAGTACGGCGGATCGATCGAGAATCGGGCCCGGCTCATGTTCGAAGCTGTCGACGCGGCGGTCGAAGTATGGGGAGCGGACCGGGTTGGCCTCCATCTGGCTCCCAGAGCAGACTCTCACGGCATGGGCGACTCGGATCTCCCGGGCACGTTCACTTATGTCGCCCGTCAGGCCGGAAAGCGCGGGCTCGCCTTCCTCTTCACAAGGGAGTCCCAAGACGAACCCCGGCTGACACCGAAAATGAAAAAGGAGTTTGGCGGAGTTATGGTGGCCAATGAGAACCTCAACCTCTCCACGGCGGAAGAACTCGTTCGCCGCGGCGATGCCGATGCCGTGTCGTGGGGTAAACTCTTCATCGCCAACCCGGATCTCGTCGAACGACTGGCCGCGGGAGTTCCTCTCAACGAACCGGATGCCAATACTTTCTACGCATCGGGACCGGGGGGATACACCGATTACCCGACGATGGAAATGGCGGCTCAATAGGCGAAGGCCACAAGCAGCCGCCGCGTTTAAACCCATTCGGCGGCAGCAAAATTTACAAAGACCCATCTGTCGAGCACGGCAGATGGGTCTTTTTGAGCGCGCCCGACAATCGAACGGAGAACCGGAACCGTGGAGAGAGTAAACGAGACGGGAATTTCCTCTGGCATCCCCGGCGATCGAACTCCTAAGCTCACTTGGACCAATACAAACAATGAGCACTACCTCGATTACTATTCTCCACGACATCGATTTCCTCGGCGCAGACCGGGAAGAAAAGATGGATGCCTACCTGCCCGATCAAGAGCGCTACCCCGGCCCGCGACCTGCGATCGTCCTCATTCATGGTGGCGGATGGAGAATACTCGACAAACGCTCGCCCCGTGAGGTCAGCATTGGCAATGATCTCGCCGACGCGGGCTATGCCGTTTTCTCGATCAACTACCTCCTCAATGTGGGAGAGAAAGATGAATCGGGAGTCATGCGATTGAGCAGAGTCGCTTGGCCGCAGAACTTCTATGATTGCAAGAGCGCGGTTCGCTTCATCCGCAAGGAATCGACCACCTACCGCGTCGATCCACAACGCATCGGTGTCATGGGCGGTTCCGCTGGCGGTCATTTTTCCATGCTGGTCGGGAGCACAATCCACAACGAGGAATTCAATCGCGAAGGGTTATACACCGACGAATCGAACGAGGTGTCGTGCATTCTGAACTTCTACGGCGATTACGACCTCATCAATCGCAAGAGCAAGCCGTTCCCTCAAGAGACTCCGGAGAAAACGTTGGAAGTTGAGAAATTGGCTTCTCCGATTACTTGGATCGACTCAAATACACCACCGATGTTTATCACCCACGGAACGGCCGACGGAATCATCTCCGTGGAGCGATCGCGCAAGCTGGCGGTCCATCTCGAGAACCTCGGTCTCGACTACACCTACGTCGAGATTTCCAAGGCACCCCACTCGTACGACCTCCACCCCCAGCAAATGGATCTCAAAGCAATCGTACTCGAGTTTCTCAATAAATACCTTTGAGGAGGACCCCAGCCAAGGGATCGGTACGTTCTTCACCGGCCGATTCAAAAAGAGGCCCGCACCCCTTCATGGCCACTCCGCCGGCCGCCACAATTTAGGTTGAATGCACAATCTCCTCCCGTAGGGTTTTTCCCATGAGTATGCCTATTCTCCTAAACGGTGCCCGCGGACGCATGGGTCAAGCCATCATCGCAGTAGCCGAAGACGAAGGTTGCCGGATCGTCTCCCAGTGCGATATCGGGTCAGACCCAGTAAAAGACCTCCCCGATTGCGGCGTCGTCGTCGATTTCAGTTCTCATGAATCCACCGCGAGCTTGGCTGAGAATTGCGCCGCCCACGGGAAAGCGCTGGTCATCGGGACGACGGGACATACGGAAGAAGAGGCAATGCGCATCCGGGCTTGCGCTTCAAAAATCCCAATGGTTTGGGCCGGAAACTACTCCATCGGAGTCAACCTCCTCATCCATCTCACTCGACAAGCAGCCAAGCTACTCCCCGAGAGCTACCATCCTGAGATCGTCGAGATGCACCACCGCCATAAGATTGACGCCCCGAGCGGCACTGCAGAGAACCTCCTGGAATCGGTCCTCGAGGGGAGAAAATGGGGTCCAGACACCGCTCTTCGCAGCCGGGCCGGACTCACGGGCGAGCGTCCTGATCAGCAGGTCGGGGTTCACGCTTTGCGCGGCGGTAGTGTCGTGGGAGAACACACGGTAGTTTTTGCCGGCCCCTCCGAGAGAATTGAGCTTTCGCACAGTGCGGGTGATCGGTCCATTTTTGCCCGCGGCGCCTTGACCGCCGCCAAGTGGGTGCACGGGAAAGAGCCCGGTATCTATCGAATGGGAGAAGTTCTCGGCCTACCCGATCCATCAGAAGATTGAACTTCATCCCGGCCGAGTTCCTTGAAAATGCCGTCGCCTCCTGTTCCACCCAAGAGTAGAAGAAACCCATGATCCGCGTACTATTCGTTTGCATGGGAAACATTTGCCGATCCCCCGCCGCCGAAGGTGTATTCCAGCACAAAATAGCGGAATCCGACGCGGGGGAGCAGGTCTCCTGCGATTCAGCGGGAACACTGGACTACCACGCTGGCGAACCAGCTGATCCCCGGATGAGACGCTCTGCCCAGAGCCGTGGATATGAGCTCACCAGTATCGCCCGTGGATTTCAGGTAAGCGATTTTGATCGCTTCGACTGGATTGTGACGATGGATAATGAGAACTTCCAGAATATCGTCCGGCTGGCACCCGACTCCTCTGCGCGTGAGAAGGTTCGGCCGTTTTGCGATTGGGTCGATCTCCCGGGAGTCAGTGAAGTCCCCGACCCCTACTACGGCGGTGGCAAAGGATTTGAGCAGGTCCTCGATATTCTCGAAAATGGCTCCCACTCTCTCCTGAACTGGGTCCTTCGTGGCGATGGAAGCTCTCGCTGAACTGCTCGAAGACGCACTCGGTCAACCCACCGATATTCTCTCCGTAGAATCCGTTCACGGAGGCTGCATTCACGAAGCTCTCAAACTGACAACCGGGCGCGGCAATTTTTTTGCGAAACGCTCCTCCCTGCGGGATCGCGGCCTATTGGAGGCCGAAGCCAGGGGTCTCCATGCCCTGCAGGGGACGCAGACCATTCGCACCCCAACCGTCATCGGCTGCGGAACGAACGCCTCACACACCCTTCTCGTGCTGGAGTGGCTCGACCTGTCGCCGCTGACCGAGAAATCAGGCGCTCTACTCGGTGAGCAGTTGGCCGACCTTCACCTGTCCCCCGCCTCTCAACAATTCGGGTGGGACCACGACAACTTCATCGGGTCGACCCCGCAGAACAACTCCCCGTCGGAAGACTGGTCAGACTTTTTTCGGGACCGGCGCCTGCTCCCTCAACTCGAAGTCGCAAAGCGCAGCCACAGGACCCTTCCTTCGCCCGAACCGTTTCTAGAAAATCTCGAGACCTTCTTTGCCGGAGAACCCTTTCGCCCCGCACCGCTCCACGGGGATCTGTGGTCGGGCAATGCCGCAGAAGACAGCTCGGGACGCCCGGTAGTGTTCGACCCCGCCTTCTATTTCGGGGATCCTGAGACCGATCTAGCCTTTTCCCGCTACTTTGGAGGATTTCCACCGTCCTTCTACCAACGATATCATCAAAAAATTCCGACGCGTCAGGGCTGGAAAATCCGTGCAACCCTCTACAACCTCTATCACGTGCTCAACCACTTGAATCTATTCGGAATCCAATACCTCGCAGAAGCCGCGAGAATGATCGGGGAACTAAACTCTGCGTCCAAGGGAGGATCTTGATTCGTATGCACACCCATCGATTCAACTGCAGAGCCATGAGACCACTACTTGTTTTACTACTCACACTCGCCACCCAATTTGTCTCGGCACAGATCGACACTCATCTTGAATTCCCGCTCGACGAGAACCCGGTAGCCGACCGCACGCAGACCCTTCGCGACCTTCAAAGCGGGGTCCGCGCGGTGCAAACCGGACTGCCCGCCCTCGGCATTGAGATCCTCCTCCCTCTCACCCAAAATGAATTCCTAACCGAGGAGGAGCAGAACCGCGCCTTCTTGAGTCTCCTTACCGCCCTGATCCAATTGGATCGGCCCGCGGTTGTCATCCAGCTCCTTCGCGAGAGAGGCCCCCCTCGCACACCCTCGATCCGGCTTCGTTGGGCCATGGCAGAATTTCTATTGGGGAACACCACCCAAGCGCAGAACCGTCTGCGCGGAATGACCCCGGAATCTCTTTCCGCCGCCGACCTCCCGTGGTTCTACCTCATCCAGAGCCTACTCGCAGATCGAAGGGACTCACCCGAGACCTCCGCTGAGTATTTCGGGCTCGCCATCGAATCCACCAATTCCCCCTTTCTCCTCGATACCTTCGACGCGATCCGCGCCCGCTTGGATATCCTCCGCGGACGAGTCGACGAGGCGACCGTCATCTCCCTCAAAAATCAATACGAGCTCGCGGTCGCCCTACCATTGCGACTTCAACTCGCCCGCGAATACGCACTGGTCCTCCTCGGTCTCGGGCGAACTGGCGAGGCCATTCAGTTCCTCGAGGAGTTTTCCGAAACCTCGGATGCTGACGATTCGACCATCGCGGACGAGATCCTCCTCCCGCTTGCAGTCTTCCGCGGTCTGAGCACTCCGGAAGGCCAAGCCACGCTTTGGGAGATTTTGCGCACCGGAAACGATCGGGATAACTTGCGCATCGCGCTCAACCTCTTGATGAGGGACATCGGCGAGGTAAAACTTAGCCAAGCTGACAATCTCGCAGCCATCATCGATTCCCGGCCCGACCATCCGATCCGTGATCGTCTTTTGTTCGCCCGCGCCGAGATGCTTTCCGAACTCGATGAGCAAGAGGAAGCGGCAGCTCTCGTCGATTTGCTTCTCACCGAATACCCCGGCTCCCAGATCAGACAGGCCGCCCAACTCTCGGCCGCTTTTCTCGCGTGGAAGCAGAGCCCACCTCAATACAGAACAGCGGCTACTCGTCTTCTCGAGATCATTCCCGACCTCTCCGAAGAGGAAAAACCGTTCTACCTGCAATTGGTCGGAGATTTGTATTTCCGCAATGGTGACTTCAACTCCGCAGCCCTGGCCTACCGCCAAGCGTGGAATCTCGAACCCACGGAAGAGATCGCCTTCCAACTCACCTTGGCCATGCTCACGGCGGGCCAAACGCTCCAAGCAATGGAATGGAGGAATGCCAATCTCAAGAGCAACATGAAAATCAGCGATGAGGTCCGCTGGAGAATTGATTGGAACCTCGCCCGCACCCTGATCCTCGAGGGTCGAACACCCGAGGCACTGGAAGAGGTCGAAACAATTCTCTCCTCCGACAATCTTCCCACGATCACGCGTCACAACTTTGTATGGCTCAAAGCGTACACCCTCTCCCTGCTCGGGAAGGATGAGGAGGCCCTGGGAGAACTGGAAAAACTCCTCGCCACGCTCTCCGAAACACCGGCCTCGGGGTCAGCGCCCGTCGATGAAAAGGCCAATGATTCTATTCTCGCCCAGACCCTTCTACTCAAAGGAGATATCCTCTTGAAGAATGGAGAGACCGATCAAGGGGTTCAGGTAATGAACGACCTTCGCTCCCGTTTTCCCAACCGGCGGGCATCAGTTCTCAGCTACCTCTTTGAGGCCCGCTATTTCGCTGGACGAGACCTCAGCGGGCAGGCCCAACAACGTCTCGTGAACCTAGCCGACCGTTTCCCTGAAAGTGACTACGCTCCCCTCGCCCTTTACGAGGCCGCGATCATTGCAGAATCCCGGGGAACTCCGGAGTCGGTGAGTGAGGCGATTCGATTCCTGGAGAGCATCGTCAACCGATTCCCCCAGCATTATTTGTCGATCCACGCCCGTCTGAAAGAGGGAGAGATCCTGCGGTCTCACGGCGATTTTAGCAGCGCCAGGCTCCTGTTTGAGAATACCGCCAATCTCTATTCGAATCATCCACTGCGGTACTTGGCCGAGATTGGAAGTGCGGAGACAATCCTCGCGAATCCCGATGCCTCCCCCGAGGACCTCCTGGGGGCCGCTGTCATTTTGGCAAAGATCAATACCATTCCCGACGTCCCCACGGCAGTTCTCCTCGAAAGCCAACTCAAACGCGCCCAAGCCCTCCGCCGTAGCGGCGACCTCACACAATCACGCAAGATACTTTGGCAGTACGTCGAGCCACAGTTGGAAAGTCGTGATCCCGACGACGCCGCACTTGCATTCTGGCTCTCCAAATCCCTCCTCACCCTGTCCACATGGAGCGACTCCGACGGGGAGGCAGAGGAAGCGACTACTTTTCTTGAAATCATTGACCAACAAAACCTGCCTGGGCGCAATGTGGCTCTAGCCAAACTTCGCGCTCGCGAGCTCCGTCCAACCGAAATCTGAGCCTCTTTACCGACCATGGACTTCTTCAACTTCACTCTATTCCGGCAAGGCGGCCCCATCATGTGGCCCCTGCTCATCATCAGCGTATTTGGATTCGTCTTCTTTATCGAACGCACCCTCTTTCTGCACCAGGGGCAGATCCAGGTTCGAAACTTTGTCGACGGGATTCAAAATCTTCTCCGCAAGGGACGTTTGGCCGAGGCCCTCGCCGTCTGCGAAGAGACTCCAGGCCCCATTCCCAACGTGGTCAAGGCTGCTCTACTTCACTATGATCAGCCGATCAGTCGTATCCGCGGAGCGATTCAATCGGCAGCCTTGATCGAGATCCCCATTCTCGAGCGCCGAATCGGCACCATCGCCGCAATCGCAAGAATCGCCCCCATTCTGGGACTACTGGGCACCCTCCTGGCCGGATACGATGCCTTCTTCATTTTTCAGAACGAGGGGGTCTACGCCAACCCTGCCGACTTTGCCGGAACGATCTCGCAAGCCCTCCTCACTTCGATCGCCGGACTCTCCATTGCCGCGATGGCGCACCTCGCCCACCACTTCCTTCACGGCCGGCTGCGTGCAGTTGTGCACGACATGGAATCCGTGGGGCACGACTTGCTCGAATGGATCGACGCGGTCAAATCAAGTACAGTCGAGACCCCGCCCAAGGGAACCTCAACGGAGGACGTAGTATGAGATCAACAGAGTCCAACCCCCCCCGTGTCCCGCCGCCCGGCGACCTGTTGACCAGTCCCTTTGGACTGGCGGAACGATTGACTTCACCGCGGTTCCGAGTCGACACCATTGCGTTCGCAGACCTTGCCTTTATCTGCCTGCTGACTCTCTTCCTTTCCCGATCCTTCCTATTCAGTCCCGGTGTCCCAATCGATCTGCCCACCTTCGAAGACTCCGACAGTGTGATCGGAGTTCAGGCCGACGCTGTTGCCACCGTCTGGCAGGGCAAGATCGTAACCGTCCTGGGATCCTATCCTATGGAGCGAATGGACTCCGCATTTCGCGATCTCTTCAATCACTCCGGACGATCAAACGGAACCCTCCTGTTGCTGACAAACCGTTCGACTCCGTTCGAATCCATCTCGCGAATATATGACAGCGCGCGGTCCGCTGGGTTTGGTGTCGTGCAAATGGCCGGCAAGGACGGTGAGCCTTCCGACGAGTAATCGAGGTGAGACCCAAACGACAGAAACTGTTCCCAAAGCCAACCGCTTTCGCGATCCTGGCTGCCCTGATAGGACTGGCGATTCACGCCGCAGTTTTTTTCCTGGTACAGATCCGCGTACAAGAACCCGGAGAGGTTTCCCACGCCCAGGAAGGTTTGGTCTATCTCGGGAACTCGGACCCCGAGAGTGTTGCCTTGATCGATCCCCTCACCCTGCTCGTTACCTCAGGAACAAAAAGACCGGGACCTCAACTCGACGACTTCCGCGCCCTCTCCATCTCTCGCGAGATCAGCAGCTTCCCGCCGTTCTATAAAATTGAGAACAACCGGAACTGGGACTCGTGGATACAACGCCCCAACCGCGAGGACAATCCGGGCTCTTGGCTATTGGAACATTCGGAAAGCTCCCTTCAAAGTTTTGGACAAGAAGAGATACCAGACCTCCAACTCACCTCTGATACGACGACACTGCGCATCCAGAATCTAACGACAGGAGAAGTCTCTTATCGTTCGTTCCTCCTCCCACCCGAAATTCAAGCCGTCGCAGTCGACATACCGTTTCTTGCGCCGGCCTCGTTCATCCTCGATCGCACGAACCCCTTGATTCGCCCCTCAGCACTTCTCGTCGAATCCAGTGGCGATGCCGCAGTGGACAGGGCAATGGCTCGAGCCCTGGCAGAGTCTCTTTCAGAGAACGCCCTATTTTCCGGATATACAATGGTCACCTACTATCTCGCACCAATCGACCCTTCCCAGAATCCATGACCCAAGCACTGATAGACAGCCACTGCCACCCGCCTTCGGGTTCGTCCACTGAATGGCTTGAGCGAGCCCTCGAAGCAGGAGTCCGCGAATGCATCGCTATTGGTACGGACCTCGAAGATTGGGGTCGATATCGTTCACTCGCAAACGAGTTTCCCGACAATGTCCATTGGACGGCCGGGCTTCATCCCTGTCACGTCGGCGATGATTTTGAAGCCCACCTGACCGCCCTCCCCGAGTTCCTCGATACGGTCGAGGGAAAACCTCCTTGCGCACTGGGCGAGATAGGTCTCGATTTCACTCGTCTTCCCAAGGAGCAGAGAGATCTTCTCATCCAACAACAATCCGAAGCCTTCACCCGACAACTCATCCTCGCCAAAGAGCGAGACCTCCCGGTCGTGGTCCACTCACGGGGAACCGTTCCAGAGTGCCTTTCCATTCTAGAGGAAACGAATTTCCCCGCCAACCGCGCCATTTTTCACTGTTTCACCGAGGGTCCCGATTCCCTGCAGGCCATCCTCTCGGCCGGTGCGCGATGCTCGTTCACGGGCATCATTACCTTCAAAAATGCCCGGGAGGTCCGCGAGTCTCTTGAACGCAACGGCCTCGAGAATCTCATTCTGGAAACCGATAGTCCTTACCTTTCTCCCGAACCCTACCGGGGCAAATTGAACGAACCCTGCCGCATCGATCGCATCGCAGAGTATTGCGCAGAATTTTTCGCAACGTCCAAGGAGAAGATTGCCGAAATCACCCGCCGAAATACTTACGATTTTTTTGGACTCTGATTCACTCTGTCCGACCGACCTCCTTATATCGTTTCACCCTTCTTCCCATGAAAAAGTTCCTTACCATCGTTTCGCTCGTCATCGTTACAGCCATACCCGCTCTCGCAGCTGATTCCTCTGCCGCTCTGAAGAAAGGGGTTGTCGAAAACTACGCGAACCTTGTTCACGCAAATTATGCAGACTCGCTGGCTACCGCGAAACTACTGCAAAACGCAGTCGAACAACTAGCGGCGGAACCCACTGAGAATGCACTCGCGACGGCGAAAGCCCTTTGGATTTTCGCGAGAACTCCCTACGGAGAATCCGAAGTATTCCGCTTCTACGAAGGTCCGATTGATTCAGAAGAAAACGGCCCAGAGGGGTTGATCAATGCATGGCCCATGGATGAGTCTTATATCGACTCGGTTCAGGGTTTGGCTGAGAGCGGAATCATTCACAACGAGGCCGATTTCCCGGAAATCACTCCCGAGCTACTTGCCAGCCTGAACGAGAAAGAGGGAGAGACCAATATCAGTTCCGGATGGCATGCGATTGAGTTCATCCTTTGGGGCCAGGATTTCTCAGAAGATTCCGCCGGTACTCGGCCATTGTCCGATTTCACAACCGCGCCAAACGCAGAACGACGCCTTGACTACCTCCAAGCAGCAACCGATTTACTCGTTCAACACCTCACCATGCTCGAATCCGAGTGGCAGCCTGACTCAGACAACTATCGTGCCGAGTTTCTCGCTGCGCCCGTAGACGAGTCGCTGCAAAAGATTCTCCAGGGAATCGGGATGATGAGCGGATTCGAACTCTCGGGGGAGCGCATACTCGTCGCGCTAGAGACCCAGGCCCAGGAAGACGAACACTCCTGCTTTAGCGACAACACCCACATGGACATTCTCGCAAACGCTCAGGGAGTCCTCAACGTGTACAATGGCCACTACTACTCGTACTTGAACCGGACCGTGGTCAACGGTCCGGGAATCCGCGACCTCGCCGCAGCCATTGACAGTCGGCTCGCTGACCAAATCGGCACCCAGATCGAAACATCCGTCGCACTGGCCGCAACTGTCCCCGCACCTTTTGACCGCGCAATCTTCGATACAAACTCCCACGAGATCCTACAAGCTGCCGTAGAATCCCTATTCGTCCAGGCATCTATGATTCAGAGCCTCGCCTCACAGTTCGGCCTGTCCATCGCGATTGTCGAATAGACCCATCCCGATTCGAGACGGTCAACAACCCGGCAATTCGCTCCCACTCAACGGCTCCTCTCGCAAAACACGCCATTGAACCTTCGCAATCATAGAAATTCTGGACCTCTCAGCTGTCTCTCTCGGAATTTGTCGATTGGTATACTCTCAACCGCTCTTACGTGCTGGGGCGCCGACCAAATTTCCGAGACCGAGTTCGACACCGATCCCAGAACGGGTGGAGACACCACTCGCTTTGAACGCGGACGCGATGCATTCAATCGGCCTACCCCCAACCTCACCCCGGAAAACCGCATCGCCTTCTTCGTTGGAAATTCGTTCTTCAAGCAGAACTGGATCGCGGCCCCCGGCTCAGCGAACTCACGGGATGGTATCGGGCCCTATTTCAACTCCCGCTCTTGCACAGGTTGTCACACCTTCGACTCGCGCGGGCTGATGCCGACCAGTCCGGAAGAAGCCCCCGTCGCCCTGCTCGTTCGCATCAGCCAGGGCCTGGACTCGGAAACCGGCGCCCCCCTGCCAGATCCGCTTTACGGCCTACAATTACAGAACTTTTCCCTCCCCGGCTTGAAACCGGAAGTCAGCATTTCCATCGACTGGGAGACAATCGAAGGGTCCTACCCCGACGGCACTCCCTATACTCTTAAGAAGCCTGTGCTCCTTCTATCCGACTGGCTCAATGGGTCTCCGGAGCCGTCGCTTCAAACGAGCGCTCGCCTCGCCCCACAGGTCCCGGGGGTCGGTCTCCTTGAGGCAATTCCAGCCTCAACGTTGGAGGGACTTGCCGATCCCGAAGACGCCGATGGCGATGGCATTTCGGGCCGATTGCAGATCGTCGGTTTCCGTCCCGATGGTAGCCCAATCATCGGCCGTTTCGGTTGGAAAGCCGAGCAACCCACCGTCCGCGATCAGAGCGCTTCCGCATTTCACGGCGACATGGGTCTCTCGACGACAATCTTCACCAACGACCAGGATCAAGCACCCTACGACCGAACCGCATTTCCTGCAGGCGGAGAACCCGAGGTCGAGGACAAGGTACTCGATCATGTAGCGCGCTACTCCATGCTCCTTGGTGTTCCCGGTCGGCAGAATACAGAAGACCCGGAGGTTCTCCGCGGGCAGCGCATCTTTCATCAAATGAAATGCGCCACGTGCCATACTCCAAAATTAAGAACCGGAGACCTGCCCGACCTACCGGAAGTTTCTCAACAAACAATTCGTCCCTACACCGACCTTCTTCTCCACGACATGGGAGAAGGACTTTCCGATGATCGACCCGTCTTCAATGCCTCGGCAACGGAGTGGCGGACTCCCCCACTCTGGGGAATTGGCACTCTCGAAAACATCCACGGCCAAACCGCATTCCTTCACGACGGCCGCGCAGCGACCATGGAAGAGGCAATATTGTGGCACGGAGGAGAAGCCGAACAAAGTCGTTACGACTTTATGAACCTACCGAAGAGCGACCGCGAGGCACTACTGGCCTTCCTGCAGTCACTTTAATTCCCGTACTCGATTTCGGAATACAGACTCGAATTCCCAACACTCCCTAATCGTCAAACGGCGATTTGTACGAAGAAAACCTCACCGCGTGAAATGAGCAGGAACCTCTTCCTCGCCCGTCATAAATCCGGATAGATCTCCTGAGCTACAAGCCTGCCCAGAGACTCAAAATTACCAAGCGTCAGAGCGATCTCCAGAGGCTATTTGCAACAGCATATTCATTTGCTCCTGTAAGCTGACGAGAGGCATCATAGGGAGAGTGCTCCCCCTCGCATTCACAAATCTAAGTGGCATAGATCTCGCAATCGTAGGTTTCGTGCTTGCGAGCGTGGTCGCTGCGGCGCTTTTCACCCGGCGCTATACAAGCAGTGTCGCCGACTTTCTCTCGGCAAACCGCTGTGCCGGAAGATATCTCCTCACGGTTGCCTCGGGAATGTCCGGACTGGGAGCGATCACTATCGTCGCTCAGTGGGAGCAGATCTATCAAGCTGGGTTTGCGGCTCAATTCTGGGGGCAAATGATGGCACCCCTCGGGCTGATCCTCGCGCTATCGGGCTGGATCATCTACCGCTACCGCGAAACGCGGGCCATGACTCTCGCACAGTTAATGGAGCGACGGTACAGCCGAAAGTTCCGGATCTTCTCCGGCTCGCTGTGCTGGATCAGCGGGATTCTCAATTTCGGGATCTTTCCCGCAGTTACAGCTCGTTTCTTTATCTACTTTCTCGATTTACCCGTGCGAACATTCGAGGTCCCGGGATTGGACCTCACGCTGAACCTGACTCTCGGCGCAGTCATGGCCGTCGAATTGACCTTCGCCGTCATGATCGCCCTGAGCGGCGGCCAGATCTCGGTAATGGTGACCGACTTCATCCAAGGACAATTGAGTAACATCATCTTTCTAGTGCTACTCGTAACCATGCTCGTCCTCTTCCCTTGGGGGGTGATTGTGGACACTCTCACAAAGGCACCTGAGGGCCAATCGAAGCTGAACCCCTTCGACATCAGCCAACTGCCCGACTTCAACATTAGTTTCTTCATGATGATGCTATTCATCACGGTCTACAACTTCATGGTGTGGCAGGGAACACAGGGCTACAACAGTTCGGCGATCAACCCACATGAGGCCAAAATGGCCGGCATCCTCGCACAATTTCGCTCAGGCGTTACCTATCTCCTCATTCCACTGGCCGCGATCTGCGCCTACGTGCTCTTACATGCTCCCGTACATGAAGCCGCGAGCACCGCAGTTCTAGCCACCTTGGACAGTCTGCCCGATCCCCAATTGGCGAAGCAACTGACGACCACCGTAGTTCTCTCCAATATTTTGCCGATTGGAATCATGGGTCTTTTCGCAGCGGTGATGATCATGGCCGCGGTCAGTACCGATACAACCTACCTGCATTCATGGGGAAGTATTTTTGTTCAGGACGTGCTCCTGCCATGGAGACAGCAATGCGGATACAATGACCGAATCACGCCTGAGAATCATTTACGTTGGCTCAAACGCGCGATCATAGGGGTGGCGATCTTTGCCTGGATCTTCAGCATGCTATTCCCACTGAAGGAGTTTATCCTGATGTACTTTCAGATCACCGGAGCCATCTTTCTCGGCGGCGGTGGCGCGGTTCTGATCGGAGCCCTGTACTGGAAACGCGGAACAACCTCGGGGGCATGGGCGGCCATGATTACGGGGTCGACCCTGGCAATCAGTGGAGTCGTAACGAACAACATCCTCTGGCCCAAACTCCTGCCCTCTCTCAAAATTAAATATCAGGAAACGGCGTGGATTACCGAACTTCCCGAGGTCTTTTGGCTCAACGGAATGCAGCTCGGGTTCATCGCCTCAATCTCGGCCATTGTAGCCTATGTCGTTGTTTCTTTGCTTTCCCCGGATCCAAAGATCGAAATGGATCGGCTTCTCCACCGAGGCAAGCATCAGGCCAACACTCCCGAAGGCCCCGATCATGTGGCTCCTCCGAGCCGCGGTTGGTCAGCAATCGGATTCACTAAAGAATTTTCCCGAAGCGACAAGATTGTCTACGTCCTGAATCTCCTCTGGGTGGGATTCTTTTTCTTCGCCTTCATCGCAATCTGCATCTGGCAAATCTTCTACAAGTGGCCGGAGCAATGGTGGGCAAATTGGTGGCTCTTCAATCTCATCTTCATCGGGACCGCAGGTGCCATTACAACCGTTTGGTTCCTAATAGGAGGAGCACAGGACCTAAAGAAGATGTTCGTTCGCCTGCGTACCATCAATCGGAATGCCGATGATGACGGGACAGTAGAACATCACCTGAGCAACCATTCAGAATGAAAGCATCCACCCGCAGTGTAACTATCCTCTGGCTCGCCAGCTTCGTTCCTACGTTCGGTCTCATGAAAGAATCAGAATCAAACGAAATTTCTCCAATTCAAATCCGTTTGCAAGCGGAGGAATCCGTTGACTTTGAGCTAGGCCAAGCGTGGCTAGCCAAGGAGCAACAGCTACACACCGAGGGACGGGTCCAACTCTTTTGCCGGGAAGACGCTCTCGAAGTTCGCGCGACCCTGACAGACCGGGATGTCTATACGCTTTCAGGGAATGACAACCAACCGATGTGGGAGTTGGGTGATGTATTCGAAATGTTCATTCAAATCGCTGGAAACGAAGACTACTTTGAACTCCACATCACCCCCAATGATACTCGCTTCCACGCCCACAAACCAAACGTCCCGGGAACAGATCCATCTACCGGGGAATGGCAACCCATCGAACATTGGTTGATTGACCCGATAGGGTTTGTTGCCAGCTCTACAACGAAGGCCGACGGGTGGAATGCCATGATCGAAGTCCCACCCGCCCTTCTAGGCCTCGAGTCTTTTGCACCCGGAACTCAATTACGGGTCAGCTTCGCGCGATACGACGGCGGACCGGACCGGGAGCCGACCCTTACTGCTAGCGCCCCACACCGGACACCTTCTTTTCACCAACCGGCCGACTGGCAGCCCATAACGCTAATCCAATAATCACTCGGCCCTTCCGAATAGTAAGCTATGATTCTTCCAACCGAGAAATCTTCATTCCACGCACAGCACTCAGCCGTTGGCGCACACAGTTCGTTCACGCTCGGCATGCACGGCGCACCCGGTGGACTCGCCCTGGAGAAGGGGCACCCGGCGGCAGGCGCGGTCTATGTAGGCACCATCGTCGATGAAGCCATTACCGTTTTTCCATTCTTTGAATCGAAGCAAAACTCCGAGATCGCCCGTTTCGATCATCAGAACCAACCCGAAACCTGTCACGATGCACTTACGGTTCTCGGCGCTGAGGACTTTACCCGGGACTATCGTTTTGCCTCGGACCACTTCATCACGGAGGACATCCACTTTGAGGTAATCACACCGTTCGGAGAACTGCCCGACCCCGAGACATCCGACGATGCCACCAATCGGCAGGCATCGTGCCCGGTCATCTTCGCCAGGCTTACCGTTGACAATTCGCGAGGGAATCGTCCGAAAACCGGCCTATTCGCCTTGGGAGACCACGGCTGCCCGATGCCGATCCACCATCCAGGAACATTCACAGGGTTTCTCTTCAATAACGGCGAAATGGGCTTTGCCACGAGTACTCCCGTCGAACCCCTCCAATGTTTCGATCTTTCCAAGGCAAAAAAGCCCGACGGAACTCAACTCGTTCCCCGATTCGGAGGAAGCTACGGATTTCTGATGGAAGTACCCGCCGGAGAGACCCGGGAGATGCTAATCAGCTTGGGAACCTTCCGGAAGGGACCTGCGACTCTCGGACTAGAGATGCAGTATTGGTACAATCGATATTTCTCCAATCTTCAGGAAGTTCTCCAATATAGCTTGGATCACAGTGAGAAATACCTGGAGGAAGCGGCGAAGCGAGATGAGGAACTGGACTCGAGCGATCTGAGCGATCCCCAGAAATGCTTGGTCGCACACGCATCCCACTCGTACTACGGATCAACCCAGTGGTTCGACTACAGTGGAAAGCCCTTTTGGAATGTAAACGAGGGGGAGTATCGAATGCACAACACTTTTGACCTCACGGTCGACATGTTGTTCTACGAGATGAAATATTCTCCCTGGACGGTCAAGAACGTCCTGGAATCGTTTGTGCAGCACTACTCGTACTACGACAGCGTCCGCCTTCCCGGTTCAAAAACTCTCTACCCCGGCGGGATCAGCTTCACCCACGATATGGGGAATCACAATAACTTCCCACCGCAGGGCTATTCCAGTTACGAAATTAGCGGTATCGACAGAAAATGCTTTTCGTACATGACCCACGAGCAACTGGTCAATTGGATCTGTTGCACAGGGGTCTACGTGGCACAGACCAACGACAAAGAATTCCTCACTCGTCATCTAAAGACAGCAAAGGACTGTTACACTTCGATGCTACACCGCGACCATCCGGATCCCGCACAGAGAAATGGGGTGATGGGTTGCGAGTCAAGTCGATGCAATGGAGGCGGCGAGATTACCACCTACGACTCCCTCGACAGCTCGTTGGGCCAAGCCCGAAACAATCTGTATTTGGCAGTCAAATCGTGGGCAGCCTACCTAGCCCTCCATCATCTTTTTTCAGAAGCCGGTGAATCTTTGCTGGCCCAAGATGCCATGGAGTCAGCTCATCAATGCGCGAAAACCGTATCCAACCGCTGGGATGATACGCTCGGCTTCATTCCTGCAGTTTTTGAGGACAACAACCAAAGTGCCATCATTCCGGCAATCGAAGGTTTGGTATTCCCCTTCGCAATGGGGCTCCGGGAAGCTGTCGACGAAGACGGCCCCTTCTCTCTTTTCATCACGACTTTGAAACGCCACTTCAACGCGGTTTTCAAACCCGGTATCTGCCTCTATCCTGACAATGGGTGGAAGCTCTCCAGCACGGCGGACAACTCTTGGATGAGCAAAATCTGCCTTAGCCAATTCGTCGCTCGAGCCATTCTGAACATCGATTTTGGAGACAAACAGATCGAACACGATTCCGCACATATGGACTGGCAAATCTTTGGCGCGACTTTCAATGCATGCTCTGACCAATTCAGCAGCGGGAAGGCCATGGCAAGCCTCTACTACCCGCGTGTTGTCACCAATATTCTCTGGCTGTCGGAGTCTAAAATGTCAGAGGAAAAATCCGCAAAGAGTTCAACGGCCGTTTCAGGCAAAGTCCCTGCATTCGCCGAACGATAGTCATAGGAGCGGCGACCATTCCCGGGACGCCAGGTAAGGGAACCCTCTCGTTCCAATGAAGATTCGCCGGGATCCACAGGAGGCAATCACGGGAGATCAAGACCGAGGTACGGTCAAGTACCGCCCCCGTGTCGCCCTACCTTCCAGCTGATTCCTTCCACGACTTCTCGTTTCCGACAGAGATAAGGTTCTCCACACCGTTTTCCAGTAAGCTTTCTTACTGGATTCGAGACTCACCCACGCGTCAAGGCGGATGCTCTTTGCGTATCCAGTCGGGCAATCGTGCCTACCGGGGTCCAATTCTGCTTCCAATCCTACGCCGGTGAGACCGGACATGAATCCGAACCTCGCCAGAAACGCATACGGACACCGACTCAAAAACTGCAGATCGGTGCGGAGCCCGCGACAGTCTTCTCCTCAATCCGAACTTAAGGTGAACTGCTCTCGAATCTTCGGATTGGCCATATCCGCAGTAGTGTACACGCTAACGCTTCCATCAAAGTGAACCGCGTGCGCCTTACCATTGTGACGGAAAGCCAGATATCCCGAAGAGTTGTATCCGTTCTTCTGCTCATCCTCGTAGGAATAGCCATCCAATGCCTTTAACAACCAATCGGTACTATCGGCAAAGGCTACGGTCTTCGAGGGATTCTCAATGAGGTGAGCAGGAATGGCCCAGCTACTATTCTCCTGGCCCCAAGTGGGCAGACCCAACTCATCTCGAAACAACCAGTAGCTAATGCCATAATTCGCACCCAAAATGTTCCATTCGGGAGAGCCCATGGCCCGAGTGGTTGGACAAAGCAGGTCATTCTGCCATTCTCCCCAGCCTCGCTCGTAAGTCCTATTCGTGAGCAAACTAAAATACTCCGAATTCACGAGCCATGCATTGGCCACGTTCTTGTCTTCGTCAAAAGACACCCCCGACAGGTATTTATTATTGTTCTGGGCTGCGTACAATTGATTCGCGACCTGCATATTGCGAAGATTTGCCGCACAATGAGAAGATTGCGCAGCAGATCGAATGAAGCCAATCGAGGGGATTAAGATCGCTGCCAGAATTCCAATGATCGAAATCACAACGAGTAGCTCCACCAAGGAGAATCCCCTCGTGAGCGCTCGCAAAACTTTCCGGTTGGGTCTCGGCGGAGTTGATTTCAAAATTTCGCGATCAAAGATTCTCATATTTCTCCTTGGGATAAAGATACTACACAGGCTTATGAATTATTTAGGAGCATGGAACAAAGGTGTGCAAAATCATAAATGTTGCGAATACATGAGAGGAAAAATGTGACATCCTAGCCTTTCCTATTTTGGCCCAACCGAATTCTTCGGAGCATAAATGGTTCGCCAACTACTGATAATTTCTTTCAACTATCGAGACTCCATCCGTGCATCATGCCCCGTGACCTAACGACCTTTACCAAAGCCGCCAAGGCCGGCATACTGGAGATCCTCGCAGATCATCCGAGAAACGAACCGTTGCCTTCGCTGCGACAACTGGCCGAGGACTTCGATCTCCATCCAACGACCATTTTTCGAATTCTCCACGACCTCGAAACCGAAGGACTTGTGTGGCAGGGACCGTCTCGACGGTTTTTTCCAGCGGGATCGAAGAGCAACACCCTAAAGGGAAAGCCGGTCTGCTTCATCGGCCGAAAAATCCAAGACTGGAGTCAACTCTACCAGGAGATCATCGAAGGAATCTCAGAGGTCTGCGCTGCCAATGAGAGCCCCCTGATCCTCCAACCTGCCCCGACACTGGTTCAGGTTCCAGTAGAGTTGGAACCCGCAATCCTAGCCAGTGAATCCGACCAGAAAGCTGAGCTCAAACGCCTGCGCAAATCTGTTCCCACAGGATGTGCTGGATTTATTCTCGATCATCTGTGGAGCGACGCCGCTCTACGCTCTCTTTCTTTTCCCAAGGGACAATGCATCCAACTCCTCGCCGGGACCGGGAAATATGCCAAAGTTATCAGCCCCAACTACGAGGCGGGGGCTCAACTGATATCGAACTACGTCATTTCGCGAAACTTCGAGCAGGTGTTTTTGGTCGAAACCAGTCCTGAAGAACCACTCCTCCACCGCAGCATGTCCCACATCAAGGAGACTTTGGCCAATATCTCGAGCCACAGCTTTTCCTACTACGACAAGGACGCGTTGAAAAGTGCCCTGGACAGTATTGGACCCCATTGCTGCTTCATTTGCATTGAGGACAATACCGCCCGCGGGCTGGCCGACCATATTATGGCCAGCGAATCCGCCACCAAGTTCGATATGATTGAGATGCTGGCGATTCAAGGGACCGGGGTGATCACCGCCCCCCATACACGACTGCGCTACGACTATCGCCGGCTGGGTCGAGCCGCTGCCTCCAGCATCCTCCATGGCACGGCCATCAAACAAATGGCTCCGCGACTGGTGACTCGAATCGAAGAAGAATAGGTCCATTCCGATAGGTTCAAGACCTGTCTCGGCTTGTCGTGAAAATACTAACACGCGTTGGTATTTACAGGACGATACCGCAATTTAAGAGCACCGCGAAAGGCACGCTATTCCGTCAGCCAATAGGGTTCAGTAGAACCGCGAATGGCGCACCAATGGCTATTCGCAACACACAGCAAATTGACAGCACATGTGATCCCCATCATTCTAACTACCAATCGCTTGTACGATTCAACATATAACCATTGATACGAAAGAATATATGAACACCCAAATTACTGTATTATCCCTCGCACTCCTGTCGACCACCTCCCTCTCCCTCTCAGCTGCCGATGCCATCCTCTTTAACGAAACAGTGCAAGAAGGCGGACTTTTTGCCAATGGAGCTATTGAAATTGTAAGCTCCAGTGGTGAGGCATGGGAATACGACGGCGGCCTTGATGTCATCAAAGTTACCCCCGGCGGTTCCTACCAAAGTGGCGGGCTTGAGTTTTATGGATCGAGCAAGTGGTTTACCGTTCCAGTTGATGTAGATACACTCGAATTTTCAGTTTATGTAGACACGGTAACCTCGAGCTACATGAACGGCTTCACAGTGAACATGAACACCGGAGACTTCAACATCGGTACTGACACCTGGACAATTGATGGTGTGGCTGGCACCACTTCCGGCCTAACCGGAGGAGTCTGGCATACGATCGCTGTGGACCTCACCAGTGTCACCGATTTTGATGCAGGAACCTCTTTCCTGGACGGATTGGTCGCATTGAAAAACAATACTAGCCAGGACCCCTACTACATCGGAGACATTCGTCTCACTTCCTCTGCCATCCCTGAGAGCTCCGCCTTCGCCGGAATTGCCGGAGTAATGGCCATTGGGATCGCGGTATCTCGCCGTCGCCGTCGCAACTAAGCGACTAACCTTTTCAAAACAAGCCCTGGGCCGAAACGCCTGGGGCTTTTTTGTGTCGATCCGCAATCGCCTAGGACACACTCAACCCAACAACCGAAGTTGATCTTATTGGCGGGGATTTAACTATCACTAAAAACTCAAATGTTTTCTGGTACGTCGGGATGAATACAGCAGAATATCTTCGCCCAGAGGCTGCAGGGGAAAGGTCCTTTGAGACAGCAGCGGTTCAGGTGTATTTGGATAATATGACAATCACGGACACCCATGAGAGCTCGGTTTTACGAAAGGATTCATGGGTCTCCCTAAGATATTTGAATGATTCGATTCGCATCATAGCCGGTAGCCGGTTGTCGAGCGAAGCGACACCAGCGGATTCCCGTCCAACGATGGCTCGCACCCAGACAGGGGTGCCAACATTATCGCCCTATCCATTAACCCACACACGCGCGCGTCACGAAAGACCCAATCGCAATGCCGAGTTCGAACGGTTTCGCGATGATTAAATCCCACTGCGCCACAGCTGCAGAATATGCAAACCAATGCTCCTCCTAAACTAGCTTAAACCCTCTCCGAACAACCTTCGGCAGCGGAAAAAAGGCTGAAAAACTCGAAACCCGGGAAACCAAAATAGCCCGATGAGAATATAACGTCCCCACCTTCAAACCTTTAACTTCATCCCTCAACCTTCCAACTGTAGCCCCCTCCCCACACAGAGCGGGGATTCAGGGTTACTGCTTCCGGTAAACTCGAACGTAGTCGATCAATGCTCTGGACATTTCCCTCATCTCTTTGGTATCCGAAACATAAGGACCGGAGGTCCGTCCGTCTCCCTGATTCGGGTCCCACGCGTCCTTCTGGAACTCCATGGTGAGAAGCAACATCATATCGACTGGATTGCTAGGAATCTCGGTCGTAAACGTATAGTAGAGTTTTCCGTCGACAAAGCACTTCATGGATTCAGGGGTCCACTCAATCCCGTACACGTGATAGTCCGAATCAGTCACATCCACATAGGAAAGTGACGACGGATCGGTACCGGCACTGAACTGCTTCGATTCGGATCCGCCCGATTGGGACCAATGATTCGCCACGTTAAAACTGCGGCTCATGTAATTCGGTGCTCCCTTGGCGATCTCGATAATGTCCACCTCGGTTCCATCGGAAGAGTTTCCGTTGTAGGAACGGGTTTGGGAAAATAGCCAAAATGCAAACCAGGTGGAATGACCTACCACTTGATCAGATCGAACCTTTGCCGCTATGTAGAGAGAACCTTCAGCCGGACTGAAAAAGGTGCCCTCCCAACGTACGTTCGTAGGTTCAGAGGAATCCCACGCAGCCGGGTACCCTGTCTGCAGATAGGCGGTCTCAACCTTCGGGCCGTTGTCGTTGCTGGACTCTTTGTCAGTGACTGCCCGAATGACCAACTGCCCGTCTCCGTTTAACCAGTGATTACCCGTCATCGTGGAGTACATTTGCGCCGACTCTTCCGTCGACCCGTTCCACCGCAAACCTTTGGCGTCATTCTGACCGAACTCCTCAGGGGTGTACCCCAGCATGGGATACCAATGTTCCGGACTACCTGTCCCAGTGAACTCATCCGACCATTCCAACGTCCAATCCCCTTCCGGCATCCAGTCGCCTTGCAGGCCACCCGATCCGCTCGGCTCAACCGATCCAGCCGAGACGCTTGATCTGGCCGGTTCAACCGATGTGGCCGGTTCGCTCGGTACGTCCGATGGGTTCGATTCCTCCGACGTAGTCGATCCTATAGATATTTTGTACTGAAAATCTTCACTCAACTTACTCCAGGCATCGTCATAGAGAACCGCCTGCCACAGATTATCGGCACTTGCTCCAGCGCTCGATGGAATCTGAACCGAGATGGTCTCGCTGCCCTTTGTCTGAGCGACAGCCACCCACTGTGTGGCGACCACTTTCCACTCTGAATCGAACAACTGTACCTGGGCGATTCCCGGCCCCGGCGAATCGTAGTCCACAGACACCTTGTAGGTCTTACCCGCGACTAAGTTGGTTGGTGGCTTCGATAAAGAAATATCCGCAGCTGAAGACACTTGCACTACTGCAAAACTGAAGACTGCGAGAACGAGACAGCTCAATGGAATGGAAATTTTCATAATGCAAATTGGGTCTAACTACTCGATTCAGATTCTAGTTCGCATTCTTGCGATACACCCTCACATAGTCGATGAAGGCCTTTGCTGGGAAAACATCGGTGGGATTATCTTCAAATCGGCCAACTGCATGTCCCCAGTGATTTTTGTCCCCCTTTGCGGGATCTCCGTTCGCAATCTCTATAGTCATCCGCAATCCGTGGGTATCGTCAGAGGAGATATACTTTGTATCCTGATTGATCCAAAACGGCTTTCCATCGAGATAGAATACTTGAATATCCTTCGTCCAATAGAGCCCCCAGGTGTGCCAAACGTTCTCGTCAAACTCAGTGAGTCCGTAAGGCGTGGGAGGCTTCGCAGAAACTCCTCCGTCCTCGATGTGGATCGCGGCATTGAACTTATCCATCATACTGTAGTTGCTACCCTCGTACGGGACATACTCCATCACATCGATCTCCGATCCCAGCTCCGCATCCCCTTCGTAGGGATTATCTGAGAACAACCACAAAGCAAACCAGGCTGCTTGCGCCTTGAACTGAGAAACGTTCGCCCTCCATTCGATATAGATCCCGTTTTCCCCCGGCCCAAACATAATACTCTCGCTCGCATCATAACTGCCGTCTTCCGAGGTTACCAGATACGGGGCAAGCCGTTCGCCGTCGACAAATCTCGTTTGCATGACGAGGTTCCCCTTCCCATCAAGAAAGGCCTCTTCGGGTGCCAAGGTGGAATCGCGCCACGTACCGTCTCGATTCCACAGTGCTCCTGGGAGCCAATGTGCCGCCGGACTGTCTCCCTTTGCGCCTTCAAACTCATCCTGCCAGACCAACGACCAGCTATCATCGAGGAGAAACTGGTCAGTAGCCAACTCGGGAGCGATCTCCGAACTGTCCGTGAATTCTACGTTATCCACATAGATCGGGGACATCGAACCGCCACTGGCGATTGAAACAAGTCCCAGATGAGCCCAATAGAAGTCATCCTTGTACTGAGGTTCGGCTGCGTAGTCCCAATTGATCTGGTAGCTCTTGCCACCTTCCGCATAGAGATCCAACTCAATCTCTTTGGTTATGTCGAACGTAGCGCCTGCATCCTTGCCTCCGTACAACCGCAGTTGCACCTTCGCCCATCCTGATGCCGGCAAACTACTCTGGGGCACATAGATGTCCATGCTCACGGTCGTAGACTTCTTTATCACCGCACCGAGATCCGGATTGGTGAAAAGTTGATTCCAATTGTGGCCCTTTTTGCCCGTCAACTCCAACGCTTGTGTACCATCGGTAACAGCCGCGGAAGGCGCCCCATCAGAAACCGAAACCAATGCTAAACTCGACGAGTCGGAACCTTCCCAGCCGGCAAGAGGTTCCTCAAAAGAGTCCTGCCAGGCATGGGCGGAGATTGAAACAGACACACAGCAGAAGATCAGTGGAATCAGTCTTTTCATAGTATGAGATATGGTAGGGAAACGGGCGGCAACAGGAAGTTTCCACCGCATATGAATGGTAACCTGTAACCGGTCCCCCTACGCAATACTATGCTCGTTGCGAATAGCGACTCGATTCCCGGAACCCTCGTCCCTTCGATCTCTGAGAGCTCGATTGGGGTGACGAACGCGGTCGACCAGCAGAGATCGAAAACGTGAGATCTCGCATTCTCAACGGGAGCTCCCGCCCTAGAACTGCAAGGGAGGGGGTGGAGCCAGACCAACAAAGATTATGATTCCGTCCCCACCGGGATTGACCGTCGCATCGACATCAAAGCGCGGCTTCCAGTTATTGATCGACCACAAGTTACCGGCCGGATCAATCTGCACGCTGGTTTGCCGCATCATCGGCTTATAGCTCGGGGGCGCATTCTTACCGTACAATGGATCACGGTTCGGCAACAACACCTCACTCCCGGCACTCGGAACGGTATAACCCGAGTCGGGAGAGATCGCATCTCCCATCGTCAAACCCTCGGGCCAAGCGGCCGGATTCGAACCGCAGAGTTTAGACACTCTACCGTAGGAATAATCGTTCGAGAGTGAAATATCTCCAAAATTCGAAACCCAGATATTTCCTTCACCATCGACACACAGCCCCCATGGGCCAAACACGCCGCCGCCGGAATAACTTCCGATGGGATCTCCTTCCGGACTATAAACATAGATAAGGCTGTCTCCCTGCGACGCAACCCACGCATTTCCAGAGTAGTCCACGATAACCGTTTTGAGTGTATTACCAAGTGGTTCGAGAAAGGTCTGTTCCAATGTATTTTCACCCGTCAACTCATACCGTGCCAGATAACTTTGGTTCTCACCAGCCAGCCCACCCGAGAAAGTAACCCAAGCCGCATCCCCATCGGGAACCGGGGCCACACCAAAAGGCGCATTCTTCCAGTTCACTGTAGACGACACGACGTCGTCAGGATCTCCATTTTTATAGACCCATACACCGGTTCCCTTATTCCGGTTGGTGTCGCCAAGACTCGCCATCCAGATGTTGTTCTTCGCATCGGGAAGGATTGCCTGAACTCGCAACGGTCCGTAGTACCCATTCTCCGAGGTAGAGGTACCATCCAACAGAAAATGAGAGACACTCCCGGAACCGGCTCCGGCCGGCCCACCCTCTTTGCGTGAAGGAAAGGTTTTGCTCTTCGGCGTTCCCCATCCAAAATTTCCAAACCACACCGTGTCATTATGGTCCACGGTCACCCCCCAGCCCACGCCGAGCAGTCCGCCACCACTAATGGGGGACCGTGGCGTACCGTTTGTTCCATCGGAAGGAGTGCCGTCGGGCTTTAACACGACATTGTATTCGGTCGAATTCGGGGTCCCTTGAACGACGTTATTCGCCACCCACGCGTATCCACGGGAATCCCACGCAACATTCGCAGCCCCGCCAAAAAAGACGTCCTCTCGCCCAGTTCGGTTCACTTTGACCGTGACTGACCAGTTATCGGGCTCTTCATTCAAGTCCGGCGTGAACACACGCTCGTACTTTGACATCGAGTAGATCCAGGAAGCATTTTCCGATGGGTCCCTTGCCAGATTGGCGAGAGCTTCGGCTGTGTCATGCGGCGAACGGCCATATTCATCGGGAGTCGCCTGCAGGAAGAAAGTGAGCGCGGTCGTATTTCGCACTGTCGCATTCAAAACATTTCCCAGGGACCGAGTGAGGCGTAAGGAATTGGTCTGGTCCGCGTTCGGCGACCTCAACAACACTTCGGACACCTCCCCGGTCGCCGGATTCACAATATTGGGATACATCTGCGATGCAATTCGCAGCCGAAAAGAGTCTCCTGCAATCTGCCCGGTCCGGAAGAATTGGGCCATGGTGTATGAGGAAGCCACGGTGGTCAGCTCATTGATCGCTGCATTGGCCGGAAGTTCCTCGCCGAGAATCGCCAAGAAGCGAATCCCCGAGTCCAATGTCGCCGAGAGAAAAAAGATGCTGCTCGATTGTTCCTTGGCGATGTCGAACTGGAAGCTCCCATTAGCATTCGTCTCAGTCGTCGCCAGCGCCAGAGGAGCGAACTCGGTCGCTTCGTATAGAGTCACGCTGACATTTTTAGAATATTTTTTCGATTTCCCACCCGCGACATCGAGAGTGCCTTGGAGAGTCGCGGCTCGCAAAGGAAATGAGATTGCCACGCAGAAGAGAATTCCGAGTACCGAAAATCGGCGTAATGAATGAGATTTGAGACAATGGCTCGTGTTCATAGGGGTTGGTTCAGTCAGTAGAAGTTGGGGTGCGCCTCGCTTCTCCCCTCCCCCGTCCGGTACAGGACACTGGGTGAGAAATGGAGGAACCGATGCACAAATACTGAGAGACCAGCGACCAGCTGCTTATTCCCCGCCCCTCCAATTATTTTTGAAATAAATTGCTCAATTTCCGGGAAAAGCCGGACAGGCAGGAATCCAGAGAATGCTGCCAATGCGTGAGGAGGTCCCCTTCCCCGTTGACCGCCGTCCTCTCCTCGCATAGGTCAACTCAATGCCCTCACGCGGAAGACACCAAAGCACCTCGAAAGAGTGCCAGAAGATGATCCGAAAGATTGAAAAGTTGGACGGAGTCACGGGAGTGATTATCGGCCTCTCATACGGAGGAAAATCGTTGGGCAAAGGCGGCAGAACCGGTGCGGTAAAGATCCAGCGCCCCGAACCGGGTGGCTTGAAGGCGGTGACCCAATCGGCTAAAGGGCTGCAGGAGCTGTTCATTCGCATTAAGAACGGCAAAGAAGACGCTGTCGCGAAAGAGATCGAGCGTCTCCAATAGTGCAGCCGCGGCGAAAGCGCTTGCCACTCCTCCACGACCTCTCCCCACTGGATCCATGTCCATTCGATCCATTATTACCCATCCCGGCGGCGCGCACAAAGATGATTTCCTCGCTTGCGCAGTCCTTCTTGCGGACAACCCTGTCGCCATCGAACGCCGGGATCCAACTGTCGAGGATCTCAGCGATCCCGAGGTCGCCGTGCTGGATATTGGTCATCAGCACGAACCCGCACTGCACAACTTTGATCACCACCAGTTCCCCCGGGACCACGTGCCGACCTGCGCACTCTCTCTCGTGTTGCAACATCTCGGACTCTATGACGATGCAAAGAATTTCTGCGAATGGCTCGAGGTTGCTGAGTGGTTTGATTGCCGGGGACCCAAGGACACTGCGGAGTGGCTCGGAGTAGATCGCGATACCCTGGCCCGGCTCAATTCCCCCGTCGATATCACCCTTCTTCGTCGCTTCGCCAGCCAATCTTCACACCGGCCCGGGGAACCGGTATGGGAGGTCATGCGCATGGTCGGTTCGGATCTCGTCGAGTTCATAACCACCTTGCGCCAGCGCTTGGACTACATCGATGTTCACCACGAGATCTGGGAGATTCCCTCAACTTCCGGGACGGACTCCTTCAAAGCACTCTTTCTACCCCGCACAGACCCTCTTCCCGAGGAACCTTCGGCGGGGATTGGTCGCTACCTTGAGAACAAGGGCCTTTCGGATGAAGTGATCGCGTTAGTCTATCCAGACAGCCGGGGCGAAGGATTCGGCTTGCGCCGCTTCAACGACGACCCCGCCCTCGATTTCTGTCGCATCGATTCCCAGGACGATGTCCATTTTGCCCACGCCCGGGGCTTCATCGCGAAGTCCTCCGCCAACGCACCCGATCGACTGAAGGAACTACTTCAATTGGCGTACCTTTCTTGAAATGCCCCCCCAGGGACCTGCGAATAGTCGAGGCACCATGCAGAAGCTTCTCCAGATCGTACCTTTTTCAATCATCTCCGCCTTCGGCACTTTCGCAGCGACCCCAATGGTTGCGAATGAAATCCGACAGAGCGACCATACCGGGATGGATTCGGCAGAGTCTCTATCTACGGCTGATGAAAGTCCGGAAGCCCATTCGCACAACTCCTCCGAACCAGTTTCATTCTGGCTCGACCTGTACCGAGGGGAGCCCCTCCGGTTCTCTGAGGTCACCGAAGATCTCTCTCAAGTAGATATCGTGTATGTGGGCGAGACCCACACTCTTGATCGGCACCACAACTGGCAGCTCCGTATCTTCGAGGACCTCATTCAATCCAATGGACAGAATCTGGTCCTCGCCCTCGAACAGATCGAAAATTTTCAACAACCGGATGTTGATCGATTCAATAGCGGGGAACTCGATTTTGATGGTCTTGCCGAAGAAATCGACTGGTCCACACGATGGAGAAACTATGAAGACTATCGTCCGCTACTGGAAATGGCACAATCCAACGGTATTCCGGTCCTTGCGCTGAATGGACGGGCCGAAACGATTCGCACGATTGGTCGCAAAGGAATCGAGGCGATCGGACCCGATGAGAGAGAAGAACTACCCAGTGAGATTCAATGGGACGACCCCGACTACCAACAGCTACTCAACCTTCTGATGATGGTTCACGCCCACATGGACGAATCCCTTCTCAATCGGATATTTGCAGCCCAAGTGGTCCGCGACGAAGTAATGGCCGATACACTTTCCCGCTTTCTCAGCGATCCAGCTCACCAAGAGTTCTCGGCTCTCGTCGTGGCCGGGTCCGGACACATCCAGTACGGATTGGGCATGGTCCAACGAGTCAGGAACCGTCTTCCTGACCGCACTGACCGCTTCGTCCTGATGACCGTCAGCGACGAACTGGTCCTCTCTCCCGAGCAAGAAGCCATCGCCCGCGAGATATCGATCACGCATGAAGACCTGCGATACCTGAATCGCCCCAAGGCAGACTACCTTCAGGTTTCAGAACCTCGGGAGTAACTCGACCCTACCGGTCCAGCTACCCAATTTTCTGATTTCGAAACCGGCCGGGGGAGCAGCCAAACCGTCTCTTAAACGCTCGGGAGAAAGCCGAGAAACTCTCGTAACCGCATTCGTTGGCGATCTCACCAATTTTCAAAGTACTGGAGAGGAGCAAGTGCCGCGCCCGGTACGCCCGAATCCGTTGGAGCAACTCCCGAGGACTCATCCGAAGGTGACGACCAATATATCGCTCCAGCGATGATTGAGAGACTCCCGCCCGCTGCGCCAGATCCTCCACTCCGACACCATTTCGAATCTCATTCCTCGCAAAAGTAACCAAATCGGCCAGATCGGCGTAATCCGCCGGCAGTTGACCGGTTTGGTCGACCGGGAGACTCATCCCATAGGTTCCAATGACCTGCCCATCAGCCGAATGCACAGGGTACTTGCTGGTCATATTCCACCCCACCACGCCCTCGGCCGCCATCACCAACTCCGGTTTATTGAGGATCGGCGGACCCCCTGCGATAATCGAGGCATCGTCCTCCATGAAAACCGAAGCGAGCTCGTTGAAGTACAAATCGCTGTCCAACGTCCCCAGAACCTCCTCCCTCGACATTCCCGCGTACTCCGCCAAGGCCAGGTTGCACCAGACGAACCGACCATCAACATCCTTGATCCAGTAGATCACCTCATCCAGCAAGTCCCAGAGCGGACGATCCAAGAACGCGTTCAGGTCGATCGAACCCGATCGTTCGGAGGATTTAGGAGGGAGCTTCATTTGACGGATTCTGCACAATTTTGGGAGATTCCGGGCATTGTCAATAACCGATAGATTCGGTATAGTTGCTGAATGTCACGACCCGTTACCCTCTTCACCGGCCAGTGGGCCGATCTTCCAATCGACGAACTTCTCCCCCTCGTAAAAGAAATGGGCTATGACGGTGTGGAACTAGCCTGTTGGGGAGATCACTTCGATGTCGACTTGGCCCTCAGCGATGACAGCTACATCCCCAACCTATGGGCAAAGCTCCAAGCGCACGGCCTCACCTGCCACGCCCTGTCCAATCATCTGGTCGGTCAGGCGATATGCGATCCGATCGACGATCGGCACAAAGCAATCCTTTCCGAAACGATCTGGGGCGACGGCTCACCGGAGGGCGTTCGTCAGCGGGCCGCCGAGGCGATGAAGGATACTGCCCGCGCCGCACGCAAGTTCTTCGACGCCAGGCCCGATGCAGCAGTCCTTCCCCCAGTGGTAAACGGCTTTACCGGTTCTTCCATCTGGGGCGCACTCTACGCATTCCCTCCAACGTCTCAGGAATACCTCGACAAGGGATACGAAGATTTTGCCAAGCGGTGGATCCCCATCCTCGACGTGTTCGAAGAGGTGGATGTCAATTTTGCTCTCGAGGTACACCCAACCGAAATCGCCTTCGACACCGCTTCGTCTGAGCGCGCTCTGGCCGCAGTCAATCACCACAAACGATTCGGATTCAACTACGACCCGAGCCACTTGGCGTATCAGGGTGTCGATTACGTTAAATTTATCCGCAATTTCCCTGACCGTATTTTCCATGCCCACATGAAGGATGTTTGGTGGGGTCACGGGGACGGCACTGTCGGAGTCTTTGGTGGACATACCGAATTCACGGATCCGCGCCGGTATTGGGATTTTCGCTCGCTCGGCCATGGTGATGTACTCTTTGAGGACATCATCGTAGCCCTCAATGACATTCAATATGCAGGGCCGCTGTCCGTGGAATGGGAAGACGGCCGCATGGACCGGGTTCACGGTGGAACTGAAGCCGCAGCCTTCGTGCGAAAGATCGACTTCAAGCCCAACAGCCTTGCTTTCGACGCGGCCTTCGACAAGAGCAACCAGTAAGGTCACACAACCCCTCCCCTATAATGAAACACATCCGAAAGATTCGCATGGGCATGGTCGGTGGCGGCCAAGGTGCATTCATCGGCGAAGTCCACCGCATCGCAGCCAACATTGATGGCCAGATTGAACTGGTCTGCGGGGCATTCTCTTCCGACCCAGAACGCGCAAGGGCGTCCGGCGAGGAGCTATTTCTCCCCGCTGATCGATGCTACGGGAACTACGAGGAGATGATCGCTGCCGAGAAGGCGCTCCCCGAAGGAGAACGCATGGACTTCGTGGTCATCGTCACTCCGAACCATGTTCATTTCCCCGTTGCAAAGGCGGCCCTGACCGCCGGCTTCCACGTTCTCTCCGACAAGCCCGCCACTCTCTCTTTGGAAGAAGCGCAGGAACTTGCCGCCCTCGTAGAGAAAACAGGCCTGAAGTACGGTCTCACCCACAACTATACGGGATATCCCATGGTGAAACAGGCCCGGTTCCTGGTCAAAAACGGGGACCTGGGGAAGATCCGCAAGATCGTAGTAGAGTATCCGCAGGGATGGCTGGCTACCCCCATCGAGCAGGAGGGGCAGAAACAGGCTTCATGGCGCACCGATCCGAAGCGTTCCGGTGCCGCTGGGTGCATGGGCGACATCGGCACGCACGCTGAAAACCTCGCAGAGTATATTTCGGGTCTAACGATCAAGGAGCTCGCCGCCGACCTAACTCGTTTCGTGGACGGACGTCTCCTCGACGACGACGGATCAGTTCTTCTGCGATTCAACGGTGGAGCGAAGGGAATCCTCTACGCCTCCCAGGTTTCGGTTGGAGAAGAGAACTCTCTCAGCATCCGGGTTTACGGCGAAAAAGGAGGGTTGGAGTGGCACCAGATGGAACCCAACACTCTCCTCGTTCACCGATTGGGCGAGGCCACTCAAATTCAACGTACAGGCAGCGACTACCTGTGTGAAGAAGCTGCTAATCACACGCGACTGCCCGCAGGTCACCCGGAGGGATACCTCGAAGCCTTTGCTAATATCTACCGCAACTTCGCAGCAGATATTGCAGCGGAACGGTTCGGAACAGAGGCCCCTCTTTATGCAACCGACTACCCCTCCATTCAGGACGGTGTGCGCGGCATGGCTTTTATTCAGGCAGTAGTAGAAAGCTCTCAGAACAACGCGTCCTGGACGTCCCTCACCGACTCTACATCCCAGTAAGAATTCACCTCTAAACAGTTTAACTTATGGCACCCAAGATCACACTCCAACTCTACACCCTTCGCGAAGCGCTCGCGGCAGATTTGCCTGGCACGCTCCAAAAAATTCGCGATATCGGTTTTTCCAACGTCGAGCCCGCCGGCTTTTTCAATCTCACTGTTGCCCAGTACAAGGAATCGCTGAACCGCTACGACTTGAAGGCTCCCAGTGCTCACCTCGAACTACCAGTAGGCGACCGCACCAACGAGATCATTGAAACTGCTCAAGAGCTCGGCACAAAGTACCTCGTGACGGGTATCCCACCGAACCGCGACGAAGCGTACAACTCGCTCGATCACGTAAAAGCCATGGCCGCCCTCTATCAAGAGGCCGCCGAAAACGCTGCGAAGCACGGTCTCTTTGTGGGATTCCATAATCATGACTTTGACCTCCAAGAGGTTGAGGGAACACGGGCCTACAAAGTCTTCCTAGAAAACACTCCCGACACGGTCCTTTGGGAAATCGATGTCTACTGGGTAGCCCGAGCCGGCATAGATCCGGTGGAATTCATTCGCGAGATCGGAAATCGAGGCCGACTGTTGCACCTAAAAGATGGCAACGCGAAGGATATGAGCGTCGGCCCCACATTCCTCCCCTGTGGAGAAGGTGACGTCGATCTCGTTGCCGCAGCCAACGCTGCCGAGCATGCCGAACTCGCGGCAGTTGAGCTCGATTACTACTCAGGTGATATGCTCGAAGCAGTCGAGAAGAGTTACCAATACCTCACCCTTAAGGGCCTAGCTCAGTAATATAATTCCCATGACAACTCCACACAAACCTGTCGGCATCGGTATCATCGGATGCGGAAAGA
This sequence comes from Opitutia bacterium UBA4506, assembly GCA_002388665.1. Classification (GTDB taxonomy): domain Bacteria; phylum Verrucomicrobiota; class Verrucomicrobiia; order Opitutales; family Puniceicoccaceae; genus Puniceicoccus. The sequence goes on along the minus strand of DGMY01000077.1, from coordinate 58,832 downwards.
TTTCTCAAGCCTACTTCAACGGCGCGAGTACTTTCGAGATTCTCAAGGTCATCGGCTGCGCCGACATTAATCCTGCTGCGGCGAAAGCCCAGGCGGAACAAAACGGCTGCGAAGCCATGACCGTAGAGGAACTATTGGCGCACCCGGAGATTGAGCTCGTGATCAATCTGACGATCCCTGCTGCCCACGCCGAGGTCTCCAAACGCATTCTCGAATCAGGGAAACACAGTTACTGTGAAAAACCCATCACGGTGGAAATCGAGGAAGCCAACGAGATCCTATCACTGGCTAAGGAAAAAGGCCTTTTAGTTGGCTCCGCTCCGGACACGTTCCTCGGTGGAGGAATTCAAACCTGCCGCCAGATCATTGATTCTGATGGCATCGGACAAGTCGTCAGCGGTACGGCCTTCATGATGTCCCGTGGTCCCGAAAGCTGGCACCCGAACCCAGGGTTCTACTACCTAAATGGTGGAGGCCCGGTTCTCGACATGGCGCCATACTACCTAACGGCATTGGTTAATCTGATTGGGCCGGTGGCTTCCGTTCGTGCCAGTACTTCGAAAGCCTTCGAAACCCGTATCGCTACTTGCAAAGAACGCAATGGAGAGGAGCTACCCGTCGAGGTATCCACTCACTGTGCGGCTATTCTTGAGTTTGTTTCCGGCGCGGTTGTCACCGCAACGTTTTCATTCGATGTGCCCAAGCACGGTCACTCACCTATCGAACTGTATGGAACGAAGGGCTCACTGAAGGTCCCCGACCCCAACACATTCGGGGGCCCGGTCACCCAATACAATATGGATTCCGAAGCTGAAGGTTGGGAAGAGATTCCTCTGACTTTCGGGTATGAAGAGAACATGCGCAGTATCGGTGCAGCCGATATGGCCTATGCCATCCGCACGGGGCGCCCACACCGCGCAAATGGTGACTTGGCCGCTCACGTCCTCGAAATCATGCACGCATTCGAAGCGGCCTCAAAAGAAGGCGTAACCATCGAGATCAATAGCTGCCCCGAACGCCCTGCCCCTCTCCCCACGGGTCTGGTCAAGGGTCTACTGGACGATTAATTTTGTCAGCCTCTCATCCGGACCGTTCGGCAGTGTTTCTGCCGAGCGGTCTGACGGGGCTTTTCAGGACCCGTATCGGCGACAGAGCCGGTCCAACCGAGGAACTAGGTCAGGAGCGAATAGACGCCAAACCCGATCAGAGGGGCGACGACAATCGCGATGAGAGCCACCAACCCATCGTTAGTGGTCAGGGCTAATCCCATTAGAGTAAGTACGATCCCAGCCGTAGAGGCTAAAAATGGCAACGGTTCCAAGGGGGGCATTGTCATAGCGACACAGACACAAAAGAGGGCGACAAACCAGGCGCCCAAGCCTTTGGTTAGAAACTGAAGCCTCGGCCGCATTACCCGATCCACCACCCCAGCTGGCTTCATCAACATCTTCATTCCCTTCTCGATCTTCGATCCAGAAATCTTCTTTCGAAGGATCCAATCGGGAAGCCAGAAGTGATCCCGTCCGATGAGAAGTTGTCCTGCGGATAGAATTACAATGATTCCTACGGTAGTGGGGATTCCCGGTATTCCGCTCAAAGGCGATATGGCTACCAATCCCGCCAGCAACAAGAGAGGCCCGAATGAGCGGGAGCCCGTTGCCTCGATCATTCCGCCAATCGTAACCTTCTCTTCGTCCTGTCCCTTCTCCTGCAATCGCTGGAGAATGTCCTGAATATCGGTGTCGTTGCTGCTATTTGAAGTCATAACCGGTTCCCTACCTAGAACGGTATCGTCTCCGGGAGTTTGTCCCAGTGCTTTCCCGTCATTCCTTTGGAGGACCCCTTTCGAGAGCCATGTATTCAACGGCACTCGACTGAGTGCAAGCGGCTCACGTCGGTTCGAGATGTGCACAAAAAAAGCACCTCCGTCGGGATCCGACGGAGGTGCTTTAAACGAAATCTAAAACGGTATAAAGACCTACAGGAGATCCGCAAGCGCGGCATTGAGCGTGGCACTTGGACGCATCGCCTTTCCTACTTTCTCCTCATCCAGTAGGTAGTAACCTCCGATATCGGCCTCCTGACCTTGAACCGCAACCAGCTCACCGACGATGGTCTCTTCTTCGGCTGTGAGTTTCTCGGCAACGGGAGTAAAGATCTTCTTCAAGTCGGCGTCGTCATTCTGAGCGGCCAATTCCTGAGCCCAGTACAGAGCCAAGTAGAAGTGGCTCCCCCGATTATCGATACCACCGATTCGGCGAGTGGGCGACTTGTCGTTCTCGAGGAATGAACCCGTTGCCGCATCAAGAGTCTTTGCCAAAATCTTGGCCTTGGGCTTGTCGAATGTCTTGGCCAGGTGTTCAAGTGATACTGCGAGCGCGAGGAACTCTCCCAGCGAATCCCATCGGAGGTAATTCTCCTTCACGAATTGCTGCACATGCTTTGGAGCGGATCCTCCAGCACCGGTTTCGAAAAGACCTCCCCCTTTCATCAGAGGAACAATCGAGAGCATTTTCGCACTGGTTCCCAATTCGAGGATCGGGAACAAATCAGTCAGATAGTCCCGCAAAACGTTTCCAGTAACCGAGATCGTGTCTTCACCCTTGGCAGCCCGTTCGAGACTGAACATGCAGGCGTCGAATGGCGCCATGATCTGGATATCCAGGCCGTCAGTGTCGTGCTCGTTCAGGTACTCGTTTACCTTCAAAAGCACCTGAGCGTCGTGGGCTCGGGTTTCGTTCAGCCAAAAGACTGCAGGGGTTTCGCTGTCCCGTGCGCGGGTAACTGCCAACTTCACCCAGTCCCGGACCGCTTCGTCCTTCGTTTGGCAGGCGCGCCAGATATCACCATCCGACACCTCGTGCTCCATGAGGACCAACCCCGCTTCATCCACGACCCGGACTGTACCGTTACCCGAAATCTCAAATGTCTTGTCGTGAGAGCCGTACTCTTCGGCTTTCTTCGCCATCAGTCCGACATTGGGAACGGTTCCCATGGTTTTTGGATCGAAAGCCCCGTTCTCTTTGCAGAAGTCAACGGCAGCTTGATAAATCCCCGCATAAGAACTGTCCGGAATCACCGCCAGCGTGTCCTGGGTCTCATCCTTGGCGTTCCACATCTTACCGCCGACGCGAATCATAGCCGGCATCGAAGCATCAACGATGACGTCACTGGGGACATGGAGGTTTGTAATACCCTTGTGGGAGTTTACCTGAGCCAAATCAGGACCGCTTTCGTAGGCCGCAGCAATATCTGCTTCGATTTCAGCCTTCTTCTCTTCGGGGAGCGACTGAATCTTCGCCACCAAGTCACCAAAGCCATTGGTGAAGTCTACATCCAATTCCTGAATTGTCGCAGAGTGCTTCTTCAATAGGTCGCTGAAGAAAACCTGTACTGCATGACCGAAAATGATCGGGTCGGAGACCTTCATCATCGTTGCCTTCATGTGCAGGGAGAAGAGAACACCTTCCTCTTTCGCAGCTTTGACTTGCTCACCGAGAAACTCGATCAACGCCTGCTTGCTCATGAAGGTCCCATCAAGAATCTCCCCCGCTTGGAGTGGGATCGACTCTTTCAAAACCTTGATCGAACCGTCAGCACCGACAAATTCTACGCGCACATTGACCGGTGCTTCGGTGGTAAAAGACTTCTCGTTCGAGAAAAAGTCGCCCTCTTCCATCGTCGAGACCCGTGTTTTCGAGTCCTCGCTCCATTCGCCCATTGAGTGAGGAAACTTGCGCGCGTACTCCTTAACCGCCTTTGGAGCCCGGCGATCGGAATTACCTTCCCGCAGCACCGGGTTGACTGCACTCCCCTTGATTTTGTCGTAGCGGGAACGAATCTCCTTTTCTTCATCGGTCTTCGCATCGACCGGATAATCGGGCAGCGTATAACCCTGCTCTTGCAACTCTTTCACCGCAGCCTGCAACTGGGGCACCGACGCACTAATGTTCGGCAGCTTAATGATGTTCGCCCCGGTCTCCTGGGTCAGCCCGCCCAACTCGGCAAGGTGGTCGCCAATTCGTTTGTCCTCCGGGAGATATTCGGGGAAGGCGGCGATAATGCGCCCTGCGAGAGAAATATCCCGGGTCTCCAGCTTGATTCCGCAAGGCTTCACATAAGCCTGAATGATCGGGAGAAGCGAGTAAGTCGCCAAAGCCGGAGCTTCGTCGGTCTTCGTATAAATAATAGTTGGCTGATCGGACATACGACTTTCTTCTTAGAACGAATTCGGCCGCTTTGAAAGCATTTCCAGTGTATTCGGGGAAATTTGCGCAAAGTTACCCCCGGATTCAACCTTCGCGAACCTTGAGAACTTTCTTTTCCCATCTCCTCGATTGCTCTATAACCCACAAAGAAGATCATGAAGAATATGCCGCGCTATGCCGTTCTCACCGGTGATCTGGTCCGATCCTCCTCCCTGATTCCTTCGGAGTTGGAAGAGTCGCGAGCCCAGTTAATCAGAGGCGTTGAGAGCCTGCGGGGTTGGTCCAAAGATCTGGTCGTGGGCCAAGCTGAGTTTTTCCGGGGAGATTCCTGGCAGCTTCTTCTGGCTGATCCATCTTTCGCGCTCCGCACTGCTCTCTTCCTACGCGCCACTATGATCATGGGTAATAAGACCGACACTCGGATCGGTATCGGGATTGGCTCCGCTTCCTCGATCAACCCGGAGCGAATCTCACTGTCGACCGGCGATGCCTTTGAAGCCTCGGGAATCGCCCTCGATGCAATGTCTCCCAAAGTCAAATTGACCCTCCGAATCGCCTCATCGTCCCCTTCGAAACCCTCTCTTCTCTCCGTGGTCACCGAACTCTGTGACGCCTTGATTGGCGAGTGTACCGCGAGGCAGTCTGAGATTTTACGGTGGGTCCTCTCACCGAATCGCCCCACCCACAAGGAAATTGCGAACCAATTGACGCCGCCCGTCACTCAGCAGGTCGTTTCCCGATCGCTGAAGAGCGCGCACTGGAACGCTCTCCAGATCGCAGTTCTCGGATTTGAATCATCTCTTTAAATAACAACCAAAATAGGATGTTATATAAATAACGCCCTAAAATAGCTGTCAAACCCACAAATGGACACTTTTCTCGCCCTGATCACGGCACATCTGCTGGCCGACTTTCTTTTTCAAAACCGGCGGATGGTAGAGAGCAAAAGGAGGATCCCCGTCCTGCTTCTCCACTCGGCGATCGTCATCGTCACGAGTATCGTCCTTTTGGGAGAAGTCCATATGCCGATTATCATCTCAATCGGCGTGACCCACTTTCTGATCGATTTCCTAAAAACACGCTCAAAACGAGACGATATCTGGCCCTTTCTCATCGATCAGGGCGCACACATCGGCATTCTCATCTTCCTTTCAATCATTTATCCCTACACATTTAATTTCGGGTTTTGGCCCGGAAAGCTCTCCCACGATTTGCGCTGGTTTCAAGCAGCAATGGTTTTGGTGTCAGGACTGATGCTCATCGCACCTTTCGGTGGTATTTTAATTGGCAAGCTAGTCCAACCCTTGCGCGATGAGATCGAGAGCGAACCTCACGGGCCCATCCAAGGGCTTCGCAACGGGGGCATGTACATCGGATGGCTCGAGCGGCTACTCACCCTCCTGCTGGTCATGATCAACCTTCCCGCGGGAATCGGCTTCCTCCTCGCCTCCAAGTCGATTCTCCGGCTGGGAGAGATTAAAAATGGAGATCAGCGCAAAACAGCCGAATACATCATGATAGGAACGTTTTTGAGCTTCGGCTGGGCCCTCCTCGTTTCGCTACTTGTCCAGGTCTCTCTGCTTTTCTGGTTCCCCGTATGACCCAACCAGCGAATCCGACTGGGGCAGGATACTAGAATCACCTCCTCCCAGGAGCTGACGCAAACGCAGCCGGAGAGGTCGCCCTCCCCCCCGGGGGACCTACAATTGCCCGCAAAGGTGTAAAATTGTGCCTTTGAAACCGTTGCCAAGGTTCAATTTTTTTTTCAAGCTACGAACTTTCTGATGTCTGCTCCCCACTCTACAGCCAGAATCGAAGCCAATGGACTCAGCAAATCCTTTGGCGAGATCCAAGCCGTCCGCAACGTCAGCTTCTCCGTAAACCCTGGAGAAGTGGTTGGGTTTATTGGACCCAATGGTGCCGGAAAATCAACGACACTACGCATGCTGACCGGATTTCTACGACCGTCGGAAGGCAGCGCGAGCATCGCCGGGATCGATGTCCTAAAGCATCCCATACAAGCCCGTTTACGTTTCGGGTATCTTCCCGAGACCGGCCCCCTGTACGGCGAAATGACTGTGGTCGAATTTCTCCGCTTTGTCGCTGGTGCCCGAAGGATTCGCTCAGTGGAGTTGGACGGTGATTTGATCCGCGTCCGCAAGGTCTGCCATCTGGAGAAAGTATGGCACCAGACCATCGAGACACTCTCGAAAGGGTACCGCCAGAGAGTTGGCTTGGCCCAGGCCATCATCCACGATCCGGACTGCCTGATTCTCGATGAACCGACAGACGGACTGGACCCGAACCAGAAGCAGGAAGTCAGAGACCTCGTCAATGAGATGGCAGCCGAGAAGGCCATTCTTCTCTCCACCCACATTCTCGAAGAGCTCGAGGCGGTCTGCAGTCGGGTCATCCTCCTTCACCAGGGAGAGATTCTTCTCGATGAATCTCTCGAAGCCATGCGTAAGAGGCACCCCCTATTTGGCAGCGTTAAAATCCGTGTAGCACCGGCCGACGCCGATCGATCCCTCTCCGTTTTCGGCAAGCTGGAACCATTCGTCGAGCGGATCGACCGCCAAGGCGATCACTTTCTCCTTCGATCGCGCGACAAACGGAACGTAAGCGACGCAGTACTCGCAGTGTCAAAGGATGCCGGATTGGCACTCCTTGAGGTCGCTCCGGTCATCCCACGTCTCGAGGAAGTCTTCCAGGAGTTAACCCGCCCACAATCCAAATTCATTGAGGAGCAAGGATGAGAGCGATTTTTCTAAGAGAATTTTTCGGCTATTTTCGTACACCCGTCGCATGGGTATTCCTCTCGGTTTTCCTCATAGCCAGCGTCGGCGTCCCCTGGTTCTTGGGAAATTTTTTCGAGAGCAACGACGCGAGCCTTCGGATATTCTTCCGATTTATCCCCTGGATCTATTTATTCCTCATCCCCGCAGTGGGAATGCGGCTTTGGTCAGAGGAAAAGAAATCAGGGACCCTCGAACTCCTCTTGACTTATCCGGTCTCACTCGGGCAGGCCGTCCTTGCCAAATTTCTAGCGGGATGGCTTTTCATCGGACTCGCTCTCCTGCTGACTGCGGGTATGCCTCTTACCGTGGCCTACCTGGGAGATCCGGACTGGGGGACAGTCGCCAGTGGCTACCTCGGCGCCTTTCTGGTGGCGGGTGCCTTCCTCGGTATTTGCTCAGCCTGCTCCTCCCTTACAGCAAACTCGGTCATCAGCTTCGTCCTCGGACTGATGTGCTGCCTACTACTCGTCCTTCTCGGATGGAATGTATTCGGCGATCTACTACTCTCTCTCAATTTCCCGGTTCCCCTCGTCGACTTCCTCGCTAGTTTCGGCGTTCTTCCGCGATTTAATCCCATGGTAGACGGTATCGTCGCTTTCGCCGATCTCGTCTATTTTGTATCCATCTCCATTTTTGCCCTCTGTTTCAACCGGGTCGTCCTCCACCGATGAACCTCGCACGCAAACTACTCCTTTCACTCATTTGCCTGATCGCTCCCCTCGTTCTGACGTTCCTGGCAGAGCGGGTATCGTGGCGAATGGACTGGACCGCCAAGGGACTGTACACCGTCTCAACACCCAGTCGTGAGATCCTCAACCAGATCGAAACGCCAGTCGAGTTTACCCTCTACTACACACCTTCCGTAGAGAACATACCCGTCCGCATTCGAAACTTCGCCCAGCGAGTGCGAGCCATGCTCCGGCAATTCGAAGAAGCCGCACCTGAGAAGATCTCAGTCGCTTTCGTCGACCCGGCCCCCGATACCGCCGAAGAAGAGCAGGCTGTCGCCGCCGGACTTTCCGGACAACGACTCGTCAACGGAGAGATTCTCTACTTCGGGCTCGTCGCACGCAGTGAGGACGGCCAACGCATCATTCCGTTCTTCCTCCCCGCACGCGAATCCGCCCTCGAATACGATCTGTCTCGATTGATCCTCGACCTGAGCAACCCGCAAAAGCCCAAAGTGGGGATCCTTTCTTCATTGGACCTCTGGGGCAATAAGGCCGACCTAATCAAAGGGATTCGTGCAAAATCCGACTCGATCCTCATCCAGGAGCTCAAGCGAATTTACGACGTAGTTCCTGTTTCACCCCGAGGTGAAGTCCCCTCCGACCTGGACTTACTCGCCCTGATTCACCCCCGCGGCATCTCCGATGAACTCTCTCTCTCGATCGATCAATATTTTCTCAACGGCGGGCCGCTCCTCGTCGCCTTGGACCCCTCCTCCAGGGAGACCCGGCTGACTCATAAAAACCCCAACTCTCTAAACGGGCTCGGCGGTCCCACCCAATCGGACCTCCCCCAACTCCTCTCAGGGTGGGGAATCAAATACAACCCCCGGCGGGTCGCGGGCGATTTCGAACTCGCCACCACCATCCGGGTCTCAGCTGACGAACCTGAACTCCCCCACCCACTCTGGTTGACAATCCGAGACCCGCAAAGCCCGACCATTGCCACCACTGGCCTCAGTGAAATCCTTCTGGTTGAAGCCGGCACTTTCCGGGTCGAGAATCCCGACCTTAGAGTCACTCCCATTCTCGAAACCTCCTCCCAAAGCGGGGAGATGATGGCATCCTCCGTATCCATGACCTCGGTCTCCGACCTACCTGCCCAAATTACTCCGGATGGTCGTTCGGAGTTGATCGCAGCACTCATCCAAGGGGTCTTCCCCTCTGCCTTCCCCGATGGACTCCCCTCTAAGAGCGCACAAGATGATTGGATCAAGGAGTTGACCGAAGAGGCGAATCCTTCGCTCAAAGAATCAGCAACAGAGTCCAACTTGGTTCTCGTTACCGACACCGACATCTTTACCGATCGATTCGGCACAGAAAGAGTTCAGTACCTCAGTCAACAGTCGACTCGACGTTCGAATGACAACCTAGCGCTCGCGGTGAATTTATTTGAACTGCTAACCGGTGGAAACCAACTGGTAGAATTGCGTGGAAAAGGCACGGTCTCCCGTCCATTTCTGCGAGTCGAAGAATTGGCAGCAAAGGCCCGCGTCGCCTACGACAAGCAACTCGAGCAATTGGAAGACGAACTCTATTCGGTTCGCAACGACATTCAGAATTTGGAAAGCAACCCGGACGATCAAGAGATCGACGCGGAATCCAGAGAGGAGATCGCTCAGCGCCTCCAGGCCTTTCGCGAGAAAGAAGTACAGCTTCGCCGCGAACAGCGTGAGATTCGGAAAGAACTTCGCGAAGAAATCCGTCGCCTCGACCGCACACTCATCCTTCTCAACATTCTGATCGTTCCCGCCCTCATCGCAATCTTTGCTCTCCAGTACTTCCTCCGGCGACGCCCCGGATCCTAAAATTCGCTCTTCGGTCCAATATCGGGAAGGGTCAGTACAGGTGTCACGCGGAACCGACTCCAGCGAGGATGAGTACCCTCGCCGTTCTGGTTACGGCAACCAAGGAAACTTAGAGAAATCGGGCTTCCGCTTCTCCAAAAAGGCATTCTTCCCTTCGGATCCCTCCTCGCTGAGATAATAGAGCAACGTTGCGTTTCCGGAGAGCTCTTGAATCCCCATCTGCCCGTCGAGCTCCGCATTGAATGCGGACTTAAGGCTCCGGATCGCCAGCGGACTTTTCTCCATAATTTCACGACCCCACTGGACGCCCTCGGCTTCCAACTCATCGATGGGAACCACCTTATTGACCAGCCCCATCTCCATCGCCTCTTCAGCATTATACTGGCGACAGAGGTACCAAATCTCGCGGGCCTTTTTCTGACCGACAATGCGGGCTAGATAACTCGCACCGAATCCCCCGTCAAAGCTACCGACCATGGGCCCCGTCTGACCAAAAATAGCGTTGTCCGCCGCGATCGTCATATCGCAGACGACATGTAGAACATGGCCTCCCCCGATTGCGTAGCCCGAAACGAGAGCAATCACGACCTTTGGAATGGAGCGGATCAGCTTCTGTAGGTCCAACACGTTCAGACGCGGAACGCCCCCCTCATCCACATATCCGGCCTGACCGCGAATCTTCTGATCACCACCTGAACAAAATGCGTACTTTCCGTCGGTATGCGGCCCCGCACCTGTGAGGAGGATAACACCAATGGTCGGATCCTCACGTGCGTCGAGAAAGGCCTCGTACATCTCCTGCACCGTCTTCGGGCGAAAGGCATTTCGCCTCTCCGGGCGATTGATGGTCACCTTCGCGATGCCTTCCATCTTGTGGTATAAAATGTCTTCAAATTCTCGGACTTTTTTCCATTCCATTTTTCCGGTTTAACAACTTTTAGTCTCGTTGCAAAGCTCTGCATCGTTTTGCATCCCAAGTAATGTTTACGATCTACGATCTTTCGACCGGAAATACGATCGACAATCAGGAGTTTGATCCCGCCAATCTGGACAAACAGCAGCTCTGGATTGACCTGTTCAAGCCCACTGAGAGTGAGATTGAGCTATGGAATTTCAGACTGAGCCTCGATCTACCGACCCGACCCGAGATGGAGGAGATCGAATCGACCAGTCGACTCTACGTCGAGGACCATGCCCTCTTCATGACCGCGACGGTACTCTCCAACAGCGATGAGCCCGGCGGCATCCATACCACACCGGTTACCTTCGTTCTGGGTAAAAACATCCTCGTGACGATGCGATTCGTCGACAATCAACCATTCCGTCAGTTCATCCAGAACCTGCCCCGGCGCCCCGGAACGCGCACGACGCCGGCCCATGCACTTAGCGGACTCATCGATAGCCTCGTTGATCGCTTGGCCGATATTCTGGAGCGGGTTGGGGCCGAATGTGACCGCCTGTCCAGCGAGATTTTCCAAAGCAACTCCGGAGGACGAAAGGCCAACCAGCACAGCGAATTCCTCAAGGAACTTCTCCGCCGAACCGGGCAAAACGGGGAAATCGTGGCCAAGACACGGGAGAGCTTGATGACCATCAACCGGATCATCGTTTACTTTCTCGAATCCATCAAAAATTTGGGCCTCGATTCACTGGTGCCCCATGTAAAAGGAATTGGCCGGGATATTCAGTCCCTCAGCGATCACGCAAATTATCTAACCAGCAAGGTCGCCTTCCTCCTCGACGCCATCCTAGGGCTCATCAACATCGAGCAAAATCAGGTCATCAAAATCTTTTCGATCGCCGCGGTCATATTCCTGCCTCCAACCGTTGTGGCCAGTATCTACGGGATGAATTTCAACGTGATGCCGGAGCTGCACCAAGAGTGGGGCTATCCGTTTGCCCTCGGTCTCATGATCTTTAGCGCCATTGTGCCGTTTGTCTACTTCCGCCGCAAGGGCTGGATCTAGCGCCGATTCGGAACTGGGAATGGTGCCTGAGACTCCGAAGCGGCGAAGACCCCAAAAGGTCGCCAGCGACCGCCATCCGAATCGGCAAGTGTCCCTACACCAATAGATTCTGGATCGATTCCTCAACTTCCTCGACCGACACGTTCGATAGGTCCCCGCCTTCCCCGCGAATCGAAACATTGGTAGAACAATTCTCGGGGTAAGGCCCGTATTGCCTCGGATCCGTTGGCCCGAACACCGCAATGACAGGCCTGCCCATCGCTGCGGCCAGGTGCATTGGACCACTGTCATTTGCCACAATGCAGGAAGCGTTTCTCATCGCAGCTGGCAGAGAGGCCAACGGCACTTTCCCTCGATAATCCACCACGTTGCCAGGCATCTGGCCGGATGACCCCATCGGACCGTCCCCCGTTCCCAACCATCCAATCGTCCGGTCAGGATACTTGGCTGCCAACCGCTTCGCCAACTCACCGAAGCCACTCCACTCCTTCTCAGCGCGCCGGCTTTCGGGAAACAACAATATCGCCCCCTCCGGAGGGGACCCCGGCACCGCTGCGCTCTTCGCAAAATCCAAGGCGACCGGGTCGAGATCGTATAGGCCCATACTTCGTTGAAATTGTCGCAAAATCTCAACCGCATGGTAGGGCCCTGGGCCTGGAGGTTTTGGAATACTGACCTTATAAAAGAACCGAGATCCCTCGCGTGCATCAAACCGCCCCAGCTTTACCTTCGCCTTGGCCGAGAAGGTCATGATCCCACTGCGCGCCAGTCCCTGCATATCCAAAACAACATCATAGGTTTCCTGGCGGATTTCGCGGCATACCCGCACGAATCCCCCTGGGCTTCTCTTAAATAGCAAGACACGATCGACTAGGCCTGATGCTTCGACAAGCCCCGCAAAGATGTCTCGCGCCACCCAATCGATCTGAACTCCGGGAATCTGCGAGCGCAGGCGTTCCGCAACTAACAGACCATGGATGATATCTCCAAACGATGAGGGCTTTATAATGAGTATCCGCACGAAGCCACCTACGTTGAGCATGGGACAGAAATTCGGCAACGCAGAAGATGACACTGGGTAGCGGTTCAGCCGCGCCAGTCCATCCGGCACTGCCCCATTCGAAACTGGATCCAAAGGCTGGGAGAACCAGTGATTCAGAAAAAGAATTAGATTGGAGAGGCCCACCGTATCGGCTTGGATTGCCGCAATGTTCCTCCTAGTTCGGTTCCTCTCATTTCTTGTTCGTATTCTGCCGGAGTTTATCCTGCGGATGATTTGTTGGGCGTTGGGGAATGTGCTCTACAGCATTCCATCGAAACGGCGGATCGTTCTCTCCAACCTCGCCCATGTCTATCCAGACCTCCGCGAGCCGGAACTGAAGAAACTCACCCGAAAGAACTGCAAGTTGACGATTGAGATGGGTCTGTTTGCCCTCGCCTCCCCTAAGTACGATACCGAGACCATCAAGAAGCATCTCAAATTTGGTAAGGACTTCGAGAAGAACTACCGCGAGGTTGCCGGCGACAACCCGATGCTCATTCTCCTCCCCCACAACTATTTGAACGAATTGGTCATCTTCACCCCGAACCTCCTCGGGCTACCCGCCAAAAAGGCGGCGGCAATTTTCCGGCCGATGGACAATCCCAAGCTGGACGACTATATTAAGCAAACCCGAGAACGTGGGGGGCTGAAGCTTCTATCGCGCCGAGGCGGGCTCGAATCTGCTATCGGCCACCTCCGCGCCTGCGGCCACCTCGCTATCCTCGCAGACCAAAGCGCAGGTGATTCCGGTATCCTCGGCCGCGTCGCGGGACGAACCGCCTCCCTTTCACCATTTCCGGATCTCCTGGTTCGAAAATTCCCGGTCCAATTGGCATTTGTCTACATTGAGCGAACCGGATTCTTCCGAGGAGTCCTCCACATGGGAATCCCAAAAGATCGCGACCGGGAACCGTCCGTCCTTTTCGCCGAATGGCTCACCGACCATCTTTACAACTCTCCTGACTGGAAGACGAACTGGCTTTGGATGCACCGCCGTTGGAAAACCCAGCGCCGTCCCGAGAAGCGGCTAAGACTTGAGCAGAAGCGAGGCATCTCATCTGACTATTACCCAATTCCCGCAGACAAGATGCGGTCAGACCGAATCTACCTCCGACTCCCCAATTGGCTCGGCGATATTGTCATGGTCACCCCGCTGATCCGCGCTATCCAGAAGGCTCGGCCCGACGCTCGTATCACGCTAGTGTACCGCCCACAGTTCGCGACTCTGATCGATCTGTTGCAAATTCCCTGCGACGCCCATCTCCCGGCCGACAGCCGCACTCCAGACGGTAAGCAGTTGCTCAAAGACAGCTACCACGATTATCCGGACACCGCCATTCTCTTCACCAATTCATTCCGAGGCGATAAAGAGATGCACACCACTCGTGCTGACCAGCGGTTCGGTATCGCCCGCCCTAAGAAGCCTCGCCCCCTCCTCACCCATTCGTGGGAGATCCCCGAGGATCTTGACGAGGCATCCATTCACCAGTCCGAGCTGTGGAACCGCTTTCTCCAGCATTTTGGTTTGGTCGAAGAACCTGACTTTTCCCCGGTTCCCTCGTCGGCCAGTGACTCGAATCCAAAGTCGATCGCTCTCTTCTGCGGCTCGGAAAATTCTCCAGAAAAACGCTGGCCCGCCGAACGCTGGGTGGAACTCTGCCAAAAACTGATCCAAATCGACCCAGAATCTACCATTGAACTCTTTGGAACCAGCGGCGACCGCGAGATCACACAGAGAATTCTAAAAGAGGTCGCCACTGACCGACTCGTCGACATGGCTGGGCAAACCAATTTGGCAGAACTGGGGGAGCGAATTCGTAGCTGCAGCCTCGCCATCGGAAATGATTCCGGCGGTATGCACTTGGCCAATGCTCTCGGGTGCCCCGGAATTGTCCTGTTCGGCCCCACAAACCCAGTACGCACCCGCCCAATTTTTGATTCTCCACTCGAGATCGTACAAGCCACCGACGCTACACCTACCGGTGGCGGAACGATGGAAGCCATCTCTGCGGATGAAGTCATCGCGGCCTACCGTCGAATCAGCGGCGGTCCATCCATCGACTAAGGTACGGGGCAGCTCGCCCTCCTCACAGGAGACGAAGCGCAACCACTAGCCGGTTGCAGGATCTCACATCTCTTCCACACTCACCTCGTGGCTTTTTCCAGCGAACTGAATGCGCATGCGAGTATAGCGGGCCATCTCTCCAGTGGCGGTCGAGGGTGCCGCAGCTGAGCTGGCGACCGGCGAAGATTTCGTTTCCTCCTTCGCCTTATAGAGATTTTCGATCCCCTGAGGAAACATCGCGTAGATCACGCAGTGCTCCTCGTCATCCGGATATCCCTTCTCCCGCAATTCCTTAGCCAACTCCTCCATTCTCGGCTGTTGAAGATCCGCAGGTCGGCAAGAAATCGGTTCTTTCCCTGTCTTCTGTGCAGCCAAATCACGGACTTCCGGATCAACCGGAGCCGGGGTTTGCCCGTAGTACCCAAGAGCAATATCCATCGCCTGCGGGGAGAAGTTTTTCCAACGGCCGAACTTCACGTTCAGCATCGCCTGGACACCGACAATCTGTGAAGTCGGGGTGACCAGGGGGATCCACCCCAACGCCTCGCGGACTACCGGGATCTCAGCGAAGACCTCATCGAACTTGTCCTCCATCTTCTGTTCTTTGAGCTGATTTCGAAAATTGCTGAGCATCCCACCGGGAACCTGGTAGAGCAGCGTATCGCTATCCACCACCTCGTTCTTGTGACTCGTGAAGTCAGAGAGGTCCTTGTAGATCTCTTCAAAATGAGCCCGCAGTTCAGTCAGCTTCGCCATTTTATCATCCGAATCAAAATCCGGCTTCCGGGAACTGCCGGCGAGGAGAGCCATCATTCGAACGGTGTCCGGCTGGCCCGTCCCGTTGGCAAAGGGGACAATCGACGTATCAATGGCATCCACTCCCGCCTCAATCGAAGCGAGATAGGTCGAAGCGCCCAGGCCCGCAGTATCATGGGTGTGAATCCAAACCGGCACATCGATCCGCTTCTTTAATCCCGAAATAATGTCGGCAGCGACGTAGGGAGGAATGAGCCCCGCCATATCCTTGATCACGATCGCATCACAACCCATCGCAGTGAGTTCTTCCCCAAGTCGGATGAAGGACTCCACATTGTGAACGGGACTCGTAGTGTAGCAGATCGTACCGTGAGCCTGTTTTCCCGCCTTCTTGGCAGCTTCGATCGCACAGCGCATGTTTCGCGGATCATTCAACGCATCAAAAATACGGAAGATATCCATCCCGTGCTTGGCAGAGGTCCGCACAAACGCCTCCACCACATCGTCGGGGAAATTCTGGTACTGGACGATATTCTGGCCCCGCAACAGCATCATATGCGGAGTCTTTGGCGCGGCCTTCTTGAGCGCATCCAGACGGTCAAAAGGAAACTCATTCAAAAATCGGAGACCAGCGTCGATCGTCGCGCCACCCCATGTCTCCAGGGCTCCAAACCCCAGTGAATCGAGAATCGGCGCAGCGTCCAACATCTGTTCGGTTCGCATCCGGGTCGCAGCGAGTGATTGATGGCCGTCGCGAAGGACGGTGTTGTTGAACTGAACGGGCTTACCTTGTGACATGATAGAATTCGTTGGGGATTCGTGGGACTCCTATAAAAATCCCAAGGGAAACTAACCGATTGAGCTCCAATAACTCAAGACCCGAACCAAAGATCCGCCTGTGGTCAGAGGTCAGAGGGCGGAGGTCGGAGGTCAGAGGGCGGAGGTCGGAGGACAGAGGGCGGAGGTCAGAGGTCAGAGGGCGGAGGTCGGAGGTCGGAGGACAGAGGTCGGAGGTCGGAGGTCGGAGGTCGGAGGTCAGCTGATCAGCGATCTAGCGATCAGAATTCAACGTTTAAAGTTTAGTGTTTAACGTTTAAAGTTCAACGTTCCTCCTATCCCCTGTCCCATCTTCCATATCCCCATATCCCCATATCCCATAACCCATATCCGCGGCCGTAGACCGCTATATCCCTCCCCATATCCCATATCCGCGTCCGTAGGACGCTCTCCTCTTCCCCATC
>DGMY01000077.1:0-41852 GCA_002388665.1 Opitutia bacterium UBA4506 | reverse complement strand
AGTATCCCCATCTACTAGGACAGTAGTCGGAGGGCAGAGGTCAGAGGGCGGCGGTCAGAGGTCGGAGGTCAGAGGTCGGAGATCAGAGGTCAGTGGGCAGAGGTCGGAGGTCGGAGGGCGGAGGGCAGCTGATCTAGCGATCAGAATTCAACGTTAAAAGTTTAGTGTTTAACGTTTAAAGTTTAACGTTCCTCCATATCCCCTATCCCATATCCCCGTATCCCCTATCCCATATCCCCATATCCCCGTATCCCATATCCGCGGCCGTAGGACGCTCTCCTCTTCCCCATCGTTCCGATGGCCCCCACCCAGAGAAATTGCCTGCGCATCGAACCGATAATGCCGACGATTCGTACAAAACGAACAATTTCTTGAATTCGAGCAAGAAGCACCACTCCCCTAATTCAACAGTCAACAACTTCGGCTACAGTTTTTTCTCCAATCGTGCGAACTACCCGATTTAACGCACTCCTGAACAGGACCAGAAGAGATCTCCCCAGCGCTTTCGTAGCTCATTAGAGCGATCGCCCTAATGTTTGCCTTGCCCTTTGTCCATTGAACTGAATATCGTAAAAAATTGATTTACTGCGAAAGCAGATTTCCAAAACCCACCCCTCAAGCATTACCCGCAACCGATGAAAGTCCCCCCTCTACTCTCTCTTGCCGCGCTTATCTGCAGCAGCTCCGTACTTCCCGCTGCTACCCTTGGCTACTACCGGTTTGAGAGCGGCGCCTTCCAGGATAACAGTCAGGGCACTGGATCCGGCCTCTTGAATCTGGGATCGACTCCGACCCAACTGGCGATCCCCGCAAGCGGTACTGGCAGCGCCTTCCCCACGACGATCGAACAGACTGGCGCGAGCAACGGCTCCCTGGCCTCTCTTTTCGGGAGTGATCGGTTCGCTGTATCCGATGCAAGCTCGATCAATATCACATCCGATTTTACGATCGAGGCGTTTATCGACAGAAAGGCCACCACTTCTACGACCCAGTATATCGCCAGTAACTGGTATACCAGTGGCAACTACCGCAGCTTTGCGCTGGGGGTCGCCGGTACAACGGGTGTCGGCGGAGGAAGCGCCGGCGCACTCTTTCTCCTTTTGAGCGACGGCGGGAGTGATGTTTCTATCTTCCAGACGGGGCTAACGATCGGCCTGGACACCGATTACTACGTCGGGGTCAGTTTTGACCAAAGCGATCAAACCAGTGGCATCACCTTCTACACTCAGGATCTTACCTCTGGTGGGGCTCTCCTCCAATCGTCGATCGGCCACGATATCGACCACTTGAACGTGGGGTCGGGCGCACTTCAGATCGGGGCCTATGACGGCAACAAGAGCAACTTTCAGGGATTGGTCGACGAAGTGAGAATTTCGAATACAGCACTCAGCGAATCAGAGCTTTTGGTGATTCCAGAGCCTTCGGCGTTCGCGCTTGTGCTGTCAGGTAGCGCGTTTCTCTGTATTGCCCGCAGACGCCGATAGGCGGATCAATTCCTGCGGTGGCTCAACCGAGTGTCCGCCGACACTCGCCGGCAGCGGTCCGGGTCACTATAATTGCCCACGGATCGGGATCCAGGAAATGAGTTCGGACATCAGTCTCTTCGACAGCGGGGCCTCGGGTTCGGTCGTAAACACGACCTCTTTCCCATAGGCCTCGGTCCTCCACCGGATCTTACCTCTTCCATTCTTTTCGATCCGGTACGCATTTCGCGGTAGCATTTCCTCCGCCATAATCGCCTGGAGTTGGGCCCCAATCACAGGGTCATAAACGACTAGGGCGATCTCCGAGTTCCAGACTCTCGATCGAGGGTCCATATTGTAGGATCCGATCACGCTGATCTTGCGATCAATCACAAACGCTTTGGTGTGGAGACCGGAGTTCGAACCGGCCAGCCGGGTTTCCCGCTGGCGATAATAATCCATCATCGCGCCATCAACTCTCAGCTCGTAGAGCGTGACGCCCTGATCCACAAGCTTGCTGCGGGATCTCTGGTAATGACCATGAACCGAGAGATGGTTATTCGACATCAAAGAATTGGTCATTACGCTCACCTCCACCCCGCGATCGACCAACTCCCCGAAGGCTTCAATCGTATCATCCTCGGGCAATAAATAGGCGCTCTGCAGGTAGAATTCGTCCTCTACGGAAGGGTGAACTTCGGCCAGAAACTCATAAATTTTCGATTCACCCTTCTCCACGTACCGTTCGGGCACATCGACAATTACTTCGGCCTCGGCCCATACCATAGCATTCCGGACCCGCTCGAGCTCTTCCCACACCTTGTTTGCTTGCACGGGAATGTCGTAAGGCACGTCATCGATCACACTATCGAGTTCGAACCTCAACCGATGCCGCATTGCCGACACAGAATCGGAGGTTGGGCGATACTTGATCAAATTGGAAATCGGGACTGAGGCCTCTGCGTTCCAGAAAAGGTCAAACGCCTCCCCGGCCTCTTGAGCGGCCGGTCCAACCACCAAAGCGTCCAAGTCATCGAAGTTCAGCTTGGGATCAATGGCGAAGTATTCATCACCGATATTGCGCCCACCGAGGATTGCCGCCGCGCCGTCGATCAAGAATATCTTATTGTGCATCCGATGATTGTAGCGCCGGGTATTCGCGATGAACCCGAAGTTCCGCAGGATCCCCCGGTTCGCTATCGGATTAAAAAGGCGCACCTCCACATTAGGATGCGCATCCACATCCGCATACAGCTGATCGCGGCCCGTGTGATAGATGTCATCCAGAAGAATACGTACCTTCACCCCTCGATCCGCCTCCTCCAAGACACGATAGAGCAAGAGATGCCCAGTGGTGTCCTCCTGCCAAAGGTAATATTGAAGGTCGATGGTCTTCTCCGCCTCGCTAGCCAACGAGTACCGGGCACGGAAGGCCCTACGGGAATCAGGAATCAAATATACCCCGGATTCCCCTTCCTCCGCATGCTCAGGAGGAGTAAAAAAATGGCCGAGCCGGGTTTCCTCAGGATGCTGCCAAGTGGTAACCTCGACCTCATCGGTATGAGTCACCACCTTCTTACACCCAAGAAGAAGAACAGCCACACCACAGACCGCCCCACCCAAGACGACTAACCGCCGAAATGAAATTGGGACTGACAAATTCTTAATTCTATTCAAAACGAAAAATACTCTTTGAGCATAAAGAGTGACCGATACAGCCATTCAATCACCGATCTCCGAAAAATGACGAGAGTTTTTCGAAATGGAGATTCCTCTAGCGACGATCCGCAACGGTACAGCCGCCGCCCCCATGAAAAACGACTGGAGACATTCTTAGCCAGAGGACGGCAATCGCCTGGATTTCACTCAATCTCCCTTTACACCCCTATGACACGCCCTATGCTCCGAACCAACAAAACGTCACCACATGCTCCCGCCCTCTCCGAACGATACATCCACCCGGGGAGTCCCCTATTTTGCAATTTATAGCAATTCGACTCCGTTTCTCACAGTCAACCTCGGCACCGCGGAAATCGACGACAACTAGACGACATCAGAATCCATGAACGACATAATCTGCCCTCACTGCAACAAAGCATTCAAGATCGATGAAGCGGGATACGCCGACATTCTAAAACAGGTTCGAGACAGCGACTTCGAGAAACAACTGCACGAGCGACTCGAGCTCGCCGAAAAGGACAAGCACAACGCCGTCGAGCTCGCCAAAGAAAAAGCTGCAGGGGAAATGCAGAAATCAGCGGCCGCCAAAGAGACAGAGATCCAAGAGCTGAAGGCCCGCTTGGAACGCGGAGAGGAGGCCCGCAAGCTAGCAGTTGCCGAGGCATTGTCATCCGTTGAGAAACAGCGCGATAAACTCGCCGCAGAACTCGAACAAGCCCGTCAGGAAACAAAATCCGCCACGGAGATGGCTGAGATCAAAAGGGCCAAGGACCTCCAGGAAGCCTCCATCAAGAAGGATGCCGAGATTCAGGAACTCAGGGCCAAGCTGGACTCCACCGAGGTCAACCAGAAGCTCGCTATTAAGGAGGCCCTCGAAAAAGTAATTGAAGAACGCAACGAGCTGCAAAGCGACCTCAAGCAGGCAGGACTCCAAAATCAACTCACGGAGAGGGCTCTCAAAGAGCGTTACGAAACCCAGATCAAAG
The DNA here is from genome assembly GCA_002388665.1 of Opitutia bacterium UBA4506. GTDB lineage: Bacteria > Verrucomicrobiota > Verrucomicrobiia > Opitutales > Puniceicoccaceae > Puniceicoccus. Next base: position 37,723 of record DGMY01000077.1, on the reverse strand, counting down.
ACCGCGACGAGGCAATCGAGCGCCTGCGCGACATGAAAGCCAAACTCTCAACCAAGATGGTCGGCGAGACACTGGAACAGCACTGCGAGACCGAGTTCAACCGCCTCCGCCCCACCGCCTTCACCAAGGCCTATTTCGAGAAGGACAACGACGCGAGAACCGGCAGTAAAGGGGACTACATCTTCCGTGATAGTGACGATGACGGCAACGAGATCGTCTCCATCATGTTCGAGATGAAAAACGAGAGCGACACCACTGCAACCAAGAAGAAAAACGAAGATTTCCTCAAGGAACTCGACAAGGATCGCACGGAAAAAGGCTGCGAATTCGCGGTCCTCGTCTCCCTCCTCGAACCGGAGAGCGAACTCTACAACACCGGCATCGTCGACGTCTCCTACCGCTATCCCAAAATGTACATCATCCGGCCCCAATTCTTCATCCCGATGATCACCCTCCTGCGCAACGCCGCCCTGAGCTCGCTGCAATACAAAGCCGAACTCGCCCTGGTCAAATCCCAGAGTATCGACGTCACCAACTTCGAGGATAAACTGGAAAAATTCAAAGACGGCTTCGCCCGCAACTACGACCTCGCCTCCCGCAAATTCCAAACCGCCATCGACGAAATCGACAAGTCCATCAACCACCTCCAGAAGACCAAAGACGCCCTCCTCGGCACCGACCGCAACCTCCGCCTAGCCAACGACAAAGCCCAGGACGTCACCATCAAAAGGCTCACCCATGGCAATCCCACCATGAAGGCAAAATTTGATGACTTGGAACAGAGTACTTAGAATCCCACCGATGGAGACAGGAATGGGTTTCCCAATCCAACCAGGAGCCACTAGAGCATGAACATTGCAGCAATCCTCACTAAAGTCCCCTGGGGGCTGGTCATTGACAAGGCACCCAGCGCGATTGAGAAGGGAAAAGTAATCGTGAGCAAACTGAGAAATGGAGGTTCAAAGGAAGAGGCCGTCAAAGACATGGCACAGCTCCTCGAAGAACAGGGTGAATTGATCAAGGCCCTCTCCGATCAAAATAATCAATTGTTCGAAGCGGTCAGAACCCTCGCCTCCCGGCAAAAAATACTGTGGGGAATCACCCTATTGAGCCTCCTGTCAGCGGTGGGGGCTCTCGTCCTCACAATCAACTCATAAACCATCCGACTGAGGTATTGTCGGAAATACCGACGACCGCGCAGAAGGATTGGCGCTCCCCTCTAGTTCGGACGGGATTGTCGCGGAACGTTTCGCCAGAACATCTCGACGGAAAAATCCAAGCGAACCCACAGGAATATCCTGGTTCGATTGAAAGCTCCCTCCTATCCGAACGACTGCGCTCAAAGGGCATTAGCTCGCTACTGCGATACAGTGAACACTCACTAACGAATGGATCGCAGTTGGTGATTTTTGAAGGCCTCCGGAGACGACCGCCACTCTCCATAGAGTGGCGGGATAGACGGGACTCGAACCCGCGGCCTCCGGCGTGACAGGCCGGCGCTCTAACCAACTGAGCTACTACCCCAAAGGGAAAGAGAATGACGTTGTTTCTGGATTCGTTTGAGTCAAGCCCTTCTTCAAAGAAAATGAGAAAAAAAAATATTGCGGAACAAAGAAGGGATTTGGATCGCAATCTGAAAACCGCCGTCCTAACCCTTTCTCCCTATATGACTGGCTCGAAACTGGAGGAATTTGCAACGGACCAAAAGCAACAGGGAAAGAAGAAACTGGTGGGCCCACTGTTTCTCGCTATCGCAATCCAGGTCGTCTTACTCCTCCTCACCGTTTTCGTAGTGGTGCTGGTTCCATCAGGTAAAGAGGATCCACAATTCAGCGCGAAGAAGTCCATCTACCTCCCTCAGCGAAAGCTCGAGCACAAGATGGCGGTGGCAGAGTTTCAGCAAGCGGCAAAATCACCCTTGCAGATGGAGAAGATCCAGGTGGCAAAAATGATGCCGACACACCTGCCGGAGCTCCCCGAGATGCCGCAGATGGAATTCACCCCCGTGATTCCCGACACTCCCAGCCCTATGGGCAATGCCCTATTTGGAAACTCGGGCATAGGGGGAATGATGCAGGGCCTCGCCGGCGAAGCCTCATCCATTTCGTTCCTAGGCATCAACGACAATGCAAGCCGCGTACTCATCGTGTTCGATATATCCGGTTCGGTTGTCAACGCTATGGAGTCGTCTGGGATTCCGATGAGCGAAATCAAAAAGGAGACGATCCAGCTGATCGAGGAACTGAATGCGAACACCCTCTTTGGGATGATCCAGCATTCGCGGCAATACCAGCTATTTGAAAGCGCCCTCATTCCTGCGACCCAGAGCAACAAAGAGAAAGCGATCCGCTGGATCGAAGACGAGTTCACCACCTCGGGCTACCTCAGTGGAAGCAAGTACAATGGGGAGGACGGAGTGGCGGCCGTGATGGAAGCCGCCTTCGACATGCAGCCCGAAGTAATTTTTCTCCTATCCGACGGGAGCTATCAAAGAACCCCAGGGGGGCGCGGATCACACGAGAATGTACCGTGGAGCGAACTGGAAGATCGCATCGAAGACCGCCAAGACCAACTCGCCGAAGAAGCGAGGATCCATACCATCGGCTTTGCTGTAGATGAAGAGGATCGCAAAGGATTCAGTCGCATCGCTACAAAGAACAACGGAAAGTACCGGAGCTTTGACTGAGCAAACACACACCGAGAGGTTCGGGGGCACCGATGTCCCCATATTCAACCCGTCCTTTCGCAGGCGTCTCTTCCTCATCCCGGCCATGTTGCTGATCAGGCTGTGGGCTGCCACCCTGCGGTTCAAAATCGACCCCGAGGACCTGACCCGGGCAAAAGCTCTTAAGAAGCCAGCGATCATCCTTTTCTGGCACAATCATATCTTTTTGGCTGCGGTAGGAAAGAAAGCCTTCAAACGGCCGTACAAGATGTCCGCCATCGCCAGCACCAGTCGAGACGGCGCCTGGCCGGCGGCAGTATTCCATCAACTCGGCGTCACGATTATTCGCGGCTCGGCCCATACTCGGGGAGTGAGCGCGGCTCGAGAGATGCTCGCCGTCCACAAACATGGCGACCAGGATCTATGCCTCACCCCCGACGGTTCACGCGGTCCCCGCTACCACCTGCGTCCCGGAGCGGTCTTTCTCGCCACCCAGGCGGAATCGCCCATCCTCCTCACCGGTGCAACTTTCCACCGTGCCTGGCGCTTCAAGTCCTGGGACCGATTTTACCTCCCGAAACCGTTTAGCCGCATAGACGTCCGCCTCCGAATCATTCCCTTCGAGCGTTTGGCCGCAGTCCCCACCGAGAAAGAAGCCCGTGAATTTCTCGAGACAGAATTACTGGCCATAACCGTCGACCCGGACGAGCCTCTTCCCGCCCCTCAATAGGCGATCCGGAGAAGGAGCAGGAAAATTCATTGCCAAACTCCGCCGAAGCCCGTTACATCCCAATCAAATCCAAATTGACTCCTTCAATGGCAGCAGACTCATCCATTAGCGGCACCGACAACGCCAACTCCTTCCCCCTCACCGTTTCCAACAAAATGGGCATTCACGCGCGTCCCGCTGCGATGATTGTTCGGATCGCGAATCGCTTCTCCGGTGATGTCTGGGTCGAAAAAGACGGCGAGAAGGTCAACGGGAAGAGTATCATGGGACTGATGATGCTGGCGGCTGGCCCCGGCTCCGTGCTCACCTTTTCTACGGAAGGAAGCGATCCCTCCGAGTTCCAAAAGGAAATGAGTGCTCTCTTCGAAAAGAAATTCGAAGAATCCTGATTCGCTTCGCGCTAGGCTTTTTTCAGAAAGGTTGTTATTCAACGCGGCTCCCCACGGGGAACGGCAGTAGCAATTGTTCGACCCCGCCCCCGGATTCAGCGAATCGGACTCCAACCCCGATGAGTCGAGCTCCCAGCTCTTTCCGCCCGAACGCTTCTTTCGCGAGCTCCACGTAAACGGGCAGTCCCCATCCCGCCCCGGATCGACTGATCGTCGTTTGAGAAAAGTCACTGAATTTCACCTTCACCATCGGACCCGCGATTCGGTCTCGCAATTCGGGACGGCTCGCTAAATCGGCCAACAGCTCCTCGTAGAGATCCCCCACCCGGTCCACCAAATCTCCCTCCGTCGAGACCTCATCGGAATAGGTACGCTCGTTGCTCAAGGACTTTCGAATACGCGAGGGTTGAACTGCGCGATCATCCTGCCCGCGGCATTGGGCATAGAGCTCGACACCGAACTTCCCGAAAGCCTCCTCCAAACTACGAAGACTCTTCGCCCTCAAATCGCGGCAGGTCCGACAGCCCATTCGTTCCAGTTTCTCCTCCGCGCGGCGACCCACTCCCCACAGACGACGCACCGGTAGGTCCTCCATGAATGCATCGACCGCCGACGGCCGCACAACGAATTGGCCATTGGGCTTCCGCCAATCACTTGCGATCTTTGCCAACAGTTTATTGGTAGCGATACCGGCCGAACACGGGAGCCGGAATTCTCGACGAATACGTTTCCGAATCTCGGTGGCGATCTCGGTCGCGGGGCGGCCGAGGTCCGAGACATCCAGGTAGGCTTCGTCCAGTGACAGAGGTTCAACCAGACGGGTATACGAATAGAAAATCTCGCGAATCCCCTGGGAAATCTCGCGATAGCGATCGAACCGCGGCCGCACGAAGACCAGCTCCGGACATCTTTGCAGGGCCATGAAGTTCGGCATCGCCGACCGCACCCCGAATGAGCGCGCCTTATAGTTACAAGTGCAGACAACCCCACGGCGGCCCGTACCGCCTACCGCCAACGCGACATCCCTCAGCTCGGGATGGTCCCTCATCTCCACCGCGGCATAGAAACAATCCATGTCCACGTGAATGATTTTTCGCAGGGGCTGAAAAGATGCCGAATCAGTCACCGAGTATCAAAAGAGTCACCGGAGAGAAGTCATTCCAAATCAGAAGTCCCAGATAAACGAACGAGATCGCCAGGAAAATGAATCCTACCATTCGGGTAAACTCGGCATGCTTCTTGCGGACTCTCCCACTGAAAAAACGTTTGTAGAAGTAGTCCATATTGGGACCGTCTTCATCGTAGAACACAAAGCGAAGTCCGAAACCAAAAAGAAAAATGGCAAAACAGATTTCAAAGACGAGGATGATCAGTTGAATATTCATGGGGAGACTTTCGTTATCATACTATAACTAGGGCTAATGGTGCAAGTAGATGAAACTCATTCTGCAATCCTCGATCTTTCCCGATTGCATCCCATAAACGGCTGCGCTAGATCAAGATCACAAAACAATGCCTGAAGCTGGATTCATTGATCAAACTCTGGGAAATCCCTATCTACTGCTCTTCCTTCTCCTGGGGGCAGGAATGGCGCTGGGAAAGATCACCGTAAAAGGAATTAACCTGGGAACCTCCGGGGTTCTCTTTCTCGCCCTCGCGGCGGGTCATTTTGGATACAAGGTCCCCGACAGCAGCGGCACCATCGGCCTCCTTCTTTTCGCCTACTGCGTGGGGGTCGGAGCTGGTAACCGTTTCTTTTCAAGCCTGAAAAAGGAGGGCCTCTCCCTACTCAAGTTATCAGTGGTCGTCGTAGTCATTGGCACTCTGACGACCTATTTGGTCGCCTGGATGTTTTCGATTCCCTTCGATCTCGCGGGCGGTCTGTTTGCGGGGGCCATGACGAGTACCCCCGCTCTCGCGGCGGCGACCGAGGCTCTATCCGTCAGCGAACAGTCCAACCTCGTTGTCGGCTATGGCATCGCCTACCCTTTTGGGGTGATTGCGGTTGTTCTTTTTGTCCAACTCCTCCCCCGAATACTCAAAGTCGACCTGTCTGCATTTGGTGGTTCCGATAACGAACAGAAGGACGACATGGTTCGGAACGCTTTGGTTGAGGTCAAAAACCCAAATCTAGTCGGTAAGCGAATCGCCGAAAGTGGGCTCGATGCCTTCGAGTCCTGCACGGTGTCACGCGTGCAGAAAGGAAGCCAACTGGTCCCTCACCAATACGAAGACCATTTTGAGCTCGGCCAAAAGCTGTACCTGGTGGGTCGAAACCGCGAACTTAGAATCGCAATCGACTACGTCGGGGAAGAGTGTGAAGACTCTCTCCTGCGCGATGCCGAAAGAGAACGCAGGCTCCTCCTCGTCACCTCCAAGGAAGTCACCGGGCACACCCTCAAAGAGATCAATCCGTTGAGGGAGCACGGTGTGATTGTGACCCGTGTCCGCCGGCTCGACTATGAGTTCGCTGCGGGCGGCAACACTCAGATTGAAAACGGAGATCAAATCACGGTCGTCGGCCCTCCCGACCGCTTGCAACAGTTCTCGGAATTGGTAGGCCACCGGCCGAACACCATCGGGGAAACAGACATCATTTCACTGTCCATCGGGCTCGCACTGGGAATTTTGCTGGGGATGGTGCCCTTTGCTCTCCCCGGATCAAGTGCGATCACACTCGGCCTCGCAGGCGGACCCTTGATGGTCGGCCTCATTCTCGGTCACTTTGGTAAAGTCGGTAAGATCACTGGATTCATTCCCCGGCCGACCCGCCTCCTCTTGCAGGAATTCGGGCTCGCCCTGTTTCTCGCCTCGGCAGGGATCAAAGGGGGCGCCAATATCGTCGAGACCTTGATGACCCAAGGCTGGACACTCTTGGCTGCTGGTGTTCTCATTGTCGTACTTCCGCTAATACTAGCCTACATTCTTTGCCGTAAATTTCTTAAACTTAATCTTCTACAAACTCTGGGGGGAACCTGTGGTGCAATGACTTCTACACCTGCACTGGGTGTGATCAGCTCCAAAACCGAGTCTCCGGTTCCCGTAATCAGCTACGCTACGGCCTACCCCGCAGCTCTGATCCTAATGACGATCTTCGCCAAGATGATCGTCAGTACACCGTAATAAATATGAATCGCGACGAATCTCCAACCGCTGCAAAAAAAGCGGAAATTCGCCACGAACTCATCCAGGGCCAATCGAACGTCTTATTTACTGGATCGTTCACGATCCACGATCAAGCTCCTGAATTTCCGTGGACTCACCAAGACCTTCCCACTGCAAACGGCCTCGTCCGGATTGATGGGTCCGGCATCACGCACTGGGACAGTTCTCTGATCCTCTCGTTAAGCCGCGCCCAAGAGTACTTCCGAGCGAGAAAGGAAACGACCGAATTGGTCGGATTTCCGGACTCGATCGAACCGCTCCTCGCCCGAGCGAATGAGGTACGAGAGCAATCTGAGGAATCCACCCCCACTGAGCGGGAGTCCTGGCTCATTCGACTCGGGGGTCGTGGAGTTGAGGTCGCAAAGAGACTTTGCGACCTTTTTGTGTTTCTGGGTGAAACCGCCCAGAGCTTGGTTCGGCTCGTTCGCCGGAAGGCCATCTTCCAGCGATCGGATCTGCTGGACCTCCTCTGGGAAAATACCGGCCAATCGGTCGGTATCGTATTCCTCATCAGTTTTCTAACCGGCCTCATCCTCGCCTTTGTCGGGGCGATCCAACTGTCAAAGTTCGGTGCGGATCTATTTGTGGCCGACCTCGTATCCATCGCGATGTTTCGCGAAATGGGCGCCATGATGACCGGGGTGATCCTGGCTGGGCGTACGGGCTCCGCATTTGCCGCTCAGATCGGGAGTATGAAAGCCAACGACGAGCTCAACGCCCTGCAGACCATGGGCATCTCCTCTTTCGATTTTATTGTCCTGCCCCGGTTGGTCACACTATCGGTCATGATGCCCGTTCTGGCATTCTTGGCCAGCCTCTCGGGTATTCTTGGCGGGATGCTCGTTTCGGTCGGCTTCATGGACATTACCGCAACCCAATACCTGACACAGACCGCTGGTTCCATCAGCATGGCGAGTTTCCTCAGCGGGACGGGGAAAAGCATTGTCTTCGGGGGAATCATCGCCCTGACAGGCTGCTACCGGGGAATGGCAGCGGGATCGAGCGCCGAATCAGTGGGTCAAGCCGCTACTTCCTCCGTGGTCACTTCCATTGTATTGGTGATTGTGGCCGATGCCGTTTTTGCAGTTCTCTTTAACATCTACGGAATTTGACTACGACAACAACAGAGTCGCCTGATATCCTCACCAAAGAGCTCGCCATCGGGTACGGTGGGAAAGCTATCATGTCGGAGATCCAACTCGATATTCGAAAAGGGGAGATTTTCTTTATCATGGGAGGCAGCGGATCGGGCAAAAGTACCTTGCTCAAAACCCTCATTGGGTTGATTCCCGCGGTCTCGGGGTCCATCTACTACGGCAAAGAAGAATTTTGCATCGACGACCCCCGCCAGACTGCCTCGATTTTGCGGGAAACTGGTGTCCTCTATCAAGGAGGGGCGCTATTCAGCTCGATGACCCTACGGGAGAATGTCGCGCTTCCGCTCCGCATTCATACGAAGCTTCCCGAGAAGGATATTCGAGAATTGGCCGAGTATAAGCTGGGGCTGGTTGAATTGGGCACCGCGATGGACAAGTACCCCTACGAAATCAGTGGAGGCATGATGAAACGGGCTGGACTGGCCCGCGCACTGGCTCTCGACCCGCGGATCCTTTTCTTCGACGAACCTTCGGCGGGACTGGATCCACTGACCTCGCGGCAGCTCGATGAAACGATTCTCGAACTCAACCGGAGCCTTGGGACGACCATCGTCATCGTCTCCCACGAGTTGGAAAGCATATTTACACTGGCCAATCGCGCCGTCTTTCTCAATGCCCGCACTCGGCGACAAACCGAAGTGGGCGATCCCAAACAAATGAAAACATCTTCAGCCCACGAGGAAATCCGTGATTTCCTCAACCGTCGCAAACCCGGAGGAGCCACCGTCTCATGAATCAACGCACTTTAAAGTTACGAATCGGACTTTTCCTCGTAGCCGCCTTCGCACTCTTCGTAGGAAGCTTGTTCTATTTCGGACTCGCCGACGTCTTCGAAAAGAGGTCGAAGTTCGTCTCATTTTTTAATGAATCCGTTCGGGGCCTGAACAAAGGCTCTCTCGTCCGCTTTCGCGGAGTAGAGATTGGTCAGGTCATCGACATCCGGCTCAGCCTGGGAGAATCCGAGACCGAGATCGGGATTCCAGTCATTTACGAGATCGATATCAGCCGAATCCAGAATAAGCTGGGGGTTCCCGTCGACATTTCCGAACCGGACAATTACCAACACGCGATACGGGATGGGCTGACCGCCAAGCTGGAAAACAGTAGCATGGTCACCGGACAGCTCTACATCGATCTGGATTTTCGTCCGAAGGAGGGAGAAGCCACCGATCCTAAAATCATCAATGGTAGTCTTCATTTCATCCCCTCAACGCCCTCGGTCATTTCCGACGTCACCGACCAGAGCCTGAAAATCATCGATGATATCAGCAAAATTCAGTTCGAGGAACTGAGTCAGAATTTGAACACGATGATCGTCAACATCAACAAGTCCCTGGAAGCATTCGAGGCCCTCAATACGGCTGAGAACGTCAACGGCACACTCCTCGCGGCCAAGGAATTCATTGATTCCGGAAGCCTCCAGAATATGACCGAGCATATTGGGAACGCAGCAGACTCCATGGGCGTCTTCATGAACGATCTGAACACCGGAAAAGGCTCGCTCGGACAACCGCTTGCCAGCACTCTTTCAGAGATGGCGGAGACGGCAAAGACCCTCAATGGTATCACTGATAGTTTTGTCAACATTCTCAATAGCAACACCGGACCGGTGGCAGACTTTGAGCAGACCCTGGCCGACATTCAGGATGCCACCCTCGCCTTTCAATCCCTGCTTGATTTTCTCCGACGCCACCCGAACGCTCTCATCTTTGGAAAACAATCACAATGATCCGATTTGCACTGTCTCTCTCGCTACTCGCGTTAATCACGGCCTGCGGCTCTCTCCGGCCGATCAACGATGATGCCAAACGGACGACGCTGGTCCTACCCATCCAAGAATCCATTGAACCACTGTATCCTGCGCCGGTCTTTGCCGTATCGCTTCCCAGCTATCTCAATGAAACAACGGTGTGGTACTCCGATTTGAACGGTACACTCTACCCGATCAACAACTTCATTTGGGCCAGTTCTCTCTCGAGAGCGATCGGACGGGAACTCTCAATTGGTCTCGCCCAAGAGACCCCATTTCCAGCCAACAGTCGGATCGAGGTCCGTTTTGGCCGGTTTATCCTCTTGGATGATGGCTCCGGACTTTCTATTTCTGAAGTATTGATGATTTCACCAATGTCCTCCACAGTACTACCAATTGTTAAAATTTCACCAAAAGATATCTGGGACCCGACCGATCCTAGCTCCTATCTCGAAGGATACCGCAAGCTTCTCGCTGACACCGTTACCGAAATCAAAAGTCGAATTTCAGAGCCCGACCTATCTGCTAACGCCGCCATAATTTCAACTGAGTGAAAATTATTGGAAAACTTCCGATCTCGAGTCTCTTAGCACTCGCTGCCCTACCCACATACTTCCTGTTGATGACCCCAACCACTGGGGAGGAGTCGACAACAGCGGAGAAGGCAACACCATCGAGCGATTATCGTTTCATCACTGACCGTGCCTTCGATCCACTGGCCGCAGACGCCGAACCTTCCCAGCAAGGTGCAACCGTCACCGTAGACGAGTTGATTTCTCCAGCGGATGATGGGGCAACGGTTGGCCCAAACCAATCGGTTCCGGTGTCCTCTTTTGCTCCCGAACCCCAACAGGGCGTAATTGTTACGGAAACTGCTCCCGAGGATTTAGAGGTTCTTTTCCCTGCGTACATCGAGCCCAACTCTCCCAAAGCTCCCGTCACTCCCGTAGCGAGCGCAGATCCAGTCGAGATCGCGCAGCCAGTGGCAGTCGCTACGGCACAACCGGCGAGCCCTTCGACACCGACGGCCACGGCCAGCGCGAAGAAAACTCCTCCTCTCTCCACCGAGGACCTCACCTTCCCGCTGACACTCGACATCCCCGGCTACGATCCCAACGCACCGCGGACTCCCCCTTCCGGAGAGGACTCGAATTCGAACCCTCAGGGGTCCATGGACTACCAGAACCAGGTTGCCACCAAACCGCTGGACCCTCTGTTGAACTATTCAGCACCGGCCACCCTCGGAGTGGGAGCCAGTCTCGCCGGCGACGAATCGGATCTCTACTTGGATGCTCTCGTTCCATTTTGGCAGTCCAATTCTGGCAACAGCCACACGATTGCCTTCCTTGTGCCGAGAATATCCCGAAGCCGTGAGGTGATGACGAATGGTTCTCTCGGGTTGGGTTTCCGCAGCTTACAAGGAGAGGGATCCTTGGGCGGAGACAGTTTCCCATGGATCATCGGTGCGAACGTATTCTACGATTTTACTCACGCAGTCAGCAACAACGACTACAATCAGTTTGGTATGGGGATCGAGTGGATGTCACCGTTCATGGACTTCCGCATCAACGGTTATCTTCCCGAGAGCACCGAGAACAAGGTGGCCGAGAACTCTCAAACCAGTAGGTCCACCTCCTCCTCCAGCAGTTCGAGCACCTCTTACGGCTCACTCTATGCCAGTGGGAACCGCGTCCTTCAACCGTACTCGACGACCACGACGACCACCTTCAGGCAAACCACCACCACCCAGTATTTCGAACAGTACGAACGGGCGTTGAAGGGCTTTGATGGTGAGGCTGGTCTCCTGATCCCGGTTGAATACACCTTTATCCCCGTTCGTTTTTACGGCGGATACTACTCTTTTGAGAACCCCTATGGCGAAGACATCACCGGCCCAAAGGCACGTGTAGAAATCAGGCCGTTCTCTTTCCTCCTTCTCGATGCCTCCTGGTACCAAGATGAAGAACTGCTTGGCTCAAATTGGTTCTTAGGCGCCAGAGCCGAGGTGACCATCGGTGGCAACGACCCCGCAACTCCTTCCAGCTCGAAGCCGGCCTACGACACCAGCGAAGGGCCAAAGACCGAAGCCTACAACCCCTACGCGGGCTTCCGCTCGCGCATGGTCGAACGCATCCCGCGTAATTATCAGTCGGTCCTGACCCTTTCCCCTTTTATGGAGAACCTGAGTCTCCGCCAAACCTCTGTATCCACCTACTCCAGTTCGAGTACTGAAACCGGCCAAATCACGATCGCCTCTCAAATCATTTTTGTCGACGCAGCCCGGGGTGCTCTCACCGGAGCCGGAACATGGGAAAGCCCGTTTAGCACGATTCAGGGCGGTGCCGATCTAGCGATCGCCAACCTAGGTTCAACCGGAAGCATATGGACCGTCTGGACCCAGGGAGGAGTCGGCCCCTATTCCGAGAATGTTACCGTTACTGGAAGCGTAAATTTCACCTCCAACGCAATTCCCATTACTGGCCAAGGCGGCCAAACCTTCGGAGGAGGCGCCGGTCCGATCGTGCAGGGAGGTTTTCTGTTCGGCACGATCCCAGCCGGTCCGGCCAGTCCCACTATCGCCCGGGGAAGCGTCCGCGGCTACGAGATCACCGGGGGGCATACCGCCGCAAGTTTTGCCGGAATCACTTTTGTAAATGTTGAAGTAGCCGACGCCTCCAACAACCGAATTGACACCATCGGCGGGACCGGCATCGAGGTTATCAATACCGGCGCAACCGAAGCGTCCGGAACATTCGCCTCCAACGGGATCTTCAACACCGGAGGCGACGCCATTCATTTCAATCTGTCCGACACCAGCCAAAGTACTTACTCAATTCAGGACTCCGGCTTCGAGAACCTGGCAACCCACGCGGTTCGGGTCGACGCCACGGATTCAGCAACCTACGATGTCGCAGTGACCCGTTCGTCGGCCACCGGATTATCCACCTCCGCTCTCTACCTCAATGCCGACACCGATTCGTCCGGCTCGATTTCGGCCACAAACTCCCAGTTCGACGGAGGCGGAGTCGACGCCGATATCACTGATAGTGCCAATGCATCCCTAACGGTCTCTGGCACGAGCTTCGAAAACGACCCCGACAGTGTGTTCACCCTCACTGCCACCGGAGACTCAAACCTCGAATCGACCATCCAGAACAACGTCCTTCAGGATAACCAATCGGGTCTGGCCCTCTCGGTAACGGGATCCTCAGTGAGCACGACCACTTTCAGCGGAAATTCGGTCAGCAACAACACCACCGACGCGGTCTCCGCAGAGTTTGACAGCTCAGGGACTCAGGAATTCACCGTATCCGGCAACGAAATCTCCGCGACTGACGGCGATGCAATTTCCGTCCGGACACTTGCTGGAACCGCCGATGTCACCATCTCCAACAACACCATCGATACCGCGACTAATCGCGGAATCCTGGTCCGGTCATCCCAAACCTCGTCGGTAACGGCACTCGTCTCAGGAAATGGGACCACCCAGACCTCCGGCGGAGGTATACACATCCGTTCCTCGGGCTCCTCCAACATGGACAGCACGGTTCAGAACAACGTCATTTCCAACTCGGGAGACTACGGGGTCCGAATCCAAGGATCCAACGCAAGCCTTTCCAGCAATATCGTTCAGGGAAACACGATCAGCGAAACGGTGGCCGCCGCGATCGATATCATTGGCGCCAACAATAGCATCGTCGCCGTCCTCGCCCAGGCCAATGCGATCGCCGACATCACCACTACCGGCATCCAGGCAGTCGCCTCCAACAACTCGAACCTCAGCCTGAACGCCTTCAACAATAATATCACCAACACGACCCAGGAAGGCATACTCTTCACCGGCCAGGACAACTCGTCCAGCCGGTTCGAAGCTCGCTCCAACCTGATCGCCTCAGTCGGCAACGCCAGTGGAATCCAAGCTGCCTATCTCGGAAATCACAACGCCGAGGTCATTATCGCCAACAACATCATTGGCCCGACGGCGCAGCAAGGTCTCGAAATCAATACCAGCGATTCGACCACTGCCGATATTACCATTTCGGGCAACGGGATCAACGACTCCTCCCAAGACGCCATCCGCATGGTGCTCTATAGCACTGAGGATCAAACCGTGTCTGTCTACAGCAACAACCTTCAACGCACAGGTGCGCACGGCGTAAACCTGAGCACGCAGGGGCCCAAGCAGGTCTCTGTCTACAGCAATCAGATTGGGACAACCGGAGGCGCCGCTGTACGTGCCAAAATGGAGTCCGGTGGTCTGGTTCTCAGTGGATCGAGCGCGGGCAACAACGTCTACACTGACCCGACACCGGTCCCCTTCGACAGTGCCGGAACTGCTCCCTATACTGGCGGCGACGGAGTGTTGATCAACAACGTCGTCTACCCCTGATTCTCCCACGGATTCCCAGCCTCAGCGAAAAGCTGCATGGATCGGCATAGAAATCCTTGTTCCACCCAGAGGAACCTGAGAATCTTTTTCACCTCATGGCAGCCAAACGCAAAAAAGAAGACCAAGGCCCGAAGAAAAAATCGGTCTACACTCTCAAACTCGATGCCGATCAACGGTCAAAACTCAAAGGGATTCTCGAGAATGGCCCCTATTTCGACTTCGAAGTGGCCTACTCCGATTTTGCCTACAAGGCCGATAGCTTCAATATCGTCTGCTACACCAGCGGCAAGGTAGTCATCCAGGGCAAAGGTACCGAGAATTTTGTTCGGGATGTCCTGGAGCCTGAGGTAACGGGTGACCCCCGCCTCGGTTACGACGAGGTACACCATCCCGAATGGTTCGAAGCACACGCTGGATTGGATGAAAGCGGCAAGGGAGATTTGTTCGGCCCACTGGTCGTCGCGTGCGTTGTTGCCGACGGTGCGGCGGTTCGTCATTGGATCGAAAAAGGAATCCAAGACAGTAAAAACATCTCCTCGGATGCCCGGATTTTCGCGCTTGAAAAAGAGATCCGTAAAACGAGTGGAGTCGTCGTCAAAACGCTCCACATGGGGATGGAGAAATACAACGACGTTTACAAGAAATTCGGATCGAATACGAATCGACTCCTCGCCTGGATGCACGCTACCGCACTCAAAGAAGCATTTGAGGTAAAACCAGTCGCGTGGGGTATGCTCGACCAATTTTCAAAGCAGCCGCTTGTCCAGCAAAACATCAAGGAACTGCCGATCGAGCTGAAGATGATGACCAAGGCCGAATCAGACCCTGTCGTCGCCGCTGCCTCGATTGTAGCCCGTGCGCTCTACGTACGCAAAATGGAGGAACTCTCAAAAGAGGCCGGCGAACCATTGCGCAAGGGGGCCAGTGGACTCGTCAAGCAGCAGGCAGTTCAATTGGTTCACAAGTTTGGAGCCGATGGACTCCGTCGTTTTGCCAAGATCAACTTTAAGACTACAAATGAAGCCATCGAGATCGCCTCTACTGAGGCCTGAACCGAGTTCATAAAATGTTCGAACCCGGCCGGATTTTATAATAGATTCGTGATCTCATGGTAAGACTCGGTCTACATCTCCCGAACTCGAAAAGTCTGGATCCATGTCGGACCTGATTCAGTTTCCGGATGATCCCAATGACGGTTGGCGGATAGCACTGGAGACCGCCGGAATCGGTGCGTGGTATTGGAACCTCAATACCGGTGAGGTAATCCTTTCTGAAACGAGCCGGAGACTGCTCGGACTCTCCGCGGCATCAGAACATACCACCTCTGGCGAGTTCTTCTCCCGGCTTCACCCAGACGACATACCACTTGCCAGAATCAACGAAACTTCGATTCGCGAAGGCCGGATTGAAAAATTCTCTATGGAGTTCCGCTGTAGGGACGACAGTGGTTCGTACCGGTGGATCCATACCCGAGGCAAAGTCACCAAAGGATCGAGCGGGGCCTCTCCCGATATCGTAGTCGTCGGTTCCCACGTAGATATTGCCACGAAACGGGATCCTGACGCGGTCCACTCCCAGGCCGAAATATACTTTCATAGCGCATTTAAACATGCGGCCATCGGCATGGCGTTAGTTGCTCCTGACGGCGCTTTTATCGAAGCCAACCAATCACTCTGTAATATTCTCGGTTATACCCGGGATGAGCTGGTCCAGAAAACGTTTCAGGAGATCACTCATCCCGAGGACCTCGACAGCGACCTCCAATACCTTTCCGATATCGTCGCCGGAAAAATGGACCACTACAATTTGGAGAAGCGGTACATCCACAGCTCCGGCCAATCGGTTTTCGCCCTTCTCAGTGTTTCTATCGCCCGCAATCAGGACGACAGCCCCAACCATTTCATCGCCCAGGTGCAGGACATCAGCGAACAGAAACGGAATCAGCAACAGGCGAAAGAGGCACTGCACGCAGCAGAAGCCTCGAATCGGGCTAAGTCGAATTTTCTCGCGACGATGAGTCACGAGATTCGCACTCCGATGAACGCTGTCATCGGCTATTCGGAGCTCCTGCGCAGCACCGAACTCGATGAAGAGCAGGAACTCTTTGTCAGCCAGATTGCCACCAGTAGCGACCTTCTCCTTCTACTCATCAATGATCTGCTTGATTTCTCGAAAATCGAGGCGGGCGAGATCGACCTCGAATTTTCAGCGTTCGCGTTGTCAGACACGCTCGATCAGTCCATCGAACTCCTCCGCAGTAGGGCGCAGGAAAAGGATCTCTCATTAACTCTGGATTTATCCCCCGACCTTCCGGACCTCGTGATGGGAGATCAACATCGATTCAGCCAGATTCTGCTCAACCTGATTGGGAACGCCATCAAGTTTACCGAAGCCGGAAAAGTTACTGTATCCGGCTCGATCATACAGAATGAGTTTGGCCTAAATTTACTCCAAATCAATGTCTCCGATACTGGAATCGGTATCTCCGAAGAACATATTGAAACCCTCTTCCAGCCCTTCCGCCAGGCCGACTCTTCCATGACCCGTCGGTTTGGAGGCACGGGACTTGGTCTTTCCATTTCAAGCCGACTCGCCAAGGCCATGGGAGGGAAGATCACGATCAAAAGTTCACTCGGCCATGGTTCTACATTTTCGGTCGAGATACCCCTCCATATTCCAAAAGACGGACCGATAGTCGAGGCGCCCCAGGGAAGCGATTCAGCTACAATCCCCGGTACCACCGCGATCCTCCTCGACTCAAGAGATAAGGAACGGCAGTCACTCACTTACCTCTTCCGGTCCCTCGGCCTAATCGTTTTTGAATCGAAGAATGTAAGTCGCACCCGGACAAAGCTGGAAAAGAACACTTATGACCTTCTAATCCTGGGACCAAACACCGTACATCCCGATGATCTTTCCGCAGAGCTCCCCGATCATCCACCGGCTCTTTTTATCAATAATTCGGACTTTCATGCGAAGGCGGTCCCAGAACGAGCCCTCACGATCGAAGAGCCGATTTCAATACCTATTCTGCTCGAAAGCATAGAGAAACTCCTCGCAACTTCCGAAAGCTCCAACGATTCGGATGCCGGTCAATCGATTCGCATTCTCATAGTTGAGGACAATGATACCAACAGCAGATTGATGAAGTCGCTTATCAGCAAGTACGGCTACGAGGCCGATATTGCCGAAAGCGGTCATACCGCTATGGAAATGATCCAGAAGCACCGCTACGATCTCATCTTTATGGACCTTCATATTCCCGGTCCATCCGGTACCGAAATCGCAAAGTTTATTCGCGAAAACGAATCCGGAAACCGCCCACCGTTTTCCGATCAGAATCCGATCCGGATCTATGCGGTAACGGCTGTCTCCGCCGAATCCGTTGAGGACGATTGCATCGCTGCCGGGATGAACGGCTTTCTACTCAAACCGGTAAGAGCCTCCCAGATCGAGGAAATCCTGCAATAGACCAGCTGCGCTACGGAGCCCGACCAGTCCCGGCTCCGCCCTGCGCCGTATCCCGGGCAGGAGTCGATCAAGTTGGATCAATCCCGAGCAGTACCTCTGCAGGCTTCACTCCCTGGCCTTCTTTGCGAAGAATTTTCACAACTTGCCCTCCAATTGGGCTCGTAACTGAAATTTCCATCTTCATCGACTCGATGATCGCAACGATCTGCCCCTCTTCGACTGAGTCACCCTCTCCGACAAGAACTTTATAGAGGCTTCCAGCTACGGGTGATTCCACCCGTTCGACTCCCTCATCCAGATCGGTGTCACTGTCTTCCGTCGACTGCGTTTCCTGAGTCTCTGATTTTTGGTCCGCTTCATTCCAGCGCGAACGCTCCTCATGGAATGCGGTTTCCTGCCGACGTTTGAACTCTGCAATACTCGAGGACTCACGCTCCAACATCGCCTCATGGTCAGCCAGGGAGAACGTGCTTTCTTCGATCCTGATGGGATAGCGTCCTTCGGGAAAATCTTCACGAATTTGCAACAACTCTTCCGCTGATACCGGGAAAAATCGAATCTGGTCAAAGAACCTCAATAGCCAGCGAGTATCACCCGCGAAAGAAGAATTGGACCCGTAGCGATTCCACATCTGCAGTGTTCGACCGACAAACTGGTACCCACCCGGCCCCTCCATGCCATAAACGCACAGATAGGTCCCTCCGATTCCCACAGCGTTCTCGGGCGTCCAGGTGCGCGCCGGGTTGTACTTGGTTGTGACCAATCGGTGCCGCGGGTCCAATGGCGTCGCCACCGGAGCCCCGAGATACACATCCCCCAATCCCAAAACAACATAGCTGGCATCGAAGACCACTTTCTTCACGTCCTCGACGGAATCGAGTCCGTTCATTCGACGAATAAATTCAAGGTTATCAGGACACCAGGGAGCATCCGAACGTACAGAATTCTCATACCGAACGATTGCTTCTTTTGTCGCAGGGTCATCCCACGAGAGAGGAAGATGAACGATCCTCGAGGGTACGCTTTGCCGCTTCATATCTCCGAGGCTTTCCCTACAATCACGAATCCAGGCCAAGACCTGATCCCGCTGGAGAATACGGTTATCGAAGTGCACCTGCAGGGAACGAATACCAGGAGTAAGATCGACAACCCCCGGCAGGCGCTTGGACTGCAACTCTTCGTAGAATACGTGAACCGCAAATCGTATTCGAAGGCTCAATACTGGATCTCCGAATTCGATCAGAATATTATCGTCTCCGGATTGTCGCACCACCCACCGCTGCTCTCCCTCGCCCTCGGTGAACAGGATCGCCTCTTCCGGCTCCGGGACGCGGGAATATCCTCCAAACTCCTCGGTAGTTGTACCTTCTAGAGTGGCGATCATATCCTCTTGCTCCCGCAAATAGTCCGTGGCTTCGGACTGAGAAATACAAGTAAATCGTATCGTGTCGCCGGGCTTGAACTGCCCCATTTTCCAAATATCGACAGCAGCTATTGTTACGGGACAAACGAAGCCACCCAGACTGGGTCCATCAGGACCGAGGATCACAGGCATGTCTCCCGTAAAATCAACCGCACCCACAGCGTACGCATTATCGTGAATGTTGGAAGGATGGAGCCCCGCCTCGCCTCCATCGGTCCGGGCCCATTCGGGCTTGGGTCCCATAAGTCGAACTCCGGTTCGGGCCGAGTTAAAGTGAACTTCCCAATCCGTTTTGAAGAATACGTCTATGTCCTTCGGGGTAAAAAAGTCCGGTGCCCCATGCGGCCCGTAAAGGACCTTCACCTCCCAATGATGCCCCCAATTCGGGCGAAGGGTTCCCGCAAGCGCATCCTTAGGCGTGACTTCCTGATTAGCGGTAAGTCGCAACACATCCCCTACTTGCAATGCGCGACCAGCATGACCACCGAACTGACCCAAGGTAAAAGTAGACTTACTCCCAAGGTAAGAAGCGATGTCCAACCCGCCCGCAAAACACAGGTACGCCCTCATTCCAGCATCCACAACCTGGCCGACGTCCAAGACCGAATCCGCAGCAACAGGAATCGGTGTCCAGAAGGGAACCTCCTCGCCATCGAGCGTAGCCTGGGTCACCGCCCCAGTGAGAACGATAGTGGTCTCGGAATGAAAACGAATTTTCGGTCCCTGGGCGGTTATTTCCAAACCTGCCGCTTCAGAGGAATTGCCGAGAAGGCGATTGCCCAACCGAAACGAGAGAGGATCCATCGGACCAGACGGAGGCACTCCCACATCCCAGAAACCCAGGCGGCCCGGATAGTCCTGAACCGTGGTCTGGGTTCCCCCTTTCAACACATCTACCATCCGGGAATCATAGGTAAAATCTTCCAATGAACGGGTGGTCATTCGGTTCTCTTGCAGCAATGCACTCCCTGCCAGCGCTGCGAGATAATCCAAATTGGTCTCTATCCCGTACAATTCCGTCTCCCGAAGAGCCTTCTCCAACGCGATGAGAGCCTTTTCCCGAGTGTCTTCATGTACGATAATCTTAGCCAGCAACGGGTCGTAAAACGGACTAATCTCGGAACCAGAAGAGATCCAGTGATCGCACCGCACCCCATCCGGGAAACGCACATGATTCATAAGGCCGCTGGACGGCTGAAAATTTTGGGCGGGATTCTCCGCATAAATCCGCGCCTCGATGCTATGCCCCCCTGGCCTATCCGTGGGCAATGACAAATCAGTCAGATCCCCGGAAGCCAATTGAATCATCCAATCGACAAGATCGACGCCCTGCACTTCCTCGGTCACTCCGTGTTCCACCTGCAGTCGCGTATTTACTTCGAGAAAATAGTACTGCCCATCCTTCTCGTCATAGATGAACTCAACCGTACCCGCAGACCGATAGTGTACGGAACGGGCTAGCCGAATCGCCGAATCTTCGAGCCCCTGCAACACTTTGGCCGATACCCCCGCCGCCGGAGTTTCTTCGATGACCTTCTGGTTTCTCCGCTGAGCGGAACAGTCCCGCACCCCAAGCGAAACGGCACCCCCGACTCCATCACCGAACACCTGAACCTCGAGATGCCGGGCCCGTTCGATGTATTTTTCAAGGAAGACCCCGCCTTCCCCAAAATTTGAGACTCCTAACCGCTGAACGCGCGAAAAGGCTTCCTCCAGATCCTTTGCACTGCGGCAAAGCTGCATCCCGATTCCACCTCCGCCAGCAGTGCTCTTGAGCATGATCGGGTAGCCGATCTGCCCGGCCTGCTCCAGGGCCGTCGAAAGGTCGCTCAAAAGACCGGTGCCGGGAACCAAGGGCACACCGGATTTTACAGCGAGATCCCGGGCAGTATGCTTCAGACCAAACTCCCGGAGATGCTCGGGGCGGGGCCCAATAAACTCTACTTCGGCCTCCGCAAGCGCTTCGGCAAATACGGCGGATTCACTCAGTAGCCCGTACCCTGGATGCACCCCTTGGACACCGAGTTCCTTACAGACTCGAACGATCTCATCAATCCTTAGATAACTTTCGGAAACCGGGGCGCCGCCTACGCAAACCGCTTCGTCCGCCAGGCTCACGTGAGGTGCATTACGATCTGCTTCGGAGTAGATGGCCACGGTCTTGATACCGAGAGATTGAGCACTTCTCAATATCCGGACAGCAATCTCGCCGCGGTTGGCGATCAGGATCTTTTCAAACATATTCTAATTTTGGAATGAAGTCGTCTTGTCACTGAGAGTGTCTCTCTATTCCCAGATCAATACCTCGACCGGCGTAGGGTTATAGGCATTACAGGGGTTATTCAATTGCGGACAGTTCGAGATCAATGCGATCACTGCACAGCTGGCAACCATCTCCACATACCGCCCGGGAGCCGATATGCCATCGGCGAAATCCAACTCTCCCTCCGGCGTCACCGGCACATTCATGAAGAAATTAATATTGCAGGTAACATCCTGCTTACCCATGTGCGGGCACCAACTCTGCACACCGCGCAAAAAGCTATCCCGACACGCGTGCATGTGCTCTTTCCCGTGGTCATAGCGCATCGTATTGCTCTCCCGCGAGCACGCGCCCCCCAATGTGTCGTGACGACCACAGGTATCGGCTACTATCTGTAGCAATTCTGTCCCGCGATTGGACATCAAGCGGGTTCCGGTAGTGAGGTACAGGGCTTGCTGCGCCGCGATCGTATCACTAGCACTATACCGATCGTCCGAATCATTCGCATTGTAAAAAAGGGTGTCGGCCGCCTGGTTCCCTTCCAGATCTAAAATCCGGAAGGTCTGACCAGCTTCAATCCGATGCATCCAATGATCTCCGGCCCGAATCACATGACGATAAATAGCGTTCTCCGGAAGCAGTTTACTTTCTATTAGTGTACTCATCGTTAGAAGCGTAGTCGGTTGTAATCTTCAGTGTTTTCGAATGCGCGTTGGTTCTCCTGCCTCACCGTTCGAGACGGATCATTGTCTTCAACCGGTCCAGCCTCAAAGACCTCAATCCGTACTGGTTTAGGACTGTAGTCGTTTCCGGGTTCCAATGGATGCTGGCAGGTATTCAGGACCACCAGCGTATCCATTTCGAATCGCAAAGTGACTGAAGCCCCTTTCGTCGAGTGCCCCGGAACATAGGACAGTCGCCCTTCTTCGTCGGGAGTCACCTTACTGAACCAATTCATATTGGGGACGAGATCTCTCTCTCCGAGTCCCCACTTGCCCAACTCAATCAGGAAGCAGTCCCTTCCATTGCGATACCAGTCGTTATGGGCATCCTGGTAATCATTCTGACCGTACTTCTCCTCCACCATGGTCGCATTGGTCGCACCACAAACAGAGTCATGCCAACCGACGTCGTCCTGGACAATCGAGGCGAGGATCCGCCCCATATCTGAATGCAGACAATAGGGAGCGCGCAAATAGAAGATCTTCTGCCCCTTTAACGTATCGGGCATGTTATATCTCTCCGTTTTCTCCAACGCATTATAGAGGAGCATACTTACGTTTGCCCCTCCCTCCAGGTCGGTCATCCGCAAGGATTTTCCCCTTCCGATCACTTTGGACCACATGTGTCCGCCGCCCAGTTCACGGCTGTAGAGAATGTTTTCTAGATTACTCATTTTGATACCCTTTCTATGAAGATTTGCCGTGCAATGGAGGGATCACAGCGGAGTGGAGATTGAGCGTACCGCTCATGACCCCTTTGCAGCTGCTCAATTCATCCGAAATCTCCCTCAACTTATCCGCTGGCCCCTGGACAAGGATGACTTCCAGCGTCTGGTCCTTTTCCAACAGAATGTGCAGCGAGCTAATGACTTCGGCGATATTCTTGTACTCAATCTCGGCTAGGCGTTTCTTCAAATTGTTCCGCCCGTGCTCGTAGACGATGTTAATCGTCCCCGTCATCACCTCACTCCCCAGATCTCCCGCATGGGCAGAAATCTCCTGGTGAACAATTGAAGAAATGGCCTGGGACCGACTTTCAAACCCTCGCCGAGCGGCCATCTCATCCAATTGTCTGAGAAGGCCTCTCGGCATAGATACGCTGATACGTTCGATCGGATCACTCATGTTAAATAAGAATCCTATCTTTCCTCATCGCCGGAACAATAATATTAATTCGCTAAAAGTTATTACCATCAGGTCAAAACTTTTGCACGTACTCGTCAATTTCCCATGCGCTGACCCGCTGATGATACTGACGCCATTCCTCTGCTTTGTAGGTCACGAACTCATTGCGCAATCCTTCACCCAAAGTCTCGGTGACGAATGGATCTGCGGCAAAGGCCTCAACAGCCTCATGCAGGTTTCTTGGTAGTTCCTGGATTCCACGTTCGGCCAGCTCATCCTTGTTCAAGGCATAGAGATTAACTTCTTGTGGATCCCCCGGATCAAGATTCTCCTCGATTCCCTGTAAGCCTGCAGCAAGTACCAGTGTTGCCGCAAGGTAGGGATTGCAGGAAGCATCGGCGTTCCGCGACTCAACCCGTCCACCGGCCATGGGAATCCGAACCGAATTCGTCCGATTGTTCTTCCCGTAAGAATTGAAGACCGGCGCCCAAGAGTAATAAGCCATCAAACCCTGGCGAACGAGACGCTTGTAGCTGTTCACTGTCGGGGCAAAGGCTGCGCAAAGAGCTGGACCATGACGCAAAATACCCGAGACAAATTGGTACCCGAGTTGGCTGAGTCCCAGACCACGCGGATCATTCGCATCTTCAAACAAGTTTCCACCCGTCTCCAAATCGAAGAGTGACATATTGAAGTGAGCACCGCTTCCTGTCTTGTCGGCAAATGGTTTTGGCATGAAAGTAGCGATCAATCCCTCTTCCTCAGCGTATTGCTTCGCCATCATTCTCATGAAGATGAATCGATCGCACATCGTCAGAACGTCACAATACTTGAAATCGAATTCGAACTGAGAGTTGGCGTCCTCGTGGTCAAATGAGTACAACTCCCAACCGAGCGCATCGATCGTCGTAGCCATCTTGTCCAACCACTCGTAGCGCGACATGAATGACCGCACGTCATAGCAGCTCTTGACCAACTTGTCCTCCGGATCCGGGATCTCAATCGAACCATCTTCGTTCTTTCGCAACACAAATAGCTCCGGCTCGATTCCGAGATTCATCCCAAAGCCCATTCCTTCGGCTTTCTTCAGCACTTTCTGCAAGGCCACGCGGGTGTTGACCTCATAAGGGTCTCCCTTAAACCCGTTATCAGCGGGCATCCACGCAACCTCAGGTTCCCAAGGAAGTTGAATGATGTGACCGAGATCCGGAATGGAACAAATCTCATCCTCATTCGGATGTTGTCCCAAACCATCGAGAGCATAGCCCGTGTAGAGTTCCGACCCTTTGGCAAAATGAGAGAAATGAGAGAGAGGAACTACCTTTCCTTTCGGGACTCCGTGAATATCCACATAGGCGCCCACAGTGTACTTCACCCCGGCGGCCTCCAGTTCCTTTCGAACTTTCTCGATCTCCTCATCACTGGGAAGCCCTTTGTAGGCATCACCCCTCGCCTTGTTAAACGGCAGAGCTTTGTATTCTGATAGATTCATAGCTTTTTATTTTTCGTAGTTAGTGAAATGATACATCAAGGGGAGAGTGTTCCTCCAACCCCTTGGCGATTTGTTGACTTAGATCCTCGACCATAATTTTGAATAGAGCGTCTCCCATCTCGACCGAAGCCAAAGAGGGCTGACCGGTCACTCCGTTGCGACTGGTACGGTTAACCGGATGGGCAAAGACACAATCACCGGTACGGTCAGGATCATCGGCTTCCCGAATGCGGTCCTCACGAACCAACTCCGGGCACAGGTGCATCATCAACGCGGTCTCAGCGGCGTTCGCGTGCCAATCGCTGGCATCCTCATCGAACTGGCTCTTCACCCGGTCGCTTAGGGTGCCCGTCGTGAAGATCGCTATTTTGAAATCCTCGCACTCAGCTCGAAGGATCTCCAAGGCACAACGAAGGGGCGCTTGATTTCCGACATGTCCATTGACGATGAACAAACGGGTGAATCCCGCGTCAAACAACCAGCGACCTGTGTCGACGACAACATCGATAAGCGTTTGAGGCCGAAGGGCTATTGTTCCCGGCCAGCGGTGGGAATGCCCCAGGGAGCATCCGTATGGAAGTGTCGGCAACCGGGGCACCTCACAGACTTTTGCGACCGCATCGGCCAATTTCTCCGCCAGTGAACTGTCCATCCCCACCCCCAGATGTGGTCCGTGCTGTTCCGTCGCACCGATCGGCAGGATTGTAGCAGTGAGTCCGCCTTCAAGTCTTCGCTGAATCTCAGGCCAAGTTAGATTGGCCCAGTTCATCTCTGCTCCCCGTCCCTCCATTTACTCGACCTCGTCTTCCGCACTGACCATCCGTACTACTGGCAGCTCTTTCTCCTCAATCGCACCCTTAGGATGGATCAACTCCTCCAATCGCTGCCGCGTAGCTAGAAACTCCGGCGTGATAAACTGCTCGGGACTACGGGGGCGCGGGACAGGCACCTCGATGACTTCATTCACTTCACCGGGATTCGCTTTCAGGACCAGGATCCGATCCGACAGGTAGATCGCTTCGTCAAGGTCGTGGGTGACGAACATTATCGTCACGTCGACGTTCTTCCAAATCTGCAAGAGATAGGACTGCATTTGCGCGCGCGTTTGCGCATCCAGCGCCCCGAAGGGCTCATCCATGAAAAGGATGCTCGGGTTATTGGCCAGTGACCGGGCAATCGCCACTCTCTGTTTCATCCCGCCGGACAACTGGCTCGGATACGAATCCTCAAAACCACTGAGACCGACGATGTTGATCCACGAGCGCGCCTCGGACTCTACCGCCGACCCCGATCGACCCGACAACTCGAGGCCGAACATCACGTTCTTCTTCACCGTCAACCACGGGAACAATGTGTATCCCTGAAAAACCATTCCCCGGTCACTTCCCGGCCCAGTTACCGGTTTACCCTCCAATAGAACCTCTCCCCCGGTCGGAAAATCCAACCCGGCGAGGATTCGAATCAATGTCGATTTACCGCATCCCGAGGGTCCGAGAACCGAAACAAACTCACGATGGTGGATCGAAAAATCGATTTTATTGAGAGCCGTAGTGGTACCCTTGGAAGTTTGGAAGGTCTTCGAGAGACCTTTAATCTCCATTTTGATCCGCCGCTCGTAAAGCTTCTTAAAGCGGGCAGACACTTTCGGACTTTGCTCGCGATAGCTGGGAAGATGAAATTCTTCAGTCATAATCGTTGGCGATGTTTGAGTTGGCTCGATCACCCACTACAGGTAGGTAACGCGAGACTTTGAGAATAAGGTTTCGTTTGAAATTTACTGAGAAATGAGTGGTTTGCGCTCGGGTGTGGTTCGGTCGTAGCAATCTTGGTCCACCAGCCAGAAGAATCCCCGGAAGATCCATAGTGGCTTCTTCCCTGAATGCTCAGGATCCCAGGAGAAGAAGACAGGTCGCAAGCTCGCGAGGATTTGATCGGTGATGTACCCCGTGAGACCAATGACAATGATCGAAGGATACACACTGTCGAAGTTCCGAAAGCGGCCTTGCGTTTCGATGAACTCCGTCAGTCCAGACTTCGTCCCGATCAGTTCGGCGATAACCAGCCAAGTCCATGACCACCCGAGTAGGATCCGGAGGTCATTGTAGAGCTTGGGAAGTATCCCCGGTACGATGACCCGAAACATCAGATGCCGACTCTTGGCCCCCAATGTCTGCGCCGCCTCAAGCAAAGAGCGGTCCAGCATTTTGGTTGTGTTCGAAAGAACCAGTACCATCTGGAAAAAGGTTCCTAGAAACACCAACCCGATCTTCGGGGCATCATAGACGGAGAGGATCGCAACCAACACCGTGCTGAAAGCCGGGGCCGGCATGTAGCGAAAGAAATCCGTGAACGGCTCAATGAGCTTCGCAAAAAAGTCATAGGTTCCACCGAGAATCCCCAAAGGAATACCGATGAGACATGAAAGTAGAAATCCTCCAAATACAATTTTAAGCGAGTGAACGTACCGTTCCGGCATACTCGGCTTGCTGGGATCTCTCTGATGAGTCCAATCATACCAGCCAGTTGCCACAACCTCGTGCGGGGGCGGGACAAACACCGGGTTTGATGGTTTCCCTTGCGGGACAAGGGTTCGGAGAGCCTCTTTGGGGATCTTCTTCGATTCGTACGTTTCGCTGATTCCACTCAGGATCGCCCAATTTTCGGCGACGATCTCTTTGTTTTCTTCAGACAGAGGAACGCTGGTAGGAACTCGCTCCCCCGTAGCGATGTCTCCCCACAATTGGTAGATTGCAGCATCGTCCGTAGCTTGATCACGAGTCAGCCAACCCTCGGCAATTCCTACCGGAGCCAGATGCCGAAGAACCTTCTTGTTGGTTCGACTCGTTGTAACGAGCGGATCGTTCGCCTCCCGCGCCTCTAGAACCGACTCATTTTGTACCCGAACAGCTTCGACAAAATCTTCAAAAACAAAATCGTTTTCAGATTCCTTATCACGGGGAAGCCGATCTCCCACCGAGTAGACTGTAGTCACGTCACTCCGGTCCGCAGATATCGTTACGACCATATCCGGATGCCAGATAAATGGAACATAACTCACAACGCACCAGACGGCAATGGGCAGAAGAAAAGAGCAAAGGGTTAATAGAGTCTGCCTCTGTGGCGACAATGGCTTCCGTATCGCGAACCACGGTTTTTCAATCGACATACTTACTGCCTGTTTCGGGTGAGTGTGGATTGCACTGCAGGGATGGGAGGATCGGATTCCCTACCCTACAGAACTCAATCTCTTACAACAAATCTATCAAGAGATCCTATTTTTTTTCAGATACTGAATACTCTTCAGTCAGACTAGGATCCAGGTACTGCTCGGTGTTCAAAGGATCTTCGTAGACACCGAACTTCACATTGAACTCATCGACGAACTCGGTGGACCCATAAACGCTGCCCAATCCTTCTGCGTCAGCCCATTTGTCCTGAGCCTCTTCCAGAGAAAGGATATATGTACCTTGGAAAAGCGGCTCATACTCTGCGGGAGTAAGATTTACCCGATTAGACAAAATCTCGAGGGCTTCGTCGATGTTGTCCTCATCCTTGAGGTAGTCGACAATCCGGTACCAGACCTTAACCACCTTCATCCAGTCGTCGCGGCGAGTCTCGAGCGACTCCGGTGACACGAACAATAGGTCGTAGATGATGCCGGGTGAATCAGCCGAAGAATAAATACGGCTCGAACCAGGTGTTGCTTTTAGCGCTTCACCCGAGTTTGGCTGCCAAGCCCCGATCGCTGAAACCGCACCCGATGCAAGCACCTGCGGGGTTTCGTTGGTCGGAGTGTTTACGATGGTAACATCGTCGGCACTCATTCCGTTGTCCTCGAGTCCCTTCAAGAGGAGAAGATGGCAAACAAACCCTTCTTCCACACCAACCTTCTTACCCTTCAGGTCCTTCATCGAAGTGATCCCCGGACCGCCGACAATCATGTCATTCCCGTTCGAGAAATCGTTTATGATGATACCGACGGAGGGTTTCCCGGTCGCCCCGGTGACCAATGCATCACCATTCGTCATTGTCACTGCATCGACCTTGCCCGCCACATAGGCATCCATCGAGGCCACATAGTCGAACCAAAGGAAGTCGACATCAACGCCCTCTTCCTCGAACCATCCTTTCTTAATACCAATTTCCCAGGCCACCCAGCCCGGCCAGTCGCTGTATGCAATTTTAAGCGGCTCTTCCCCGCGAACCGATGATACGCCCACAACGCCCACGAGCGTCGTAAGACCAATTCGGATGAGATTTTTCATAGAGTGTAGTTTCATAGTTGGACCTTTTGTTATTACGATTTTTGCAAATCATAATACTTAATGCAGGTACCGTGCCACCCAATGAGCCTTCACCAGAATCCCCCAAAATAGCCGCCGCACAGCCTTTAGCTTTGACCAATCGTCTGATTATGGAGCGAAATAGAGTCGAATTTAAGCCTCCCGGAACTCAATATTACACCGATTTCCTTCACTCCAATTACTACCCAGATATGCCCAGTATTACCAATCGGCCCAAAACCAAGGAGAACTGCTCACTTCGCTGCCAGAAATCCGTTCCCGAACGATTTGTACTAAATTCGGAAAAAGACTTGCGCTTAAAGCCGCACATTGTATAACTATTATACACACCACCCCAATCGACTCCCTCTTTTCACCTCCACACAGTCAAGAACTCATGAGCGACACAGCCAAAACGGTTCCTATCAGCGGACGCATCAGCCAGTCCGACTACGATTTCCTCATGCAACATTCGTTTGGAGGAAAGGTGACAGCCAGCGAAAAGCTCCGCTTCATCGCTTCGTTCTTTCGTCAGTACCACGAGCATTTCGAAAGTTTTTCGGAAGGGGTTGAGGAGTTGAATCGCATCACAGCCCCGGCTCGCAAAAACCTAAGAGAGCTGGAGGAGTCCCAGAAAACGGACTCAGACCTAATTGATCTTGCGGCCAATCTTCTCCCTCAGGGAGTGGCCTATTTATCGAGCCGCCAAACCCGCCCGTCCTCCGAGAAGGAAGAACTCACCTATCTATTAGAGACCGAGGAGAGGCTCCTGGAAATCGTCCTTCGGCTCGTGGAACAGGTTCTCCGCATGGGTCTCACCCGTCAGGCCCCCGCCTACAACCCCCAACTCCTTCACGGCAAACTCGAAACCATCAAAGAATTAGTCGGCCTCATTTCGGACCAAGATACAGCGAAATAGAAACGAGCCCTCTGCGAATCAACTTAGCCCACACCCAAACCAACATCATTATGAAAGATACCATCAGCAACCGTATCCGCCGGATCATCACCGGAACCGCTTCCTCCATCGTAACCAAGATCGAAGGGCTCGCTCCCGAGGTAGTCCTCGAGCAGGCCGTTGCCGAGGTGGACGGTGCCCTCGACGAGGTAAAGGCCGAACTGGGACGGACCACCGCTCAGAAGTACCATGTCTCCAAGGCGATGACAAAACTCAACGAAGAGCACTCACGCATTGAGGAGCAGACCGGAGAAGCCCACAAGCAAGGGCGGAAAGATTTGGTCGAGACCGCAATCTCACGCCAGATCGACATCGAAGACCAGCTCCCCGCCCTCGAAAGCCAATTGAGTGAGCTGGGCCGCCAAGAGGCAGAACTCAATCAAGCCATCGCCGGTTTGGTCGCCAAGAGAAACGAGATGGAAGATGAACTCCACGACTACAAAACCTCGCAGAAGGAAGCAGCCGCGGCCGGAGCGACCGAGTCCGGAACCGGCATTTCGCCAACGGGTTCAGCTACGGGAAAGGCCGATAAAGCCGAGCGCGCGTTCACCCGCGTTCTCCAAGACGCAACTGGCGTCCGCCGCACTGCGATCAAGGCGGGCTCTGACGAAAGTGCGAAACTGGTCGAGCTGGCACATCTCAACAAAAAGGCCCGTATCGAGGCCCGCCTGAAAGCCCTTTCCGGCGAGTAATTGACGGCCCGCCTTCGAATCATCCCACATGTTCGCACACTTCATCGCCGCGGAGAACCTTCCGTTCGCAGTCGCCCTTGGAATCTTCTTCATCATCGGGCTTCTGCAAACCATCAGCCTATTCACGGGGGTCAGTCTCTTCTCTTGGATTGACGATCTCCTGCCCGACATAGATGCGGTCGATGGGTTTGACCTTCCCGGCGATGCGGGGTTCGAATCGGGGTGGGAAACAGAAATTCCTACCGACGCCCATACGGATGCTTCATGGATCGGGGAGATATTTGCCTGGATGAATTTCGGGAAGGTCCCGTTCATCATCAGTTTTCTCCTCTTCCTGTTCCTCTACTCCTGCATAGGGTACAACGGACAACTGTTACTATCTGGAGCAGGCATAGGCCTCCTCCCCTCGACGATCGCCGGGGTTCTGGCCTTAGTCGCCTCGATATTTCCACTCAAGTGGGGGAACGCTCTCTTAGGTAAAATACTGCCAAGGGACGAAACCAGCGCCGTTTCCTCTCGGAGCTATATCGGAAGAGTGGCGACGATCACGATCGGAGAAGCCACGCACGAGCGCGGGGCCGAGGCCAAATTGAAAGGACCACTGGCCCGCACCCACTACGTGATGGTTCGTGCGGATCGCCCAGGGGCCCATTTCAAGCAGGGCGAGAAGGTCCTCCTTGTCGGGAAAGTGAAAGGCCAGTTCACCTGTATTGCCGTGCAAAATCCGAATCTAGACTCTCAGTAACACTCTCAGCTTCCCTCAAAAAATCATACCAAACATACTCATGGATCAACTAATCAATATAGTCATATGGATAGGGATCGGCATAGCTGCCCTTATCTTTTTTGGAGTCGTGGTTGCGCGGCTCTACAAACGCTCGTCCAAGGAGATTGCCTTCGTCCGTACCGGTCTCGGTGGCGAAAAGGTGATCCTCGATGGTGGTGCGATTAAGCTTCCTGTCTTTCAGGAGATCGTGGCCGTCAACATGCGGACTCTACGCCTCCAGGTCGACCGCAAGAATGAAGACGGTCTGATCACTGCGGACCGCATGCGTGTCGATGTGACCGCCGAGTTCTACGTTCGGGTGAAGCCCGAGAAAGAATCGATCGCCAAAGCAGCCCAGACTCTCGGTGATCGCACACTTCAGCCCGAGAAGCTCAAGGAACTACTACAAGGTAAATTCGTCGACTCCCTCCGCGCAGTGGCCGCCGGCCTTTCAATGGAACAGCTCCATGAGAAACGCGCCGAGTTCGTCCAATCGGTACAATCCTCCGTCAGCGAGGATTTGCTCAAGAATGGTCTCGAACTCGAGTCAGTCTCCCTAACCGCCCTCGACCAAACTGGACGAACCTACTTTAAAGAAGACAACGCCTTCGACGCCCAGGGTCTTGCCAAACTAACTTCGATCACCGAAGCCAAACGCGAAGAGCGCAATCGTATCGAGCAGGAAACCCGGGTCAAGATCGAGACCAAGAATCTCGAGGCTTCGAGAGAGAGCTTCCACATCAAGCGAGACGAAGAGATGGCCCGCCTCGACCAGGAGCGCGAGGTGGCATTCGCTACCGCCTCACAGGAGTCTCTGGTTGCCACCGAGCAAGCCACCCGTAAGCGGGAGGCCCAAGAAGCTCGGATCACCCAGGAGCAAATGGAACGGGAAGCCGCAATCGGATCCGAGCAGACCATTCAAGAGCGCGATATTCTGGCCAAGCGGATGGTCGAAGAAGCCGAGATTGAGAGACAACAGTCTGTCGAGATCAAGAAGCAGGTATCCGACATCGCCGTGGCGAAGAAATCGGAGGAACAATCCCAGGCCGAAGCCGAGGCCGCCAAGGCACGATCCTTGATGGTAAAGGAAGAAGAAAATGTGGTCACCGTCCGACAAACTTCGATCGCCAATCGTGATAAAGAGATTGAGCTGATTAAGGCACGGGAAGACGCCGAGAAGGAAGCGATCGATGTGAAGGTCTCCGCCGAAGCCGAGAAACAAGCCGCGATCGATAAGGCTGAGGCCGTCGTGACCGAGGCCAAGGCGCACGCTGAGAAGATCCGCATCGTCGCCGAGGCCGATGAAAAGCGCTTCGAGGTCGAAGCGTACGGGGAAAAGGCGATCAACGAAGCGAAGAACCTTCTCAGCGCCGAGATCGTCAGCTTCGAGCTCCGCAAGATCATCGCTCAGGTCGCTCCTCAGATCATCGAAGCGAGCGTCAAACCGATGGAGAAGATCGACAGCATCAAGATCGTTTCGACCAATGGGTTCAACATCCCCGGAGGCTCGAACGGCGAAGGGAGCCCAAGCGGCGGCACTTCCGGCTCAAATGGAGGCGGCAGTATGCCCAACCAATTGATGGAGTCCCTCCTCTCCTACCGGATGAACTCCCCTCTGGTTGATAAACTGCTCAACGAATTGGGAATCGACCCAACCAAGGCCGGAGGCCTCACCGAGGATCTCACCAAGGCCCTCGAGGTGACTAAACCCGAACCGGAAAAGGTAGTCGAGAAAATCGAAAAGCCCAAAGCATCGAAGCGGAAGCAACGTGAGCCTAAGGTCGTCGAAACTCTCGAAGAGATAGCCGAAGCGCCTAGCGATCAAGAATAGTTCTTTCGATAAATTCTGTATCATCCAAACGGAGCGCCTTCCCGGCGCTCCGTTTTTTATTGAAAAAATGCGAGTCGCCCAATCACTGATGTGTCCTGATAAAATGGACGCGGGATTCTTCCAGAGAGAGAGGAATCAATCATGAAGAGACGAGGCTCTACCACCGAGTTCACAAGGGAGGCAGGCAAGATGGTGCTATTGGACGGAACACCGGCGAAGGAGGAATCTACGCAGCTTGGGGCTCTCGAATGACCCCAAAGTCCACAAACAAATCGTATTGATCCGCATAGAAAGAGTCGTCACCACCTCAAATCAAAAAGAACAGAGCAATCCCCGGATTAAGGGTTGCTCACCGGATGCCAACATTCCTTCCGGACCAATTCCATCATGGTGTTACCGAGGTAAATACTGGCGACGAACTCTTCATCCCTGCTAACCCGAACCGTTTCCACTCCCGAAACACCTCAGCAGCGATCTCAAACGACCGAACTCGCATGTCATGGTCGTAGGCCTGGGCCGTTGCGACAATTTCGTCAGCTTCAGTTTCCTCAAGAATCTCCGATATTTGACTTCGCACTTCGTCGATGACGCCCACCGCCGAGTAGCGCGTCATCCTGCGAACCTCAGCTTCTTCCCATGTTTTCCAGTTCAGCTGATCCGGGGGTGGTGCCATCTCCCGCCTCCTTCCGCGAACCATATTCAGAAACTGCTGATGCAGTCCCCGCTCCATACGCTCGGCCTCCGCTCTTTCGTCGGCCGCCAGAATATTGACCGCCACCATAACGTAAGGCGCAGAGCACTGCTCGGACGGCCGAAAACCTTGTCGATAGAGATTCAAAGCTTCCCCCAGATGATCTGGGGCGAAATGGGAGGCAAAAGCAAAAGGCAACCCCATGCGGCCTGCCAGTTGGGCGCTGTAGGTGCTTGAACCTAGTAAATAGAGCGGCACGTTCGATCCTTCCCCCGGAATCGCATGCACTTCCCGCCCGGCCACCCGGTCTCCCAGATAATCCTGCAACTCCTGCACGCTATGAGGAAAATGGTCCGCATTATCACGATTTCGTCTCATCGCCCGCATCGTCGGTGTGTCGCCACCGGGTGCTCGCCCCATACCCAGATCGATTCTACCGGGGAAGAGTGCCTCCAACGTACCGAACTGTTCCGCAATCAACAAGGGCGCATGATTCGGCAACATCACCCCTCCGGATCCAATCCGAATTTTCTCCGTGCCCGCGGCCAGATAGGTCATCAGCACCGACGTGGCCGCACAAGCAACCCCGGGAATGTTGTGATGCTCGGCCACCCAGAAGCGGGCATATCCGGCCGCCTCGGCTTTTTGGGCGAGATCGAGAGAATTTCGAAATGAATCCGAGGGACATCCGCCCTGGATGACTGGGACTAGGTCGAGGAGAGAGTATTGGAAATGCCGTTTCATGCGTTTTATAGTTCGATATCCATCAAACTATAAGGGCTCTGTCCGACAATGCAACGACCTTAGAGGCATTCCTTCTCGATCCAATCGCCTTCACCGTAGCGCATCGACTTCAGTCGCTCGGGTCGGAACGACTGACCTACTCGTCCAGAATTTGAATATACCACTACCGCCTCGCACTATCTTCCGCTGGACAAAGCAAGGCACGGAATCCAAGTCGAGTTCGGTTTACCCGCCCTGCGCAACGGCCCCCCCGCCCTACATCTACCTACCCGCAGGACCAACGTAGCCAGGTGCATTTCCGTGCTCGCCGAAGGCTTGCCGTAGGAGGGAACCATGGTCAAAGGTCTTCGCAGCGGTAAGCATCTCTGTTCCGATAAGCGTATTCGAGTCTATCCCGCAGGACGTTGAGGAAACCATATGGCGACTTTTCTTCCTGAAGATCCTTCCGGAACTCGGGCAATCTCTCAAATGCTTCCTTTCTCCAGAGTGTCATTGGCTCTTGTTGACCATCAGTTAGGGCCTGTCATCCTCAATGCCTTCTGCCGTCAGCTTTAGTTTCAGAAGACCTGTGCCGTGCACGATACCGCATTGAGGGCACTCCATCCACATTCCGTCGTTCTTGCTTCCATTGACTCGCCCGTAGGAGCCACAGAAAGGACATTTCATTTTTAGTTTCCCGAACGCCATCAGAAGCCCCATGAACCCACCGACAATACAAAGGGCGACAAGGAGGATGAATGAAACTTCGCCATAGACTTCCAACACTTTGCCTTTCTCCACCTTGAAAATAGAGATGACGGCACCGATAATCAGAACCGGACTGAATCTTATGCAGTAATGCCAGATAGAGAATTTCATTTCTTTCGCTGAACGGTGTTTACTCGGGAACTTATGCAGTCTGATCTCAGATTACTCCTCTGGCAATATTTATACAAACATATACACTAACCGTTATAATTCAACATCTTACACTCTTCATAGACTCAAACAATTGGCCTACCCAACTGCCATGAGACAAAATATCTCCGAACACTCGCGCTCGGTTACAATGAGCACTACCAATTCCTGGGGATCGGTGGGAAATCTCTGCTCGCTCTTTCCACATCAACCGTTTGCCGGACTCCCGACGGCCAGGAAAGGTCTTTCGTCTTTATGTAGGGCAGAGACTAGGCCGCTCAGCTGAGCGGAGATTCTACCCATAAGGTGCGTAGGGGTTCTACCGATTCACCAGCCCCCCCTTACAGCCTGACAATTCCGCTCAAAAGACCTGCTCAACCAACTCGCTGTTGTAACCCTTTTCCCTACGAAACTCGAGATTGTCGAAGTTGTCGCCCAAGCCAGTCCAAGGCAGTTCCGGATTCACGTATCGCGGAGAGTTTTCGGGATCGCCTGCGTTCTGAAAGAGCTCCGTACGGTTGAGAACAAAGGTACCTTTACCGGAATTGTAAGTACCCTTCTTTCCGGCAAAAGAGAGAATGCAGTCGTTCAACACCGCAGTGGTCCCGGCCGTTTCGGTTCCTACGGCCCGGTCGTTGTCGGCAATCATGTGGAAGGTGCTCCGATTTACGGTTATGGTTCTCTCACCACTGGTCGCAGGCAAGGTCAACTGACGGGATCCATTCCCGACCGACACGCAATTATCCATCACTCCATCATACCAAAGCTTGAATCCGTAGCGGGCATTCGAAATGGCGGCGCAGTTCTGCAGCGTCTGCTCAGAGCCTTTTAGATCATATCCAGCGTCCCGGTTCCAGTTTGCCACGCAGCCAATAAGAGTGATGCGCTCGTTACTGCGCTCAAACTTGAACCCATCTCCCTGTGGATACTTTTTACCCGGCTTGATCTCCCGGTTGTTGATCGCCACACAATTGCGCATGACAATATCGGTGTTGGGTGGGGCCTTGGATTTCTTGTAGTGAAAGTCAAAACCCACCGGACTTGAGGTACTTTTCCAGTGATCTTCTGCAGGCTCCGGGCCTGTGCCCGAGCAATCGGCCACAACCCCAATCAACGCAACCTCATCGCAAGAATGGCTGAACCGGTATCCCACCTCGGTATATCGCTGAACCCGGCAATTCCGGACGAGCAAGCGGTCACAGTCCTGAAATTGAAACCCTGCCTCACGAACATTGCTCACGATAATATTTTCGAAGACCAATCCACGGTGCGTACCGTCTCCAGTTTCGATCCCAATCTCCCGTCGCTCGATCTGAAGGTTCTTGAGCGTCCAATAGCTGCTGTCCTCCTTAAACCGAAACGTGGCGTAGCTCCGTACCTTTTGTTTTCCCCGAAACAAAGGCGTACCAAACCCACGGTCCACACCGATCATTTGCAGTGGCTGCTCTTCGGTGCCACTCGAAGTGATGCTAAAACGCAAATCTCCGTAATGATCATCATCGTCTTCCGAAGTCGGGCCACTGAGATAAAGGACATCCCCGGGCTTCATTTCCTCATTCACCAACGAAACGATCTCTTTTGGATGCATCGCGTTCTCCCAACTCGAGCCATCCTTCGCCCCCGCCCCATCAGCAGACATATAGTAGTCGGCCCCAAAAGCGGACAGCGACAGAGAAAGAAACATACAAAGAGCCAATTTCTGCATCCCCCACTCTTCCTCCGGAATCCCGCGGGAGACAAAAGGAAATCAAAGAAGTTTTCAGAAAACTAGGACAAGCTATTAACTCGGAGGACAGAGAGCAGAGGTCGGAAGTCGGAGGTCGGAGAGCAGAGGTCAGAGGTCAGAGGTCAGAAGTCAGAGGTCGGAAGTCGGAGGTCGGAGAGCAGAGGTCAGCGATCAGAGGTCAGCGATCAGAGGTCGGAGGTCGGAGGTCAGAAATCTAGCGATCAGATTTCAACGTTAAAAGTTTAGTGTTTAGCGTTTAAAGTTTAACGTTCCTCATATCCCCTCCCCCATCTTCCATATCCCCATATCCCATATCCCATATCCCATATCCCATATCCCATATCCGCGGCCGTAGGACGCTCTCCACGTCCCACATCCCGGAGGGATGGCATC
>DGMY01000062.1 GCA_002388665.1 Opitutia bacterium UBA4506 | reverse complement strand
ATCTCACGCGAGGAGGCCGTGCGGGTGCTTGAGGAGGAGAAAGGGCGGTTGCCCCTGGCTACTGTGCTTCGCTGCCGGGTGCGTTACTTTACCGATGGGATTGTGCTGGGGTCGGTGGAGTTTGTGGAGGCGCAGTTGAAGGAGCTTCCTGAGGGGATTCGGCCGCGGAAGCCGCACGGGATGGCGGGGGCTGACTGGGGTGGACTCTCGGTGGGGACTGGGTTGCGAAAGAAGATATTTGGATAGAGTTCAGTAGAGACCCCTGCCCTTCCCTCAGCTATCCGTCCTACGCTAGGACGAAGCTATTTCGAATTGCTTGAATGCGCTCAAGTCCACGACCAGAAGGAAGTGAACCCTTTGGATTAGAAGAGAGCGCCGGTGACCACACCCACCGCTGAGATGGGCCCGGAATCGTTGATACTATCCAAAGTGCGATTCGCTTTTCGTACAACGGACTGCACCTCGAAGTAGATCGTATCGTCGCTAAGCAGCCGACCGATCGTCGAATCGGGGTCGTTCAACCGAGCTGAAAACTCCTGAACATTGGTAATTGTACTCTTGAGACCTGTCGCAAGCGCATCTCCGTATAGCAGTTCACCCAAAGAACCCTGACCGCTCTTCACATGATCAACAATGCCCTGAACTCCTGCCATCATCTGATCCGCCTGACCGGCGGCAGCCTTGATCTCAGATACAGTTGCAAGTAACTCGTTATAGCCCTCATCCTCGATCAAGAGCTTACCAACCGTACCCTTCCCTTCTCTAATTTGAGCGGTAATGACTTCAATATTCTCGAGAGAACTACCGATGCGGCCCCGGTTTTCTTTAATCAACCCGCTGATATCCGCAAATAGCCCATCTCCCTCGCCGCTGAACATTCCTCCAACATCTGCCAATGCACTGTCGATTCGGCCAGCGACATCCCCAACCTGCTCAAAGATCATATTGATGTCTACGGACGCCTTTGTCCGGATATCGCTACCGGCAGTGAGAATATTGTTGTAATCTCGACCCATCTTGATCGACACAAAATTTGTTCCCAGCAAGCCTGCCATAGAAATCGAAGCGACCGAATCATCAGGAATCTCGTACTGTTTTCGAATCGACAACTCTGCAACGGCCTCACCACGGTGAAGGGAAGTCCCGACGACCGTGCCGATCTTCACCCCGGACATTCGAACATCATCGCCCACACGCAACTGAAGAATATCATTAAACGGGGCTCGAATAGGATAACCGTCTGCCCTTGCCGACCCCGATTGAGATAACGACGTGTAGACGAAATAGGTAATCACGAGGCCAATGATAAAGAATAGGCCGACTCCACTGTACTGTGCTTTGTCACTCATAGGTACTGAACTAAATGCTAACGACGAAACCGGGGATTCTCAACATCGATCTCCGGTCTAAAAAATTCTTCGATCTCCTCAGAGTCAGATCCCATAACCTCTTTCGCTGTTCCTGAGGCCCGAATGGTTCCCCTCTTCAAGAGAATCATCCGGTCCGAAATACTCTCTGCGAGATCCCGATCATGGGAGACGACAATACTGGTCACATTCAATTCTTCCCGCAGTGTACCAATGACCTCACTGATCGTGGCAGCCATAGTGGGATCGAGCTCGGAAGTGGGCTCATCGTAGAGCAGTAGCTGCGGCTCCATGACGAGAGATCTCGCGATTGCGACACGTTTTTTCATTCCTCCACTCAACTCGGCGGGAATCTTATTCGCCGCCTCTTTGAGCGAAAGCATCTCCAACGCCTGCTCCACCTTCTCACGGATATCGGACTCCTTGGCCAATCTGTGCTCACGTGGATAGAACGCCAGGTTATCAAACACTGACATACTGTTAAAGAGAGCCCCAGCCTGGAAGACCAATCCAGTCTTAATCTTCTCATGGGTTTGCCGATCACTGGCGTCCAACCCTCCAATGAGAACCCGGCCACTGGTCGGCTTAAGGAGACCGATCACACTCCGCAGCAGGACTGATTTACCGGAACCACTTGGGCCCATGATCACAAAAATCTCTCCCTCTTTCACAGAGAAGCTAACATCTGAAATAACCTGGGTGTCGCCAAACCGGATACCCACCTCTTCCGCGTCAACGCAGACTGATTTCTTATCTGAAACTAAAGTAGACATGAAACTATAGAAGTGCCTGCGTGATAAAGTAATCGGTGAAGAGAATAAAGATCATTGAAATCACCACGGAACGCGTCACTGAAAACCCGATCTCCCGCGGTCCTCCGCTAGTATTGAGCCCCTGAGCACAAGCGATCAGGACCACAAATAGACCAAAAATCTGCCCCTTAATCAATCCGTCCGTGACGTCGTCCTGGGTCAGAAAGTCCATCATTCCCCGCCAGTAGATTGTGGGCGACAAGGAGATAAAGTTCACAAATTTGGAAACAACCATCCCGCCGAACCACCCGATAAAGATCGAGAACATGGTCAAAGGCGGAGTGATTAGAAAGGCAGCGACCAAACGCGGCATCACGAGAATTCTCACCGGGGAGATATTCATCGTCTGCAGTGCATCAATTTCTTGATACACCTTCATCGAAGCGAGTTCGGCCGTAGTCGCGGAACCCACACGGCCAGAAAGCAGAAACGCGGTCATTACCGGGGCCAG
The DNA here is from genome assembly GCA_002388665.1 of Opitutia bacterium UBA4506. GTDB lineage: Bacteria > Verrucomicrobiota > Verrucomicrobiia > Opitutales > Puniceicoccaceae > Puniceicoccus. The sequence goes on along the minus strand of DGMY01000062.1, from coordinate 24,132 downwards.
CTCACGGCAAAGAGACAGTCCCACAATCGAACCAATAAACGATTCGGCTCCGACCTGCTGGAGAGCGAAACCTGTCTGCAAGGCGAGCACGGCACCAATAAAGAAGCTGAGAATGGCAACGATAGGGAACGTCTTGTACCCCATCTCAAAACAGTAGAGGCCAACACGATTCATTTGCCGAGGAAGCGACGGCAAGTATCGCAAGGCCGACGCCAGGAGCACCACATGGTACCCCACATCACTCAAATATTTATTCGCTCGATTCCACATTCCGCAACTTCAGATTGATCGAAATTCACGCCACGTCGAACACCGAACGCAATTCTCTACGCACATCATCATAGGGTGAACCAGAATAATTTCCACTCAGTTTCGTCGCCAACCCGTTTCCGCCCGAACAGGCCATGGAGAATCGAGAAGCCGCCTTCATCTTCACCCGTACTGACATCCAGCACTGGACCCAGAGTGAACCTGCCGCCGGATTTTTTCTTTTCAACCGTCACCAGGCTGAACAGAAAGCTTCGGCGCCACGTATTCTCCTCGGGGTTTCCATCGTATCGATAAATCGCAAATAGTGGTGAATAGAGATCGCGCACGACCTCGTTGTGCTTGAACCACGGTATCAACGGAGTGAACAACTGGAACTGCTCGCGATCGGCTCCGTTATCTCCATAACTAAAGAACGGCCAGACAAAGGTTTTGGACGCCTTGAAATCGGAATTCGGATCCCGTGCTTTCTGAGTCTCACTCCAGTAGAGGAAATAGAGAAAGCTCCAATTCGTCACTTCGAGTTGCTCGGTGTTCCATGACCTCCGTTTGAGGAGAGGCCACATAAACCATTTTTTATCCACCCCTTTCCGGATCGAATGGGTATAGAAAGGACCCCAGCGATTTACGTAGGGAGTCCCGCGGCCCTGAACAAGAAACGGCCAAAAATAGCGCGTCTCGTGATACTCCGGTTCATACCGATCCGTGTAACCGAAGAACGGCCAGAGAAAATTCTCCTGCACCAGATTCTCGCTCTTCTCATAGGTATAGAAAGGCAGGAACCCGTAATTCGTCGTCGGAACCTCCCGATCCAGATCTTTCACCTCGTAGTAAATCAAAGGCCACAGGAGATACTTGTAAGTATAGTGCCCCGGGCGTTTATAGGTTCCGAAAAACGGCCAAAAAGCAAACCCGCTGCTGCCCCCACCCGTTCTATGAAAAATGAAAGGCCAAGGGGTCCCGTAACTGGTTTCGCCGTTATTCTCCCACTCGGTATAGAACGGAAACATGACCCATTTCACCCGCTCAAAGAAAAACCGATCCTTTACCTCTCCATAGAACGGCAACATGCCCCAGTACGAAAAATCGGGTGTATGGGGATAATCGTAATCAAAATAGAATGGAAAAATCTCGAAGGTATTACTATCGAGCTCCCCGTTGGTCTCATAGTGGGAACCGCGAATCAGGTAGAACAAGTTCCAATAGTACCCTGGATCGGTCGCCCGGTAGCTGTACAACGGGTAAAGGAAGTAGAAACTTCTCGGATTCAGGGGTGCATTCTCCTCGTACCGAATCCCAAAAGGTCGTACCGCGGTCCAATCCTGCTCGGGACCGGAATACTTTTCGACAAACGGCCCGAGATACTGCTGTCGTGTACGCACACCGTCAGCACTTTCCTCCTCCAAATCGACACGAACGGGCCAATAATTCTCCCCGACCTGCCAAACCGCCTGGAGTGACACCGAGAGAATGAAATAGGAGCAGAGGACCGCAGCCCATCCAAATCGCCCTTTCGCTGAAATAAATGAAATCATTGTTCGCCGAGAATTCGGAGCCCTTAGCACTCCTAATCGGATCGAGGAAACCGTCTACCAAGTGCCATTCTCCCTGTGTTTGCAAACCTAGATTCCAATCGGTTGTAATTCCTGGCAATCCTCACCTTCCCGGAGCGGTCGCACACCGATCCAGCGGCAGCCCACCGCCCATGCACCGGAATTAACGAAATCCAGAGTTGCCATCCAGCTCCCAGCAAGGCACTATTTAAGGCTTTTCTTCCCAACTAAGACATTCTCGATGAGGCATTTCCTGAAAGAAACCGACTTCAGCGCCGCCGAAATTCCTATGATTTTCAGCATGGCAGCGGAGTTAAAACGGCTACGCGGAGGATCCTATCCCAGGGTCCTGGAAGGCCAGAGCTGGGGAATGATCTTTTACAAGAACAGCACCCGGACTCGAATCTCATTCGAAGTCGGCCTGCATGAGCTTGGAGCCCACGCGGTGCGGCTGGATACCAGCGCGACTCAAATCAGCCGGGGGGAAAGTATCGAGGACACCGCCAAAGTAATGGGCCGGTACCTACACGGCCTGGTGATCCGCACCTACGGGCAGGAAATCGTGGATGAGTTTGCACAGCATGCTGGAATTCCGGTGGTGAATGCACTCACGGACTTCCTGCACCCTTGCCAAATTTATTCGGACGTCATGACCCTGGCTGAAAAATGGGGGAACGACGGGAGTGACCTGCAGGCATTAAAGGGACGAAAGCTCGTTTTCATGGGTGATTGCGCCTCGAACATGGCGAACTCGTGGGTACTCGCAGGAGCGCTCTTCGGCATGGAGATCGTCCTAAGTGGACCCGATGGATTTGCACCCGGCACCGAGATCGCCAATGAACTCTCGAAGATTGCCCCAGGGCAAAAGCCAGTATTCGTCGAAGACCCGGAAGCGGCAATTCGGGGAGCAGACGCAGTTTACACTGACGTATGGGTCAGCATGGGAGATGAAGAGGAAGCCTCAAAGCGCCTCACAGCAATGGCACCTTACTCTGTGACGAATTCACTCATGGAGAAGGCCGGTCCAAAGAGCCTGTTTTTGCACTGCATGCCTGCGCATCCCGGTGAAGAAGTAACCCAAGAAGTTTTATCGAGCGATCGCGCGGTTCTGTTCGACCAAGCAGAAAACCGTCTCCACATGCAAAAAGCGATCCTTGCCCAATTGGGAGAATGGGCTAAACAAGAACTGTGACTACTCGAAAACGGACCGAGATCTCGCTACCTGAAAACGTAAAAAGCCCTTTCCACGGGGACAGGCCCTTTTTTAATCGCGAGCTTAGCTGGTTGGCCTTTAACCAACGGGTCCTCGAACAGGCGACAAACCCCGACTACCCACTGCTGGAGCGAGTGCGGTTCGTCGCATTCGTGAGCTCGAATCTCGACGAATTTTTCGAAATTCGAGTCGCCGGCCTGATGCAGAAAGTCGAATCGGGAATTACCCGGACAGGACTGGATGGACTGGAGCCCAAGGAACAGCTCAAACGAATCCGCCGCATCGCTTCCCGACTGGTGAGCGATCAGTACGCCTGCTGGAACAAGCAGCTCGTACCCGACCTCAAAAAAGAGCAAATCGTCTTCAAAAAGATGGATCAGCTCACCCGCAACGAAATGTCGTGGGTAAAACGATACTTTGAAGAAAGTGTATTTCCGGTCCTCACTCCTCTGGCGATAGATCCGGGGCATCCCTTTCCACAGATTACGAACAAGTCCCTGAATATTTTGGCCTGCATTCGAAATCCCGAAGAGGACGAAGAAGATCTACTGGCCATCCTTCCGGTTCCACGAATTCTCCCCCGAATCGTCGAGATCCCCTCAAAAGGAACCAAATACAAGACGTACGTTTTCATGAGCGACGTCATCGGGCATTTCACCCACCAGCTCTTTCCCGGCTTCGAAACACTTTCGACCCACGCCTTCCGGGTCACTCGAAACAGTGACCTCTACATCGACGAAGAAGAAGTTGAGAATCTTCTCCAGACGATTGAAGAAGAACTGCACAAACTGAAAAAGGGCGCCTCGGTTCGCTTGGAGATCGCAGATTCCGTACCCGAAGAAGCTCTCGACAGACTTCTCTACGCCATCAATCTAACCAGAGATAGCGTGTTTCGCATCGACGGCCCCATCAACCTCTTACGAGTGATGGGCTTCTACGACATGGTTGATCGCCCGGACCTAAAATTCCCGCCGTTCCTGGCCCACAACTCGCCGGCACTCACCGAAGCGCCCAATATTTTCGACGCGATTTCGCGGGAAGACTTCCTCCTGCACCACCCTTTCGAGTCGTTCACCCCCGTCGTGGAATTCCTTCGTCAGGCAGGAAAAGACCCCACGGTATACGCAATCAAGCAGACTCTCTACCGCACCAGCGGGGACTCTCCCATCATCGAAGCGCTCATGGAAGCGTCGACCCAAGGGAAGCAAGTCACCGCCCTAATCGAGCTGAAGGCGCGCTTCGACGAAGCGAACAACATCCACTGGGCGAGGCAGCTTGAGGATGCGGGTGTCCATGTGGTGTATGGCCTCGTCGGCCTAAAGACTCACTGCAAAACTTGTCTTGTCATACGGCGTGAACCCGACAACACACTCCGTCGCTTCGTTCATATGGGAACGGGGAACTACAATCCCAAGACGGCGCGCCTCTACACGGACTACTCCTACTTTACAGCCAAACCCCACATCACGGAAGAAGTCGCGGATCTGTTCAACTCTTTGACTGGATTCGCCCGCTCGCCCAACTTCAAGCACCTCCTGGTCGCTCCATTCAACCTCCACTCGTCGGTCCAGCGATTCATTCGGCAGGAAGCGACCAATGCGAAGGCTGGAAAACCAGCCCGTATCATCGTCAAGGTGAACAGTCTGATCGACCAGGAAACCATCGAATCCCTCTACGAAGCCTCCAAAGCCGGTGTACAAATCGATCTGATCGTCCGCGGAATCTGCGGAATTATCCCCGGAGTCAAAGGCCTCAGCGAGAATATCCGAGTTCGCTCTATCCTTGGCCGCTATCTCGAGCATTCGCGGATTTACTACTTTCAAAACTCTGGTAAGCGGGCGCGCCTCTACGTAGGCAGTGCTGACTGGATGCCCCGCAACTTCTTCCGCCGCATTGAGGCAGTCTTCCCCGTGGAAGAAGCCGAGCACCGGAAACACTTGTTGGACACCCTAAAGACCTACCTAAAGGACAACGTCCAAACCAAGCAATTGCGGCCATCCGGCACCTATACGCGGGTTCCGGTCTCGAAGAAGAGCACTCCCTTCTCGGCTCAGGCCTTTTTCATGGCAGAATCCCAGAAGGCGAGCCAACAGATGAACGAAGAGTCCCAAAAGAGCCAACCACCTCGCAAAATGCGCGGCGAACCTCGACAGGCCCCTGGGAACGAACCACAAAAAGAGGCGGCGCCCACTGGGGACGCCACCTCGGATAAATAACGACTCTTCAAGCAGCCGGGGATTTTTCCCGGCTCAGGAGGAGAAGTGCATCGACTAGGACAGTCGCTTCTTTAAGTCTTCCTTGGAAGTCAGGCCAACGACCTGATCCACCATTTCTCCTTCTTTATTAAAAAAGAGAAGCGTTGGAATCGCCCGCACACCGTGCTTCTGAGCGATATCCTGATTATCATCTACGTTCACCTTGAAAACGGTTGCTGCGTCGCCCATCTCGGATGCGACCTCCTCCAAAATTGGAGTCAGCGCCTTACAAGGTCCGCACCAAGGCGCCCAAAAATCGACTACAGAAGGCTTACCAGCCGCCTGAATACTCGAGTCAAAATCTGCACTCGTCAGTTCTTTGATATTTTCTGCCATAATATTCCTTTAGAGAATTTTGAATAGATCGGTAACGATCAAGTAGCCGACGGCGAGAGCAGCGACGCACGCGAGTACGTCGATAGCAACACCGACAGCAGACACACTGCTACTCGCTTTCTTCCCCGTGTCAAATCGCACAGCAGAACCGCCCTGAGTTGGCTGCGAGGCACTCGAAGCCGCGCCCGGACGGACTACGTGAGGCTTTGGAGGAGTGGCTTTCGCCGCAGGAGCTGAAGGTTTTGGTGCCGTTGATGCCGCTGGTGCTGGTTTAGCGGGGACAGCTGCCGGCTTAGGAGCCGCGGCAGGCTTCTCATCTGCTGTCTTCGCAGCGACCGGAGGCTTCACGGGAATCTTAGGAGTCAGCTTTGGCTTCTCGCCCTTCGGAGGAAGGCCGGCAGGGGAAGGAGACTTCGGGGCTAATTTCGGGGACGGAGCCGGCGCGGGTGCTGCGGCTTTCGCCTCAGGCGCGGGGGCCGCTGCTGGCTTGTCTTCCGCAGCTTTTGGGGCCTCAGCGGCCGGTTTGTCCTCTACCTTCTTGGGAGGCAGGGGCATGCCAGGCTTTTTCGCCTGCATCTGACTCAAATTGGGTAAACCGCCCGGTTTCTTCGTGGGCAGCTTGGGCTTAAGCATAGGAGCTTTAGCAGCTGGCTTAGGTGTCTCTTCAGTTTTCTTTTCTTCGTCCGCCATTTTATCGGGGGGGTTGGGATACGTTTCTGATGATTCTTTTGACCGAGTCATTCGAATCGAGGAGCCAGAAGGCTTCGATGCTTTCATGGGAATGCCGCTGGACGGCGAGGAGGAATCGGATTCAGGAACCATCGTATAGGTTAAATGCGTTCAACTAGGGGTATTCTTATGGAGAATCTCTGACAATTCCTTTTTGTCGATCTTTTCCAAAGATTTACCTTTTCGCGATATTTCTTCAAAAGACTTCACCAAAGTTTCGGTCATTCGGCCGTGAGTTTCCTCCGAACCACCGACAATCGAAAACTTTTCGGCACGGGTGATCCGCTTATGACCATCCGTATGGTCCAAGCCAACCCCCAGTAGGTGCGCCTCTGTTTTTTTATCTCTGTCCACAGGGATCACTATCGCGGGTTATTCATTTTTTTCAAGGGTATCCGCAGGTTCTGGGGGCCGACAGGTAATATCTCCAAAGGCGAGGTCCTGCTGAAGCTCCAATTTCCCGACACGGGTCAGTTCCAGCACCGCTAAAAAGGTGGCGGCAAGGGTGTTCAGCGTGAAGCTTCCGGTGGCAAACAACTCGCTAAAGCGGAAGCCCCCCGACCGCTCGAGGCGATGGAGAACAAATTCCATACGCTCGGCCACGGTAATGGGGTCATCTTCAATTTCCCCGACAACGATCCGATCGGACAGCCGGCGAAGAACTCGATTGAAGGCATTCCACACCGCAATCTGATCACTGGAGCGCAGAGGAACCTCTTCTTCTGCCTTTTGGCTAGTAACCTTACGCGGAATCCTGTTCGAGCTGTCCTCGATCAGATCCTCCAACTCTCCCGAGATCTCCTTAAAGGCGCGATACTCGATCAACTGCTGCACCAATTCCCATCGGGGATCTTCTCCCTCCTCCTCGGAGTCCTCTGACTGCCCACGCTTCTCTTTGGGAAGGAGGACCCGGCTCTTGATGTACATAAGAGTAGAGGCCATGACGAAAAACTCACCCGCCACCTCCAGATCGAGCTCTTCCATCTCCTTGATAATCTTCAAGTATTGATGAGTAACCTCGATGATCGGAATGTCGTGAATATTGATCTCGTTTCGACGGATCAAAAACAGCAACAAATCGAGCGGCCCCTCAAAAACCGGGAGCCGCACGGCTGGCTCGTTACTTTCCAGCAGCTGTTCGTCGTTTAGCACACTCACATCGGGTTAGCAGAACTTCAGTTCCTTCCCGTTCTCCAGATCAATTTTCCGGTAGTAGCAACCCGAGCGCGCTTTTCCATCTTTCCCCTTAGTGTGACAGGATCCTTGGCCCTGAGGAGTCACCCGATAGAGAAGGGAGTTTTGCTCACAATTGACTCGCACCTCCTCAATCTTCAGCCAGTCGCCGCTGGTCTTGCCTTTAATCCACAGCTCATTGCGGCTGGTACTCCAAAAAGTAGCCATTCCGGATTCGACCGTGTGATGGAGCGCTTTCTCGTTTGCGTAGGCGAGGATAAGCACCTCGCCGCTGTCGGCATCCTGGACGACGACAGGGAGGACGTCGCTTTCGGTCGCAGCGATTTTCTTCAACTTCGAAAAGTCGAGTTGCAGGTCATTGCCTTCTTCCAAATCCAAACTCATGCCACTAGCAAAGCACTCTGAGCGGGAATGCCAATAGAATTTACAGCAGAGTCACTGGCACGAAAAGCGCTTCTTGCTTCGGACAAAGTGATGAGTCAAAGTAGTGATCAAATGCCCCCTTCCGAAGAATCGATTTACCTCTCGCGTTTCGAATCTCCCAGCGAGATCCGATTTCCTGATGTGCAACGCTCCTTCGAGGCAGCACGCAAGCTTCCATTGAGGCAGGCCTGGCAGACCCGTCCCGAAAGAGATTTCCAACCCGGTTCGGTCGTAGCGGCGTGGTGCCCGCGGAACCTCCACATTCTCGCCCACCTCACAGACCAGGATATTGTTCTCGCAGGGGGCAGTTCCCACACCAGCACTCTCGCCGTCTTTGACGTATTTCAGGTATATATCGATCGTCCTGAAGAGAATGACTATCTCGAGATTCATGTCACTCCGGACAATCAGGCCCGCGCCATCCGCTGGACTCCCGACCTGTTTGCGCAGTTTCGCAATGGTGAGATTTCAATTGATGAGATCCTCCTAAACGACGGATCCGGGCTTTTCTCAAAGACTTGGGTCGAAGAAGACGATGCATCCTGGCAGGTGTATTTACAGATCCCGATCCACTTTCTTTCCACATCGCAGAAGGAACTGGAAAAGGACAAATCAATCCGCGGCACGTTCTGTCGGTTCGACGCGTCTCCCGACTCTTTGACTCCGATACTCTCATCGACTTCCGCCTTCCAAACAGGCCCGAAATTTCACGAGAGCAGCGACTGGCACGAATTTATTCTCCAAGTCTAGCACCTGTACCTACTTTTCAACGACACCAACGAAGGACCTCCCGTGGCAACTCTCGGAAAAACCAACACACTCAAGATCGTAGACTCTTCCGACCATGGATTCTATCTGGACGCGGGGGATCTCGGACAGATTCTTCTCCCAAACGCCTACATCGAAACCACTATGGAAATCGGGACTGAGGTGGAGGTTTTCCTCTACAATGACTCCGAGGACCGGTTCGTAGCCACCACGGAGACTCCCCTGGTTCAGGCTGGAGAAATTGCCTGCCTCACAGTCGTCAACGTCCACCCTCGAATGGGAGCGTTTCTCGACTGGGGCCTACAGAAGGACCTCCTCCTGCCCTACCGCGAGCAGGGAGACCGATCGATTCGAACCGGCGACAAGATCGTCGTCGCAGTTTTCGAGGACGAGCACAGCAATCGAATCGTGGCCTCGACTCGACTGAACCGACATTTCTCCGAAGAAATGCCCAACTACAGCCCGAACCAGCCGGCAGATGTGATCATTTTCGGAAAGACTCCGCTCGGCTACAAAGCCGTCGTGGACAAACGCTTCAGCGGGCTCCTCTTCCACGGAGAGACTTCCACCCGCCTTCGCTACGGGGACCAGTTCACTGGATACATCAAGAAAGTACACGAAGACGGTAAGATTGATGTCCTTCGTGACCCGTCGGGTTACAAGCGGGTGGAGCCAATCGCCCAGCAGATCCTCGATCGCCTTGAAGCCTCGGGCGGTAAGCTACCCTTCAACGACAAAAGCTCTCCGCAAGCGATTCGCGACGAGTTCAACATCAGCAAGCAAGCGTTCAAGCAGGCGCTCGGTACACTCTACAAGCAACGGCGTATCGTCATTTCCAAGACAGGAATCGAGCTCGCCTAACAAGAACGGACGCGCGCCCTGCCCCGTCCGCGGACACTGATTCGCCCATCGCCCTGGATGGAACCAAACGTGCCGCACGGACTACCTGCGAGGTGGTCTCGATACGACCCGAAACCAGTGACGCGATCAAGTCGCCTACGCAACCTGGGCGTTCCCCTTGGGCTCGACTAGTAGCTTCGTCCGCTCCGCTTTTCGAAGTAGTTGATGTACGCTTGGTTCAACGCGCGATAGCCGCCGGGAGTCGGGAAGTTTCCGGTAAAGTACCAATCCCCGCCATTATTCGGCAAAGACTCGTGGAGACTTTCAATCGACTGATAAATGACCCTCACCTCACCATCCCACTCGGGGATCACTGGGGTCACCAACTCGGAAATCTTTAGCGAGAGCTGATCGTCGGAAAAACAATCGTAGAGCGACTGAACATGATTCTTCATCTCTGCGGCACCCGAATCCCGCTGCTTCACGCACGCTTGATAGACTTGTTCGAGAAGATCGCTCTTTCCGTTATCCTTGAGCAATTCCACCATCGCTTGAAACGCGATAAAGTTGCCGAGCTCGGACATATCGATCCCGTAGCAATCGGGATAGCGGATCTGAGGAGCAGTGGAGGCGATAAAGATCCGCGAAGGCTTCAATCGAGAAAGGATCTTAATGATCGATCGCTTGAGCGTGGTCCCCCGCACAATGGAGTCATCGAGACAGACTAGTGTTTCACCGACATTCACCGAACCATAGCTGATGTCGTAGACATGAGAAACCATCTCGCCACGACCCTTCTCCTGACTGATAAACGTCCTGAGCTTGATATCCTTATTAGCCACCTTCTCTGAACGCGGCCAATTAGAAGTGATCAGCTCGTCCAAGCAATCCTCGGTAAGGGTTCCAGCCCTCATCCGCTCAACAATCGCAGATTTCACCTCGCTACGGCGGTGCTTGCGGAGTCCCTGCATCAAGCCGTAGTAGGCCACTTCGGAAGTATTGGGAATGTAGCTGAAAACCGTTTTCTCCAAATCGTTTCCGATTGCGGAAAGAATCTTCGGAACCAGCGCGGCACCGAGTTGCTTCCGTTCCGCGTAGATCTCGACGTCGTTACCTCTCGAAAAATAAATGCGTTCAAACGAACAGGGCGAAACCGTCTTATTCTCGCGAATTCTCTCAACGGAATGCGTCCCATCGTACTTGACCACCTCGATGCTGCCGGGCTCAACCTCTCGAACCTCTTCAGCTGTTTTCTGGAACACCGTCATCAACGGGGCACGCTCCGAAGCATAGGCGATCACCTCATCATCGACCAACGCGTACAATGGGCGAATCCCCCATGGGTCACGGACGACAAACATGTCTCCGTTGCCAATCAATCCACCAATCGAGTAGCCACCGTCCCAATCCTGACTGGATTCGCGAAGAACCCGCGCCGGATCCAACTCCTGAGAAATCTTCTCACTGTTATCCTGGCCGCCGAGTCCTTCGTCGTCACGGAAGTGCCGGAACAAACGGTTGTGCTCTTCGTCGAGATGGTAGCCTACCTCTTCGAGGATGGTCTGAGTATCTGTCCCGAAAACCGGATGCTGCCCCCGCGAAATGAGCCTCTCATTCAGGTCACTCGTGTTGGTCATGTTGAAGTTACCGGCCAAGAGCAGATTGCGCATTGGCCAGTTACTCTTGCGAAAATAGGGATGACAGGCCTTTTGGCTATATCCACCCGAGGTGCCATAGCGCAAGTGCCCGAGCAGCAGCTCCGCCCCGAAATCAAAATTCTCTTTTAGGGTGTCGATAAACTCGGGGTGAATATCTCCGGATTTCACCCGAGAATCGTAATCCCGCATCAAACTCCGGAAGATCCGGTCGAGTGAATTCGTCTTTATGCTGCGCTGCCGAAAAATATAGGGAGAGCCGGCCGGCATGTTCAGTTTTACGGCTCCTACTCCGGCACCGTCCTGGCCTCGGTTGTGCTGCTTCTCCATAAGAAGAAACAAACGGTAGAACCCCCACAAAGGAGTACCATACTTCTCAGCGTAGTACTCTAGAGGCTTGCGCAAGCGGACTACCGCCAAACCGCATTCATGCTTGATCGCGTCACTCATTGTCGACCTTCAATTTTCCGAACGAATTGTTCATTTCCAACTGCACACCCATCTCTTCTGGAAAAACGAACATTATCTCCAATCGCAAACGCAGATGGCAAACTTATATCGATCGGCGGCCAGAAAATGCGCTTCACCTCCAAAACAGGATCCATTCCCGGAACATTTCCTCCCAAAACCCGGAGAGCCCTTCGTCAGCGGTGGGTGCTCAGGGGGAGCTCGACCCGAAAGGTACTGCCGACTCCTGCAGGCCCCTCTACGACGGAAACGGATCCCCTGTGTGCTTCGGCAACAATCCGGCAAAAATTCAACCCCAGCCCAATGGAGCGGGCCGTGGCACTTTTCCCGACGACGAACTTTCCGAAAATCGATTCCCGTTCCTCCTCAGCGATCCCCGGTCCGGTATCCGAAATCAAAAACACTGCCGAACCACCATCGCCAGAGGTTTCCACCGAAAATTCGACCTTCCCACCCATAGGGGAAAACTTGAACGCATTGATCAAAAGATTCTGGAGCATTCGTTTGAGTAGACGGCGGTCGGCCATGATTTCTTTGGGTCCACCATCGACACTCCATTGCATCTGAATCGAACGAGACTGTGAGAGAAGCTCCACTTGGCGAGCGAGTTCGCGGAACAGTGAAGGAAGTCCAACTGGGCTGAGGGCTAAGGGTACTTCCGCATTCTGAATTTTGCTGGACTCGAGAATATCCCCGATCAAGTCCATCATCTGGACACAACCCTCGTCCATCGCCGAGAGAATCTCATGATCTTCCGTTTGCTCGGTCGTACTTGTCCGCAGTAAATCGACACCTCCCTGGATCCCAGCCAAAGGGTTGCGCAAATCATGAATGATCATATGGACCATCTCGTCATTGCGCACATGGGCATCCTCCAACTCACGCACCGACTTCTGAAGTTGATCAGTTTGGCGGCGCAACTCGATCTCAGCGCAAACCGCCGCCTTGAGATCCTGCATAAACTCCAGCTCGTCCTCTGACCACTCTCTCGGTTCGCCACCGATCACGCAGAATGAACCCAGGATGTTCCCTTTCGAGGACACAATGGGAACACCTAAGTAGGAAACCACTCCGAGATCTGCAATGGCCCCGTTGTCACATACTCGCGGGTCATTCTTTGCGTTACTCACCAGCAAAGGTTCTCCCGAAGTGACCACATGCTGACAAAACGAATGAGTAAGCGGGGTCTCCACTAGATCTTCCAAGTCTCCGTCCAGCCCACAACTTCCCACAAAATGCTGCTTCTCATTGGTAACCAAACTGACCAACGAGACGGGCGCTTTCATCATTCTAGCCGCCAAACGGACAAATCGGTGAAAGGACGGATCTTTCGAGATGAGTAGTAGCCCGGTTTCATCCAAATCCGCCAATCGTTGCGGGTTGTTCAACCTCTGACCTTCAGCTACCACCAACAACAAACGCTATAGAATTTCTCCTGCTGGTCAATTTCGATCAACCCCATGCCCTCACGTCTACCAGGATCCAATCAGCCTCTCGTAGAACCTTACCAAACGACCTACCGCGACCTGAACATCCCAAACATCAGAGTCTTGAAACGCTTGCGCCCCCAACCGTTTCTCAAGATTCTCATCCGCTAGAATCCGGGACATTGCGCCCGCGAGTTTCTCCGGTTCTCCAGAGGGAACGAGAAGCCCATTCACTCCGTCCCGAATCGCCTGCGGCACCAACCCGACCGGAGTAGAGACAATAGCTCTCGACAACCGCATTGCCTCGAGCAGCGTGATCGGCCCCCCTTCATAGTAGGAAGGGATAACAAATATATTCCCCATCGCGATCCATGGCCGAACGTCCTTACGGAAACCAACTAGGTGGACGCGGTCAGAAATCCCGGCCTCTCTTGCAGCAGCCTCAACAGGACCCCGTTCCGGTCCCTCCCCAACAATAACCAACTGTACGAGCGGATCCGCCTCGGCGACTTTCGCAAACGCCGCAACAAAACTGACCAACCCCTTCTGTGGGGCCAAACGACCCGCCGTGACAATCACTTTGCCCGACTCGGGAATCCCCGCCTCCCGGCGCACAGCAGCAATCTGATCCTCGTTCGGCGGCGCAAACTCGTCGAAGGGGATTCCATAGAAAAAAGTATCCAGTGTCTTCTCGGGAACCCGACGGGTCCGGACCATGTACTCCGCCACTGCGTCTGAAATGGCCAAAGAGGAGTCGGTGATTCCGGAGAGGAGAGCATCCGCCCATTCCTGGTAAAGCGGTTGCGAGGGGAAAACGACATGCTCGTGAACCACATTGGGACGGCTGACTATTCTTGAGGCGACTCGACCGAAGTTTGTCGACGCGTAACCATGCAGGTGGAGAACATCGGCCCGATAAGCAAGCGCTTCCCGGCAGAGGATCGGAACGGTACGCGGATCGAATTTGCCCAATTTGACAAACTTCAGGTCGATTCCACGGTTCTCAAAGAAACCTGCGGCCTCCTCCTCACGCCCTCGCAGGCTGAGAATACGAAATGAAACTTTCGCCGGATCGATCCGCGAGGCCCACCACTCCAAGGCACGGGCAATCCCGTGAATCCCTGAGCCATCGACGCTCAATTTGTCGATTATGTGAAGTACTCGAATCATGTCCGCTTTAGCACGCGCCCGATAATTCCCATGATCAACTCCTTTTCAGACGCACCAAGGAGCAACCACCACGCCACAGGAAGCACGGCGACGATCAGCGCTGAACCGCCCATCATCCCCGCCAAACTGTCCGGCAAAAAGACCATGCCTGCGAGGCCGCCAATTGCCACAGCAAAGGCCATAAATAACTTGGCGGTTCTACCGGCCATTCCCGGCATCTGCCGCCGGGCGAGAATCATCATTATGATCAAATCAATTATTCCCCGAATCGCCCAGGCAATCGCCGCCCCAACGACTCCTCCCAGCTCGATTCCCACCCACGCGAGAAGAATGTAGAGCGGCAATTCGCTCAGGTGGGCCAAAGCCGTATGCGACGGCTTGCCCGCCGCCTGAATCAAAAATTGCGGCACGTATGCCAAGCTCAACGCCACGATTCCGACCGAAAGCCAACGCAGTACCGGACCGCTGTGTACCCGAAAATCTTCACCGAGCCAGAGCCCCAGAGCCCAAGGACCAAAAACGATCAACAGAGCCGCTCCGGTCCACAACAAAATCGTGAGCAATATCATGCACTGCGAAAACAGGTCCTCCACGCCTTCACCCTTTCCCGCAAAACGCATCGTCAGATTGGGAAACAACGCGGTCACCAAAGAGCGTGGAACCACCAACAGACGAACAATCAATTCCGCCGGAGTTACGTAATACGCCACCGCTACGAGCCCCTTCATCCCCCCGAGGAAAAAACGGTCACCATGGATCATCATCGGCTGGATGATATTGGTAACCGTCATCCAGCCCCCAAAACGGAACATTTTCCGAGCGTATTTGCCGCTCGGCCGTGGCAGGTAGCCGCAATCCACTTTGCGGCGACAAAAGATAAAAAAGGCGACCGCTTCAACGATTCGACCGATCCCCATGGCTACGACCACCGCGACCATCGAATTCGTAAAGGGTAGAACCGCAAGGGGGGCGAGAAAATACGAAGCCCCTGTCGGAATACGCACCAAGTTGATCAGCCGGAATTCTTGAAACGCCTCCAGTGTAGCAATCAAACAAGGCGTCATCATCACAAAGGGGACGATGAAGGGGACCACCCGAAACGCCATGATCACTTCGGCCTCCATCGAGGCATCCACTTTCAGTACAGACTGGGTAAACCATTCGCAGAGAAAAAAGGAGGTACCGGCAAAGACGAATCCCAATACCATGATCAGAGAGATCCCCGTCCAGAAAACGCGGGGAGTGTCCGCGTCATTCCCCCGGCCACGGTTCGCTGCGATGAAATAGGCTTGTGCCTGCCCCAGCCCCATGTCGAACACGCTCATGTACCCGATC
Source organism: Opitutia bacterium UBA4506 (assembly GCA_002388665.1). Lineage (GTDB taxonomy): Bacteria > Verrucomicrobiota > Verrucomicrobiia > Opitutales > Puniceicoccaceae > Puniceicoccus. Next base: position 8,499 of record DGMY01000062.1, on the reverse strand, counting down.
ACCAAACCAATTATCCCTAAGACACCGAAACGCTCTTTCCCGAGATGCTCCACCAGGAGGGGAATCGAAACGAGCGCCAAAACCAATGGCAGGGTCAGACCCGCAAAATTCCACAGGCTTTGCCCAGCGACGGTTTTGAGATCGCCCGGATCGTTCTGACTAGAGGGGACGCCGGCGCTCATGAGATCCCCTTTGACTGCAATTTTCCAAACCAATCCATGTGCTGACTGGCTACCGCGGCGAATGAATACTCCTCGATCACACGAGCACGCGCCCTCTCTCCGATTTCGCGGCGGAGATCCGGGTTCGTCGCAAGTGTATTCATCGCTTTCAGCAACGCATCTGTATCGCCCACCCGAACACGAATCCCCGCGACACCATCGGGCACGGTCTCCGCCAAGGCTCCCGCGTCTGTACAAATCACGGGAAGTCCGCAGGCATTTGCCTCCAACGGGGCCAACCCGAATGACTCGGCCTCCGAGGGGAAAACAAAGACATCCGCGGCCTTCAACCACCTCTCAACGTCCTGTCGGTATCCAGTAAACCGAACCCGCTCTTCGAGCCCTTCCTCACGCACTCTGCGATTCAATTCCTCCTCCTCTGAGAGAAATTGACCTCCCCCAGAGCCTACAAGAACCAAGATTCCTTCGCCCCCTGCTTCTACGTACTTTGCCCAAGCGGTCAGTAGGTCCTGGAGCCCTTTCCCTCGATTGAGTTTCCCCGAGTAGAGAAAAACCAAGTCATCCGAAAATCCAAACTCAGCCCGCAAGGCCTCACGCTCTTCGCGCAAGGGCGGCGAGAAGCGCTCCGTATCGATCCCGTTTGGGATCTGCTTGATCCGCTCTTTCTGAACACCTGCGGCGCTATATTCTGCCGAAACCACCGAAGAGATTGCCAGGAATTCTCCCGAGCGAATCAACCGGCGGTTCCGCCAGGCGACCAGGGGACTGAAAAATGCCTTCAGCACAGCACTCTCCCCTTTCCCCGGGCTCTTCCAAATAAAGGCCCCCGACATCTCTCCACAGACCTCCGCCCGCAGGACGAGAGGTGTCTTGGACTTCCGGACCGCTCCTGCCAGCGGCCATCCCAGGACCCGAAAGCCACACAGATACACCAGATCAAAATCCGCCGCCCGAGTCTCCCACGCGCTCAACAAATCCGGGATAAACCTGTACTTCCCCCACCTTGGGCTCCCCGGCTTTCCGATCCTCTCTACGCGAACTCCGCTGTCTAGTGTCTCGCTCTCCGCCAGCTCGGGCGATGCTCTGCGGGTCAATACCGTGACCGTGGCGCCTGCGCGCACCAAAGCTCCGGCCAGATCCCGTGCATGGGTTTCCGCCCCTCCGACAATGGGCGGGAAGAGGTCAATCACCAGAGCAACTCGCACCCCAGATTGTGGGCGATCGGTCATCGGCCAGAGGATAGGTACGGTGGCAAGAGATGTCGAGGCGGAGGAAACGATGAGACCGCGCCGGCGTCACTAGGGCTCACCCATAGAAAATCCAGCCCGGCCGCCTCTGCACAGAGTTGGTCACGATCTTTGCGATCCCCCACAAAGAGCGCTCGGTTTGGTGACACGCCGAGCTTCTCCAGCGCCACTTCGATTCCTTTTGGGTCGGGCTTAAAGGCATCGACCTCTGGATCCGTCGAAGAAACCACCACATCAAACTCCAATTCCAGTGCCTGCAGTTTATCCCGTGCCGGATATTCCGAATACACCCCGAGTCCTACACCTTCAGCACGGAGCTGATTCAACCACACATCGATTCCGGGAACCCGGTTGGCGAGCAGATAACGAAGGGGACGCTCGTAAATCCACAATCGAACGGCCTCCTCGACTCGACCCGGTGTCACGCCCATGGCCTCCGCGGTGATTCGATACTGGGCCTCGGCAAAACCAGACTGTACTCGACTGGCCAGAATCTCACGATCTTCTCTGAATTTCTTCAGAATCTTCAAATCCTGACGAACCGAGGAAGAACGAATGGCTCCGAGAAGGAGATCCAAAAGCATCCGCCGGCGTAACCCTTTCTGCCAATAGAGGGTTCCATCGACGTCAAAAATTACCGCTGACCGCTCGCTCATTCGCAATTCTTCGCCCGTTCAAGACCTCAACCAGATCATTGTTCCACCGTCGGCAGCTTGATGAAACTCTCTTCCAGAAAAATCGACAGCGAGGGAATATCGAATACGAAGAGGAAAATAATCAACGCGCAGACAAAGCCAGTGTAGAGGACAAACCACTTGCGCTTGTACATCTCCTCTGGGTTCTCTGCGACTCCGTCCTGCTTCAGCCCATACCACAGGTACCAAGTGAAGAGGATGGCGAGGAAAGGGAAAATCAAGAGGAACTCGATTCGATATTTGATCAGAAAAACCCCGAGAAAGAGGGCCGAATTCATTGCGTAGAAGAACCCCGAGAGCAGTAGGATGTTCTTCGTATACTTCTGGAATGAACGGCGATAGAGCCCTGCACGTTCCGGATCGTCGATACTGCAATACTCCGAATAGCGCTTCACAGCCATCAGAAAGGCGCCTCCGAACCAATAGGCCAAGAGCACACTCGATGGAGGCAAATGAGTTTTATCCACGATCGCCCAGCCCAGAACGAGACGAATCGGATTGTTGATCGATTCCGAGAGGACGTCGACGATCACCCGCTCCTTCAGGCGGAAGGGCCTCACGTTGTAGAGGAAGCCCATGAAGAGGAAAAAGGCCGAAACGATGAAAAAGAGATGCCCGAGATACCAAGCAATCCCGAGACCCACTATCCCGAGGCTCAAATACTCTACGATGACCCACTTGGCTTTTATCATCCCCTGCACGCTGGGGCGCTGGCTCTTTACGGGGTGAAAGCGATCGAACTCAGCATCGAGATACTCGTTGATCACGTAATTTGCAGAGGCGAGCAGGCAGGTCGCAACCACGCCGAGTATGAAGTGAAGAACAAATGTTCCGTTAAGGGTGCCAACCAGCAAAAAGGCCAATCCCGTGCCAGGAAGCATGAACACGTTTTTGAACCAATGGTCCGGTCGAGCGATGCGCAAATATGGATTCATCGATGTAGAAAAGTTGAAAACAGGATTCCCTCAAAGAAATCGCAGAAGAGCCAACCCGAAATGCAAGTAAATGCTCCAACCCATCATAGGAATCAGCAGAATAACGAGGATCTTACGCTTTAGCGTTCCCTTTTCCCCCGCTCCAAAGCTCGCCCAACAGAGGGCAAAAAATAAAACGAGAAATGGAACAAAATCCAACGCATACCTCGCCGAGGAATAAGAAAACAGGCCGATCACGAGGAAGTTGATCAAAGCAATCCCCCCGACGGTGAACAGGAGCCAGCGCACGCGCGCGTGCGCCCGACGGAAAAAGGACAGCGGCCCCAGAAACGGAAGGAGGACTAAATAGGGGTTGGCGAGGAAGAGACCAATGCCCCCCTCAACCCGTATGTGGCCGTCTGGCGCCGACACCCAGTCCAACAACTCCTGCCCTTTGAGGTGGATCCATGGGAATGGCGGGTAAACCGCTGGCGGCTGGAACAGGTTGATTACCGAATTATAGGCAAGGTTGTCCGGGTCGAGAAATTCCACTTGGTGAGGATCCACTACACCAATTTGAAAATTGTGTCCGAACTCGATTGGGTCGTCGAACCGCGCTTGATTGTGAGCCAATAGCAGTACGCCAAAAAGTGCCGCAGGCACAGTCAGAGCGATGCATTTCTGCAGCCCTTTCCAACGAAATTCTCCGCTCGCGAGGAGGTAGACAAATACCGTCCCAACCGAAAAGGCCGACACCAATACGAACGAATGACGGCTCGCCATGGCCATTCCCAACGCGACTCCGGCAAACCCGACCAGCCGGATCGGTGCCTTCGACCGCAAGCCTTCAAACAGTAAAAAAATCGCCGCTGCCATCCAGAACAGCGCGGAACTCAATGCAACCTCATAGACCACGGAGCGCGACATCAGGTACAATGCCCCCGTAGTGAAGGCGAGCCCGAGAAAGGCCTGAGTCAACGAACCAAAATTCGACCGCTTCGGCAGCGTACTGCGCACTCGCAAAAAGGTGAAGAACAAGAAGATAAATGCTCCCGACAACAGAAAAGCGTCTGCCCAGCGGTCCGGCAGGTCGGTTCCCGTGATTACCCGCCAAGGAAGATAGAGTGCCACTACCGGTGCCGGACCAAAGTACACGTAGTAACGGTTGTCATAGAAGCTCGCATCGTGAAGGCGCAATCTCGCGTTCTCCACTGGATCGAATGGATTGTCCAACGTCAGAAGGGGTCCAACGGGCTGCTCCAATAGAGCGAGTTTCCCGTGCAGGTAAGACTCCGTCAAATGGAAGTAGAGGTTGTGCCCGGCCATGTGCTGCGGCACGGGTTTGCGCTCGGCCTGCGCCCCAAAGAGCAAATAGGTTCCGATCACTAGGACAATCCCAAGCCCGATGAGGATGGAGCGATACCCCGAAAGAGCTCCCGTCGATCCGTGCATCTCACGCCAGATCGTAAGAAGGTAGATCACCGCCCAGCCGAATAGGGTCAGCGCTAAGAAGGTACACCCTAAAGGAAATATCAGGCGTCCGAGTTGCCGAAAATTCGGTAGGGGCGGAGCCGGGCACTCGACGAGAAAAGAGAACTGGGGATCGCTCCCGGTCGCCCGATAGAGCAGTCCACCCGCACCGTCGCTGCCGATCTCAGCCACTTGCTCAGAAGGAACCAAGACTTCCCGCAAGCTCTCCCCTTCCCAGACCGATTCTCCATCATCCGAGATAATTGTCACCGAACGAATCGAAAACAACCCGGCCTGGGCGGGGCCGTCGAGGCGGATCTTCTCCCAACTGCGCGAGGGCAGGACAATTCTCGCTCTCTCGTACTCACCGGAGGCCACCACAGGTATGCGGCGGCTTTCTTCTTCGCTCATACCGTCCCCAGTGTCCTCATATACCTGGAGGTACAGCTCATCCTTTCGCTGGGTACTCGTGTCTTTTTCCAATCGCACGTCGACTCGGAGCTCCACCGGACTGAGCCACCCAGGCGGGAAAGCTAGAAAAAGCAGTCCCTTCAACAATACGACAAGAAACGCGACGCCCAACCACCAGAGACTCGGGCGCTTCCAAACCGAATTCTTCCGGCGGGATTGAGCTCCTTCTTCCCCTGGGATCATCGAATCCATCCGGCTCGGCGGTAGGCCTCCGCCGTATCTTTTAGCCCGTCTTCAACTCGATACCTCGGGCTGTAGCCAAGAATTTTTTGCGCCTTCCCAATGTCAAAAGCCCGACTCTTCGTGAAAAAGTCGACTCGGCGGCGATAGATGGGAGGAGTCAATCCCAACGGAATCATTGTTTTCTCGCAAAATGTTCCCAGCCACTGAACGGGAGCTGCTGGCAGATGAAGCAATTTACCCTTTTTGCCAAGTATCGACGCGATTCGCTGGACCAATTCGTTCAGTGAGAGGTAGCGATCACCCGCGATGATAAAGACCTCTCCAATCGCTGCCGGCACGGTTCCAGCCAACAAAAAACCAGTCGCTAGGTCTTCAACGTGAACCATGTGGTAAAAGATTTTACCATCCCCCAGCAGAAGAATTCGGTCTCGGTTCGCCAAGCGAAACATTTTTAAAAGACGCTGGTCCTCAGGCCCAAATATCGCGGCCGGACGAACCACCGCCACCGGCAAGCCGTGCTCCCGGTGATACTTCCAAGCCAGTTCCTCTGCTTCAAACTTCGTTACTTGGTAGATATCCCCTGGCGAAAATGGATAGGTCTCGTCTGCCGGTGGATTCTCAATGTGTCCGTGCACTCCCACCGTGCTGCAATGGACAAATCGTTCCACTCCTTCGGCCAATGCCGCCTCGCAGAGGTTTCGAGTACCTTCGACGTGCACTTCCCGGTATGTGTCGTCGGTCAGTCCCCCTTCGCGATACACTGCCGCAAGGTGATAGACGATCGCGACCCCTTCCATCGCCTTACGGACGGTTGATGGATCGGTGACCGAGCCTTCCACACACTCAAGATCCCCGAGACCTTTCTCCTCCAGTTTTGCTTTCGATCGAACGAGAACCCGTACACGCGCCCCCGCTTCCCGCAGTCGTCGCGCCAAAACTCCTCCGCCAAAGCCAGTCGCTCCAGTGACCAACACTTGCTTCCCAAGGTGGGACTCCTCTTCCACACTCATTTGTTCACCGGACATCTACCCTGAAGTGCCTGAATTCATATCTCAGGATCAATCCCGATTCGCTGCCCGCCACTAAGGGTCAGGCTTGTTTCGGCGAGAGTATCAACCATTCGGTTTCCTCGTTTCGCCCTTCAAACATGAAATAGTGTTTCAACCCTTTCGGCGCTAATCCAAGAACTGGGTGCGAGGGGTAATCCGCTAAAGTCCGCTCCCGCGTCAGGATGTGTGTGACGTCATGGGTATCTTTCGCTCGCTCCGTCAACCGCTCAAATATGTCGGCGTGGGCAAAGAAATGAAGCTCGATCAACAGGTGACATTTTGCCAGCCCTGGAACTTTCTCCAAATCGAACAATTCATTCTCGTATCCTTCGCAATCCAACACAACCAGGGTTGGATCCTCCGCGCCGATTTCGCCGGCCAACGCTTCCGGATCACAGAAACCTTTGATCTCGACTTGGTTCTCCAATCCGTTCCGCTTCAAAAGCTTACTCTGCAAACGGCGTCCGAGTGGATCTCCTTCGAAAGCAACCACTTTCGCACTGGGAATCATCTTCGCAAAACCCGCCGCGTAGTAGCCCTCCGCCGTTCCGACATCGATAATCTTCTTCGGACCCAACTCGATCAGCTTTTGTACTTCGTCGTGCAGCTCTACTTCATAGGTCGCGATGAGCTTGTTATAATAAGCCGAACCCACACTGGTGTAGACATATCGCAAACCTTTAAACGGCCCCGCGACAACCTTGCGCCCAGCAAGCCAATAATAAAGCCAATGCGCCAAAAGATAAGGCTGCGCCCAATGGGGCAGCTTTCGTTTGAGGGAAGTGTATACGCCTTTTACCATCTGTTAAAAATACTCTCCGAAACGTTTTTTGCATCACTCGAGAGAGGGAAAGGCAATGGCAATCGTTTTTCCGTCCCGATTCGGTGCAATTCGCGACCCACGTTTTATGCCTGCCCCGCGGCTTTCGATTCTTGGTCAGCGTGCAAAAACCACCGAATTCGCTCATCGCATTTCTCCGGCGAATACGAAGAAGCTCATCCGTCGCAAAAGTTAATAGCTTCACCTCCTAGATCTGTGCTTTTTCGGGATTTTCTGCTATATTGTAATTATCCTGTTTAAGCACGGAAGTAGCCTATCCCCCAAAAATGAAGCCGCTTCCGCTTGATGAGCAACAACAACCTCAAACACACCTACCCCAATGTCTAAGCTTCGAACGATCAGTATTGTTCCCACTCTCTTACTAATCTCTGCAACGGTCTCTCAAGCCGTAATCATTACCACCGTCGACGATGGCTCCATCAGGGAAGGCCAGGCGACCACCGTCCAAGACGGGGGAATAGGCGCTAACCTGTACGTCCGATCAGACAACAGTGGAAATAACGACAATGTGAGGAAAGCCTATCTCAAATTTGACCTGACGGGTCTCGATGCCGATCTTACCGCATCGGCTACTTTCACCACGACAATCAGCTACCGAGCAAAGAACCAGAATGGAAATCGCACATTTTACTTCTACGGTCTTGATTCGGGCTACACTCCGACTGGTGATGAATTAGGCACCGATTGGAGTGAAACCGCTCTCACATGGAATAACGCTCCGGGAAATGATCGAACCAACAACATCGATACTGGGTTCGATCCCAGCACAACATCTCTAATTTATACTGCGGGAAACCAATATAACTCTGATGTCGGGAAGGTTTACACCATTACGATTCCAACTCTCGGCGACTATACGCAAGCCGACAATACGGTAACCTTGATGATTTCATGGAGCGACGCTGTTCAATATGGCTTTGGCTCAAAGGAAAACACAACAGAAGCCTACCGGCCCACTTTGGAATTCACGCAAACCGCAGTCCCCGAACCTTCCTCATTTGCCCTTATGGCTGCTGCTATGAGCGGCGCATTTGTGATGGTTCGGCGTCGCCGGCGTTAATAGATCCGGTTCATACTTTTTTTTGCAAGCGCTGGTCCGTACGACGGATCAGCGTTTTTTTTTGCTCCTCAACCAACTTCATTTCGCGAGCTACAAGAATACTTGTGTCGCAAACACAGAGCCTGGGAGCCACTGCCAGCGGCTCCCGGATCTTAAACCTTAGCAATCGACATCAAGTATCCTGATCCCAACCGTCCAATCCAAATCAAAGGAAAGAGACAAAGGAACACCGCCGTCCTCTAAATAGTCGCCGGATCGACTATCCAAATATCTTCTTCCGCAACCCGGTCCCCACCGAGAGACCACCCCAGTCAGCCCCCGCCATCCCGTGCGGCTTCCGCGGACGAATCCCCTCTGGCAGTTCTTTCAGCTGCGCCTCCACAAACT
>DGMY01000084.1:1263-14448 GCA_002388665.1 Opitutia bacterium UBA4506 | reverse complement strand
CAAGAATTGGGACATCCCCAGCTGACACGCTGACTCCTCCTGTGACTATGAGTCTCGCGTTAAATATCACGCTCACGGTAGCCGTTGTATATGGGTTTTCATCTGAATCTGTCGAATCTATAAAAGTCCATTTTTCAGAAACCGCTTTGTGTATCGTTGTAGCCTCTAATCCGAAAGACAACTTACTTATAGAAATCCCCAAGGATGGGGATGACATATTCCTTAGAAAGTTCGATTCGGAATTTCCTTTAAACTCTCCTTCAGCTTGGTTTTCTGAAACAGTTACTTCATAATCCCTCGTTACTTCGCCAATAATACCTTTATTCCGATTCCACACTTTTTTAGCTCTGCCATCTGTAGGAGGATCCGACTTTAGCTCTACCGTATAGGTGCCAGAGACAGTATCACCATAGGAATGCAACCCCATCGGATCCAAACCCGATGTCGGCACGGGCGCATACAAGTGCCTGTTCGGCCCATCCGCCTTCGCCAAGGCTACGGCGGACGAGTGCCTCGATTTCCGAGTCGGAGTTGTCATACCCTGCCGACGCAGTGCCCGAGGAGAAGAAGCCGAACCCGGCCTCGGCGATTTGGACCCGCGGGAAAACGGGGGCAAATGCAAAATCTGGGGAACCCCTTTCACGGGCCCTACTGCTGACATCTCCAAAAAACTCATTAGTCGATGGGAAACGATCCACATTTCCGGCCTCTCTTCTCTCTGCTGTCGCTTCATCCACAAGAGCTACACTCCCCGATTCTCAGGATTCCAGCAAGAAGATTTTGCTCCGAAAACATCAAGGGACCTTCGACACTCTCTGTTTGAAGTGAATTGACCCGACGAAAATCGCACCCAATTGAACATCCCCCAAGGGAACCACTAAACGGCTTTCCTACCCCCTTGCCTCCCCGGGTTCAATCCCAGCAGAATTGGGGCTCCTACGGCGCCCTCACTGGTTGTCAAGCCCCTGCTTGCGGCGAAGTCCGTCGATCATTCTTCGCTATTCAGGGGCAGGCAATATCTGCATGCTTGATTCGAATCTGAGGCATTTGCTCTTCCCCAGGCCATTCTCCCTCGTGTCGGAGCCAGACCAACTCTTCAAGTGGTTTAGTTTTGGGGGACAGGCCAAACTGATCCACTGATCCGGGGCTACATCTTGCCCTGCGCGTAGGCGATCAGTTGCTTGGCTACGGGAATCCGGCGATAGACAATATCAGTGGGATCCCAGTAATCCTGATGAAAAATGACCTTACCCGCGTCATTGAAGCGCAAATGGGTCATCCCGATCGACTCCTCCCATGTGCCCTTGGGAGTTTTCTTGAAGTCCAAACGCATCAGCCAATCGATATAATATTCGCCGTTTTGAGAAATGATCCGATTAATCTGAAACTCTGCCTGATCCAATGGTTCGAGCCCATTTACCAAATAAGCCTGCACTGCATCGCGATTATCGAATTGTCTAAACGCATCGCGGAAATAGAGGTTTTCTGCGTAAACCGAGTCGATATTGGCGTCGATACTCGAGCGGGTATATTCGCTGAAGAATTGGCGGACGCCATCCAGCATCTGAGCTTCTTCAGGCGATCCGCTCTCTGGCAGGGAGAACTGGGAAGGGTCGGTTTCAGAGAGCGCGGCACGGTAGCGTGTGTTGGGATCAGATGAAGTATGCATATTTTTAGAAGAAGAACAGGCAGTGAAAAGGCAGCAAACGCCTAGAACGAGGAGAGCAGTGGGAACGGTTCGTTTTGACATCAATAACCTATCTCCGCCTCTGCCGAAATACTTACAAACTCTTTTCATGTAAGTTCAGCCGCTCTACCCCGTTTACTCTTTCAACACTCCCTACTATGAGCTTGATGATCAAATTGGCCGAACACGGCTACCTACCCGATCGATGGATCCGTATCGGCATTGCAAAACTGCTAAAAGATCGCCTGGCCTCCATTAAGGCCGAGCGCAAGAGCGCAAGCCAATGGATTGAGCTGATGGAACAACGGCCACTTGCTGAACACACGGACGCCGCCAACGACCAACACTATGAGATCCCTGCTGCCTATTTCGAATTGGTTCTCGGACCTCACCTCAAGTACAGCAGCGGACTGTGGAATTCTGACACCGACACACTTGAAAGTTCGGAAGTCGCGATGTTAAGAACGACAAGCGAGCGAGCGCAGCTGGCAAATGGGCAGGACATACTGGAACTTGGATGTGGCTGGGGGTCCCTCAGCCTCTGGATGGCCGCCCAGTATCCGAGCTCACGCATTACTGCGGTTAGCAACTCGTCATCACAGCGCGCCTACATCGAGACAACTGCTGCGGACCGTGGGCTGAACAACCTGAGAGTCATCACGTGTGACATTAACAATTTCACGCCCGACCAAACCTACGACCGGATCGTGTCCGTCGAAATGTTCGAGCATGTCCGCAATCACCGCAAACTTCTGAAAAGAATTCACGATTGGCTAGAACCACGGGGAAAACTCTTCGTCCATATATTTGCCCACAAAAGCGACGCATACCTCTTCGAAGCGAATTCCTCCAAAGACTGGATGTCGAAATACTTTTTCACAGGGGGCATTATGCCATCACGAGATTTACTCCCGAGCGCCGCCGAGTCACTCGACCTAGAGGCCAGTTGGTCGGTAAATGGAACCCACTATAGCCGTACACTGGAAGCCTGGCTTCAGAATCAGGACAGCAACCGCGAGAAAGTCTTACGAATTTTCAAAGATTGCTACGGAGCTAAAGAAGCGAAAATCTGGGCACAGCGTTGGCGGATGTTCTACATGGCCTGTTCAGAACTCTTTGGACATTCCGAGGGAAACGAATGGATGGTCATGCACTACCGCTTCACCAAGTCATGATCAAGATGGGCACCACGGCTCAAGCACCCCAGCGGATAGCAGTCATCGGTGCTGGCGTCGCCGGTCTCACCGCGGCGTGGCTCCTCCAACGCAAGCACGACGTAACGATCTTCGAAAAGAATGATTATGTGGGGGGCCATACTCGCACGCTACGGGTGCCAAATGGCCCGGATAAAGGGACGCCCGTCGATACCGGTTTCATCGTAATGAATCACCGGAACTACCCCCTGTTCACAAAAGTACTCGAGCAACTGAAGGTCCGCCTTTGCGATAGTTCAATGACCTTCAGCTACTACGACCATGCGCACCGGTATGGCTATTCAGGAAATTCGCTCACGAGTTTGTTCCCGCGCTTCAGAGACTACGTCAGTCCGCGACACCTGCGTTTGATTCGTGACCTCTGGCGCTTCGCAAAGATCGGATACAGCGACCTCCAATCTGGCTACCTGGACGGAAGGACCTTGGGAGAATATTTTCAAGACCGCTCCTTCAGTCACGAGTTTCTCAACAATTACGTGTATCCAATGGGTTCCGCAATCTGGTCTTCCCCGATTGCTCAAATGCATCGTTTCCCCGCTGAGCCGTACCTACACTTTCTTGAAAACCACGGCCTGCTTCGACTGACCAATCGACCGACATGGAAATACGTTGAAGGTGGAAGTCGCAGCTATGTGGATACCATGCTGAAGCAGTTCAACAATGCACCCCGGCTCTGCTCGGCCCCCAAAGGTATCGAACGGCGAAACGGAAAAGTACATTTACACACCGAAGACGGACAGGTTGAGTCATACGATCACGTTGTTATTGGAGCCCATGCAGACGAGGCTCTAAAACTACTACTTGACCCTAGCGATGCCGAAAAGTGCCTACTGGGCGCGTGGACCTATCAGCCCAACACGGTGATTCTACATACGGACACCACCCAGCTTCCACCGGCGGCAAAATTGTGGTCTTCATGGAATTTCGTCCGCCAACCGGGCGATCAGTCCGATCGACCCGTCTCGGTGAGCTACCTGATGAATCGCCTTCAAAACCTGCAAACGCAGGAGCAGTATATTGTGACGCTTAACCCATCGTCACCTATCGATCCTGCCACAGTCATCAATAGAACCACTCTGACCCATCCTCTCTATTCCTTCGCGAGCATGAAAACCCAATCTCCACTGAGGCAACTAAACGGGGAGCGGAATACCTGGTTCTGTGGAAGCTATTTCGGCTACGGATTCCATGAAGATGCCGTCCGCTCCGCGGTCGATGTGGCCTCGGCCTTTCAAATTGAGCTGTAGTCCGCCCACCTATAACCGTAGAATCAACCCATGCAGTTCCGCTCAAAGATCGTTCGAGGTTCCGTTTTCCACAAACGCTTCGGTCCCCGCGAGCATACCTTCCGCTATCCATTCACTTTCTTTACCTTCGATTTGGATGAGATCCCTCGACTCGGTGCGGAGAGCCTCCTTTTTGCCCACAATCACTATTCGGTCCTGAGCCTCTATGATCGGCATTTCCTGGGACCCGAAGATCGTTCGATCTCCGACAAACTCCGCCACTATATGGGGTCACCCGGGCCGAAAGAGCGGACCGTCTTAGTCAGCTCGCCCTGCTACTTCGGCTATTCCTTCAATCCGGTCAATTTCTACCTGAGACTGGAAGGAGATCGGCTACAACAAGCCCTGGTCGAAGTGAATAACACCTTTGGAGACACTCACATTTATCCCCTTGCGAACCTTGAGCAAGATTCCCGCAAACACACCTGGCGGGCACACTGTCCGAAGGATTTCCATGTATCTCCCTTCAATGACATGACCGGGGAGTATCGGTTCACCATCCGAATTGAGAACGAATCAATCTTTCTGGGTGTCGACCTCTACCAGAACGGCGAGCGCACCATGCAAACCTACCTCGAAGGTCACACCAAACCGTTCACGACTGGGAAACTGACCCGCTACGCCCTCCTCCACCCACTCGACACGGCTTTCAACAGCCTCCCGCGAATCACCTGGCAGGCAGCCATACTCTATTACAAGAAAAAGCTGGCCGTCTACCAGCGCCCGCGTCCCCGGTCCCCGGAAACGATCGTCGATCGCGACCGCCCGAGAACCGATCGGCCCATCGTCTGAAACAGAATAGTTTCGAAGGAGCGTTGACCCGACAAACGGTCACCGCATGCTTACCAATGCATGCCCGAACGCGAGGAGAACCCAGTCGAGATCGCCCCACCCGAGACATGGGTGGATCGCTACGGAGACTATCTCTACGGATTCGCCATGTCGCGCCTGAGAAACCCCGATACGGCGGCGGACTGCGTACAGGACACCTTCCTCGCTGGAATCAAGGCGCTGAACCGATTCGACGGAAGCCGAGACATCAAGTTTTGGCTCCGCGGTATCATGCGCAACAAGATCGTTGACCAGATCCGCAAATCGGTAAGAGAGAGCGTGGTCGATATGGATTCCGAGGACGAAACCCTTCTCGAGAGCTTTTGGTTCCGCTACAGTGGCATCGCGACCACCAATCCAGACCCCTGGCAATTCAACCCGCGCAAGAACTTCGACAATATTGAATTTTGGCAGGTGTTCGACACCTGTATCGACGAAGTCAAAGAACCGGCTCGGGAAGCATTCGTCCTTCGGATACTTGAAGAGAAAACGACGGAAGAAGTCTGTAAGGTTTTGGATGTAACTCCGAATTATCTATGGGTGCTTCTTCACCGGGCCCGGGAACAACTCAAAATTTCCCTCGAAAAAAAATGGACCGGCAAGAACGCCTCTTAATATTTGAGATCGATGCTAACCTGCAAACAAGTTTCCAACGCTTTGTCCGAATCGGACTATGAAAAGCTTTCTCCGTGGAAAAAATTTTTCCTAAAGCTGCATGTGAAGCTCTGCATTTTTTGCGGCAAATACAACCGTCAGGTGATGGAATCCCAAGACATGTGCCGCTGCTATAAGCAACACGAAGATTCGCTCCAAACGGTCCGTCCCAAGTTGGGCGAATCGAAGAAGGAAGAACTGCGGCGCTTGCTGGCCAAGGAAGCCGAGGGGAAGCATTAACCTAGGAGCTGACGAGAGGTCCCCTCGCAGTATCCGACGTCCGGCTTTGACGGGCAGCCTCGACCGCGCTGCCGCGACATCCCCAACCCCTACAGACCGACGCCACGGTTCAAACCGTACAGTAAGTGCAGAGCACTCTTCCGGCTCACCCCCTGCTCGGAGCCTCGGATTCCCTCGACCCAAGGACCACATGCTCCACGTCGATCAAATCGGTCAAAAATCCAGCCTGACAATAACTAAAGTAGTAGTTCCACTTCCGGCAAAAGGTACGATCAAAACCGAGGCGTTTGACCTGCTCCTGCGCTCCGTTGAAGGCCACTGCCCATCGCCTGAGGGTTTCAGCATAATCCTGCCCGAACCGATGTGTTTCTACAATCGCGAGCCCGCCGGCCTTCTTTACATGTGACTCGATCGCTCCCGGCGAAGGCAAGTGGCCTCCGGGAAAGACGTGTTTTTGAATCCAATCACAACTTTTAGAGTAACGGTCGTATCGTTCATCCGGTATCGTAATGGCTTGCAGCACGGCCTTGCCCCCTGGCTTCAAACAATCCCGAATCTTCTCAAAATAGCTATCGAGGTACTCCTTCCCAACGGCTTCGATCATCTCGCAGGAAAGCACCGCATCGTACTGACCCTCGAGGCGACGGTAGTCCATCTCTTCGATCGAAATCTGACCCTCAAGGCCCTCTGCCGCAAAAAGAGCCTTTGCGTAATCGTACTGTTCCCGGGACAGCGTGACGGTTCGCACAAAACAACCCCGCTTCGCAGCGCGCAAGGCCAAGCCGCCCCACCCGGAACCGACCTCCAAAATCGAATCTCCGGCAGACACTCCCGCGAGGTCCAGCATCCGGTCCATCTTCCGGATCTGTGCCGTCTCCAACGTCTCTTCCGCACTCTCAAAACAGGCACTCGAATAGGTCATCGTCCCGTCGAGGAACGTCCCATAGAATGCGTTACTCAAATCGTAGTGCTCCTGAATATTGGTCACACTGGCTTCCAGCGTATTCCGCCGGGCCCGGTGGTACATGCGGTTCAACTTACGGGCGATCAAGGAGAACCCGTTTCGAACACGACCGATCTCTTTCTGGTTTTTTGCCAACAGGGTCAACAAAGCCGTGAGGTCCGAACTGTCCCAATCTCCATCCACATAGGATTCTCCCATCCCGATGCTTCCCGACGAAAAAAGTTTCCGAAAGAAATCGGTTCGGTGTATTCGCAATGTGCATACTGGAAATTTAGGGTCACCGAAACGCCGCAATGCCCCGGAGGGAAGAACCACCTCCAGACTCCCATACTGGATTCCTCGCAAAATCCGTAGAAAGAGCCGCTCGACAAGGGTCGGAGATGGGTGGGAGACGCCGTGAGCGCCCTCGTTCAGGATTCTGCTTTTTGTGGTTTCCATGGAAAAAAGGCGTTCGTGGTTTTCTGGTACTGACGATAGGCACTGCCGCGACTTTCCAGCGAGGACTTCTCCGCCGGTGGCACGCCTGAAATGTAACGAAGGAAAAGGAACATGACGAGAGGACCGATCCAGGTCAGCAACCAGGAAGAGTGACCCCAGGCAAAAAAGACGTAGGCCCACCAATGGAGCCATTCGAAAAAGTAATTCGGGTGGCGCGAGTACCGCCAGAGCCCGACCTGACACACACCGCCCCGGTTCTCAGGATTGGAACGAAATCGGGACAACTGCCTGTCCGCGACTCCCTCCCCCACGAACGCGACGACCGCGACGAGGACAGCCAAGAAGTCGGCGACACCGGCACCCCCATCCTGAGCACTCATAGCCACCGTAATGGGGATGAGAAAGATGGCGACCAGAGGAACCTGGGCCCAGAAAAGGAAGAGGAAGTTCCGTGGGGCGGCGGCTCCCCAATACTTCGCCAACCGGGCGTAGCGCGGGTCTTCCTTTCCCGGCAGGACCCGGTCAGTGATCAAATGATAGGTCAACCGAGAGGACCACAGGATCACGAGCGACAAAACGACAAAGGCCATCTGCTCCTGTGACTGGAAAGCAATCCAATAGGCGACCGCTCCCAGGCCGATTCCTAGTGACCAGAGCGTATCGACCACGGCGATCAGCCCGACTCTCCTGGAAAGCCCATAGAGAACGGTGGCAGAAACCCACCCCACTCCGAGCAGCGAGAGCCAGTATACCGCAGCCGAGCTCATTTTGTCTCTCCCTGTTTCTGAGCCTCCCGATAGATCGACTTCGGATAAACCTTCACATCCCAGATCAAACCGACGGCCTCCAAACACTTCAGGAGATAGTAAGTGAGATCCAGCTCCCACCAATACATACCCTGCCGTGCAGAGAGTGGATAACGGTGATGATTGTTGTGCCATCCCTCCCCGAAGGTCAGCAAGGCTACCCACCAACTGTTGCGACTCTCGTCATCGGTATCGAACCGCTTTTGCCCGACAATATGGGTCACGGAGTTCACACAAAAAGTGACATGGTAGACCAAAACGGTACTCAAAAAGAAACCCCACATGACGAGTTGCAGGCCACTCGTCCCCCATTCGGGATAAAGCGCATTCAATCCGGCTCCCATACCATATAAAGCGGCGATGAGAGAAAGGACCGGCAAAATGTGGAAACGATCGATAAACCGGAGCTCTGGAAATTTACTCAAATACCGGACCCGTTCTTGCTGTATCGTATGGTAAGCCCTGCACAAAACCCAACCGATGTGAGCCCAAAACGCATTCCTCACCACTGGGCTGTGGATATCGGCCTCCTTATCCGAATGCTGGTGATGATGGCGGTGATTGGCAGCCCACCACATCGGCCCCATCTGAGCCGCGGACGTCCCGACCCAAGCCAATACAAACTGAAAAATCCGGGAGGTTTTGAAGGCGCGATGTGAAAAGTAGCGGTGAAAACCCGCCGTCAAAGCGAACACCCGAACTACATAGGTGAAAAGGAAGACCGCCAAGGCCACCCAGCTAAACCCGGTAAAGAAGACACCCACACAGGCCACATGCATCAGAAAAATCGGCGAAGAGGCCATCAGAAGACGGTTATCCTCATCTTGGAGAGCGTGCTTTAAAATGTTTCCGACAGATTTCATGCGTTACAGAGTAAACGGGCAGAACCGCCGAAACTTACAAGATTGTTTCCCGTAAGGAAATTGCCCCCCGGAACGATTCATCCCCTATGACGAGGATACACCAAATCTCCCATGAACTCATTCTCCCCACCGACCTTGAGGCGGCCTGGGAGTTTATTCGCTCTCCCAAGAATCTGGACAAAATCACTCCCGATGACATGCCGTTTGAGATCGTCTCCGATGTACCCGCAGAGATGTACGAGGGTCTCTTGATCGAGTACCGTGTGGGTGTCCCCGTATTGGGTCGGCAGACTTGGCTCACCGAGCTCAAACACATTCGAGAGCACCACTCATTCGTCGATGAGCAGCGCATCGGACCCTACAAGCTTTGGTACCACTACCACGAAATCACCGAAGCCCCAGGGGGCGTCCGCTTCCTCGATCAGGTACACTACGCCCTCCCCTTCGGTGTACTCGGCTCCCTGGCCCACATCACCTATGTCCAACGGCAGCTCAAACACATTTTCGACTATCGTGAACAAGCACTGCGTGAAGTCTTCCGATAGTCGCCTCCCGCAAAGCACCAACGGCGGTTTGGGGTCTGGAATATTGGTCACTGCCCTGATAGGGAAACGGAAGCCCGTTAACCTACGCTTTTGCATAAACCTCTACAAAATAGATT
This sequence comes from Opitutia bacterium UBA4506, assembly GCA_002388665.1. Taxonomy (GTDB): domain Bacteria; phylum Verrucomicrobiota; class Verrucomicrobiia; order Opitutales; family Puniceicoccaceae; genus Puniceicoccus. The sequence continues at coordinate 4,804 of DGMY01000084.1, read as the reverse complement.
CGAGGAACCGGATCTCCTGGATTCCGATCAATAGCAGGCAGCTTGCCCCTTTGCTACGAGCTACACGGTACGATAGAAAATCCTATTTCCTTACTCTAAACCCGAAAACACTCATAGCGGGACCCTACTCCCCGACTGCGGGGAAAGGTTCTCCCGATGGCACGTAGATTTCCCTCCAAAACGTCGGGCGGGAAAGGCTCATCGCTGAACGCCAGAACGCGATTATCATAGCCCTCCAACTGGTATCCAATCGAGTACGGCAAGCGCTCTCGGAGTCCCTGATCCTGGAGAATGGGAAAATTCAAGACTCGATCCGGATAGATGGTATTGAAAACTACAATACCCCCGGGACGAAGTAGACGGACCAGGCACCGGCACCACTCCGAATCCATGGGCAGGAATCTCTCAGCACCTTCCTCATTTTCCGCGAAGAGATCCTCGATGATGTAATCATACCCATGCGCCTCCTCCCTCTTCACCCATTCGACCGCATCCCCAGAGACTAACTCACAACCTCTCGCACACCGGAAGAACCTCTTGGCAATCGAGAGATGAACGGTGTCCAGATCCACTCCAACGACCCGCTCCACCTCCAGCAGGTCGCGCAGCAAACGACCGGACGTCCCGGCCCCAAAACCCAGTACCGCCGCTGCTTGCAAACTCCCCACTTCCCGGTGAAGCCCCGGGAGAACCAATAGGTCCCATACTGATCCATTCAACGGCCGATTGGGGTTCCACTGCGAATGATTCACCCCATTTCGATAGAGACGCACCGTGGCACCCGCACTGCGGACTTCGTACAGATTGCCGTCTGTAATTTTCTTCCAAAGAGTTGCCATCCCTACCTTCTTCTCCCCCGAACACCCAACGCCTCCCGGGCAGCGAATCCCTTCTCACTGAGACCATCCATCTTCATCATTCCTCCACACTTCGGCAAGGTCCGCTCCTCTCCAACCATAAAGTCGCAAATCGAATCGAGCCATACTCCCCCGCTCGCCCTCAGTGGAAATGATCGCGTTCAGACCTACCGTCTCGCGATCACAGCCATAAAAGGGAGATATTTCGGATAGATCTGTGGCCCAAGGGCCGGTTGCGTACCGAAGACAGCCGTCATCCGCTGCGGTTTGCCTCTGGCTGGACTACCGGCCGGCATCCGGGACCTGATGCAACTGCCTCAATCGGATATCTTGAGCGGAGCTGCCCACACACAATTGCCAATCCCCGCCTCTCAAAGTGCGCGCTCCTTTCGAGCAATCAAAACTCTCAAAATCATGAAGATCGAGGTAGATGCGAGCAGTCTGACGGCTACCACTGACAACATCCACCCTATCGAAGCCCTTGAGTTCTCGAACTGGGTGCTCCTTGGTCGGATGAACTGGTTCAACGTACAATTGAACAACCTCTGCGCCATCCATGGGGCCAACATTCGACACCGTGACGGCTACCTCCCAAGTCTGGTGGTCAACTGACCTCACTCGCAGATCGCTATATTCGAACCGGGTATAGGACAGGCCATGCCCAAACCAATACCGTGGCTGAATCTGCCGCTGAGCATACCAGCGGTAGCCGACGAACACGCCCTCGTCATAATGAATCTGGTGCGGCCACTCGCCAGGAAAATGATCCGGCTTCTCCAAACCTGGAAGCTGTAAATTGTTTCGTTGATCACTCACCTTCAATCCCTCCGGGACGTAGTCCGGATCAGGCGAATCCTCAAACTGAACCTCCATGGTGTAAGGCAATTTACCCGAGGGTGACACCTCTCCCCAAATCAAGTCAGCGAGCGCGGCGGGCCCACGCTGTCCACAGAAGCCAGCCTGAAAAACAGCGGCCGTCTTATCATGCCAATTCATCCGCACTGCCCCTCCGGTGCAGAGGACGACAATCACCTTTCGATTCAACGAGACACAATGCTCAATTTGAGCATCGACGGCAGCGGGTAATTCGAACGGCCGGTCACGGCCTTCCCCTTCGTGCTCGTATCCGACACAAATGATAACTGTTGCGGCAGTAGTGAGCTCATCATCGTTCGGATGCAGGCGATATTGGATACTGTCGTCACCTGCTTTGCGCGCAAAGGCATCGACAAACGACTCTGGATTAAATCCTTCGATGCGGCCCGATCCCCAGCCTGCCAAAGGGGTGCGACTAGCGTAGTTGCCCGTCACAAGAACCGGGCAGGTTGCAGACTGACTCAGCGGCAGGATCTCCTCTTCATTTCTCAGAAGAACAATCCCTTCCAGTGCGGTCTGGTAAGCAATCCCTTCATGCTCTTCCAGTCGCTCCACCCATTCGGGCACGACCTGCGGACGATCGTAGAAACCCATCATAATACAAGTACGCAATACGCTCAAAGCCATACGATCGATCGCCTCCGAGCCGATCAAGGAGTCCTTTGCTTCGATCAACTTCGCACCCTTTGGCATCTCTAAATCCTGACCGCTTCTGGCGATCTTGTTTCCATCGGTCACCGAATTCCAGTCCGTCATCACCAAGTGCTCAAAGCCGAGCTGGTCGCGCAGCAGTTCCTGAATCACGTAATAGCTCTCACCGCAATATTCACCGTTGAGCAAATTGTATCCAGTCATCACCGACAGAACACCTGCCTCGATCCCCGCCTTAAAAGCGGGCAAATAGATCTCGTTCAGGGCGCGTTCGCCCACACGGGAGTCAGAGTGTTTCCGGCTGAACTCCACATTGTTGCAAGCGAAATGCTTTATGGTAGCCATCACCCCTTCGTTCTGGACGGCCGTCACATAGATCCTCGCGAGCTCAGCCGTCAAGTATGGGTCCTCTCCCATGTACTCCCAGTTGCGCCCGCATTGAGAGGATCGATAGATATTCACACCTGGAGCCAGCAAGACGTGAATTCCTCCCGCGCGACATTCCTCAGCGATAGCTTTGGCGTAACGTCCCGACAACCGACGATTCCACGTTGCCGCCAACTGCTGAGTGCAAGGGAAAGATACGGTTTTCTCCAAGACACCATTGTCACACCAAGGACGCAGATTCACTCCCTGCCCTCCGTCGTACATAACAATCTCCGGAATATTCAAACGCTCGCAGGCCTGGATTGAAAAACCGCCCCCGCACACAACATTGAAGCGTTCTTCTGCCGACATCTTTGCAAGCAGATCCTTGGCGCGCACCTCCGCATCGGCGGTAGAAACCTCTGGGTGAAAGGACTGAAGTCCAGCCTGATCATAACTGAACTGCGTTTTGGGGGTAACTGGACTCATACTGTGAGGAAGAAGATTTCTAAATGAGAGACGGCGAAACAAGGGTCACTGAGAGAATGAGGCCCGCGACGACAGCGTAAAAACGATGCCCAAACGATCCCATCATCCAGCTCTCCAGACTGCTCCCGCCTGTGACATAGTCAAGGGCATCATTTGACGGTCGACACTGGGATTTTAGACATGAATGGATGTATCCCGAGGGGTGGCTCCACATCCCCTTTCTTCCTGTACGTTTGCGTCCTCATGCGCGGCGGGCTGTGCGGGATGTGAAACGGACTGGAAAGTCCGTTCTCCTTTTTACA
>DGMY01000084.1:978-1098 GCA_002388665.1 Opitutia bacterium UBA4506 | reverse complement strand
CGGACTGGAAAGTCCGTTCTCCTTTTTACAACACTCCGAGGCTACGGGAGAACGGGTATTCTTACCCGTTTGCGTCCTCATGCTCGGCTAGCTGTGCAGGGCGTGAAACGGACTGGAAAG
>DGMY01000084.1:0-960 GCA_002388665.1 Opitutia bacterium UBA4506 | reverse complement strand
GAAAGTCCGTTCTCCTTTTTGCACCACTCCGAGGGTACAGGAGAACGGGTTTTCTTACCCGTTTGCGTCCTCATTCGGGAATCCCAGCAATTAGGGTCTCGAATCTATTCTCTTTCCTCAAAAATGTACTCCCTCTGCGCCAGCTTGGCCTTCGTAGGGTTCTCGCGGATGTATTCAAGCACTTTGAAGAAATGGCGCTCACTCCGAATCAAGCGGTCCCAATACTCATTCTGCCACAGAGTTCCTTTTGAGCCCAATCGCCGATTGATCTCTCGCGCGGTAAAACCTTTCCACGATTTCAATATCTTGCTTACCGTGTTGTCGCCTTTCGGTTGAATCAATACATGGACGTGATTTGGAATCACAACAAAGGACGCAATCCGATATCGGTCATCGTCGAAATGACGGATCGCCCACGCTACAATCTTTGCGTTTCGAGAATCCCTTAGCACACAGGAACCCATCCCCTTATCAAGCCACTCGTCGATCTTCTGAGAAAATCGTTCGTGGTATTCCGATTCGGTAGTCTCGTCCCAGGGTTCTGGATGTCTGCTCATCCAGTCCGATCTCTCGACTTTCCATTGATTCAATTTCGATTGAGGAATCGAATCCGCCAGACGCCAGGTTGCGTACACCCACACCTCGTCCTGTTGCCAATGAGGGAGATTGCGTCGATGCTTTTCGAGACCCCCATCTGCTCGATAAAATGAGATCGCAGATTTCACCATATTTTCCGTTGGAAGCATCCCTTGCTGAATCCGATCGATAGGGAATGAGCATTCCCTTCGTGGCTTTCGAGTAGGTCTTTCGAGAGAGTTGAGGGTAGATTCTTTGAGCGGAAGAGCAAACTAATATAGGAGCATATTGTAAATTTGATGATTTTTCGGTAGGGTACGGGAGAACGGGTTTTCTTACCCGTTTGCGTCCATGTTCGGCGGGCTGTGCAGGACGTGCAACGGA
>DGMY01000066.1 GCA_002388665.1 Opitutia bacterium UBA4506 | reverse complement strand
AAAATTCAACTCACCCCGATGCGGTGCATTCTTGTGGCGTGACGCTTCAGCGAACGTTCTGTGCCTCAGCCCATACCCACCCGCGCACACTGCCACTCTCTAAACGGACGTTTGCTAAAGCTGCACGCTACAAGAAAACACAACTCACCCCGATGCGATGCATTCTTGTGGCGTGACGCTTCAGCGAACGTTCCGTGCCTCAGCCCATACCCACCCGCGCACACTGCCACTCGCCAGACGAACGTTTGCTAAAGCTGCACGCTACAAGAAAATTCAACTCACCCCAATGCGGTGCAATCTTGTGGAATGACGCTTCAGCGAACGATCTGTGCGTCAGCCCATACGCTTCACGGGACCCAGCAACTAACTGGTGGATCCCTTCGCCTTCTGCATGGCTGCCGACAGCGCATATTTCCCACGTGAATCGCTACGAGGAACAGCCCTCCAGCTGTTGTCAGAATACTTGAAGGGGGGATCGACAAACGTGAAGTCCCTTCGGGCGATTCAACTACCGTGGGGCAGCATTCATCGTGGCCCGCGGCCCCATGCTCTTGGTGCAATAAATCCCCCTCCGAATGCCCATCGCCGATCAAATGGGAATGGCTCGCCGATTCACTCCCCGCTCCGGCATACGGTAGAGCAGCCCCGACCAAAACAAGAATGATCCCAATCGCCCCAACCGGAAGAATCCATTTCCGTCCATGATTGCGGTACCCCTTCCTAATCATCAGCAAGGCAATCGGAACAACTACCAAGGCCAATATCCAATGCGAGGCTGGATGAGCCCAGAAATCTCCCAGGGTTGGCAGCACCAAAAAGACTACCGGTGTCGCAGCGCAATGAATCGCGCAGAGAATTGAAGCGATCACCCCAATTCGGTCCGCATCTAAAAACATCGCCGCAAAACGGGAACCTCCAAAGGCTGTAGTAGGTCTAGTCGCTTCCGAATTCATCAATACGACCAGTTTTGCCCTTCAACGTTCCTTATTGCAAGTATTTTTCATTAACTGCGCAACTTCACTCATCTCCGACAGGTTGATTCGCTCGAAGCTGATATCCTTCGGAGTTCTCGCGAATTCGAACAGCAGTCGGTATCCGACCTTCCCAATACGATACCGCTGGCACACACCGCACCTTGGGAGCGATCAGCTAGGCCCTCTTGAGCCAACACCCGCCAGATGCTGTACCAAACTCAGTTTTTGAATCTCTTAGACGGGCACACAACAGGACCCGGCAGCACTGTGAGAAATCCCACTGAAACTGCGTCCGCAAAGAGAAAGGCGCTACTCGCCCTTGACCCATTTCTGGTCCTCTACTGAGAGGACACTGATCGGGAACCGAATCAGCTGCATGGTATCAGACCGACGTACTTCCACCAACGTACCGTCAAACCCTTTAAAGCTGCCGCGGAAAGTCATTCCGTCTTTCGAGGTCCAGATTCTTGGAGCATATCGACTGGATGTCTCATCTTCTTCCTCGGAATCTGCATCTTCGTCATTTTCCTCGCCACTCATTGAGGCAGGTAACTCGGTAAAGACGACATACTCGGAACCAAGCTTCTTCAAAATGCCTTTCAGCGAGCGGGTTTTGAGTCGATGCGAGTAGTTCGTCCCATATTGCTCGTACTCACTTTTGGTTCCGTAGCGACGGAGCAACTTTTTGGTATCTTCTATCGGGCAATAGATATCGATGTAACTATTAGTGATTCCATCACTGGTGTAGGCTGTCAATCGCTGGAATCCCTCCGGTCCTTCAAAATCATAACGGGAAATGTAAACTGAACCCACATCGAGATCCACCTCTTCGTTTAAGTAGGTAGGCAGATCGGCCAAATAGTACTCAGCATTTCCCTTTTTCGCAGCGAATACAGATGACGCTCCAAACAGCCCAATCATCACCATCCCCCAAAGCACGCATCGAATCCCTTTCATACGGACAATTCGAATCAAAATCTTAACTCCAAGGCAAACCGAAACCAGTTCAAATCTCGGGAGGCCAAAGACAAACTACCTCCATTTTGAAGTTTGGAATCGTCCTGATCCCCCCTGACATCAACCACTCACACTGCTGGCCGATTCGCTGCATAACAGTGACATCAGACCGCTTCCAGCGCTACGGTGGCTACGATAGCGGACTCCTCGGTATCGACCGGAAATCCAAGAGGCCATGGACAATCAGGTGAACCGCCGATCGGAAAAATCCGCGAGTTGGGCCAATTCAAAAGCAGAGCATTGACCCGTGGTTTTCGGTGTGAATAGTGAACCCCAGACAGATCGCATGGCTGACGAATCCTGACCCCAACGTCCCGGATCGTTCTCCACGCCTGAGAGACCGTTTCCCAATCAAATTCCAAACACCCCAGCACATCCTGCGTACGACTTGATTCCGCACAAAGCGACACCCCCAGAAACCCAATCAAATGAGAAAACGATTCATAGCACTCACCGCCCTACTCTTGCCACTCCTTCTCCCCGCTCAAGCACTTCACCAGTGGGCAGGCAGCGGAACCGTAGACAACCAAGCATTTGAGCTGAAAGTGATCCTTTTTGAAGGCAACAAAGTGGTCATACTAGCCAAGACCCAAGAGGCCCCGATTGCCCTGGAAGGAACCTGGGAATCCGAGGACGAATCGGTCTTTGAACTTACGATCACGACCGAATCGATCATGGATCAAGAAAAAGTTCCAGTTCGCGAAGGAAAGATCTTCCTCATTAATGATGACTCCGCAGTGATCCTCGCATCCGGTTTTGGTGTCGAACTACAACGACTCGATCCCCAGGACGAGAAAAAGTGAATGCTGCCATCGGACCTATAGGTCTTGTGGCGTGACGCTTTAGCGAACGTTTGTTGCGTCAGCCGCCCCATCTTAAATTCCAGCAACGGCGTGTAGGACTCTCAGGACGCCGCCGATCCGGGCGGACGTTTGCTGAAGCTGCACGCTACAAGAAAGTATAACTCACCCCGATGCGATGCAATCTTGTGGCGTGACGC
>DGMY01000056.1 GCA_002388665.1 Opitutia bacterium UBA4506 | reverse complement strand
AAAGAGCGCTGGCGAAGCGCCCCAAACCTCATTCGCAGGGGTCCCGAATCTTCCTAGGCCTCGGAGAACCCACCGCCTCTCAACCCCCGTATTACCTAGGCTCCTGCGGGCCCATCCAAAGTCAGACATAATTTAATTGCTCATACGGGTTCATGAACGCTGCCTCTTTCGGGCTCGGTGCGTTCATCCTCAGCCAACTAATCATCATGGCCTTGGCCGCCATCCCCAAAGAGCGCTGGAGAAGCGCCACAAACCTCATTCGCAGGGGTCCCGAATCTTCCTAGGCCTCGGAGAACCCACCGCCTCTCAACCCCCGTATTACCTAGGCTCCCGCAGTCCCATCCAAAGTCCGACATAATTTAATTGCTCATACGGGTTCATGAACGCTGCCTCCTTCGGGCTCGGTGCGTTCATCCTCAGCCAACTCATCATCATGGCCTTGGCCGCCATCCCAAAAGAGCGCTGGCGAAGCGCCCCAAACCTCATTCGCAGGGGTCCCGAATCTTCCTAGGTCTCGGAGAACCCACCGCCTCTCAACTCTTTTATTGACTAGGCTCCCGCGGACCCATCCAAAGTCAGACATAATTTAATTGCTCCTGCCCGAGGGGGTCTGAGGGGAGGTTTGGAGTATTACTATCGCTAGCGGTTGCGCGCGCTGCCGACTCCGCTTATGCTACCGCCATGATTAAGGCGTACATGGCGAGCGAGAAAGGGGCGCCTTTTCAGGTGTCGGAATTTGATCCCGGGGAATTGGGAGCGGACGAGGTTGAGATTCAGGTCGAGTATTGTGGGCTTTGCCACAGCGACCTTTCCATCTGGAAGAACGAATGGGGGATCAGTCAATATCCGCTGGTTGCCGGCCATGAGATTGTTGGATCGATTGCCGAGCTCGGTACGTCGGTCAAACACCTCAGCAAGGGACAGAAGGTGGGACTGGGCTGGTTTGCCGGTTCCTGTATGACGTGCCCCACCTGCATGGAGGGAGACCACAACCTGTGCGACTCATCGGACCAAACTATTGTCGGGCGTCATGGAGGATTTGCCGAGCGGGTCCGTGGAAAATCGGAATGGGTGATACCACTTCCTGAGAGCTTGGATTTTGCAAAAGCCGGGCCCCTCTTTTGTGGAGGCATCACGGTGTTCAATCCATTTGTCATCAACAACATCAAGCCCACTGATCGCGTTGGCGTAATCGGAATTGGTGGATTGGGGCACATGGCCCTGCAGTTCGCCAATGCCTGGGGATGTGAGGTCACTGCCTTTTCGTCCTCAAGCGACAAAAAGGAAGAAGCGCTGGAACTGGGAGCGCATCGATTCGTTTCCAGCAAAGATCCCAAGGAAGTGGCTGCGATTGCCAACTCCCTCGATATGATCCTCGTTACGATCAATGTGCCCCTCGACTGGCAACCCTTCCTCGCCGCACTGCGAGCCAAAGGAAAGCTACATTTCGTCGGTGCGGTTCCCGAGATCAAAGTACCTTTCTTCCCGATGCTTTCCGGGCAAAAAAGCGTTGGAGCCTCGCCGCTCGGCAGTCCTGCCACCCTGGCAAAAATGCTGGAGTTCTGCGCGAGGCATGAGATCTCCCCGATGGTCGAAGAGATGCCCATGAGCGAGATCAACGAAGCCTTTACGCGTCTCGAAGAAGGAAAACCGAGATACCGGATCGTTCTCAAAAACGACCTCTAAACCGATCGGCGCCCGCTGCTGCTCCTTCCTCAGGGTTGGAGATCCACCTCGAAGCTTTCGGTGGTGCCGTTTCTCACGAACTGCAGCTGAGCTCCGCTCGGTGTGACTGACAGCTTCACCTCGCTGATTCCAGATTCCTGTGCGACGAGCACCCACGCCAATACTCCGGTGGTCAATTCACCGGTTTGATATTGTAGAACCTCGTTGGGTATCCGTTGGTTATACTCTGGCGAGTACCAACCCTGGATGTCCCCCCGCTCTACCCCACTCACGGCTTCCACAGCCAACGGGGTAGTTGCGGCGACAATCCATTGGGCAACGGGAGTGTCCTCTTGAAACACATTCCACAAGTCTCCGTCTGCCCGCAGAGTTAAATCGGGGTGAAAATGCCAGCGGAAGGTCGCTCGATCCGGCCGGGCCAGATCCAGCCGATCAACTACCCAGACGAAGCCGCGCCCGAGCCCGACCTTGCGCGAATGGATTCCCGACCAGCTCAAGGAGCCTTTTTCCCGAAGCGGGATGGAGCCCGACGCCAGAGGAAGCGGGCCCTCCAAGTCGGCCATGTCCAACTGCGGAGCTTGTGTTACTGCATCCGGAACCACCCGTTCGTGCCTTTCGAAAGTCGCCACATTGTGCGCGTTCGGGCCGCGAAAGTAGTCGGCCCACGCGTCATCGCGATACACAAATCGCCCTGAATCGACTAGGAAGTTTCTGCCGAAAAGGCTCGCAGAAAGGTGGAGTCGATCCCGCTGTTGATGATCGGAACCATAGGGGCCGGCATCAAAAAACACCCAGTCGCCCAGTTCACCCCAACTCGTACGTAAAATTGCTTGTCCGGCCCACGGATAGACCCGGGAAAGGGGACCTGCGGGGGCAGTGCCCTCAACTCCTCCGGTGGCGATATAGAGCCAATCCGGTCGATCATACAGCTCGGCCAGCGGGAGGAGCTGTTCTGCGTTGGGCTCGAGGTCGGAATCATTATTGAGCGGGCCGGTCCCGTCGGGTCGCACCACCCACGCGTAATAGTCCCAGATTCGCTCCATCGAAGGCTCCATTCGCTCGACAGCCCGAACCGCATCCGCCTCGACGAGGACCTCAAACAAGCGTTGGAAGGAAGTGCCGGCGATCCACTGGTAGTGATTGGCCAACTCTTTGTGCGCCCCGTCCGGATAGACCTGCCGGTCCAGCTCCTCCAAGGATCGATCCACCGCATAATCCAACCATTGCCCCGATGACTTAAACTCCGGCCACGCCACGGCAATGGAAGCCAGCCCCATCATCTCGGTGACCAAGTGATTTCCGCCAAAGTGGTGGTGGTTCTGCAAATAGTTAGCGTGCCGCGCGGCCCCCGCGATGATTGCGAGTTCAGCTTCGTCACCGAGAGCGGGATTCCCCCGGAGCCCTGCGTAGACCGGAAGCCAAGAATCCACATACCTCCGCGCCGCCTCCAAGGCCCTCCACGAAGCGGAGAAACTACGATGATCGGGGGGCGGAAAGCGCCAAAACCAATCGACCAGGTACTCGCCAATGCGCTGCGCAAATTCGTCGTGACCCTGGACCTCATACAGGACCAGCATCTCCCGGAGGAAAGCGTGCCGGTGAAGGAACCACGCCCATTCATTGTCTCCCTTCGGCCCCTTGTAACTCCAGTCGATCGGCCCCTCAGGGCTGCCCGCCTGCCCCCTCAGACCCTGGAAGGTAAAAGTTCCCCGCCACGCGTCCAGGGCACTGACGAGCATCGCCTGTTCCACGGCGATATCGGCAGGAAGGACTGCCTGCGGGATCTCCCGACCCCGAAAATAGTCCAGGAGCGCCTGCTGCGCCGCCGCCAAATCACGGTTTTCCCACAGTTCAAAAAACGGCCCCAGCCCCTCGACCTCCGGATTGAGATTGGCCGCCAGTTCCTCGAGCAAGGCGGCCTGCGGATCCTCTGGGCGAACCCCCTCTTCCTCCCGAAACCCACAGCCAGTGAAGGCAGCGAGCAGGAACACCAGACCGAGCCGAAACGCCTTACTGGGTGTCCGCACTCTCGAGTCCACGGGCCAAAAACCGTCCAAGCGGACGAGCTAGAAGCAACACAACCAACCCGGCCAGAGCCAACACGACGGGCGGTAGAACCACACTGAGGAGAAACGTTTGCCAGTACACCAAGCCAACCTTACCCCAAGAAGCGGCGATCGCCGTCAAAAGCTGCAGCAGACCACCGATGAAGAGAATCAGCCCGGCGAACCGCACCAATACCACTGAAAATTGAAAGACCTTCACGGCACCCATCCATGACAGTCCACCCGCCAAGCCGCAAGTTCTCTCGGAGGGTTTGATCCACCCCGGCCTCATTAATCGCGCCGGTCGTGGGAACGACTCTCACCGCTGAGTGATCCCGTCCTTGACTGTTTCTACTCCCCTCTTTCTCATCGCCGACGTCGAAGTCCCCGTCTTCCAAAGATCAATCATCGCGCACCCTAGGAAATGAAGGAATCCGAACCGAGCCTCACCCTGCCCCACGTTACTTTGGTCATTTCCCACAGAGTACCGGAAGAAAAAAAGGAAGCATTCGCCGAACTGCAGGAAACGCTGGCCCGGAAGTTGCAAACATTTGAGGGGTTCCTCGGGATGGAATCGACCGCACCCACCGATGGATTTCAGGAAAACTGGATGACCATCTATCGATTCCAACACGCGCAAGCGCTGGAAAAGTGGACAGAGTCGCCAGAGCAAAAGCAAATCGTCGAACAGATCAAGGACCTCATCGGGAGCGTTGGAAATATTCAAGTTCTCGCGGAGCAACAGGACCGGAAGTCAGTGACCACAGTATTTGCGCACCGCATTAAAAAGGGTCGCGAGGAGGACTACCGGGACTGGCGGAAGAAGATCCTCAAAGCGCAAAGAGAATTTGACGGCTTCCTCGGCGTGGAGTGCTTTGACCCGATCCAGGGAGTGAGCGACCAATGGGTCGACATCGGACACTTCACGCACTCCGAGGCCCGCGAGGCTTGGATGAAGTCGGAAGTGCGCCTGCAATTGGTCAAAGAGTTGGAACCCCTGGCTGAAGACGTGTCAGTCAATTCGGTCAACTCCGGGCTCGACGCGTGGTTTCGAGGGGGCAGCTCAAAGGGCTCGGCCCCCTCTCCTCCGCCGTGGAAGCAAGCGATGGCCGTGTGGCTGGCGCTCTACCCGACCGTCATGCTCCTGACCTTTTATTTCAACCCGCTCCTCGGCTCCATCTCCATGCCCTTGATGATGTTGATCGGCAACGCGGCGAGCGTAATACTACTCACCTGGGTCGTAATGAAGTGGGTGAACAAAATCCTCGGCTTTTGGCTGCTTCCCTCGCGAAAAAGCATCGCCCTCGACCTCGGCGGAGCCACGGGCATCCTCCTCGCTCTCTTCGTCTTTTACCTCCTCTTTGAGCGCTTCGACCCATTGACACACCCTTGAGAATCGCCACTGGCCCGCACCCTATCAGCGCACCCCACAACGAATAGAACGCAACGGAACACTATGATCATCAGCGGACAACTCTTGCTCCCTTCCGGCGAGCGCACAGTCGACCTCCAGCCCGGCTGGATACGAGTCGAAGAAGACCGTATCACCGAGGTACACCCCGGAGAGATCCACCCCCAGGCCGACCTCGGAAGCGAGGACACCCTCGTGTCGCCCGGATTCATCGACACTCACCTCCATCTGCCGCAGATTGATTCATTCGGCGCATTCGGTGAGCGGCTCCTCGACTGGCTGAACGGTACCATATTCCCCGCCGAAAAGGCCTGGGCCGATCCGGATCACGCCGCGGTGAGAGCCCGCAGTGCGATGGAACAGCTCTTTGCCTGCGGTACGACCGGGATCGTCGCCTTCGCCTCCAATCATTTCGAGAGTACGAAACGCTCCCTCCAGATCGCCCGTGAGATCGGGATGAGGGCATCGATCGGGCAGACCCTTTGCGACATGGAGATTATTCCCGAGCTCCTGATCCCTACCGCCGAATCACTCCGGCAGGCGCGCGACCTTCTTGAAGCCTTCCCTCCCGGAGACAATCGGGTCACCGCCTCGTTAGCGCCTCGATTCGCACTCACCTGCACCGGTGAACTCCTGAGTGGTTGTGGGGAGCTCGCCCGAGAGTTCGACGCCATCGTCCAAACTCACCTCGCAGAAATGGAACAGGAGTGCGAGCGCGCGTGCCAGTTGCACGGAGCAACCGACTATACGAGCGTCTACGAGAAGGCAGGGCTGCTCACGAGCCGGTCGCTCTTCGGTCACTCAATCCATCTCAGCCCCGACGAACGCCGCCGCTTGGCGGCGGCCGGGAGCAAAGCGGTCCACTGCCCGACCTCAAACACATTCCTCCGGTCCGGGGTAATGAACCGCGCCCAATGGCTACGGGACGGGTACGGGGTAACCCTGGCCACCGATCAATGCGCGGGCTACGAGAAATCCATGATTCGGGTCGCCCGGTCGATGCTGGAGGTCACCATGTTCGTCAATGAGGCGCCCCCGAGCGAAAACGAAGCCTGGTGGCAGATTACCCAAGGCAACGCCCGGGAACTGGGCTGGACAGACAGTGGCATCCTCCGCGAAGGAGCCGAGGCCGATATCGTACTGATCAGACCCGAACACCCCTGGCACAAATTGCGCCGTCCCCTGAGCGATCTCCTCTGGACCTTCGACGACCGATGGCTCAAAGCAACCATCGCCAATGGCAACCTGGTTTATCGCCAGTGACAGCCGCGGCGGGCACCGTAGAGGTCCCGAATGACGATCCTACCAACTCCGGGCCGTGCTTACTTGACCTCTCAACGCACAAACGATACCTCTGCGAAATCCGATGCACACAATGCGCGCCATCCTTATTTCCCTTGTTGTCGCAGGGCACACGCTATCCGCCGACCCTGTGGTTGACCCTCCATTGACGGCACCGACACCGGTACCTCCGCCTCCCGTAAACTCTGAGGTCCTGTCCACCCTGGTCGATACCGACTCGAATTCCGGCCCCACCCTCAGCCTAGCGCAGGCGATGAAGATGGCCCTGGACAACAACTATACGCGCAAGATCAGCAAAGAGAACGTCGCCTCGGCGAGGGCATCGGTCGAACAGGCGCGGGGCCCAGTGCTGCCGCAAGTTTCCGTGGGATTGGGCTACCAGCAGGTGAACCGCGACCAGTATGCGGTTGAAGCCGGCTTCAGCCCCGAGAACCAGACCACTCTTCAATTGAACGCGAGTCAGATGATCTACAATGATTCGCAAGTGACGAACCTCCGTTCCACGCGCCGTGCGTTGGAGGCCGCTCAAGAGACCGACCAATCCGTCCAACTCGAGATCATCCAACAGGCCGGCTTGGCCTATGTCCAAGTACTATCAATCGCCTCCAATCTTCGCATCACTGAGGACAACCTTCGCATCACCCGCGAGAACCTGGAGATCGCCAAAGTGCGCCGGTCGGTTGGAAGTGTCGGGCCGGAAGAAGTCCTCCGCTTTGAATCGGCCGAAGCCCGCCAGGAAAGCGAACTGTGGACGGCTCGCAACCGGCTTCACAGTGCGGTCAACCAACTGAACCAGATCCTCGGCGAATCCCCCGACCAATCGTGGAAATTGGAAGACCTCTCCCTGGAATCTGCGGTCTTCGAGACCAGCCTGAAGACCATCATCCCCCTGGCCAACAATTCCGGCGCCTCCAGCAGGTTTCGCATGGCGAGTATATCCTACGCGCTCTCCCGCGCCCCGGAAGTTGCGGCCCTTGGGTTTTCGGCGTCGGCCCAACGGCTTAGACTGGACGAAAGCCGGAGAAGTTTCTTCGTCCCCGAAGTCAGCGCCTCCTTCAACTACAGCCACTATCTCGACTCCGAGTATGCCAGTTCTGTTGCGAGCTCCACCGAGGACGATGACATCTGGACCTTCATGGTAGGGGCAACCCTCCCGATCTTTGAAGGCGGGGGCCGTTTCGGCGAAATTCGCCAAGCGCGGGCGCAGCTACGGACGATCGAGTGGCAGGATGCCCGCCTCAAGCAGACGATTTCAGTCAACGTCAGCAACGCCCTTGCGGCCATGGCCAGCTCCTGGCAGTCCATTCGACTCTCCCGAATCGCCTCGGAGCGCGCCGACAAGAATCTTGAGATCGTTCAGGAGAAATACGAGCGGGGCAGCGTCTCCATTGTCGATCTCCTCGATGCCCAGAACAATGCGCTGGTTCAAAAATTAACGGCCTCCATCGATCTCTACCGCTTTTTCCAAGACCTTCTCAACTATCAGCGAGCCCTCTCCTGGCCGGAACCCTTGGCCGATGCGGACAGCCGCGATGAATTCGTCCAGGACTTCCGGTCCCGATTCGAAGGAACCGGAACCTCCGCCCCCTGAGCGCCGAAAACCGAAAATTCCCGAACTCCCGAGTAGAAAACCGCTTGAGTTCAATCCCATCTACTTAGATGATGCGCCCCTTCATGGCATCGCCAAACTCAAAAAGTCACCGCGACATTGATCGCGAAACGAAATTGCGATTATTCCGGCTCATGATCGAAAGCCGGATGGGCGACTTCCGCGAACAAAGCCTGCTCCGTCAAGGGCACGGCTGGTTTCACGTCGGAGGCATCGGTCACGAAGCGATAGCGGCCGTGGCCCTCCACATGGAGGAGGACGACTTTCTCGCGCCCTATTATCGGGACCGTGCTCTAGTCCTCGCCCGTGGAATGACCACCCACGACATCGCACTCACCTTTTTTGGAAAACGGGGTTCTTCCAGTGGAGGGCGCCAACTTCCCGGGCATTTCAGCTCCCGCAAGCACAACATCTGGTCTCACCCATCGCCGATTGGTTCCCACCTCCTGCCCGCCTGTGGTCTGGCTTGGGGGATTCAGCTCGATGAGAAGAGCAATGTCGTCATCGCCACGACTGGTGAAGCCGCCTCCCGCCAAGGAGACTTTTTTGAAGCCGCCTGTGTGGCCATCGAAAAGAACCTCCCCGTGATTTTCATTGTCGAGGACAACGGAATCGCCATCAGCACCCCAAATCGCGATGCGAATCCGCTCGCCCTGGGAGTCATGGACTCCGAGCGCTGGGTCAAAGCCGATGGGGCCGACGTCAAAGCAGTCTACAAAGCTGCCGGAGAAGCCGTTTCCAAAGCCCGTTCGGGCGGTGGACCCACTTTCCTCTGGCTCGATCTGGAGCGCGGGACCTCTCACTCCAGTGCCGACGACCATCGCCTCTATCGGGGCAAAGATGAGATCGAAAACACTGAAAAACGTGACCCGATCCGACTCCTCAAGGAAGAACTCATCGCCGAGGAAGTCCTGACCCTCGAGGAGATTGAGAAAATTGAGGACGAGGCCAAAGAAGATGCCAAGGAGGTCTATCTTCAGGCTCGATCAGCCGATGACCCCGAGGAATCAGAAGTCAGCCTACACCTGACCGATCCCGCGCCTCCCATCGCCCAGCGACCACCGGTCGAGTTGGGGGAACGCGCGCGACTGCTCGACGCGGTCAACAAAACCTTTAAAGAAGTTCTCAAGCGGAACAAAGAGGCTGTTTTTTACGGTCAGGATATTGCCGACCCGAAGGGTGGCGTCTTCCGCCTGACTGCAGGACTCTCTACAGCTGATCCCAAGAGGGCTGGAAATTCTCCGGTCGCTGAGTCGACCATCCTCGGTCTCGCCTGCGGTCTGGCCTGCTACGGCAAGAAGCCTATCTTTGAGATTCAGTTCATCGACTTTATCAGCCCCGGGTGGAATCAGTTGGCCAACAATTTGGCCAATCTCCGCTGGCGCAGCTTTGGTGAATGGACATGCCCGGCAGTCATTTATGCCCCCTACGGTGCATACCTGCCCGGTGGCGCGATCTGGCACAGCTCTTCGAGCGAGGGTCTTTTCGCCAATCTCCCCGGCCTGACCATTGTCGTCCCCAGTACCCCTGAGGACGCTGCTGGCCTCATCTGGAGCGCCAACCAGTCGACGGACCCTGTTCTCGTGCTCATCCCCAAACACTTGATGTGGGAGGAGCAAAAGCTTCCGGACAAGATCCGCTCAGCGCCGATCGGGCGAGCCCGTGTTCGCCGAACCGGCCACATGGTAACCGTCGTCGCCTGGGGCAATTGCATCGAGCTGGTCGAAGAGGCCATCGAGAAGCTGGGTGACGACACCCAAGTCGAGTTGATTGACCTGCGAACCATTGTTCCATGGGACCGCGAGACGGTGATGAATTCAGTTCGCAAAACCGGTCGTCTCCTCGTTGTTCAGGAAGATTCGGGCCCCTGCAGCGTGGGTCAAGCCATCGTATCCGAGGTGATCGCCATCCCCGATATCTGGCCACGGCTGCAAGCGTCACCAAAGATCATTTCCCGGGAGAACACGCCGATTGGATTCCACCCGACCTACGAGTATACGGCCCTGCCGGACTCGGAGGAGATTCTGGAATCGATTCGAACTCTTGTTTCCACCCAAACTTCTCCGTCGATTACAGAGCCCGCCTCGGCGCTACCTGCACCTCCCAAGCCGGAGCTCATCATGGAGGAGGAAGAAGTTCCTCCCCCGGCTCCCCAGTCCGAAACGATCAAGGTTCCGGTCCTCGGTGAAGGCATTACCCGAGCTCGCCTGCTCACTCTCTTCAAAAAGGAGGGAGAGACCTTCGAACCCGACGAATCGATCTGCGAAGTCGAAACCGACAAGGCCGTCTTCCCGATCGAAGCTGCCGAGAGCGGCTTCATCTCCGAATGGCTGTTTGAAGAAGGTGATGAGGTAGGGGTCGGCGACGATCTCGCTCGATGCACATACGATTCGGTCAAGGAAGTCGAGCAGGCCCCCGTAGCGGATGCCAGCAAGAACGAAGCGGCAAATATTCGCCGGTTCAAGCAGTACGAAGCGGCCAACGGCGAGATCGCCAAAACTTCGGGACTCTCCGCCGAGATTATCCAGCAAATGCAAGGCCTCGTCCCGGCGACCATCATGGTCAAAGCCAAATGGGAACCGATCCGGGAGCTGCGCGAGTCGATCAAGAAGCAAAACCGCAAGGCGCCGAGTCCATCGGCGATTGTCGGCTGGGGCTTGGTTCAGGCGATGAAGAAGCACCGCCGCTTCACCCACACTCTCCTGATGGGTAAAATGCCCCGCTCGATTGGTGATTTCGATCTCGGGATCGCAGTGTCCCTCCCCGACGACCGGCTGGGTACGGCGATTGTCCCCGACGCCAACCGCCGGGAATGGCCGGAATTTGCCGAACTCTTCCGGAAAGCCGTTGATGATACCCGAAAGGGTCGCTTCCAGCCCAAGACCCGCGTTCCGGTACTTCTTTCGACCATGGGCCAGTACGACGTCCAGTCGGCGACGCCGATCGTCGTCCCGCCTTCGATCGCAACCCTCTTTGTCGGTTCGGCTCACTACGAGCTCGATTCCGCCAGCCAGGGGAAGAAGGCCAGTGAGGTCGTGCGCCTAGTGCTGACATTCGACCATCGCTGGATCAATGGCGCCGGTGCTGCGTCCTTTATCAGCGAGGTAAAACAGAATCTTGAGACTTTCGATCTGACCGATTGAGCTTAAGCCTAAGCCAGACTGCGGTCGCACGAGTTAAACGACCGACGTTCCTCGTTCTCGCGGCTGCGGCCGTCGGGCTCATCGTCTGGTTCTACGCAACCCTTCCCGAGCCTCTGCGTGAGGCCGATCAGGTTGCCAACTTAGCGATTCTGCTCGGGCTATTGGGCCTATATCTCTTCAACGACTTCCGCCCAAAATTCGCGAGTGCGGATATGGGCGACAAGGACGGTTACATCTGGGCGGCAATTGGACTCGCGGCGGCCGGGCTCTCCTTTGCTCTTCCCGGCGGAATCGCGCCCATCTTCGCCCTCTTTGTCTCAATCAGCTGTTTTCTCCGAGCCTGCGGTGGGATCCTACTCGAACCGGAGAGCCGCAGACTGCTCAACTCTCTCTTCATCGCCTTCTCTCTTTTCGGCGCTCTCTTGGTCAGTCTCCCGCTGCTCGACATGCCGCTGCGGATTATCACCGGGCGTTGGTCCGCTCAGATCTTCTCATGGCTCCAGAACGATACGGAGCTGGGGTTTATCACTCAGGAAGGGGTTCCGATGTTGCTCTTGGTGGTCAACGGGCGCCCGTTCCATGTCGCAGCGGAGTGCAATGGATTCGGCCTACTCGGCACCTGCCTG
Organism: Opitutia bacterium UBA4506; assembly: GCA_002388665.1. Taxonomy (GTDB): domain Bacteria; phylum Verrucomicrobiota; class Verrucomicrobiia; order Opitutales; family Puniceicoccaceae; genus Puniceicoccus. The sequence goes on along the minus strand of DGMY01000056.1, from coordinate 29,062 downwards.
CTTTTCACTGCAGCGATCGTATTCTATCGGAGAGTACCCATCCTCGACACGATTCTTCTGATCATCGCAGCGCTCTTTGTCGCTATGGTCGGGAACCTTATCCGGATCTTCATCATTGTCAGTCTAGCCCCGATGGTCGGCGACCAATATATGCTCATGCATGAAGTCGTGGGCACCATTACTTTCTACGGATTCCTCGGGCTCCAATGGTGGTTGATCGCTGGATTCGGCCACTCCCCCCGCCGCCCCGATCCGACCCCTGAAAAAAGTGAAGCCTGAAGCGGTTCTGATTACGCTGTTCGAGCCCGACGACGGAAGTCCGGGTGAGTTCTCGCGATTTCGAGAACGGTTTCAGCTAGAACCCCTCGACGATTCCCCCCTACCCAACCAACTCTTCTCAGACCCTGCCGGCAAAATCCTCGCCGTCATCGCCGGCGTGGGGGCAGTCCAAACCGCAACTGTGATCACGGCCCTTGGGATGGATCCACGATTCGATTTTTCCGAGACGCTCTGGCTCGTCGCCGGAATTGCGGGTGGCGATCCGGACCGTACTCCGCTGGGCTCACCCGTATGGGCGGACTGGTGTATTGACGGGGACCTGGCGTGGGAAATCGACGGTCGCGAGATTCCACCGGAATGGTCAACCGGCCTTCTGCCGCTCGGAGCGAAGGCCCCCTATACTCCACCTGCTGGCAAGGATGGTGTCTTTGGATCGCGCTATGAATCTGTCCCCTTATCCAAACCCATCCTCGAATGGGCCGTGGAGACCACTCGCAACGTTCCTTTGGCAAGCTCAGAACAAGCGCAGGCAGAAGGGGCGCGCTATGCAGAAAGCCCCGCGGCAGCCAGTTCCCCTCGAGTCCTTATCGGTGCCACCTTGTCGGCCGTTCGTTTTTGGCACGGCCACCACATGAATGAATGGGCAAACCGATGGGTGGAGATGTTTACCAAGGGACAAAGCCGGTTTCACACCTCCAACATGGAAGACAGCGGAACCCTTTTCGCCCTCCGCTACCTCGCGAATCGCGGTCGAGTACGGTGGGAACAAGTTCTCATCCTTCGCACGGTCAGCAACTTTACCCGGCCACCCGCCGGCGAACCCTCGGTATCTACCCTCATCGGCGAGGAGGAGGAAGCGTTTTTCCCCGGATTCTCCCTCGCACTCGAGAACGGGTACCGCGTCGCCGCGGCAGTCCTCAACGGTTGGACCGCAGGGGATCGTCCTCCTGCCCCACACGCTTGAGCTTTCGCACCTTATTGCGAATTCGGGCAAAATCGGGCTTGGTCATCCGGTCGATAAAGAGGATTCCGTTAAGGTGGTCCACCTCGTGCTGGATGCAGCGCGACAACAGGCCCTCGCAGACCAAATGGTGAGACTCTCCCTCTAAATCCTGATAAAACACCTCGATCTTTTCAGGACGAATTACATCACCGCGCACCTGGCGAAAGGACAGGCAGCCCTCTTCCATAATCTCCATATCCACTGGAGTCGGCAGCTCGATCCGGGGATTGACGAGAACCAGCGGCATTAAAATAGGCGGAGGAACCGGGCGACTATCCAAAATAGCGGTCCCCGTATCGTGGGCCGCCTCGCCCAAATCGACCACGCATAGGCAGATCGCTTTTCCAATTTGCTGCGCCGCCAAGCCGATCCCGGCATGGTCCTCCATCGTCACTAACATTTCCTGAGCCAGGCTCTTCAGCTCTGCATCAAACTGAGTAATCTTCTCGCCCTTTTCGTGAAGAACCCCCTCACCGTACTGTGTAACGCGCAATCCCATAGGCCCTATATTCTCGAAAGCGCCGTGCCAGGTCACGCAAAAATCAATATTGCTCTACCACTCGCTCGCGACTGGAAACAAAAACATTGCCCCGCCTTTTCCAGCCCCATTCTATGGGTAAACCAGCACTATTCTATGAGTTCTGCGATTTCCATCATGACTCGCCCGCACTATTTTCTCTCCACGCAGAGAAGTAACCCAGGCAATCGCCACCTATAAATCGGTACCCTACTCGACATGACTCCCAAAACGTTGGTCCTACTGGTTGAAGATGATTCCAATCTTCTCGAAGTAGCATCCGATTATTTGAGGGAAGTCGGGTTCGAAGTATACACCGCACGATCGGGACAAGAGGCGCTGGAAAATGCGAAATTGTACCAACCCGATGTCATTGTGAGCGACATCATGATGCAGAACGGGAACGGCCTCTACCTCTTGGAACACCTCAAGCGCCACCCATCGACCCACCTCATACCCTTCATTTTTGTCACCGCCAGGGGGTCGCGCAGCGATATGCGTCAAGGCATGGCCCTGGGAGCAGACGATTACATCACCAAGCCTTTCAACATGCATGAGCTGGAATCCTCCATCCGGAGCCAGCTCGAGAAATTTGATCGGCGCTCAAAAGCGACCGCGGCATTCGACCAGCAACACCTGATCTCTCTGCCCCACGAGCTGAGGACGCCCCTCAACGGGATCCTCGGCATTACCGACCTCTTGATGGACAGCCTTCGGCGCGGGAGAATTCCCAGTCCCCTGGAGCTCGAAGAGAATGTCGAGATCCTCCACGAGTCCGGCCTGCGGCTCTTTCGGCTGATTGAGAACTACCTCCTCTACTACGAGCTTCGCCTCGCCCTGGGGAACCCCAGACGGCTGGAACTCTATCTACAAGACTACGCACAGGTACCCCTCGAACCCACTTTTTTTGACGATCTGTGTGACCGCCACAAGCGAACGAAGGACGTCAGGATCAATATGACACCGGCGGCGCTCCCGATCGGGACGGATCTGTTCCACAAAATGCTCATCGAGCTCGTCGACAACTCCCTCAAGTTCTCCGATCCCCACGAGGCGATCTTTCTCACCGGCTACGAAGAGCGGGATCGCTACGTCATCAGTGTCATCGACAACGGAATTGGGATGACTGAGGAACAGATTAAGAATGTGGCCCCTTTCACCCAATTCGATCGAAGCGAACTGGAACAGCAAGGAGTGGGCTTGGGGCTCTATCTAGTCCGATTGATCACCGAACTCTTCGGCGTTGAATTTTCCATCGACTGCCGCGACACTCGCGGGACCAATGTCTCGCTCTCCTTTCCTTTGAGCCCACCGGCACCGGAGTGAGCGGCCCGCGAAGGCCACGAATTGAGCGGCCCGCAGATAATGGAGCCTTTCTCCGGAACGCTTCCCCCGTGGCGATCAGCCTCTCTCAGCCTTTAACGCCTCCGACAGGCCCTCGGTAAAGCCGATCAAGTCTCCTCCCAGTCTCCGAATGCGCTCGCGGATCCCGGCGTCCTCCAATTGCCCATCGGCGGCAAAAGAAGCTCCATCGGTATAGACAAAGCGGGGAATAATCACGCAGCGGAAGTCAACCATGAGGCTATTGGCCAGGGATAAAACAGACATGTAACTCGCCGACCCTCCGGCCGCTGCAATGAAGCCTACCACTTTCCCGGACCAGCAATCCCTTCCGGTCATCTCGACAAGATTCTTGGCGGCGGCATTGACATCGTAGTTATAAATCGGGGCGGCGATAATAATACCATCGGCGCGCCGCAACTTCTCGGCGACTGGGCCGACCCGGGAGTCTCCGTAGGCAGCACCTCCATCACAAAACGGAAGGGGATGTTCGATCAAATCGAGCCAATCCACCTCGGCCCCGGATTCCTCCAGATCGTCACGGGTCAACTTTGCCATGACGCGGCTCCGGCTGTTTTCCCGCAAACTGCAGCTCACAATCAAATAACGCATGACCCTACTGTCGCTGACTCGGGCCGAAGAGCAAAACGAAATCGCATTTCCATGGGTACTAACTCCCCAAAAAGGAGATCTCTGAAGCACTGTAAGCCGGATTCTGTATCCCCTGTCGAAACGGGGGATGGCATTCATTCATCTAGGCCGACATGCATCGACCTTTCCACTTGCGCGGAATGCAGCTAAACCCGGGACCATTGGACGAGCCGCCCGATCCCCTATTCGCCTTGCACCGGATTGGGTTTATCCTGCCCCGTCAGTTACCCTCCGGGCGGTGGGCTCTTACCCCACCATTTCAACCTTACCCCTTACGAGGCGGTATATTTTCTGTGACACTATCCGTCACGTCATCTTTCGACAACGTGCCCCTCCTTTCAAAGGGAATCCTGCCCTGTGGTGTCCGGACTTTCCTCTCCTCCGCGAGGGAGAAGCGAATGCCCATGCTTCAAAGATCGGCCCGTAGACTACGTAGCGACTACTGAAAAGCAACTCCGATCACCGCAGCCCTGGAGCTGGTGGACTGCGCCGGAGAAACCGGGCACCTCCCTCACGCGCCGCGGATAGGCATTACTACTGCATCCGGTCCTGGACCTGCGAAAGGGCAATCGCCGCATCGCCATCCGACAACTGTCCCTCTTCCCGCTCGCGTTGGATCCGAACCACTAGTGCCTCGGCCTCCTCCTGGGTAAGAGTCTCGCCATAGTTGGCAAGGCCCTCGTAGACCATCTCGACTACGACGGGATTTGGCTCGAGATTCCGGTAATATCCGGACTCCCGCAACGGGCCAAACACCACCTTGGGCTCGCCCCCCTCCTGAAGCGATGGGTAGACCATGACGCGCTCGGAAAGAAAACCGACCTTCCGAACGACTACACTGTGAGGCACCTGGCGATTCACCTTTAAATCGACCGGACTATTGCCAATAAATTTCCCGTCAATGTCGACAAATGCACCCACTGGCTCGGTCTGTACCTGCAGTTTTTGCTTCGATCCGACACCACAGCCTCCCAATGAAATCGAGACCAGCAACAACCAGATTGCCGGACTACGAAGCGGGTAAAGAAGTCCACAAAGCCTGAAACGAATTGACATGAGACCAGCAACATTCAAAACAACTGATTGAGCGGCAACATTTTTCGTTCTCGACCATCATTTCCTTCCGTCCTGATTTCCATGATCGAATCAGGTAGCAATTTCCTTAACTCTACTTATCTTTATTCCCAGTGCTAGGACTCCTCTCCAATGATATCGGTATCGATCTGGGCACGGCCAACTGCCTAGTCTTTGCCAAGGATAAAGGAATCGTCCTGCGGGAACCAAGCGTAGTAGCCGTCTACTCGTCGTCCCGCAAGGTCTGTGCTGTGGGCGAAGAAGCCAAGCGCATGCTGGGAAGGACCCCGGGAACCATCACCGCATTGCGCCCGATGAAGGACGGAGTGATCGCCGATTTCGAGATTACGGAGGCCATGCTCCGGCACTTTATCCGCAAGGTGCAAAAGAGCATGAAGTTCGTCCCGCCCCGCGTGGTTGTCGCCGTTCCTTCCGGAATTACCGAGGTTGAGCGTCGAGCCGTCAAAGAGTCGGCCATCAATGCGGGAGCCCGTGACGTCATCCTCATCGAAGAACCGATGGCGGCGGCGATTGGTGTAGGCCTCCCCATTCAGGAACCGACCGCGAATATGATCGTCGACATGGGAGGGGGCACCACCGAGGTCGCCATTATCTCCCTCGCCGGTGTGGTCTTTACCAAGAGTATCCGTGTCGGCGGTGATGAGCTCGACAGCGCCATCGTCAACTACATGAAGCGCGCCTACAACCTGACCATTGGGGAACGGACCGCGGAAGAAATTAAACTCAAGCTGGGTTCGGCCTTCCCTCTGGAGAAGGAGCTGACGATGGAAGTGAAGGGCCGCGACTCAGTGGCGGGACTTCCCAAAACCATCCACATTTCATCCCAGGAAATCCGCGAGGCCCTCGCGGATACGATCGGGGCGATTCTCGACCTGGTCCGTACCGCGCTCGAGCGCTGCCCTCCCGAGCTGTCAGCCGACTTGGTTGACCGTGGTTTTGTCCTCGCCGGCGGGGGTGCCATGATCCGTGGTCTCGACCGCATGCTCTCCGATGGTACCGGCCTTCCCGTATTTGCCGCAGAAGACCCGCTCAGCGCCGTTGCCCTCGGTACCGGTAAGGTTCTCGAAGAACTGGAGTGGTTGATCAAGGAAATCGCCATTCATCGCAAGGACTGACCCTCGGGGTCCTCTCTCGGAGAAATAAGTCTTGCTCCGCTTACGCACCCAGGCCGGAAAACCTTTCCTCATCCTAGGACTCCTCCTCCTTGCGTGGCTGCTGATCCCACCGACGATCAAGCGCTTCAGCCGCAATGCGCTCTACGAGTTTCAAGCGCCTTCGGCGATCCTCGCTTCAAAAATGGAGGATCTGGGCACCTACTGGTCCATTCGCTCCCGATCCAAGCGCGACTTAATTGAAACTGGCAAGGAGCTCTCCCGACTCAACGCACTCTACCGCGTGCAAGCAGGCGAGACCGTTGCCCTGCGCGACTACAACCTGCGGTTGCGCGAGCTACTTGACATTCCCTCACCGCCGGGATTCCGCTACGAGGTGGCCCAAGTCGTTCGACGGGACTTGAGCAATTGGTGGCAGTACCTGGTCATCCGCAAGGGCCGCGATGCAGGAATCGTCCCCGGGGCTGGCGTCGTCTTTTCCGGAGGAGTGGTGGGCCGTATCCGCGAGGTCAACGCCTACACCTCCACGGTCGAACTCCTGAGCAGCCGCACGTTTCGGATGGCGGCTCACTTCTCGGGCGACACGAGGCCGGTCCGGTACGAAGGGGGCATTATCCCCTCCCTTCGCAACCCGAAGGGAACAGTCCGCGATGTCCCCTCCGACCTCTACGCCTCTCCCGAGCAACCTCTCATCCTCGTGTCCTCCCGATTGGGCGGGGTATTTCCCGACGGTCTCAAAATCGGTGAAGTCCGCTTTCTCGAAACGGACGCCACCGGCCTATTCCAACGGGGCATTGTTCAACTCGACGAGCAACTTCTCAATTTGAACGAAGTTGCGGTGCTGATCCCTGCGGAACCCTCGGCGAGGGAAATTTTCAACGAAAACCCCTGACCTCTCCGGTCGGATTTGATTTCCGGTGAAATTACTGCGTCACGCCCTCGTTGCCCTTCTGGCGAACTTGATCCTTCTATTTCTCGCTCTTGAGTTCAATTCGAGCCTGGCGCCTCTCGCGATCTATCTGATCGTGGGCGGCATCTTCACCGTTTATCCGGCCTTCCAACTCAAATTGATCGCGGGATTGCCCGTGGTTCTACTCACTGGCGCCATCTGGGATGCGGCAACGCCAGGGACCTTTGGCCTGCACATGTTCGCCCTCGGCGCGATTTTCATGATCCTGCACCGCCTCAGGCACAGGTTTCGCAGTCGCCGCACCTTCCACCTCGCCGTCGTCTCCTGTGAGGCGAATCTGGTACTGATCGTCATCCTCGGTCTCTGGTATATTCCAGGAACCGCTCTTGCGACCTACGGTTTGCGATTCGCACTCGAAACCCTACTCTCCGAAGTCGTGGTTTTCCTATTGTCCTATTGGTTCTTCGACCTGCAAGAGAAGTGTGTCGACTTCCTGGGCGCACGTCCGACCCCCGAGGAGATCAGCTGAGCGATGGCAAAACGAGGCAAAGCCCAAAGCCCAGCGCCAGCGGCGGGGAAGCCGCAGCCGTTTGATTTTCAGACTCGCCGCAACCGGCGGCTCATCCCCTTCGTCGTCATTACTTTCGTCGGATTCATGATCCTGCTGGGAAAACTCTTTCGTGAGCAGGTCCTCCATCGGGATGAATACATTGAGCGCGAGAAGCAGCAAACGATGCGCCGAATCATCCTCCCCGGCCCGCGGGGAAGCATTTACGATCGCAACGGGGAACTTCTCGTCGGCAATCGAGCCCGGTTCTCCGCGGCCGTGTTTCTCAACTCACTCCGCAAAGAATTCCGCACTGAATACCTCTCCCAGATTCGTGAAATCAAACGACAAGAGGCTGAAACGGGTGAGAAAGTAAACATCTCAAACAGTGAGCTGATCTGGGGTTCACGGATGGCCGTCATCCAAAATCATCTGGACGAAATCAGCCGAATCCTCGGACGCCCGGTCTCGGTCTCACGGCGTTCTCTCGAGACCCATTTTAACAGTCGCATCCTCCTCCCGCTCAAGTTGGTCGCGGACCTAACGGAGGAGGAGTACGCCCGGCTGGTCGACCAACTCCCACCCAACTCCCCCGTTCAGGTGTGGACCGAAAGCGCTCGTTACTACCCTTACGGCGATCTGGCCGCCCACTCATTGGGCTACGTGGTCAACCGCGAGGAACAGCTCTCCGAAGCCGAAGAGGAATCCAACAACCTACTGACCTTCAGCCACTACGGAAAAGTGGGCAAAGCGGGGATTGAACGCACCTTCAACAGTCTCCTCGACGGAGAGAACGGACAAGAAGTTTGGCGAGTCGACCCACAGGGCTTCCAATACGAGCGTCTCTCGCTCACCCGCCCGCAGCAAGGAGAGGATCTCTACTTGAGTCTAGATGTCGCCATCCAACAGGCCGCTCAGCGGGGTCTCGAAGGAAAAGTCGGCGCAGCCATCGCGATCGACCCGGTCACCGGTGAGGTCTTGGCGATCGCGAGCAGCCCGACCTACGATCTCAACGACCTGACCCCCTACATCCCCAGCGATGTCTACCGCGAGATTGATCAGGCCGGAGGGTGGCTCCACCGCGCCATCCAAGGTCTCTACCCGCCCGGCTCTACCTTCAAACCCCTGACCGCCATCGCCGCCTTCCGGCGCGGCGTGCTCGATCCCGACGAAATTTTGTTTTGCGGAGCGAGTTTCCGAGTAGGCAATCGCAATTTCCCGGAACACTCTGCCCCCGGTTTCGGCGAAATCGGCCTGCCGCGCGCTCTCGCCGTCAGCTCCAATGTATTTTTCTATCAAATCGGTCTCCGAGCCAGTATCGACTGGATCGCGGACACGGCCCGCATGTTCGGCCTTGATAAGCCAACCGGCATCGAGCTGCCCTTCGAGAGCTCTCGCGAGATCGTTCCGAACCGCGAGTGGAAGAAGGAGACTCACGGAGCCCCATGGTTCCCGGGAGACACCGCCAACACCTCAATCGGACAAGGATACCTTCAGGTCACCCCGCTGAATATGGCAGTCGTCGCTGCAGGACTCGCTACCGGTTCCACCGGACTCCGTCCAACAATGGTACGCCGCGACGCCGGATGGACCCCCGAAGAACCGCTGGTTCCTCTCCCCCTCACCGAGGACGAGTACGACGCGATCCTCCTCGGTATGATCCGCGCCGTCGAAGAAGGAACCGCCCGTCGCACGCGATTCAATGATATGACCGTCGCCGGCAAAACCGGAACTGCCCAAGTCTACCCCGACGGAAAACCACTCACCCTAGCCTGGTTCATCGGCTTTGCCCCAGTAGAAGATCCAAGGATCGCAATCGCAGTAGTCATCGAAGGCGTTTCCGCCAGCGACCAATACCACGGCGGCACCACAGCCGCACCAGTAGCCCGAGAGATCTTCGCCGCGTGGAAAGACTCCCTGAAGAGAGAGTAGACGGAATTCGGAATGGGGGAAGACGTTTGCTCGGTCGTTGGGTGTACTGTGCGGGAAAGACCAGGGTCGGGGGAGACGTTCGCTGAAGCGTCACGCTACAAGATCCCGTGGCGTGCAGCTTTAGCAAACGTATGCTCTGCTCGGACGCCGGGTGTACTGCGCGGGAAAGACCAGGACGGGGAGACGTTCGCTGAAGCGTCACGCCACAAGATCCCGTGGCGTGCAGCTTTAGCAAACGTGCGTTCTGATCGGTCGTTGGGTGTACTACGCGGGAAAGACCAAGACGGGAAAGACGTTCGCTGAAGCGTCACGCTACAAGATCCCGTGGTGTGCAGCTTTAGCAAACGTACGCTCTGATCGGTCGCTGGGTGTACTACGCGGGAAAGACCAGGATTGGGGGAGACGTTCGCTGAAGCGTCACACTACAAGATCCCGTGGTGTGCAGCTTTAGCAAACGGGCGCTCTGATCGGACGTTGGGTGTTCTACGCATTAAAGACCAGGATCGGGAAAGACGTTCGCTGAAGCGTCACGCTACAAGATCCCGTGGTGAGCAGCTTTAGCAAACGTGCGTTCTGATCGGACGCCGGGTGTTCTGCGCATAGGAAAAGAGCTAACTAGTGAGACTTTTGCTAAATTGGCGTCTTAGCAAAGAGCATCATTGCGAAAGCCAAATGATTTACTCTATTTTCGGCGCATGGGCACTATTCCGGCTCAAGAACGATGGCGCTCGCGCTTGCCTCACTGGGAGATGGAGGGCCATTGGCATTTCATCACCATTCGCTGCGAAGGGAGCCTGCCGGAAGAAGCGAGACAAAAGCTCCAACGGATCTACCAATCGATGCAACTAGTCGACGCGCGATCCGATCAATTCCATGCCTTACAACGTCGTTATTTTTTCACTACCGAAAAGTATCTCGATACGACCAATGGATTTAGCCCGTTCTCCCAAGAAGCAGCCTGCGAACGATGTCTCGATGCATTCCTGGCCATGGAAGACGAGGGTTGGTCTGTGGGGGAAGCGACAGTAATGCCGAATCACATTCACCTCCTGATCATAAGACAGAAATACAATTTCTCCCTGAAACAGATTTTGAAGCGTTTCAAAGGACGATCCTCCCGCTGGATCAATCAAGAACTGGATCGATCCGGTCGCTTCTGGCAGGAAGATTGGTTCGACCGATGGATGCGAAATCACGATGAACTCCGGAAGACCGTAGCCTATATTCGCAATAACCCAGTGAAGGCGAACCTAGTCAAACAATGGTCCGACTATCCGTGGCGAATTAGCAGAAGTAGCAATGAGATCGACTCCCTCCCGTAGCGTGCAGCTTTAGCAAACGTGCGCTCTGATCGGACGCCGGGGTGCTGCGCGGGAAAGACCAGGATCGGGGGAGACGTTCGCTGAAGCGTCACGCTACAAGATCCCGTGGCGTGCAGCTTTAGCAAACGTATGCTCTGCTCGGACGCCGGGTGTACTGCGCGGGAAAGACCAGGACGGGGAGACGTTCGCTGAAGCGTCACGCCACAAGATCCCGTGGCGTGCAGCTTTAGCAAACGTGCGCTCTGCTCGGACGCCGGGGTGCTGCGCGGGAAAGACCAGGGTCGGGGGAGACGTTCGCTGAAGCGTCACGCCACAAGATCCCGTGGTGTGCAGCTTTAGCAAACGTGCGTTCTGATCGGTCGCTGGGTGTGCTGCGCGGGAAAGACCAGGATGGGGGGAGACGTTCGCTGAAGCGTCACGCTACAAGATCCCGTGGCGTGCAGCTTTAGCAAACGTATGCTCTGATCGGACGCTGGGTGTACTGCGCGGGAAAGACCAGGATTTGGGGGGAGACGTTCGCTGAAGCGTCACGCTACAAGATCCCGTGGTGTGCAGCTTTAGCAAACGTGCGCTCTGATCGGTCGCTGGGTGTACTGCGCGGGAAAGACCAGGATGAGGAAAGTCGTTCGCTGAAGCGTCACGCTACGATAGAAATCCGCACATTCCATCTTGTAGCGTGCCGCCTCAGCAAACGCTTCTCTTTTCCAACTACACAACTGAACAACTACTCAACTGAACAATTCTCCTGCAAACTCCTCGGAGAGCTTCTCTACAAAATTCCGTATCGTGCGAACGCATCACCCATCGACATGCCCTTCGCTAATTCGTCTCGAACGATATTCTCACCCGAAACCTTTTCCAAAGCACTTTGAATCGTTTTGGCGGCGACCGCTTGAGGGATGACTACCAGACCGTCTTCGTCTCCTAGAATGTAGTCGCCGGAAGATGCCTTAACGCCGCCAATTTCTATGGGATTTCCCAATTCTACAATATCGGCACGCCCCTTACTGTCCGCGGGGTGGTACCCGATTCCGAAAACCGGAAAATCCAATTCACGGATCTTCCACATATCTCGGGTACAGGCGGTCATGACCACTCCACCCGACTTTTTGTAGAGGCAGGCGGTGGTCAACAATTCACCCCAGAACCCACAAGTACGGTCATCTCCGCAATCGACGAGCAGGACCTCTCCTTCAGTTAAGCGCTCCACTGCCTCGATCTCCAGTTTGTAGGGCGATTCCGGAACCGTAGAAACGGTCTCCGCACGCGCAGTGAGAACTCGTCCCGCAATAGTTTTATTCGGAGTCAGGGGCCGAATGTGATCGGGCAGACATTGTTGACGATATCCCAGTTCGTCGAGGATATCCGCGACTACTGCTGGATACAGTTGAGCGAGTGTCTCAAGGTTGATTTCTGCTTGGTCCATTATACTTCTAGGTTACTGATTGAAAGGAGGGCTTTAACGACGGTGCGTTCCATGGTGGGGGTATGACGAAACTTCGGGATACTGACGCTGATTGCGCCGAGAGGGTACCCATCATTGAGCAGGGGGACGCCGAGGCACACGACGCCCTCTTCGTTCTGTCCGTCCTCCTTGGCCCACCCCTTGCGGCGAACGCGCTGGAGGAGAGTTTTCAACTGGGCTACATCGGTAAAGGTTTTCTCTGTCTGCTGGGTGAGCCGAGAGTTCACCAAAAGAGCATCACGTTCGACTGCCGGTAGGTGCGACACGATCGAAAGGCCCAGCGCAGTCGAATGGAAATTGTCGGTTTGATGAGGGCGCACGACCCACCGCAACGCTTTGCTGGTCTCCAATGACATCAGGTAATAAATTCGTCCGCCCGTCAGAACACCGAGATTCACCGTCTCATCAAAAGTTTCATGAAGATACTGCATCTTCGGCAAAGCCGCCTGTTGCAACGCTGCGTAATCGCCTCTCGGCTGAAGCTGCGCCAAGCGAAGTCCCGGAAACCAGCAATTCACCCGATGATCGCACCCGACGTATCCGAGCTCTTCCATCTGATTGAGAAGCCGGTGAACTGTTGGGCGGGGGATACCCGTACGATCTGCAATTTGATGAATGGCGAGTGCGCCACGCTCTCCCGCAAGAGTTTCGAGGATAAGAAAAATTTTATTGATCAGCGGGATCTCGGTTTTGGGCATACGACCAACCTAGTATATTCTCCCTGCATGAAAACATAATTTCATTGAGTGAAACCCTGAATTCCACCTGCAGCCCTTGTCCAGTAGTTGAAATTATATTTCCCATTCGATTGGGACAGCTAGGATCGCGCACACACTATGATCGAACACCTAACATCCGAAAATCTACCCAGCTCTCACCTGCCGTTCTCTCCGGCGACTGCTCTGGGCAACCTCCTTTTTGTTTCAGGACAAGCCTCCGTAGACAGCGAAGGAAATATTGTGACAGACACCTTCGAGGGTGAGATGCGACGTTCGATGGAGAACCTTCGCAAGATTCTCGAAGGGAACGGCAGCAGCTTCAACAACATCCTCCAACTGCGCGCATACGTGGATCTTCCAAAGGACCTGCCTGAATTCAATCGAATCTATCTAGAATATTTCGACAAGCCGTACCCTTCCCGTACCACGATTACCACCTGCTTCGGAGGAATCCTTAAGTTTGAGGTCGATTGCATTGCCGTTCGTAACAGCACCGAAACCAGTGAGTGACATTAAAGGCATCTACTGCCCAAACCTAGTTCCCTTCAGCAGTGACGGTTCAATCAACGAACCCGAGCTCGAACGAATCACCCAATGGTTGATCGAGAAAGGAGTCAGCGGTCTCTATCCAAACGGAAGCACTGGTGAGTTCATCCGACTTTCCTTCGAAGAGCGACTTCGCGTCGTTGAGATCATGGCCAAGGCGAACCGGGGCCGCCTCCCCATCCTGGCCGGTGCCGCGGAAGGGAATATTGATTGCGTACTAAAGGCGGCGCAACACTATGCTGATTTAGGATGCCGAGCCATTTCAGTCACCGGACCCTACTATTTCAACGTAAAGCCCGAAAGCGTGGAATTCTACTTCCGCGAAATTTCCCGCCAATCTCCGATTGATATTGTCCTGTACAACATTCCCCAATTTTCAAATGAGATCCAGGCCGAATCCATCTACCGGCTGGCCATGGACTGCGAGAATATCGTGGGGATCAAGGACAGCAGCCGCGACATGCCGCGGTTCGCGAACCTAATTCACAAGATCAAACCGCAGCGGCCGGACTTCTCCATTCTAGTGGGCTGCGAAGAGATCTTGTTCCCGGCCCTGCTAATGGGGGGCGATGGCGCCACAGTCGCAACTGCGGGTGTGGTCCCTGAACTGGTGATGGATATGTATCAGAAATTCAAGGATCTCGATATCGACTCATGCCGAAAAATTCAGCTGGATCTGTTGGATATCATCAATCCAATGCTACTCGGAGGAAATTTTCCCGATGGCTTCCGGGCCGGCGCGGCCCTGAGGGGATTCGCCTGCGGCTCGCCGCGACAACCGTTGAGTCCATCCGACCAACGGTCCTTATCCGAATCCGAGGAAGCGATTGCCCAATTTCTCAAGGATCGTGAACTAATCTGATCCAATGAAAGAACGGAACCCGGATAATGAGGAATCCCTTTTGTCGACACCCGGACAGGAGGAAGTCTCTTCTTCTGAGGATCCGATCTGCTATGCGGCATCCGCCGGCCAGATCAGTGAAGGCCCCTTCTGGTGGAATCGTGCACTTTGGTGGATTGATGTGTATGCCGGCCTACTCCATCGACGGGATCCCAATGAAACTGGATGGGACACGTGGAACCTGGGCATGCCAGTGGGATCAGTGGTGCCAATCGAGAATAGCCACAATCGATTCATTGCCGCCCTCCAAGGGGGATTCTACCGGGTAACACTCGGCGACAACGGTTCCGTCCTTGAACAGACCCTACTAACGAATCCGGAACCTAAGATTCACGGCAACCGGTTCAACGACGGAAAATGCGATCCGCAGGGTCGCTTCTGGGCCGGCACCATGAGCGACACGCAACAATCGCATGCGGGATCTCTCTACTGTCTCGACCAGAGCTTCACTACCCATAAAGCGATTAATTCGGTTACTCTCTCCAACGGACTGGCATGGTCATCGGACAGTAAAACGTTCTACTATATCGACACTCCTACTCTCAGCATCGAGGCATTTGATTTTGATCCCGTAGCGGGCAAACTGTCCAATCGACGGGCGGTTTGGAACTGCCCCCCTAGCTGGGGCTACCCCGATGGAATGACAATCGATAGCGAGGACAACCTGTGGATCGGATTCTGGAACGGCAGTGCTATCCGCCGGCTGGACCCGATACGAGGCGAATGGATTCAACGAATCACACTCCCCTGCAGCCACGTTACATCTTGCTGCTTTGGTGGTCCTGATCTCAGCACCCTTTTCATAACCACCGCAAAGGGAGATGATGACACCGGCTCGGATCAGCCAATGGCGGGTCATG
Organism: Opitutia bacterium UBA4506; assembly: GCA_002388665.1. GTDB lineage: Bacteria > Verrucomicrobiota > Verrucomicrobiia > Opitutales > Puniceicoccaceae > Puniceicoccus. The sequence continues at coordinate 13,862 of DGMY01000056.1, read as the reverse complement.
TGTTCGCCTACCAAACGGGTACCCGGGGAATCCCCACACGGGGATTCAGCGAAAGTTCCGACTGAGCCGAAGGGCCGACTTGAACTTCGGATTCAACGAAGCTGAATCCGTCCAACCGGAATCAATAGACACACCCCCGGGCATCGACTGGCAACGCCTCGGGTTCTCCGTCTTTCGATAGGGCGATCATCTGATCCGTTAAATTCACAACGGGGCACACATGTTGAGGTACAAACAGAACCACCTCGCCGATCTCGAGCGAAACGACATCGGTGCCCGTAAGAAATGCATGCTCTTCACTGAGCCGGGTTACCTCAAAATCCCGACCGTCCAAAGGTATGGCGAAAGGATGCTGACCCAAACGATCAGAGGAGAAGACCTTACTTCCGGCATCAATCAGCGCAAGGCCCGGCCTCGGCTTATCAACGACAGTAGAGGCGACCACTAATGAAACGTCGCCCCAATCCATCGCTTCAGTCATCAAGGTGAGGAACTGATCTCCAAAGACATACGCACCGGGCCGTATCCCCGTGACCCCCTCCTGGTTGATCATCATTCTGGCGGTCACACTGCAACCCGGCCAAAGTTCGCCTTCTCCCCCTATCGCATCTCGCGAATCCACCAGCAATCGAGCCACCTTTCGGGCCTCTTCTGCAATTTCATCAGGAGACGACCCGTAAGTGTACCCCTCGTGCGTATAGATACCTCGGTACTCAAAGGCCGAGACCCCATCCACAAACGCTTTCAACTGTATTAATTCTTCCGACGTTCGACAGCCCTCACGACCGAGCCCCGAATCGATGGCGAGGAGACAGGGAAACACCCTCCCGAATGGTTCAAGTAAAGCAGCCAAGCATTTCGCTTGTTCCAGACTTGTGGCGGCTAGGATCAGCTCATCCAACTCCTCCGCAAGCTCCAACAACGCCTCGACCTTTACACGAGTCACCAAGGAATGCGCGAGAAAGACACGTTTCACTCCGGAGGGGATCATGGCCTTCGCTTCGGAAATCTTCGCACAGGTCAGTCCATATGCACCCGCATCCAATTGCAGCTTTGCGATCTTCACTGATTTGTGAGTCTTCACATGCGGCATAATTCGCACCCCTCGCTCCTTCGCCTGGTTTGCCAACTGCTCAACGTTCTTCGTCACCTGCTCCCAGTCGACAATGACGGCAGGAGTACTGATCGTTTGTAATAAAGAATTCGCTACCGTTTTCATATCTCTGTCATTCATTCAACTGGCATTCGCCCGATTTGGCTCACCGTCAATCCCCCGTCTACCACCACCGTATGACCCGTGATGTAGTCCGCAAAGTCTGATGCGAGAAACAGGCAGGCGCCCGCACAATCCTCGGGCTTGCCAATCCGCCCCATCGGAATGCTCCTCTCATACTCTCTAACAATTTCAGCCTTACCGACCAACGTAGACCGAGTCATCGGAGTTTCAATCAAACCCGGAGCCACGGCATTGACCCGGATCCCGTAATCAGCCAAAGAGACGGCCAAGCTACGGGTGAGCATTTTAAGCCCTCCCTTCGAGACATCATAGGCCACAGAGTCCCTCTCCGCTTGAAAGGCGTTGGTAGACGAAATAATTGTAATGCTTCCACGGCGACCCAGGTCCACCAATCTCCGGGCAAATTCCTGACATATAATCATGTTTGCCTCAAGATTGAGCCGGATGGTTCGATCCCAACTGGCTCGATCCAATTCTAAAAATGGCTGATCAAAATAGCTACCCGCATTGGCAATTAGAGTATCGAGAGCAGGAAACGTTTCGAAGGCCTGCTGGATCACTTTCTCCGGACAACCCTCCTCGAGAAAGTCCTGCGCTAGGTATCGGCTGGATTCTACCCCTGAGGGTCGTTCCCCGTCCCTACGGCCGTGGTACAAGACGTCCGCTCCAGAATCCTGAAACAGGCGGGCGATTGCATGGCCGATCCCCTGTGAGGACCCGGTCACCAGAACTGATTTACCAGAATTATTAAACATCATTTTCCTCTATCCCCAACCATGCGAGAGTGTTCCCGGATGTAATTGCCTGCCGACCCGCCGGTGAGAGGGCTTCGACACAGTCCCATTCCTCCCCGTAGCTCGAGAGGTACTTCTCGGGGAGATCCCCACGACTGGAACGCCAACTATAGTACGGAGAGTCTGTTCCCCAGATCAGCTTATCCGGATAAGCTTCATACAAATCGCTCAACACCCGCGAAGGATCATGGTAATCACTTTGGAACCGTTCCCCGGAAGTCGCCACCGACAACGACTCTCTGCAGGCCAACTGGCAATGGATCCGGTGCGCAGAGCAGTCAAACCACGTATTTGGCAATTCGGCAACCCGGTCCAGTGAAGGACGGTGAAAGCGACACGAATGCGCAAGGACGAACCGAACTTCCGGTCTCGACTCGGCAACCGCGAGTATATCGAGGCATTGTGACCACTCGTCGGAGGGGTGGATACTGCTGTGGATCAACAAAGGTACATCCCATTCAGCGGCGAGGTCGACCAGGGCCATCGAACGATCCCTTAACCGGGAAACGTGGGCCTGAATAATGGTCCCCTGAATCTTGATTCCAAAAATCTGGTGCTCCCGCCGCAGCTTTCGCAAGTACTCTACCTGTCGATCAACCTCTCTCTCCGGGTCGACCATCACAAATGGAAGCACCTCCCGGCGGCCATTCCCTGAGTATTCCGCAATCTCCTCGAGCAAGCGGAGGTTCGCCAATTCGTAGGGAGCATTCGAACCAAATCCATCGACCGTCGGAGTCACCGGAAGAGTGGCACCCGTATAGCTAACAAAGGGAAACGCAATCCAGTGAGAGACCGGAGTCGAGCGGGCCTTAATGATCAAATCCTCAAGCGACTGCGCATAGGGATGATCTCCCGAAACGTAGTTGACCCATTCAATTCCAATATGATTGTGAGCATCGATCACCATACGTCGCAAATCTTCAGATGAAATTTAAATTTCGTCAAACAAAATACGATATTGACAGATCATTTGCCGAAATTCGGAATACAAAGGTATGCGAATCAATGGCGAAGACTTCATTGCCCGGGTCTTTCTTGTGCTTTCACTAGTAAGCAGAGCGAAAGATCCCCTGTCTCTTCACGACGTCACCACCAGTACAGAACTCCCAAAACCCACTGTTCTGCGGCTACTCAGGGCCCTCGAATCACTGGGCTACATCGCAAGCACCCGAGAAGGAAATCGCTACCGCACGACAGCCAAGGTTTTTGAACTAATTCCAACCGACGATGATGCTAGACTCAAAGAGAAGGCTCTACCTCTCATGGCAACGCTCCATCGAGATCTCAACGAAACGATCAATCTCGGTCGGTTCGAGGACGGGCAACTCCGTTACGTCCACAGCCTTGAATCCACTCGAGAACTGCGATGGATCCCCGACAATCGGAGACATGAAGAACTGCTCCACACCGCACTGGGGCGGGTGATCGCAGCGTTCAATGCCGAAAAGAGCGGAGACATGTCGATCGAGGAACTTTGCCGTCGGGCGGGCTACAACGACCCTCTCAAGATTGAGCGCGAACTCAAATCGATCAAGCGAAAGGGCTGGGCCCTCGAAGAGAATCAAAGCTGCGACGGGGTGAGCTGCTTTGCGGCCCCACTCTTTCTCAGCGGCAAAGTGATCGCAGCGATCAGCGTCTCCGTACCAAACGTAAGGGTAGACTCCGGGGGCCGTACAATCGTGAAGGCACTGAAAGACATTCCAAACAGTCTCGATTCCTAGTCGGTAAGCACATGTCAAATCCACGGTATTTTTTCGCAGGTCTCTTTCACGAGACCCATTCATTCATTTCCGAGAAAACCGGGCTAGAAGACTTTGCCCAAGCTGGCTTCGGCTCGAACGAGCCCATATCCCTACCCGGATCTCCGATGGCCGCTGCGACCGAAGTGATTCGACGGTCCGGCGCAGAGATTTTTGAAGGCCCCTATTTTGCCGCTATGCCGAGCGGGGTGGTCTGCCATTCTGTTTTCGACACCTGGAAATCCCGGTTTGAAGCGGCCTGGAAATCGATGAACGGAGATTGCGAAGGGATCTTTCTTGTCTTCCACGGGGCTATGGTGACCGACAAGGAGGTAGATCTGGAATGCGCTGCCGCCAAATGGATTCGGCAACTGCCGGGCGCAGAAGAGATACCCATTTCATGCGTACTGGATCTGCACGGCAATATCAGCAAATCGTTCTGCCAACAGGTCAACGCTCTCGTCGCCTACCAAAAGAATCCACACACCGACGCGACCGAGGCCGCTTGCTCGGCGGCCAATCTTCTTCTCTCCTCGAGTCAAAGCGGTCGAAACCTTCGCTGTATCTGGAGAGGTACAGACGTCGTATGGCCACCCTCGGGAACGGGTACCGCAGACCAGCCCATGCTCACCCTGGAATCCTGCGCCCGCGCACTGGAAGAACAAGATGGCGTTGCCACGGCAAGCGTCTTTGCTGGCTACTCCTATTCGGACACACCCGACACGGGAGTCAGCTTGGTCCTCACGGTCGACGGCGACATGATCGAGGCGCGAGCCGAGGCGGCTCTCGATGAGCTTCAGTCACTAGCCCATCGTTATCGCGATGCTGGCATACCCGAAGCGGACTCCACTCAGGACCTATTGAGCGCCCTCCGCTCAGGCCAATCGAGCCCCATCATCGTCGCCGAAGCTTCAGACAATATTGGAGCGGGAGCCCCAGGGGATTGCACCGGGCTCCTGCGAACATTCATCGACCTGAACCTGAACAATGCTGGTGTCATCATGAATGATCCGCTCAGTGTCGCTCAGCTCGAGAAGCATTCCTACGGCCAAACCGTGGTTCTCTCGATCGGGGGTCGCGGCTGGGAAGGCGACCCCGGTCCCATTGAGCACGAAGTAGAATACGTTTCTCGATTCGACGGTAAGTTCACCCTCGACGACCCTCGCAGCCATCTCGCGTCGATGGCGGGGGTAGTGATCGACATGGGTCAGTGCGCCCTCGTCCGAATCAAGGGAATTACCATCCTGCTCACCTCGAAAAAGACCCCTCCATTCGATCTCGGACAATGGCGGGTGGCCGGAATCGATCCTAAAACTTTCGCGGTAATCGGAGTCAAAGCCGCCGTAGGGCACCGGCAAGCCTACGATCCGATCGCGTCTGTCCAATTTACATTTGATACGCTCGGCCCCTGCCGACTCGATCTTCGCAGCCTGCCCTTCAAGCACATCAGGAGGCCTATCTTCCCCCTGGATGGGTAGACCAAGCGGAAGAACAGCCGCCCCACCCTCCAACCACGGACAAACGCCCGCGGGGAGCCTCGACACCTAGACCCTCACCGCGGTAATCGCACCGTGAACTCCGAGCATGTCCTTAAAATAGCTACCTGCCTCATGAGGCCAGGGGAGCTCCGCCACCTTCCACGCGGAGTGCGCATCGAAGTTCTCCCGACTCCATTCGTAAAAGACCGGATCATCGGTTCTAAAGTAGAGTTCAGTCCCCTGCGAAGCGGCCTCCGCCATTCGCTCGAGAAAAAGCGGTCCGGTCATCCGATTCTTCGCATGTCTCTTCTTCGGCCAAGGATCGGGATGAAGAAGAAAAATCCGATCCAACGGGACAGACTCGGGCCAGGCTTCCAGCGCCTCAGTCGCCTCGGCCTTAAAGACGCAGGCATGGTCCAACTTCCTCTTCGATAATTTAGTCTCGGCCAAGCGAATACGCCGGGAAATGATATCGACGCCAATCAAACGCTCGTTCGGAGAATTCTCAGCCAAAGATGTGATCCAGTGACCGTGACCACAACCAATCTCCAGAGAAGTCCTCCCCTCCCCCGCTGCGAGAAAACTCTCCATTTTCTCACTCAACAGTCGAATCCGCTCAGCTCGCCGCTCTTCGGCGATCTCCCTACCTGTTTTACTACTCATGACTCTTCCACTCGGCTCGCCGAAGGAAATACACAGATGAATTTCGTCCCTCTCGGCAATCTTCGTTCTACTCTCACATTACCCCCATGAGCCAACATGGCATGCCTGACAATACTTAAGCCCAAACCGGTCCCGCCTCTCTGGCGCGAGCGCCCTGTATCCACTCGATAAAAGCGCTGAAAGATTCGATTTCGGGCGGGCTCCGGGATCCCCGAACCATCATCCGCCACAATCATCTCGACCAAGCCATTGTCCTCGTCCTCTCGTACTGAAATCTCCACGAAGGACAACGTCTCTCCATGCTTAAAGGCGTTCTCCACTAGATTCGTCAGAATTCGCGCAAAGAAGAGCTGATCGATCAACACTTCCACGGGTTTCTCCGGAAGAACCAGGCGGACATCTCTCGTATCTTTCTGAGCACTACAAAACTCAGACGCAAACGTCCTGACCTCGTCCTGCAAGACCCTCCTCTCCTTCTTCAACTCCATCGACCTCGATTCCAATCGGGACAAGCTCAGAAGGTCTTCGACCAACGCATGCAGTCGATTGGAGTTACGATACACCTTTTCGATAAAGGATACTCTTTGCTCTTCACTCAAGTGCTCTCGATCCTCATGAAGAGTTTCGGCAAACCCTTTAATAATCGTGATCGGAGTCCTCAACTCGTGAGAGACATTCGCCGCAAAATCTTTTCGAATCGCCTCCAGCTTTTTCAGCCGCGAAATGTCATTAATCAAAAACAAACTGAGCCGCTGATTCACATCACCATCCGGAGCGTCCATCGCCGCCCCGGAAATCTCCAGCCAGGCCTCTTTACCAATGAGATCGACCCGAATCTGGCGGCGCCCGTAGATCCCGGACCGCTTTACCTGCTGCACAAAATCCAGGAAAACAGGATGGTGAATAAACTTCTCTACTCGGTTGCCTGGCAGTGACTTACCTTCATTCAACAGCCGGTCGGCCGAACCGTTGGAGGCCACAATTAGATTGTCCGAATCGAGCAAAAGAACCCCTTCCCTCATATTGCGAAAGGTAATCTCGATCTGCTCCATCTGGGAGGCACTCCTCGCTCGGACGCGGCTTCGCTCCTCCTTCATTTTTTGGATCGATCGCAACAACTGATCCATTCCCAGCTTGTCGACCAACCCCTTGTCCTCATCAATCAGAATGTCCTGATCCGAATCCAACGACTGGTCCAAATCACGAATCAACCGACGAACCCTCTTCCATCGCCTCTCGTAAAAAACAAGGACGAGAACAAGGACTACGACTAGGGTAAAGGAGAGCAAAGCACCGAAGCCTGGGCGGCGATTGAAAGGATCAGCTCTCGCTCGGCGAGAATTCTACCATCCGGTACCCTACCCCACGGACAGTCTCAATCATCCCGGAACAAGAACCCAGCTTCTCACGCAGACGCCGCACATGGGTATCAACCGTTCGCGTTTCGGTATCACTCTCGTAGTTCCAAACGCGGGAGAGCAAAGTCTCCCGGGACAACACCTGATTGGGATTCTCCATCAAGAGCTGCAAGAGCTTGAATTCGGTCAAAGTAAGCATCACGGCCTCATCATCTACATACACCTGATGAAGGTCACGATCGGCCAAGAGGTTCCCGAGCTGTAACTGACGGGAAGCGGCACTCTTCGCCTCAACCGCACGCTTCAGCACTGCGCGAACGCGAAGAATTAACTCACGGGAGTCGAAAGGCTTGGCAACATAGTCATCCACTCCGGTCTCAAGACCCTTGATACGATCTTCGGGCTCTCCTCGAGCCGTCAAAAATATCACCGGTATCGGCCTCAATTCGCGGTCCGCTTTCAACGTATGGCAGATCTGATACCCATTCAAATCAGGCATCATAATGTCCAGGATAATCAGATCGGGACGAAATTCTCGAACCAGCCCCAAAGCCTTCTGTGGAATGTTTGTCACCTTCGTCACAAAGCCTTCGTTCTCGAGCTTAAATGACAACAAGTCGGTCGTATCACTCTCGTCGTCGACGACGAGAATTCTGGCTGGTTCTTCGTTTTTCATCCTTTGGAATTTACCCCAATCTAAAACCGCTCCAGGGCTAAAAAGGCAAGGTTCTAATCGGACCAGCCAACGCCCTCCTCCTCCTCAAAAGCCCTCTCAGCGACCCTAGAAAGACCCGGATTTCTACCTATGCATTCCTTCGGCGTAGGTATACTTGCAGAATCGAAATATCGGCTGGGCTCACCCCGCTGATTCGCAGCGCCTGCCCCAAAGTGGTCGGCTGAACCTCGGCGAGCTTTTGCGCGCTCTCATTCTTCAACCCCTTAACCTCTTTATAATCAATACCCTTAAAGATCTTCACCGAATCCAGATTCCGAAACTTCTCCACCTCGCGCATCTCGCGCTCAAGATACCCCTTGTACCGAATTCGATATTCCAACTCGGTTTTTTCACTGATTCCCCACTTGCTCGTGTCGACCAGCTCCTCGATGGGCACTCCCCGACGCATCTGCTCAGCCCAGGTACCCTTGGCATCCCGCTCCTTCTCGTATGTTACGATATTGTTGAATATCCGCTCACGCTTCTCCTCAATCCGCTTCACACGCTCTGAAGGCAAAAGATCGTACCTCTTCGCGACATCCACCAAACGCAACTCGGCGGAGTCCATATTGAGCAGCAGGCGAAACTCGGCCCGGCTCGTAAACATTCGATACGGCTCCTTAGTGCCCTTGGTCACCAGATCATCAACCAGCACCCCTAGGTAGGCCTGCTGGCGACTCAGAACCATGGGCTCCTCTCCCCTCACCTTCGCCACTGCGTTCACTCCGGCAAGAAGTCCCTGACCCGCAGCCTCCTCATAACCGGAAGTGCCATTGATCTGTCCGGCAAAGAACAGCCCCTCAACCTTCTTCGACTCGAGACTGGGGAATAATTGGGTTGGCGGGGCAAAGTCGTACTCGACCGCGTACGCCGGACGCAGCATCTCCACCGCCTCCATCCCCGGGATCGTCCGCAACATAGCCACCTGGACATCGAATGGCAAACTAGTGGACAGCCCATTCACATACCACTCATTCGTCTGCAACCCCTCAGGCTCAAGAAAGAGTCGATGTGTACCCTTATCGGCAAACTTAACGAATTTATCCTCAATGCTCGGGCAGTACCGTGGACCTACTCCCTGAATTTTGCCGCCATACAGGGGCGAACGGTGCAAATTCTCCCGAATCAGACGCTCGGTTTCCGCTGTAGTTTCCGTCATCCAACACGAAACCGACCTCGAACCCGGGGTCCAACCGGGCCGATCCTCTCCGGATTGTTCCACGTGGAACAGATCCTCATCCCCTCGGGTGTCATAAAACGCAAAAAACACCGGATTCTCATCGCCCGGCTGCTCCTTCATCTTCGAGAAATCGAGCGAATTTCCGAGAATTCTCGGCGGAGTCCCAGTCTTCAGACGTTCCAATTCAATCCCCGCCTCCAGAAAACTCCCCGAGAGCCCTTCGGCGGAAAAGTCACCCAAGCGCCCGCCTTTGTTCTGGTTCTCCCCAATATGCATCAATCCACGAAGGAATGTCCCTGTGGTAACGACTACTGTTTTTCCAAAAAATTCGATTCCGAGTGAAGTTTTCACTCCAACGACGCGTCCGTTTTCATAGATCAGACCGGTCACCATCGCCTGAAACAGGGTCAAATTCTCCTGCCACTCCAACGTTTGCTTCATTCGAAGCTGATAAGCCTTCTTATCACACTGCGATCTCGCAGCGCGAACAGCGGGTCCTTTCGAGGAATTCAGCAGCCGAAACTGGATTGAGGTCGTATCGGCATTGACACCCATCTCGCCCCCGAGCGCGTCAATCTCCCTCACAATATGACCCTTTGCCTGCCCGCCAATGGCAGGATTACAGCTCATCTGGGCCACCGTATCGAGATTTCCGGTCAAAACCAGGGTATTTCCACCTCTTCGGGCAGCGGCTAATCCAGCCTCACAGCCAGCATGACCCGCCCCACAGACAATAACGTCGTAGGGGTGGGCAGATCCATATCGAAGGGCAACACTCATTTTCCTATACAAAAGTCCCCAAAGAGAACATCCAGCATGGCCTCATTGTCAACGTTACCGACGACAGCACCCAGGGAATCCAACGCATCCCGCAGATCAGGTGCGACGTACTCCGTCGAAACCCCTGCGCGCAATCCGTCCCGAGCCCGCAAAAGAGAGTCTCGACATTCCCTCAAATGACCAATGTGACGCTGATTATACAGAACACGGCTTTCAGCCCCCTCCAAAAGCTCGGACTGAAACCGAGATTCCCACAGTGCCAAAAACTCTTCTACACCCTCACCGGTGCGAGCCGAGAGGGCGATACGAGGGATTCCCGGCAAAAACGAATCATTCATCACAAACCCCGGGTCATCGCACTTATTAAAGACCACCAACGAATTCTCCGGCTCCAGACGACCCAAAAGCTCATCCGGTAAAGCGGGGGAGGGGAGGGCACCATCAACGACCAACAGGAAGAAATCAGCCGTTCCGACAATCTTTTCCGTTTTCCTAAGCCCCTCTACCTCAATCACATCAGAAGCCTCACGAAACCCCGCCGTATCAAACAACTGAATACCGAACGCCCCCAATTGTAAAACATCTTGAATATAATCGCGGGTAGTTCCCGCGGTATCACTCACAATGGCCCGCTCTTCTCCCAAAAGCCGGTTCAGCAAGCTACTTTTACCCGCATTGACGGCGCCCAGGATCACCGTCCGAATCCCTCGATGCAACAGTTCGCGCTGCCGACCCGTGGCAATCATGCGATCGAGCCGCGAAACGGTCTCCTGAATCGATGCAATTGGACCCTCTTGATCTTCATTTGGTATATCCTCCTCAGGAAAATCGATATAGGCCTCGAGGTGGGCGCGAATGGCCAAAACCTCCTCAACGCGCCGCTCAATCTCCTCGCCCAACCCACCCGCCAGCTGACGATGAGCAGACTCCAGAGCCGCAGCACTACGAGCCGCGATCAAATCCGCAACCGCCTCAGCCTGAGAGAGATCCATACGACCTTCAAGGAAAGCGGTCCGCGTAAATTCACCGGGTTCAGCCAATCGACACCCACGAGATCCGAGGTCCTCAAGAATTTGTTCCACGAGGAACATATTGCCATGGGAGGAGATTTCCAACAGCTCCCGACCGGTGTAAGAAGAGGTCGCTGGGAAATAAGTATACACAACCTGATCCACTCGTTCATCCCGGAGAGAACGGTAGTACCCAACCATCGCCCTGCGATCATTCGCAGCCTCCAGCTTTCTCCGAAAGATCTCGAAGACCAACCGCGGAACATCCGGCCCCGAGACACGAATCACCGCCAGCGCGGAGGTTCCGGGTGGTGTCGCCAATGCATAAAAGGTATCGCTCATAATAGACATAACCGATTAACCGATATAGCCACCAAACGAAACCCCTTTCTCGGCGCGGGTCGGATCTGTCCAGCGACACGATCCTCCTGGAGTCTCCGCCACCGAGGGAAGGGGAGGGGAGTCGCGCACCGACAAGCCCGGAAAGTACCGCAAGGGTCCTACCATCATCCTTGACTTTTACCGGCAAGAGTCCGGACTGAAAGAGGAGCCACTCTTTGCATCATGGAACGGTCAGACCAGCATCTACTCATCGACGGATACAACATGATCCATGGGATTTCCCATCTGCGATCTATCCTACGGGAAAGTGCGGAGGCGGCCTGTGACGCCTTGGTCCAGATGGCCCGAACGATCCACGATGAAGATGGGGCACGGGTCACCATCGTCTTCGATGGAAGAGAGAAGAAGCTTCAGGTCGAACATCCGTGCCGCCGCGGGACCTTCTCGGTTCTCTACGCACCCCGACAGCTCTCGGCAGATGGAGTCATTGAGCAGATGCTCGAACGAAGCCCCGATCCCAGCAAGGTGACTGTTGCCTCACGGGACAATATGATCCGCGAAGCGGCCGCCGCCCGCGGTTCATTCAGCGTGGATGAGGCCGACTTCGAGGACTGGGTAGGGCGCTGTGAAAGGCGCACCCATACCCGACTACGCCCAGCCAGAAACCACAACTCCCAGAATACCTTGGGGGACCTCTGGGCCACTGCCATGGAACCCGAGGGAGGCAAAGCCGATGAACCCGAATGAACAAGTCGAAGAACTCACCGGGCTCTACGGTCCCGTGTTTATGGCCGAGAAGCAGGTACAGCGAATTTGGGCACGGCAGGTATTTCGTCAGCAAGGACTGGTCACTCGATCCGGACAGAGACTGGAGGTCCTGGATCCGGGCCGGTGGAATTTCCAAGAGGGACCCGATTTTCGAGAGGCGATTCTCACGCTAAACGGACGCCGCATCCACGGGGACGTCGAAATCCACCTCCACGAACGCGATTGGCAAAAGCACGGGCACGGATCGGACAAGAACTTTGAGAACGTCATCCTCCACGTGGTACTATTCCCCGACCGACGAGAGGGGAGGCTCACGCAGGGAAGCGATCCCAGCACCTTTGAGACCTTGGAATGGCTCAAATATTTGGACCGGGATCTCGAGACCTACTTTGACGATCAAGGGGTCGATCAACTTTTGGACGAAGGACTACCGGCGCCCCTGGCCTCCTTACTGGAGCTGCCAGCAGAAGCACGCGAGCAAGCGCTGATCAACGCGGCCAGGGAACGCTGGGAGCGCAAAGTCAAAGTGGCCCAATCCCGCATCAACCTCTCCGGCGTGCGGGAGGCCTACCACCAGGTCTTCCTCGAAGTGCTTGGACTGAAGAGAAATCGCGCGATTATGAGCCAATTGGCGCACACATTCCCGCTGTCATCCTGGTTGGAATCCCCCACCCAAACCGCTATGACCGCGTACCAACAATTCAATGACAAGTGGCACCTTTCCGGGTGCCGGCCGGCCAACCAACCAAAACGCCGTCTCAAGCAATACGCCGAATGGCTGTCCAATGGTCGCACCGACTGGCCGGATGCGATCCATCGAGGGTCCTCCGCACTTCCCCGCGGTGGCGACTCAGAACGTCTCAGCGCCAGCAGAGTACGCAAGCGCCGCCAGGAATACGGCTTCACCAAGCACGAGGAAGATTGGCGCACCTTCTTCACGCCGGGCGTAGGAGGAACCCGGTTCCACACCTGGATGACAGACGGACTCATCCCCCTGGACCAAGCCACCCTGGCAGCGCAGTCGGATCATTTCTCAACCTGGTTTCTCTGGCCGGTCGGAGACGTCCCCGATCGAATCAAATCAACTCTACAGACCCTCGAGGTCACCGGCCCCGGTCGTCCGTTGTGCAACGGCTGGGCCCAAGGCATCATCCGGATGCTCGAACCGGATTATATCCCCGAAAGAGGGGAATAGCGGGAGAGGATGAGGCATGGTGCAGAGGAATCGTACCCGCATCATCCGATATCCCAATATCCGCTATCCGCGGTCGCTGGAGGCTCAGGAAATCCAGATAGCGAACGTTAAACGTTAAACTCTAAACATCCAACGTCCAACGAGCTTCCACTCCAATTCCCCATTCAATGTTTAATGTTTAACGTTTAACGTATAGAGTTTAATGTTCGCCATCTCCTCCCAAAATCGATGGCACACCTACCGGCGTGCTATGCCGGGGGGGGTACCGGATTCCGGGGGTGTCGCTTCGCTCAACCCCCGGCTACTGGATTTGATGCCTCCGGCATCACTGGGGAGACGCTCGGAAGACGATGCATGGAATGGCGGTTCGGATGGGGTTGGGCAATGATTTTGCGCGGAGGAATCGTACCCAACATCACGAAGGGATGCCATCATCCATCCCGAAGGGGACGTACAAACCATCGCGAAGGGACGCACCCAACATCCCAAAGGAACGCACAACCCATCCCGAAGGGATGGCATCCAATAGCCGGAGGTTGAGCGAAGCGACACCTCCGGAATTTCATCGCGCAATATCCCGCATCCTGAAGGGATGCCATCGCA
>DGMY01000044.1 GCA_002388665.1 Opitutia bacterium UBA4506 | reverse complement strand
GCTAAAGCTGCACGCCACGGGAAAAAACATCTAAGGCGCTGGCGCTCTTGTGGCGTGACGCTTCAGCGAACGATCTGCGCCCGTACATCCGCAGAGAAGCGCTAAGCCTGAAGGCATCGGGCAGTGGCCCATGGCTTTAGCCTTGGGTTCCTGTGCGTCAGCCCGCACGCAGCAGGTGAGACTGAGCCTTGCACGGCGAACGTTTGCTAAAGCTGCACGCCACGGGAAAAACCATTTAAGGCGGTGGCGCTCTTGTGGCGTGACGCTTCAGCGAACGTTCTGCGTCCGGACATCCGCAGGGAAGCGCGAAGCCTGAAGGCATCGGCTACTTTCGACACTTGTTCCCTGGAGCAGCCCCCCCCGTTCAACAGCTGGAAGCCTACAGGAGAACGGGTTTTCCAACCCGTTTATTTCCTTCCCCGTCCCTGATCACGACGCAAACGGACTGGAAAGTCCGTTCTCCTTTATTTCATTTCCGGCGCGCAGAAGCGCGAAGCCTAAAGGCATCGGCTACTGGGTCTGTGAAAAAATGGTGCTGAGGGCGGGACTTGAACCCGCACATCCGTAAGGACACATGAACCTGAATCATGCGCGTCTACCAATTCCGCCACCCCAGCGAGAAACAGAAACGATGACTATTTCTGTGATTCTGCCGGTCCGTCAAGTGCGAATGGTAGCGGACGGACTTTTCTTTCGCGCTCGCCGGCGGCGTTGCGACGGAGAAATGGATCGCCGAGTGATTCGACTTCCTCATCGTCATCGGGCTCATCACCCTCGATCTCGTACTCGGCCTCGCTGGCCCCCGACAGTTCGTCGGGATCGAAAATCAGGGACATGCGACGGGGCTGGCTGTCAAAAACCCAAAGCGGGTGCTTGGGCAGGCCCTTGCGGACCAGATCGAAATGGCAGGGAAAGCGAAGCTTCCGATAATGTTCCTGGTAGTCGCGAACCCAGAGATCTTCGACCTCGGGGCGGCTGTCGAGGAGGACCAGGTCGGAGAAGTGAATACAGCCGTCGAACCAGCCCTTTGCCTCTTCCACGTGAGCACACCAACCACACTGGACCTGTGTGATGACCCGGCCGATCTCAAATTGGCCGCGCCGATAGGCTTTTGCCAAGCCCTCAAGGAGGTCATCCGGAAAAGCCGGGAGGCCGTAGAGGAGAAAATTATTCCGCTCGATGGAGAGTGGCTCGGAAAATTCCAAGGCCCCGTCCCGCAACCGCCATTCGGCGACCTCGTACCGATCGGCAGGAAACTCCTCCCGGGCCCGGTCCAATTCGTCGGCGGTCACATAAATTCTCAACCCCTCCTCTTGCGGCAGGACCTGCGAGACCGTATCGCGGACGAGCTTCCAACGATTCGCATTCGGTCCCGACAGAAGGACACTCAACCAGCGTGGATCTTCACTCATAATCTGGCTCCTTACTTAGCACCTTCGATGCCGAATGAACAGAGCGGAATCCCGCTCCACCTCGAATTCCGGGGAATGAGTCTACCGCGATCACTCCTGAGGAATCGCGAATGCGGCGGTTTGCGCGTGGTGCCGCATCCCGTGATCGATCAAGACAAGAGCGGTCATGGCTTCGACAATCGGGACGGCCCGGGGAACGACGCAGGGATCATGTCGACCCTTGGCCGCGAGCTCGGTATTTTCTCCGCTGCGCGAAACGGTCTTCTGATTTTTGCGAACCGTCGCAGTCGGCTTGAAGGCGATCCGGAAAACCAATTCTTCCCCGTTGGAAATGCCGCCCTGAACTCCGCCGGAGCGGTTCGTCGTCGTACTCACGACCCCACCGCGCATTTCAAACGGGTCGTTGTGGTCGGAGCCGGTCATTCGTGTGCCCTCAAAACCGGACCCCACCTCAAATCCTTTCGTCGCGGGGAGGGAGAGCATTGCCTTGGCGAGGTCGGCCTCCAGACGGTCAAAAACCGGGGAGCCCCAGCCGGTCGGGAGGCCCTTCACCCGGCACTCGATCACACCACCCACAGAGTCACCCTGATCGCGAACCTCCTTGATCCGGGCAATCATGCGCTCGGCCGTCTCGGAATGAGGGCAGCGCACCGGAGTCGACTCGACAGCCTCTCTGGCCGGAAAGTCCAAGCCCTCCGGGGCGTCAATCTCGTGAATCGAACGGACAAATGCCCGCACCTCGATCCCGCGGCTCATCTTCAAAATTTTCTCGGCCACCGCGCCAGCGGCCACCCGGGCGATCGTCTCCCGCGCCGAGGAACGCCCCCCACCCGCGTAATCCCGGATGCCATATTTCTCCTGGTAGGTGAAATCCGCATGGGACGGGCGAAACTTCTCGCGCATCTCGGTGTAGTCGGAGGAACGCTGGTCCTCATTGAACACCGCGAGTGAAATCGGTGTGCCCGTCGTCTTCCCCTCGAATACACCCGATAGAATTTGTACCCCGTCCTTCTCGCTCCGTGGAGTCGTTATCGAGCTTTGCCCGGGCCGACGCCGGTCGAGCGCCTCCTGAATATCGGATTCAGTGAGGGGAACCAAAGGAGGACATCCATCGATGACGACTCCGATCCCCTTCCCATGACTTTCACCCCAGGAAGAAATTCGGAATAGCGTGCCAAAAATACTGCTCATTGCTTCCTTTCCTACCAACTTTCCGCGATCAGACAACCGCAACTTTCAGCGAGTATGCCCCCAGACCCTCGAGGGAGTGCCCCACTCTCAACGCGCACCGCGGCCCCAACCCATCGGCGCTCGAACCAAAAATCGCGGATTTACGGTTGCGTTCCGATTTCAAGACGTGTTGGCTTCTCTACGGCCGGGTCCTATGCAACGCAGGACCAGCGAACCCCGCCAGGCCCGGAAGGGAGCAACGGTAGCTGATGTCCGCGTGTGCCGTAGGGTGCCTGGCCTTTTTTTTTTATTTGCCACGCAGAATGATCCGACCGTAATTTTGCGAATCGGATGACAGGAGGAGCACCCCTCTCTTCCATCCATCGATCTCTATGACTGATATTTGGACCGTAGTGGGTATTGCTCTCTCAGCAGCGACGCTGGCAGCTGGCGCAGCAGTACTCGCACTCAGATACTGGCCCTCCTCCAAGGGTCAGAGCGATACCAGTGCCTCTACCGAGGCCTCGAAGGAACTCCAACGGCGGATCGAGCGCGTTCGTTCGATCCAGCAGGAGGTCGAGGCCACCCGCAAAACAGCGGAAGAACAGCAGGCGAATCTGGAACAGCGCCTCCTCGAGATCGCCGGAATGACCAAGGAGGAAGCCCGCGCCGAACTGACCACGGAATTGAAAGAGAGCTCCCAGGAGTATCTCGAAGAACTGCGCCACGACCTGCTCGACATCCCCGAGACTCAGATCGAAGCCCGCGCCCGGGCAGTACTACTCGCCGCGATGCAGCGGGTCGGATCCACTCCGATGTCGGAGGAAACCTCTACCACCGTCGCCCTGCCCAACGACGAGATGAAGGGACGGCTCATCGGTCGTGAGGGGCGAAACATCCGCAGCTTTGAATCGGTTACCGGGGTATCGCTTCTCATTGATGAAACGCCCGACACCGTTCTGCTCTCAGCCTTTGACCCCGTTCGGCGGGAAATCGCCCGGGTCACCCTCGAGGCCTTGATCAAAGACGGACGCATCCATCCCGCCAGCATTGAGGAAAAGCACCAAGAGGCGCTCGCCGAAATGGACAAGGCGGTGATTAGCCTGGGTGAAGAGGCGATCCGCAAGCTCCGCCTCACGTCGGTCCACCCCGAGGTCGTCACCCTCCTCGGTAAGCTGCACTTCCGCCACTCTTTTAGCCAAAACACCCTCGACCATAGCGTGGAAGTTGCCTTCCTCTGCTCACTTCTGGCCTCCGAGATCGGGTTCGACCCGGTCCTCGCCAAACGCGCCGGTCTTTTCCACGATTTGGGTAAAGCGATCAGCCACGAATTTGAAGGCAGTCACGCCTCCGCTGCGGCAAAGATCCTCCGCCACCATGGCGAACCGGTCGAGGTTGTGAATGCGGTCGCCGCGAGCCACGAAGAAGTCGATGCCGAGAGCCCCTACGCCGGTCTCGTGATGCTGGCCGACAGTATTTCCGCAGCACGCCCGGGTGCCCGCGCCGATTCGACCGAAGGCTACATCCAGCGAGTCCGCTCACTTGAGAATCTCGCCCGCAGTTTCGAAGGAGTGAAGGATTGCTACGCACTTCAGGCCGGCCGTGAAATTCGAATCATTGTCGATCCCGAGAACGTGCCCGATGACCAGGCCAAGCGCCTGGCCCTCCAGATTCGTCACCGGATCGAGAACGAACTGCAGTACCCCAGCACGATCAAGGTCACGGTCATCCGCGAAACCCGCTTTTCCGAAACGGCCAAATAGTCCGGGAGCGACCCTCCACTGGGGCGTCCCATTCCCGGCGAAGACTGCGTCGAGCCAAATCCGCGGAGACCGCGGCTCAACCCCCTTCTGATTCCTTTCTAGCTTCCAGCTCTTCGTTCCTCGCCTGGGAGAGAGCGCTGGCCAGCAACGCCGTAGGTACCGCAACGATACCCAAGCCGACCGTTACCACGAAAAAGGTAAAGATCTTGCCGCCCACCGTAATCGGGTAGGCATCGCCATAGCCCACCGTGGTCAAGGTAATCAGGGCCCACCACAAGCTCTCCGGGATCGAGGAAAAGGTCTCCGGCTGAGCCTGATTCTCGAAGTAATAAATACCCGATCCGGTAAGGAAGAGTACGATCCCGGCCGCCATGCCGAAGAGGATCAGCTCATCTTTCGCGATGATCAAGGCCCGGTGGTATCGCTGAATGGCCTCGTTGTACCGAACGAGTTTGAGCACCCGCAGCAGTCGCAAGGTGCGAAAGCTCCGGATGATTCTTGAATCGAAACCGAGGCCGATCCACGACGGAAGAATCGCCAAAAGATCAATAATTCCGAAGAACGAAAAGGCGTACTTTCGCCAGTTGTCGGCCCGAACCAATCGAACGATGTACTCGATGGTGAAGAGCACGAGGACCACCTGTTCCAGCCAAAAGAGAAAACGGTAGGCCGGCTCTCCGAGGCCGGGAATCGTCTCTACCGACATCTGAACGACGGCAATAAAGATCAACGCCTGGACAGCGTACTCCCACCGGCCGAGATCAGAAGAGGGTTTGCGACTCATGGTCGAAGGTTCCTAGACCCTTTTATCACGGCTGCCAACCTGATTAGATTCCGCAGGGCGTCCATCCCGCAACAGGCCACTACAATCCCGCCGCACCCCACTCCGTGTGCTGCCATATTGCGAAGGCTGCCGGATGTGCCCGCGCCTCCCCGGTTCAACTGCGCGTCACTTGCAACCCTGTTTCCGACAGCGAAAAATCGACAAATCGGGCCCCGGCGTTGGGCGGATTCTCCTCCAGAGTTCGCCGGATCCTGGTGGCGGCCGCCTCATCCTTGGCAAACATGAGGAGGTAGCCCCCTCCTCCGGCACCGAGCAGTTTCTTGCCCAGAAGCCAATCTTCGAGCGGGGCGAGGATAGCCTGAATCTCTGGCGGGCAGGTTCCTGAATCCAGCAACTGATTGAGTTGCCAGGTGCGGTCGACCATCCGGGCCATCTTCTCAAAATTGCCCTTCTGGAGGCATTCGTACATACCCAACGCGTGCTCGGACAAATCCTCGAGGCAGCGAAGGTGCTCGCGCCGGTTGAGATACATCCCGCGAACAATCTCCGAAAAGACGTCGTTCGCCACCCGTGTCACACCGGTGTAGTACAACATCTGGCACCCTTGGTACTGGGGGTCGGTGAACAAATGACCGGGCAACCAGCGAATGTCTGGGGTCTGGTCCAGACCCGGCAGAGTCTCCAGCATTTTCAAGCCGTGGACCGCCCCTCCGTATTGATCCTGCCACCCGCCCCCGGTGTTGAGCATCTGTTCCAGGGCGAGCACTCGATTCCCGATCGCCAACGAGTCCCAACCGAAGCCAGCGATCTCCGAAAGGCACCCCAAGATGGCCGCCGAGAGGACGCTCCTCGTCCCCAATCCCGAGCCGTTAAGAACGGCGCAGAGGAGAGAGATCTCGAGCCCACCGCCAAAATCTTCCAACTGCGCGGCCAGCGATGGATAGCTGGCGCCCGATTGAAACTCAGGATGGAAGCCACTCAGTGCCAAGGCCGCACGCGCGACCGCAAACTCCGAACCGGGATTCCCGTAGGCACCGATATCGTCGTACTCCCGCAGGGTGAGCTCCGTGCCCAAATCGATGGAGCGCAGGGTGATCCCGGGCCGATTCGACGTGCGGGCAAATACCTGGACGGGGGGCTGACCATTCAGCTCTACCGCGAGGTTCACTACCCGCCCGCCATTGAAAAAACAATACGGCGGGGTATCCGTCCATCCTCCCGCCAAATCGAGGCGCACCGGAGAGCGCGCCCAAATCACCTGATCCGATAGCAACGTGTTTCGCGGAGTCGGTGCCGACCGGCGATAGGGTTCCACGATCGCCTCCCTCAACCCGGCGAAAGCTGCCGTCTCATCACTCTCTCCCGAACCGCCCCTCATCTGGTTGACAGTCGCCCGGAACATCCGTCCGCGAATGGTCGAATAGAGATTGCCATCTTCGGCCAAGTCGAACCGATCGAAATCCATGTCCCGACTCGTCGCCAACTCAGCCGCCCGATACAGATCGCTTTGGTAAAAGACACTGCGGCACGCGTGTTTCGCCAAGAGCGGGAGCGAATCGACCAAGCGATGATGACGATCGGCCGCCTGCCGCGGAATCTCGCAGCGCTCCGACAGTTGCTCGGCCGAGAGGCGTTCCACGCTCTGGTACAGCCGGGCAAAACCCGGATCCTCCCGAGGCTCCTCGTCCAACATCCAGCGCATGAACTTGCCGTTGATCTCATCCCTGCGCAGCACGGGGAATAACGGCGCTTTCTGTAGATCATCCGCCTCCGGGATCGGTAGGCGCCGAAGCAAAAACCAGTCGACCGCCGGCTTCCCCATCCAGATCGTTTGATCCGAATCCACAGGGCCGCTGAAGCTATCCTCGAACCCGTAGTGCCGCACGGCGAAGCACTCGGCCCCAATCGGTACCAAGTCCAAGCACAGCCCCGGCGCTAGGGTGAGATACCAATCGTTCTCCGGGATCCCCGTGATCACATGCCGCGCACTCAGCTTCCAGGTATCCGGGAGGGAAGAATTTTCAATCCAGATCTCCCGGTTCTCGGGCTCCAATTGACAAGCCACATCGGCGTTCTGAATGAAGATGGAGGGATGCGGTTTGATCAACGGGCTCAGAATCTGCCGCTGGTCATTGACCCGGCTCTGCAGGGACAGCGACGACTGGATGAGATCCCGATTCGTCCGAAAACGGTTAAAGACGGCATCCGACAGGGGGAGTAACGCACACGACAACTCGGAAATCTCCGGATCGGGGACGGTGGGGTTCGCCCCTAAACTGAGGCCAAATTCGCCGTACAGATCGTAGCGCTGCAGGGCAGCCTCCACATCCTCACCCTCGCGCCACCCCGACTTTTTCAGGAGGACTTTCACCGCCCGATCGCTCAGCAACCAGATGCCGATATCGATCAGGAACAGATGCGTCTGCGAGAGCTCGGCCACGCGGAAGGGATCGGGCTTGCGCAGCATAAAGTCGAATTGATCCGGATCGGTCCGCGGGGCAAAAAATACGCCGTGGTCCGCCGCCGTCTCATGGCTGTCCCACAGGCCCACGCAAACGACATCGGCCTCGGGAACATCGGGCAGTGGGCGGTCGTACCAGATCAGGACATCCCCGCTCGCAACCAACGTATGCGTCCCCTCGCCCGTCGACCCCAAGAGCTTTTTCAAGAGCGGAAACTGCAGCTCACCGAGCGTCTGATCCAAGCGCTGCCCGGTGCACCAGCGAAAGACCGGGACCGGCAGCAAGGCCTTCCCCATGGGGGCGTAGGCCGGCAATCGGCGGCTCTCTCCCCCTGCCCGGACCAGCACCCTCTTCTCCTTCGCCAGCCACTCCTCAAAGGAGTCTCCCCCGCCTTCAGCCCGCCAAGCCTCCAACAAAAGGTGGGCCGTTCCCCCGCCCGAGCTCAAGGGTGTCTCCGCCGGTTCGTGACTGACAAAACACTCTCCGTACGCCGCGGGAATCAAAGACGGCGACACTCGGGACAATGCTGGCGGGACAGTTAACAGAGTTTTCATATGGATTGGTAAAATCCTCACTTCTCTCGACAAAAAAGACGAGTCAAACCAACGGGATCTTCCGACCGAACAATCTCCATCCACCGAATTGACTCAAGCCCGACCCGAATTTTCCCAGCGAATTTGGTCGCCGCCAGAGCCACTGGAGGCCTCTCCATACCGCCCCCTTCAACCCTCGGCGAGCTCGGTCAACTCCTCCCACTGCGCGTAGGCTTCGAGGACCTCATCCTGCAATTGTTCCAGCTTGGCCGAATCGGCTACCGGATCGTTTGTAGGGTCCTGGTAGTAGTCCGCGGTCGACATCTTTTCGGCCAGCGCCGCATGGGTCGCCTCCAACTGCTCAATCCGGCCGGGCAAAGTTTTCAACGCTTCCCGTTCTTTGTTGAGGAGCTTCCGGGGCTTCGCTTTATCGGCGACCGGGACCGCGGCTTGAGCGACTGGTTTTGCGGTGGCCTTTGACGCTTTTGCGGCCTTCTTTTCGGCACTGGCCGCGGACGCAGCCTGCCGGCGCTCAAAGTCCGCCACCCATTGATCGGCTCCGGCGGCATACTCGCGAACCCGGCCATCTCCCTCGAGAGCGAAGGTACTGGTCGCGACATTGTCCAAGAAAGATCGGTCGTGGCTCACCAGAAGGAGGGTCCCTTCAAATTCCAGCAAACGCTCCTCGAGCAGCTCCACCGTTTCGATATCGAGGTCATTGGTCGGCTCATCCAGAACGAGCAAATTCGCGGGCTGGAGGAACAAACGGGCCAACAGAAGCCGCGCGCGCTCCCCACCGGACAGCTTCCGGATCGGGGCGCGGGCCGTTTCAGCAGTGAAGAGAAAATCCTGGAGATAAGAGAGGATGTGGCGGGGACGTCCATTGATGGTCACCGTTTCACCCCCTGGGAAGACGTTCTCGGCGACCGATAAGTTTGGATCGAGCTGCGAGCGGTGCTGATCGAAATAGGCCACCTCCAAACGCGTTCCGTGGGTGACTACCCCCGACTCCGGCTCCAGCCCGCCGAGGAGGAGCTGAAGCAGCGTGGTCTTGCCCGAACCGTTCAAGCCACAAATCCCAATCTTATCCCCGCGCCAAATCGTCGAGGTGAAATCCTGGATTAAAGGAGAGCCACCCCATGAAAATGAAATGTTCTTGGCCTCGATGACCTTACGGCCGGAGAGTTGCGCATCGTTCATCTCCAGCTGGGCCTTGCCGGATTGCTCGCGCCGTTTCGCCCGCTCGTTGCGCATATCCTCCAACGCCCGTACCCGGCCCTCATTTCGGGTTCGGCGTGCGCGGATGCCCTTGCGAATCCAAATCTCTTCCTCGGAGAGCTTCTTGTCGAAATTTTCATTCCTCTTGGCCTCGCCGGCCAGCCAATCGCTCTTGCGCTCGAGGTAGGTATCGTAATCGCAATCCCAGCGGGTCAATCGCCCGCGATCGAGATCGAGCACCCCGTCGGCCATCCGGCGGACAAAACTTCGATCGTGAGAAACAAAGAGCAGGGCAATGTTCGTCTTGCGAAAGAACTCTTCCAGCCAGCGAATCCCCGGAATGTCCAAATGATTGGTCGGCTCGTCGAGGAGAAGCAAATCCGGCTCGGCCACCAAGGCGCGGGCGAGAAGAGCGCGCCGTTTATTCCCGCCCGAGAGCGATTCAAACAAACTCTCACCGTCGATGCCCACCCGGTCGAGGACGGTCGCGACCTTGCGGTCCAGCGTCCAGCCATCGGAATGATCCAGCTCGTTTTGGAGGGAATCCAGCCGGTCCGCCAGGGACTCGTTCTCTGGGTCAGCCGCGTAGTCTCTGGCCACCCGGTGATACTCCGCAATCGTCCGGCTCGCCTCGCCCAGCCCTGCCGCCACGACACCAAAAACGGTCTCGTCCGGGATCTCTGGAATCTCTTGATCCAGCTTTCGCACACAGAGGCCCGGCTTCGCTTCCAGCTCGCCGTGATCGGGGGTCACTGCCCCCTCCACAATCCGCAGCAACGTTGACTTCCCCTCGCCATTGCGCCCGACCAGACACAGTCGTTCTTTCTCGTCAATCACCAGCGCAGCATCGTCCAACAACTTAGGCCCCCCGAAGGACACAGTCAGATTACGGTAAGTCAATAAGGCCATATCTACCTTCAATGCGTCCCAGTCTCGTCCACGACAAGAATAAAGGCGGAGACGGCGGCAGTGGGCCGGCTATTTCACCACCCGTGACGAGGGCTCAACGCTCGGCGGCGAGTCGGCGGGCTTCGCGGTCGGCATCGAGGAGATCTTCCAAGGAAGAAACCGGGCGCTCAGGCAGTCCCTCCAGCACCCCGCTGACCACCCGGGGAATGTCGAGGAAGCCGATTCGCCCCACCAGAAAATCGGCCACCGCCACCTCGTTGGCAGCATTGAAAACTGCCATGGCCACGGGTCCGGTTCGGAGCGCGGCAAACGCGAGATCGAGGCAGGGATAGCGCCCTTGGGGAACGGGAGCAAAATCCAAAGACAGGGCCTTGGAAAAATCCAGGGCGTCCTCTACCCCCGGCGCCCGCTCCGGATAGAGGAGGCAGTGCTGGAGCGCAAAAGTCATCGAGGGCGGACTGAGCTGCCCCAGGATTGACCCGTCCACATACTGGACAAAGGAGTGGACGATGCTCTGCCGGTGCAGAACGACCTCCAAGCGTTCCGGTGGAACATCGAACAGCCAGCGAGCCTCGATCAACTCGAGACCCTTGTTGGCCATCGTCGCCGAATCGACCGTAATCTTGGGCCCCATCGACCAATTGGGGTGATCGGTCGCCTCCTCGGGCGTTACCGTCCCCAAGGTCCCCGGATCGCGATCCCGAAACCTTCCGCCCGAAGCGGTCAAAATCAACTTGTCCAGATGCGGGTCCGTACGGCCCTGCAAGCACTGAAAGATCGCATTGTGCTCGCTGTCGGCAGGAAGCAGGCGGACGCCGGCCCGCTGAGCGGCCTCCATCACAAAAGACCCGCCGAGGACCATAATCTCCTTGCTGGCCAACACGATATCCCGCCCCGCCTCGATCGCAGCCAGAGTCGGTCGCAGCGCAGCGGTACCGACCACGGCGACCAGCACCACATCCGCGGCCGGTTGAGACGCGATGGAAGTCAATCCCTGCTCGCCGACGTGCAGCTCACACCCCTCGGGGAACAGTCCCTCCCGCACCGCCTCCCGGGCGGCCGTCTCGTCGGTCAGGCAGGCATGGGGCACCTCAAACTCCCGCACGATGGAGGCCAACTCCCGCGCGCTGGTGCAGGCGGCCACTCCCACCAATTGCAGACGATCGCGGTGCGCCCGCAATATCCGCAAGGAGCTCTCGCCGATACTTCCTGTCGCCCCCAACAGTATTACCTTGCGCGGTTCATCCATTGGGAGGAGCCAAGCAGAACAACCACTGGCCGCAAACTCTTTTCTCTCCCCCACCCCCCTTTTGCGGCCTCAAAAACGGGATCTCCCGAACCCACAGCTCCAAAGAATCTAGTATAAGTCCGTTTTGGTGAAGAATTTGCTTCATCCATCGTGCTCGATCCTTCATCTTCTCCCCAAATGCCAAAACGAGAGGATCTAAAAACTATCCTGATTGTCGGATCCGGCCCGATCGTAATCGGTCAGGCCTGCGAATTCGACTACAGCGGTGCCCAAGCCTGTAAAGCCCTTCGCGAGGAGGGGTATCGAGTCATTCTGGTCAACAGTAATCCGGCCACGATCATGACCGACCCCGACTTTGCCGATGTCACCTACATCGAGCCACTCGTCCCGGAGATACTCGAGAAGATCATCGCCAAAGAGCGCCCCGATGCGCTTCTTCCGACTTTGGGGGGCCAAACCGGACTGAACCTGTCGATGGATCTGTCGCGTCTCGGGATTCTCGAGCGCTACAACGTCCAACTCATCGGAGCCAACTTTGCCGCCATCGAAAAGGGTGAGGACCGCGAGCTCTTCAAGGAGGCCATGCTCAAGATCGGGCTGGACGTCGCGCACTCGCGCACCGTTTCGAGCCTGAAGGAGGCCGAGGACGCCGCAGTCGAGATTGGAAACTTCCCCCTGATCATTCGCCCGAGTTACACCCTGGGCGGAAGCGGAGGCGGGATCGCCTACAATCGGGAAGAGTTCGTCGAGATCGTCACCAACGGGCTGGATCTCTCCCCCGTGCACGAGGTCCTGATTGAGGAATGCCTCCTCGGCTGGAAGGAATACGAAATGGAGGTGATGCGCGACTACAAGGACCAGTGCGTCGTCATCTGCTCGATTGAAAACTTTGACCCCATGGGGGTCCACACCGGCGACTCTATCACCGTCGCCCCGGCGATGACGCTGACCGACAAAGAGTACCAGCTGATGCGCGACGCTTCGTTCGCCTGTATCCGCGAGGTGGGTGTCGAAACCGGCGGCAGTAACATCCAGTTCGCCGTCGATCCGGCGACCGGACGTCTCGTGGTCATTGAGATGAATCCCCGGGTATCCCGGAGTTCCGCTCTCGCCTCCAAGGCCACCGGATTCCCCATTGCCAAGATTGCGGCCAAGCTCGCGGTAGGCTACAGCCTCGACGAGCTGACCAACGACATCACCCGCAAGACTCCGGCCTCCTTCGAACCGAGCATCGACTACGTGGTCACCAAGATCCCGCGTTTCACCTTTGAGAAGTTCCCGGGCGCCAACGATACACTCACCTCCTCGATGAAATCGGTCGGGGAAGCGATGGCGATCGGCCGCACCTTCAAGGAGTCCTTCCAGAAGGCCTTTCGCTCGATGGAAATCGGTGTTGACGGCTACGCCGACGATCATTGGAACTTCACCGACCACGATGAGATCCGGGCCGGACTCGGACGCCCGACCTACACTCGCGCCTTCTACGTGCGCAGCGCGTTCCACGCCGGCTTCTCGGTCGAAGAGATCCACGACATCTGCAAGATCGATGTGTGGTTCCTCCACCAGCTCAAGGAGATCTGCGAGATGGAACGTTTCCTCCGGGCGACTCCTTTCGATACGTTGGACGCGATTCAACTGCGCCGGGCAAAGGAGATGGGCTTCTCCGATCAACAGATTTCCCGGCTCTGCGAAACCACCCGTCAAACCGTGCGCAAGAAACGGGAAGAGTTCGGAATCAACACGACCTACCGTCTGGTTGACACCTGTGCCGCAGAGTTTGAGGCCTACACGCCGTACTTCTACTCATCCTATGGCGATGAGAACGAGATCACTCCTTCCGACCGGAAGAAGATCATGATCCTCGGGGGCGGCCCCAACCGGATCGGCCAGGGCATCGAGTTCGACTACTGCTGTGTTCACGCGTCCTTCGCACTGCGCGAAGCGGGCTACGAGACCATCATGGTCAACTCCAACCCCGAAACGGTCTCCACCGACTACGACACATCGGACCGACTCTATTTCGAACCGTTGACTCTCGAAGACGTCCTCGAGATCTACTCGCAGGAAAAATGCGACGGGGTCATCGTCCAGTTCGGCGGCCAGACTCCACTGAACCTCGCCACCGACCTGAAGGCACACGGGGTCAAGATCATCGGGACCTCGCCCGACAACATCGACCTGGCCGAAGACCGCCGGCGATTCAAGGCGATCCTCGAAGAGACCGGCCTCAAGCAACCGATCAACAACACCGCGCTCTCTCCTGAGGAAGCCTACGAGATGGCCGGTCAGATCGGCTTCCCGGTTCTTCTCCGCCCGTCTTTCGTACTGGGTGGCCGCGGGATGTTCATCGTCTACAACATGCAGGAGCTCAAGTCGGTCGTCCGCGAGGCGTTCGACGCCGCACCGGGTAAACCGGTCCTCCTCGACAAGTTCCTCGAAGATGCTTTCGAGGTGGATGTCGACTGCATCAGTGACGGCGAAACCACCGTCATCGGTGGAATGCTCGAGCACATTGAGTACGCGGGTGTCCATTCCGGCGACGCAGCGATGGTCCTGCCTCCTCACACTCTCGACGAAGAGATGATCGCGGAGATGCGCAAGGCCACTCACTCTCTCGCCCAGTCCCTCGGCGTCATCGGGTTGATGAACATCCAGTTCGCGATCAAGGACCGCGAGGTCTACCTGCTCGAGGTCAACCCCCGGGCGTCCAGGACCGTTCCGTTCGTATCCAAGGCAACGGGTATACCGCTCGCCAAATACGCCGCGCGGATCATGGCCGGTGAAAAGCTCGCTGACCTGGGCTTCACCCGTGAGGTCATCCCTCCCTACTACGCGATCAAGGAGTCGGTATTCCCCTTTGCCCGCTTCCTCGGGGCTCCCATTGTCCTTTCTCCCGAGATGCGCAGCACCGGCGAGGTCATGGGGATCGACGAAGATCTCGGCATCGCCTTTGCCAAGACGCAGATGGCCGTACAGCCACCACTTCCTCAGGAAGGGAATGTCTTCGTCTCGGTCAAACCGGAGGACAAGCCGAAGAGCTTGGAAATCGTCCGCGAGCTCATCGACCTCGGATTCAAGATCGTTGCGACCCGAGGCACCGCTTCCTATCTCAAGGAGCAGGGTATCGAAGTCACTGCGATCGAAAAGATCAGCGACGGTGGGCGGCCGAATGTCTCGGACCTGATCAAGAACAATGAGATTCAGATGATCATCAACACTCCCGTAGGAATGACCCCACGCAAGGACGAGGGCGTCATCCGGCGCGAGGCGATCCTTCACCGAATCTGCATCATGACCACCCTCTCCGGGGCGGCCGCAGCGGTTCAGGGTATTCGTGCGCAGCGGGAGAAAGAGATTCAGGTACGGTCCATCCAGGAGTTTGTGGAACTCACCCGGCAGGACCACGCCAAGAAGTATCAATGAGCGAACCGCGGCTCATCGCCCTCCTCTCCGGCCCGGACCAACCCGGCATTGTCGCCAAGGTAGCCGGCTGGATTTTCGCGCGTGGAGGAAACATCCTCCACGCCGATCAGCATCAGGATCCCGAGGAAAGGATTTTCTTTCAACGGGTGGAATGGGTCCCCGCGAGCGGAACCGGCACCGAACAGTGCCGCGAGGAGGGTGAGGCTTTCGCTCAGTTTGCCACGAGCGAACTGGGGATGACCGTTCGAGTCACTCGGTCCGATGTCGTCCCCCGGATCGCGCTCTTCGTCTCCAAGATCCCCCATTGCTTCCACGATGTTCTCCTCCGGGCACAAGCGGGCGAGTTTCACGGGGAGATTGCCTGCATCGTGTCCAATCACCCCACTCTCCGCGAATCGGCGGAGAACTACGGGATCCCCTTTCACCATGTACCCATCGGATCCGCCGGCACAAAAGAGCGGGCCGACTCCGAGGCCGAGCAGGTCCGCCTCTGCCGGGAATACGACGTCGATCTCGTCGTCCTCGCGCGCTACATGCAGGTCCTTTCGGCCGATCTGTTGAACCGGCTCACTGTACCGGTCATCAACATTCACCACTCCTTCCTCCCCGCATTCGCCGGTGGCCGACCCTATCACCAGGCCTACGCACGCGGGGTAAAACTCATCGGCGCGACCGCACACTACGCAACGGCCGACCTCGATGAAGGCCCGATCATTCACCAAGACGTCAGCCGGGTAAACCACCGCGACTCGGTGAGCGAACTGACGCGGCGCGGACGCGATCTCGAAAAGAGCGTGTTGGCTCAGGCCCTGCGATGGCACCTCGAAAGCCGTATCCTGGTCTACAACAACAAAACCGTCGTCTTCCAATAGGGCTTCAGGCACCACTGGCATGCCACCATCCCGAACGTAAAATGGTTCATCCGAAGGCTCGAATGAACCACTCCACACTCAGAATAGGTTAAGCTTTCCTCCGACGCATAGTTGTCATGAGTACGGCCGTGATCATTCCCACAAAAAAGGTGTAGGCAGAGGACTCAGGAACCGGAACCGTTGAAACATCATTATAAGTCTGACTCATTCGAATCTCATCGATGTAGTTTGTGTAGCTCGCTCCACTACCCGTGAATCGTTCCATCCCGATAAAGTCAAAGGCCACATCCATACCGCTCGCACTAAAGATCAAGCTGCCTGCATCAGGCCCCGAAGCCAAGTCAGGGTTCTTATAGAGAGCGACCGAATCAGCAAGCGAACCGGTGCTCATCGTAAATTCGAATACGAAAAAGTTCACGTTCGCATCAATCGTGGATGACGGAGCGCTTCCAGCGCCTCCGGTGAAATCATTGGAAATATCGAGCTCACCCGAAACCGAGCTATCCGCAAACACGTTGAATACGCGGTTCCCCGATGAGACCGATCCATCGTATAATGAAAATCCACGATAACCGGCAAGAGTGGTCGCCTGCTGATAGAGGAAACCTAGATAGTAGGTACCGCTCGAAGAGTTGTCCAAACCTTGGGCAAATTGTCGACCCGCTCGATCACTTCCACCCATCCGAATCTTTCCTCCTGAACTTTGTAGTGTTCCGGAAGCATCTGAATAGTCCAATGTTCCTGTCTCTGCGGTTGCAACTCCACCTTGCCATGCTCCTGTAAAGCCTGGGACCGTTGGGCTCTCACCGATGATGGAAACATTGTCTTCGTATTCTCCCGCGGAAGGATCCGAACCAATTAGAAACGACTCTTCGGCCAACAGTGCGGCGCTCGAAGAAAACGAGAACAGACTAAGGCCAGAGGCAATTGCAGTTACAATCAGGGTATTGTTTTTCATATTTTTATGGGGGTTGTAGTTTTACCGATAACAAAAGTGGGATTTATTTCTATCCACGATGACGACGCATTCTTGAACACATGTTAAAATATGATCAATCATCCCATTGCGTTACGAGTAACAGTCAGAAAGTGAATGGATTTCTCATTCGGCAGACTCGGTTTCCCTCACCAATCGGATCGGCATCGTTAAAGTAGATCCAGCTCCCATCTCTGGAGAATGCAGGGTGAGGATGTCTCGGATGGCACTTGGCACGGCCAACGCGCGCGAGAAATCTCCGCTCACCACTTCTGCGACAAATTACCAGAATATCACTAACCTGACCAGCGTCCTGCCACCCTCTTCCAGCTCGATCAGACGGACCAGTCGTGTCGACGACCACCCAACGTCCATCGACGCTAACATTTACATGCCAATCGCGATCACCCTCGCTCACGAGGTGCATCTCCCCTGAACGAGGGAAACACTCATATACACCCCGGGGCCCCCCAGGACTTTCACCGTAGGCGACGACTAGGCAAGAAAGTCGATCAAAGCACCATCGCTCGTGCCCGAGATATAATCCGGAGCCGGTCTGATCGAACAAGCATTTCCCTAGAGCAGCCTCTCCTGAATGAACCGCCCAAACCCGATCATTCACTGTTTCAGTTGCACCCTCGTGCGCCACCCCAATCCAGCCTGGATCAAAGGGGCTATATTGGAAGTGATTCGCCAGCCATTCAAATTCGACTACGCAACGGACCTGATCTGAATCGAGGTCCAGACGGTTCATTCGATAACGGCGACTCTCTCTGCATTCGAATAGGATCGACAGTCCATCTCTTCGAATGCTCGGCAACTGTCCACCCGGCGGAGGGAATTGGTTCCGATGACGATACTTGACGACTCCCAAACCCGTTTTGCTAGGGTTCAAACAATAGACCCAATTCCCGGCACATACAGCCACCCTATCGTCGTCCAAGGCCACATCAAACCAAAGAAACTTCTCTGACTCCTGCAATTCTTCCTCCGGAAACGATTTCAAGGGCACAAGGTTGCGGGTATGGGGGTCAAGTACCTCTAAATCCACAAAACCCGGCCTGACCCGGCCGACCACAAGCCGACCATCCTGCATAAAACCGTTCGTATGTGGGTAGGCTAAATAGCAGCCATCGGAAAAGTCGGTCAGAGCCTCAAGCCCGACAACCAGAGAACCTTCTACACTCATTGAGACTCCTCGACCGGCAACAGCGAATCGTCGGCCCATCGTTCAAAA
This sequence comes from Opitutia bacterium UBA4506, assembly GCA_002388665.1. Taxonomy (GTDB): domain Bacteria; phylum Verrucomicrobiota; class Verrucomicrobiia; order Opitutales; family Puniceicoccaceae; genus Puniceicoccus. Next base: position 71,975 of record DGMY01000044.1, on the reverse strand, counting down.
ACATCCTCGGCTACCGGCTCAATCACCAACCCGAACCCCTGATTCCAGAGATGCCATGGAATCCCATAGCTTTCGAGGACATCCAGAGAATCCTGTGTCCAAAATCCCGAGGATTCCGACGCCTTCTTCCGCGAGTAACCGATTGGAGCGACCTCCCCGCAGTGGAGGGAAACATCGTATCTGGCCGCGAATTCCAGAACAGGAAACATAGATGCCTCTATGACCCAACGGTCCCACCATTGTAGCGGGGCCTTCCCATAGACCTCCTTGTTCTTCCAATCTATCTGAGGTATCCACCCAGGGTAGAATACGAAAGCATCATTGGTCGAAGCCCGAAAGATCTTCTGATGTGAGAACGAATGAGGTGCATAAAAATGGAAAGAGTAGATCAAGTTCTCCTGCTCGATAGGCTTTGCGAACAAATAGCCCGATGGATTGGACATATCGACTCCGGAGATGTAGATCGGCGTATTCTGGTCAATCGGCCGGATAACCTCGATTGCCTCCGTTGCCAATAGATCCCAAGTGTGCCAACCCTCCTTTCGCACTCGAAGCTCATTGTAGAGATCATACCCAACAACAACATCGGAATAATTCACACAAATCGTCGCTATATTCTGCCAAAGATCCAGAAACTCCTGCCTTTTTTGAGGATCCGTAGGAATCCCCTTCTCCCAGTCGTGGACTGCAAACCGATAGTCATGAGGATCAATCAAAGCCTTCATCCGATAGGTCCTCAGTCGTTCCAACACTACACCGAGCTCACGATAAGCTTGGTCTGGATCGGTCTTCCAGTCTTTGTTTCCGAAACAAACTCTAATCCAATCGACCCCCAACTCTGAGAACTCCTCGACTCTCTCGGAGCTCAGCCGCGAAAGGTATTCGTTAATACCCCGTCGTTGTATAAACTTACGCGGAGGAATATCAACGGACACCCGATCACCGTCGACGTACTGGAACCTACCTGCGACTGTTGGAAAAGCAGATTCTTCCCAATCACCCTTTCCACGCAGAACCGTCAACGGCGGGAGCGGCGCAATCTTCAGAGGTTTGATGCCGAAAGAATTGGGCCGATCTGCGTAGAGGTAGCGGTAGGTAACCTCCCCCTCCCCCAGAACTTCGACGACATCTTCTGGAGGCGATACGGCAACACGCGCCCAAAACCCCGCTTCTTCCGCCACTCGACTTTTTGTCCATCCACTCGGTAAGCACATCATGGATACCGACCCTTCGCCTTCGAGAGCCAAGTTCACCCCATTAGCGGTCCGCTTGATCTCTTGAACAGGAATCGAAGGAAAGAGCAGAATTGAAAAACGGGTCCCACTCAGCCAGATCCATGGAGTGTCAGTATCAGTTAAATCAACCGAGTCACTCGTCTCACCCTCAAATTGCAGCCGAACCCATTCCCCGTTCTCACCGGGAATATAGATCCTCTCCGATCTAGATGGTAATCCGCTGACGGGTAGCTCACGCACATCATCAACTGCGATTAGCGGCGTTAGGACACTGAACGTATAACTCGCACCTTCCGCGCTGATCCATCGGCTTCGCACCCAAGATCGGTCTACATCAAACGAATCCAGACTCTTCACAGATTCAGGAAGCAGTGATAGTGAGAAGTCATCAACACTGCCACCTCCCGACAACCAACCAATCGATCCGGGATCGGGCTCACCCGGAGTGAGTGCATCTGATGGTCCGACAAAGCCGAGCGAATCAAAAGACTTCACCCAAGAATACGGATTGTAGTTGGACTTGGGGTAGAAATTGTATCCATAGCGTTCTTGAAAAAGGTCTCCGATCGCAGCCAACTCTTCACGCAACTCTTCTACCAGCTCATTTACTGAGGTAGAATCGCCAGTATTCAGTCCCCGTACCGCTTCAGTAAGTGAGAGCTCAACCTCGCCGACATTCGGAATATCGAACACCCTACCAGCTAGCTCCAAATGAACAATCCGGTCGGCGACATCATAGACGCGGCTCTGAGAATCCATCCAATTTTCAACCTTGTTTACCCAGTGCTTTGCTTCGCTTTTCTCGTTTCGATCAAACGCAATTCCACCCTGATCCAACCATTTCTTCGCCACAGCAGTATTCACTCCCGCAATTGTAGGAAGCTCCAGAACCCTAGGATAGGCATTTAGCTTGATTGACAAAACCGGCTCCACTGGCTCGGCAGACACCTCTGTCTTCTGCGTCCCAATCGAAATCCGCAATCCGTAGCTCTTCGGCCCCTCAGCATTTCCGGCCTGCGAAGCCAACTGCAATCGAGCTTCTCTATGATGTTTCGTATTCCAAACCGACATCACAGTCCAATCCGCGAGGGTCAACTCTGACTCAATTCCTGGAATCACAACTTTATTCCCGTCTCCCCACACATTCGAAATCGGCAAGGTAATCGTCTTTCCGCCGACCATGATATTCTGGTCTTCGAAACAATCCCCAGGAAACATGACACTGACAAATGGCCCCCGCGACTGCGGCTGAAAAGGGAGATCTCCGGGACCTTCGATTCGGTATTCGACCAGCACTGAATCATCTTCCTCCCAGACCCTCTGCTCAAAACTTACTGTTTCTTCTCCCACTCCAAAAGAGCCTGTCCATTGCAAAGAGTCCTCGAGTTCTGCCATGGAAAGCGAAAAATTTTCCTGGGATGTTCGTCGCCACCCCGTCTCGTAAAGAGCAACAGACAGATCGACTTCACAGTCACCTGCCTGATTCACTATTTTCACAAGCCCTCCTCCATCCACGAGTACTGCGCCCGAAGAGTACTCAAAACGATGGGACGACTCCTTCCCACTTTCAGCCATAACCACACTCGCAGAAAGAATGGCGAAACAACCACGAAGAAACCCAGAAAACGATTTTAAGCCAAGCATACCCATATTCCTATCTAAAGATGAAAACCTGTGAAAAGAGGTAGAACTACCGGAGAGTGAACGACGCCTCGTAGAGCTCGTTTCCCTCCTCGGTGCGATTCGGCTTCAATGCGAAACGAACAAGGTTCCCTCGCCCCTTACTCGCCTTCCACACGGAAAGAGACATTCCCCGATTCGCCTGAATCAGTAGATCCAAAGAAGGGACCACAACGGAGTCACCATAAGCCCAGACATTGTCGGCCGGAAGCGCTACAGTCTTACCCGCAATCTTCACACTTTGCCCGTCCGAACTGGCCGCTGGCAAAACAAGCTCGATGAATGGTCCCCTCGAACCCTCTTCGAAACGAAATCCACTATCGACCGTCAGGAGATAGGAGATCTCAACTCCGTCCTCCGTACTTCGAACCACCTGCTTCAACTCCCCGCCTACGCCATCACCTTGGGAAAACTTGTTCTTCCAGGTCCACTCCTTGTCTCCCGTCGCTTCAAATTGAATTCGATCCGGACCCAACTTCCACTGTGAGCGAGGGCTCCACCCGGGCGCGTAAAAGCCAAATGCCAGATTCGCCTGCCCGGCCACTGCTCTATAAGACACAGCACCACTCGCATCAAAGACCAACTCTCCCCCATTTAATTTCAATTCTGGTACAGTACTGCCCCGGACAATTCCCACAGATGCAATCACGAGAATTGCGATTCCTTTAAACAACTTTTTTGTATTCATAACTACTTTACGTTTTTTTTAAATTTCACGGATTAAAAGCGGGCATCACTCGATCCCTAACATCCTCTAGTTCCACAACTTCTACATGCCCATCAACCATTACCATGTTTGCTTTCTCCAAGTGCCGAAAGTGCACCCATTCTTCGACCCGGGAGACTCCTGAGTTCTCACTCTTGGCGTGGTGCCCTTGCTTCAATGTTGTATCGATTGCCATCATCATCTGTGCAGGATCCTCGATCGTGGAAATGCGTCGGTTGCTCAAATTTAGGTTACTCCCATAACTACCGACGTTCCTCCATTTCTCCTCACTCTCTTCTTTCGCCGGACAATACCAAACATAGTACTTACTCCTATTCGTGTCTGGATTGATCACGTAATCATAGATTTTCTCGCGCCAACTCATCACATCTCCTCCGCCCGTCGCTTTAAACTCCGGGAACTGTCCGCCGTGATCTTGAGCGTACAACTGAAATCCCGCCGCGATGTGACGTAGATTTGTCGAACAAGCCAACTGATCGGCCTTTGACCTCATTCTACCGGCGAAGGGAATCAGCATCGCGGCCACCACTGCAATCAGCGCGATCACCATCACTAACTCCAAAAGAGTAAACCCGGAAGTCGGAGCTCTTCTCACTTTCGCGGTCGATCCTTCCTCCGGCTCATCACAACTATTTATTGGGGATAAAGTCATCAAAAGCTATGCCCCCGAATATCTATTGCCTTCCCCATACATTCAAATTACTTATTGTGTTACAAGTAACGCCTAAGTATTCGAATCAAGTCTATGAATACTCCCCCCTCCCTCCAAGACATTGCCGACGAAGCGGGTGTCAGCCGCATGACAGTAAGCCGGGCATTGCGGAATGAAAAGCGCTGCTCTCCCAAAACCAGGGAACACATTCTCCGGATCGCCGACAAACTGGGCTACCGCCCAAATCCACTAGTGGTAGCCCGTATGCAACAGATGCGGCAAAGGCATCCGCAACAAGGCGTTTCACTGGCAATCGTTCAGCCGGGCCCCAGCGGCCTGGGGCTCAAGAACAATGAAAACACAAGGCAATGGTACGAAGGAATGAAGGAACGGGCGGAGGAGCGTGGCTTTCGATCTGAGCTAATTAATCTGCCGCTGGATCAGAAGGAAGCAAACGCCGTGATACGGGCGTTGACCTACCGCAATATCGATGGCCTCTGTTTTTTGCCTTTTCCCCAATGGGGATGGAATATGGAACTCGATATATCTCCTTTCTCGGTAGGTGCGATTGGATTCACTTTGACCGACCCCAAACTCCACCGGGTTGCCTCAGATTGTCGACAGGGAATCATCCTTTCCATGCAGAAGCTCCTCGAGAGTGGCTACCAACGAATCGGACTGATCCTCGAGAAAAGCACCAGCAGTCGAATTGACCATCAACATCTAGAAGTTTACATGCGCCACCAACAGTTCGGCCTCTTGCCAGCCGCACTCGAGCCATTGCTTCTCGAAGGGGATCTGTCCCGGCCCAAAGTACTTTCCCAGTTCCTATCATGGTTTTCCAAATACAAACCGGACGTGATCATATCCCATCTCGACCACCTACCGTTCCTTAAGGAGTCGGACATCTCCATTCCGGAAGACGTCGGATTTATCAGCCTGGATGTGCAGGCAAACGATCCCGACATCAGCGGGATCAATCAACAACCACGGCGAATCGGCGCATGCCTGGTCGATCGTGTTGTTTCAAGGATCTACTACAACGAAAGAGGGGTACCCGAACAGCCGGAACTTTCCTTGGTCCCACCTTCATGGAACCCCGGCGGAACCATTCGCACGCTATCCGCATAGAGAAAGGCGCGCCACCAAAACTACACCGGTGACGATCTCTCGTTCATCACAGGTTCTCCCGAAGGAACTCCAAAACGATTGACCTAAGATCGGTCCCTGCAGCAACCCAGGCAAACGAATGGCCCGCGCCTGACACTTCTACATAGGTGTGCTCGACCCCCCATTCTTCTAAGCGGGAAATCAGACTGCGAGAAGCATTCACAGGTACAGCTTCGTCCTCATCACCGTGCACAACTAGAATCGACGGACTACTTGGACCCATCCAAGTGATTGGGGAAGCAAGTGTAGGATTTTCTCCTTCGGGCAAATCGGGAATACCCCCTTCAAACTTCGGCGCGCGACTGGAGTCCGTGACATCCGCAATCCCATAAAAATTCACTACGCACGAGACATCGTCAGTCTCCTCTAGATAGAGTCCAACTCCAGCGAACATCTCCTCGCCGGCCGTGGCGCCAACAAGCATCGCCAAATGGCCTCCAGCAGAGCTTCCCATGACTCCCACTCTCGTCGCATCGATTCCGAAGAAATCTGCGTGCTTTCGAACATATCGAATCGCTGACTTACAATCGTAAAGATTCTGCGGCCAGGCGACGGTCTGACCAAGCCACTTCCCATTCTCATCACGGTGAAACTCATTCAACTTATAGTTAATCGAGAACACGGCATAGCCATTGTTCGCCAGAAAGCTTCCAAAATCCCGCTCTCTTTCGTCGGCTTTGTCTCCCATTCGCCAAGCGCCACCGTGAATCAATACGATAGCGGGTACCGGCCGCTTGAAGGATTCCGGAGGAAGATAGGCATCCATTTTTTCTTTTCGCCCCTCTCCGAGAAAGCCGATGTCTTTTTTAACCAAAACATAAGGAGTTCCGCAAACTGGCAGGGCAACCGCAAGCAAGAGTAGCAGATGCCCAACAGCGAATATCGATACTGCTTTCGCCAAGGCGACTATTCTATGTTTACCTACCATTACGATTTCCTCCATTCTCGAAAGACCCCGAAGCAGAATCCTTTAAGTTCCTGGCTCTCTCCTCAATCTGAGCAACATCGCCGTCATTGGCGAATCCACCTGCGCGACCCCACGCACAACCTACCTGGGAAGGAAAGCCACCCGTATCGACAAAATCTCGAATCGTCTCCCAAATCTGGGGAATGTAGCGCACAGACTTCTCTACCGCACTGGCGGGAATCGTCTCGTAGTCACACTGGTCGACTCGGTGAATAGACCTCCCCGCGATAAAGGCCATGGCATTCAGGTGAATCAAACCCCGGCAGTCCTGCAACGTCGTCGGAGGGCGATCCCTCTCGTCGTCAAGAAACTCCATGAACTCTCGAAAATTGTACTCGAGTGGAAATTTCCGAGATAGGGGGATGTACTCCGTCCTGCCATCCTTCCAATCAATCTGAATGGAGCGGGAAGGATCGATTACGATCTTAGCTCGATCACAGTACAACTCTTCGAGCGTCGATTCTCCATCTCGATACGCATTGGTAAGACCGAGACGAATCCGAGGGCCCTCCCGCAAAAGTCCCTCAACGAAGATAGTATCAGGCCCCTCCTCCGAACTCACAGCATACAACTCCGAACGCAGATTCTTACAAGAGGCCCATGAATTCAGACCCGATGTACCGCAGAGAAAAAGTAGGTTATGAACATGATGGGACATTCCATTCCCCAAGCACGAATCGAGAACAAGTCGATCGGCCAGAAAGATCTTTCCAGCCCAAGAGCTTCGGGAAAAGTATCCAAAAGACCTTCTCCACGCACCCGAAAACCTCGCCTCACAGATCGGACCAAACTCACCATCCAACAGTCGCCTCTTGAGGGCCAAACGCCCTGCCTGGCTGACAAAATTGAATCCCACCGCGGTTGAATATTTTCCGCGCTCATCTCTTGCGATCATCCGCTCCAATGCTTCAGGGTCCAACGTGGGCGGCTTCTCAAGGTAACAAGGAATCCCTTTCTCTGAACAGATCCGATGCATTTCTTCGTGACAAGGGATGGGTGTCGCCAGTGACACCCAATCCCGGGACCCCAAGTTCTGACCACATGTATCAATCATTTCCGAAAAGCTCTCAAATTCCCGAACTCCTCTCTCCTGGAAAGCGAAATCCCTCCTTTCCGTTTCGAGCTTCTTCAGTCTCGGGTCACAGGTCGCACAAACCTTGAGAAGACCCTCGGTCTCCAATTGGTAGAGAGCTTCGTGATGCCGAACCGCAAAACCTCCGATTCCAGCAACAATTACTCGAGGTATCTTATTTGTCATTCTATTTTACATTCCAGGGATGACTCTCTGTGCACAGATAGCGCACTACGCCAAATCGGCACTCGAACAAGGCTACCGAGAACCAGTCAACAGAGGGCCTGCGTTACAAGTAACCGCCACCCCCGACTCCCGCACTCCTGCATCGCGGTAGATCTCTAAAAACTGCACTGTCCATTGGTCAAAGCCGAGAATTGGTCCCAATAGAGAGGCTTCATTTGCCGAGCCTCGAAAAATTCACTAAGAGAGAAAGTCTCCACGGAAGAAAATGACCAAGGACCCCCGGAATCCTGTCGTCAAAAGAACGATAAGATGGGAATTGCGACCGTTTTCGGATTGCTCATCGTGCACAGATCAATGGGAGATATCACATCAAAACGGGTAGGATTGCTTTTCTAAAATCAGCAGATTCGTCTAAGAAAATTTGAGTACATTGATTCGCACTATGAGACTATTTTCATCACTCTGGCCTCGGGCCCTAACCGTACTGGCTACGGGGTGCACTTTCCTTTCGGCCGCGACCGAACGGGTCACTGTCGATCTTACCTACGTCGAGGACCTCGCTCACAATCTCGCCCAGAAGCCTTTCAGTCCGCCGCCCGTAATCCCCGAGGAGCTGCAGTCGATCGACTACGACGGCTATCGCTCAATCCGCTTCAATCCGATCAAAGCCCTCTGGGCCGACGAGGATCTCCCGTTTCGCATCGAGTTTTTTCACTTGGGCTATCTCTACAAGGAGCGGGTCCTCGTCAACGAGACGACGGCGACACACAAACAAACCATCCCCTATTCTTCCGAACTGTTCGACTACGGGAAAAACAGCGACCTCGCCTCTGAGCTTCCGAGTGACTTGGGGTATGCCGGCATCCGCATTCTCTATCCCCTCAACGATCCCAACGTCTACGATGAGCTCGCTGTCTTTCAGGGAGGCAGCTACTTCCGCATGCTCAGCCGGGGTCAGATCTGGGGGCTTTCCTCCCGCGCCCTGGCCATCAATACGGGAATCGCCGAGGGAGAGTCCTTCCCGATTTTCCGCGAGATCTGGCTGCGCAAACCAAAGCCGAAAGATCGCGAGCTTCTGATCTACGCGCTGCTCGACAATGAGTGGGTGACCGGGGCCTATGAGTTAACGTTGGTCCCCGGCGACCCCACCACCATGAAGGTCCGGGGAACTCTCTTCTTCCGCGAGATTCCGAAACGGATCGGGTTGGCCCCGTTTTCAAGCATGTTCTGGTACGGTGAGGTGTCGTTCGATCGTCCCAACGACTACCGGCCGGAGGTCCACGACTCCGATACCCTGGTGATGGAGTCGATATCGGGCGAGTTCCTGGTTCGCCCGCTCACCAATCCCGAGGCCCTCTCCGAGTCGTTCTTCCAGTTCGACGGAATCGAAACCTGGGGCCTCCTGCAGCGCGATCGAGTGTTTAGCAACTACGAGGATATCGAGGCCGCCTACCACCTCCGGCCCGGAGGATGGGTGAAGCCCATTGAAGGATTCGGTTCGGGATCCGTCTACCTCCTCGAACTGCCGACCCAGACAGAGACCGAAGACAACATCGCCGCGATGTGGATCCCGAAAAAGACGCCCGTCCCCCTCGAGCCCTACTGGTTCTCCTACGAGCTGAGCGTACCCACGATGAACCCATCCCCGAACGGATGGGCCCAGGCGACCCGCCAGGGCCGGGCACTCGACGGGAGACGCCAAATCGTGATCGACTGGGGCGGAGGCCGGCTCACCGATCTCGCTCCGTCCGAAAATATTGAGGTCGTCCTCACCACCTCCCCCGAGAATATCGTCGAAGAATTCACCCTCGAGAAGAACCCCTTCAACAATAGCTGGCGGCTGGTGCTTTATCTCGCCGAGTCCGCCTCGGCCGAAACTGCCGCAGAGCTCCGCGCCTTTCTCAAATTGAATGATCAAGTGCTGACCGAGACATGGACCCTTCCCTGGAAACCGTAAAATGGAAACTCCCGGAAGGGACCACCGAGAGCGAATGGGATGATGCCTACCGCCGGGTGGACGCCTACCTCTCGGCGCTGCGGATTGACAACACTCTCCAGCGCAGCGCGCTGATTCACCGCATTCTCAAGGGCGCGGTCGTCCGCATCGACTCGGGGGCCTGCGACCGCGCGGCCGCCGCAACGCTCGAAGAATGCGAAAGCCTCGTCTGCAATTGGTTTCGCGAGGCGCTCGACCTCCCCTCCGACACTCCCCCGACCCACATCCTCGAACGAGGCTACCTCGCCCTCCTCCTGTTCGAAACCGGCAGCGGATGGCGACAGTTTTTCCTCCAACCGGCGCCTTGGCCGCCAGCCTTTATCCAGAACCTCCGCGCCCACTATTTCGAGGCCGGCCCCGAGTTCCAGCACTCTCAAATGGGTGAGCGGCCCATCGACTACGGCCCCTGGTCAGACCTCGCCGACCAGGCGCTCCGCGAATTGGACAAGCGCCCAATTCTCCGGCGAGTCGGTTTGGCGGCCTTCGTCATCTCTCTCATCGCGATCCTCTACTACTTCACCCGATGACATCCCCAGAACCCAATCGACCCGAACCGTGGATCATCGAGGAGAAGGCAGGCATCGGCTGGGCCTTTTTTGCCTTCTGGTTCTTTGTCTGGATCGCAGGGGTCCTCCTCTTCAGCGACTTTCTCTGGCGGACCCAGATATACGGCCTCAAGCACGCCATGATCGTCGTCCAAGCGGTCCTCTTTGCCCAGGTGTCGTTCGGCTTCTGCCAAGGGGTGGTCGGATTCCTCCGCAGGAAATCCTCCGCGCAGCGACCCAGCTCGCCACCCACTACCTCCGCGTCCCGCAAAGCCCCGACCGCCCTCCTCTTCCCAGTCTACAATGAAGAGCCGGCTCGCGTCCTGGCCGGCCTGGAAACCACCTACCGCTCTCTCGAGAAAACAGGCCGCCTCGATCAATTCGACTTTTTCATTCTCAGTGACACCCGCGATCCCAACAAATGGATCGAAGAAGAGATCGGCTGGATGGCGCTGTCCCGGCGGCTCGGCGGGCTATCACGCATCCACTACCGGCGCAGGGCGGAGAATGTCGGAAAAAAGGCCGGGAACGTGCGCGATTTTCTCGAAAAATGGGGCCAACGCTATCGCTACATGGTGATCTTCGATGCCGACAGCGTCATCGAAGGAGAGACTCTGACCCACTTGGTCGACGTGATGGAGACCGACCCCAAACTCGGCATCCTGCAGACGGTCCCACGGCTCTGGCGGGCACAAACCCTGTTTGGCCGAGCTCTCCAGTTTGCCAATCGGGTCTACGGTGAACACTTTTCCCGCGGGCTCGCCACGTGGCAGGGCAATCACGGGAACTATTGGGGCCACAACGCGATTATTCGTGTGAAAGCCTTCATGGATCATTGCGATCTCCCCCACCTCCCCTACCGAGAACCCGTGGGCGGCAGTATTCTCAGCCATGATTTCGTCGAGGCTGCTCTCATGCGGCGAGCGGGCTTCAAGGTGATGCTGACCCCCGATACCGGCGGCACCTGGGAGGAGGGCCCGGAAAATCTCTTCGACTCCCTCCAACGGGACCGGCGCTGGTGCCAGGGAAACCTCCAGCACATTTGGCTCTTGTTCGCCAAGGGGATGCCCGGGCGCAACCGCATCCACTTTCTCAATGGGATCCTCTCCTACGCGGGGTCCCTGCTGTGGTTCGTATTCCTCGTCTTGTGCACCTTGGTCGTGGTCCAGTTCTCCCGCACGGGTCTCTCCTTCGTTCCCATCGACGGCATGCTGCGCTCCTGGGGACTGGAAATCAGCTTGCCCACCCAGGGAGCTCTTGTCCTCGGGTATACGGCCATGCTGCTCCTCGGCCCGAAAGTGCTCGCGTGGTACGACTCAGTTCGGCGGGGCCACACCTCGGCTCTCCGCGGGTGTTGCAACGTATTTTGTGAGAGCCTGATTTCAGCCTGGATCGCACCCACGATGATGATCTTCCACAGCTTTTTCATGATCATCATCCCCTTGGGCTCCAAGACCTCTTGGAACGCCCAAGCGCGCGATGCCGGCGACGGTGTCTCCTTTGGCACCGCCTTCCGCAATCTTTGGCTGGTCACGCTGATCGGGATCATCTGGGGCGCCGTTGCCGCCTACTACGACGGTGCCTTTTTCTGGTGGTTGAGCCCGATCTTCATCCCTCTGATCACCTCGATTCCGGTCGCCATGCTCCTCGGCTCACCGTCCGTAGGGCGCACTGCCGGCCAGAAAAAAATCCTCTCGATGCCGGAGGAGAGTGCCTCCCCCGAGGTCCTTGATGTCCTCATCCAAGGGACAGCCTCCATGCGCGAAGACCTATCCCGCGGGAATCTTCAGGGTGCCTCCCTCGCTTTTCTCGACCCCTACGTCAACGCCCTCCACATCCGCATCAACCCCTCGGTTTCCGGCGAAGAACTCTCCCGCGACCTGATCGACCAACTCCTGACCGAGGGCATGCCGAGCCTCTCCACGGATCAGATTGAGGCCTGCCTGAAAAACACCGAAGAACTGCGCCGGATCCACCACCAACTCTGGTTTTCCAGCCGGGACAATCTCGCGGAATATTGGAGGGTACGGCTCGAGCAATACTCTCACCTTCACGGGGTGAACCGGCTCGGGTTCAGCAAACGATAGCGGGGGTTCCCGACACCGCGGAGAGGCCGCAGGTCCCCCCGTTCCATGGCACTTCAACGAAATAGTCGTATTTGCAAAACGCGGAATTGATACTACACCACAAATGGTCTTCAATGGTGGATTCCATGTTTACTCGCGATGCTAGGCACAAGTACTCTGAATCAGCTCTCAAACGTTGGTCCAACTGGCTTTCTCGTGACTGGGAACATTACTTTCCCGAGAAAGTTTTGGATCTCGGAAGAAAATTCTACCGCGACAATGCCATCGTCGAAGTCGAAATCACCCGCCAGGATCTGACCGTTTCGGTCAACACGGATGACGGCGAAGCCTACTCCATCGTGGAATGGTCCCGTATCGGGCCGCTCGTCCGTGACTCCCGCAATGACCACGAGCTCGGCCAAGCCATTGCGGTAGCCGGGCTCTACGAAACCGAAGAACTCCTCGCCGACCGGCTCACTCCATTGCCCTTCGAAAAGGATCCCACACCGATCCGCCCCAAGGCCGAGACGGCCGATACCCCGCAAGCCCCGGAGAAGAACCAGCGACCCGAACCCGCCCGCCGCAGCGAGCCCGAGGCCCGGCCGGTTCTCCTATTTTTCATTGAGGGGGAGAAACTCTGTTTTCGCGCTCTGCCGAACCATGAGCAAGACAGCCAGGACTCTTCCCTCCGCCGGGAACGCTTGATCCAGCTCTCCCACATGGCCCTGCGCAATGGCTTCCGGTTCAACAACAAGTCGGCGGTCTTCGAGATGGGGGAATCCGAGAAGTTTCTCAGCTTCCTGCGCAACGGCATCCCTTCCTGGAAAAGCTCCTTTGACATTCGCCAAACTGCCGAGGTCGACCTGCTCAATCTCGGCCAGCGGGAAGTCCGCCTGCACGCCACTGTCGAACGCTCAGCCGAAACCGGAGGCCTCAACCTCGAATGGTCCTCGACCCTCGGCGACGAGGTCCTTTCCGACGCAGAGATCGAACGGTTGCTTCGACGAAAGGAGAGCCCCCTCTTCCTCCCCGGCCGGGGACTCGTCCGGCTCGACCCCGACGGGATCGAGATCTCCCGCCAGATCGACCGCCTACCCGGCAATCGAAAGAAAGACCTCCCGCCCTACCTGTTCCTGAGTCTCTTCCAGAACCACGCGATCAACTTCCACCTCTCTCCCGAGGTCGGTGGCTGGATCGAGACCCTCAAATCACCTTCCCCGAAACCACCGGCCGGCACACCCGATTTCCTCCGGCCCTACCAAAGCCGCGGGGTCGCCCACCTATACCACCTCTGCAAAAACGATTGCCATCCCCTCCTCGCTGACGAGATGGGGCTGGGGAAGACGATCCAGATTTTGTCACTACTTTCCTGTGACGGATTCGAAACTCCTTCTCTCGTAGTTTGTCCAGCGAGTGTCGTATCGGTCTGGACGCGGGAGGCTCAACGCTTTTTCCCCGGCATGCCGGTGCGCGTCCTTCGATCGAGCGAGTCCTGGCGCGAGCACACCGAGGGCTGCCTCTGGGTCGCCAGCTACACTCAGCTGCGCCGGCACCGCTCACACCTCGAGGAGACCAAGTTCCGCTACGCCGTTCTGGACGAAGCCCAACAGATCAAAAACCCCGACGCGAAGGTCAGCCGCGCTTGTTTCGGAATCCACTCCCAACACCGTATTGCCCTCACCGGTACACCGATTGAGAACAGCCACATGGACCTGTGGTCCATCTTCCGATTTCTCATGCCGGACCTCCTCGGCAGTCGCCGCGAATTCATCGACGAAATCAACCGCGATCGCAAGGCATTGGTGGAGCGGGTTCGCATCCAGGCCGCGCCGTTCCTCATCCGCAGGACGAAAAAGGAAGTTGCCCAGGAGCTGCCTCCCAAGGTCGAGACCGAGTTACTGTGTTCGATGGGAGATCAACAGCGCAAGATCTACAACCGCATCGCCGATACCGTTTTCAAGGAGTTCAAGGGCGGCCTTCATCAAACATCGGGGCAGCGCAGCCTTCACTTTCTCACCGCAATTACCCGACTTCGACAAGCCTGCTGCGACCTGCGCCTCCTCCCTACCGACTTCCGCGAGGAAGCCGGTATTTCCGACAATTTCCCCCTCTCCGAGCTCTCCGGTAAACTGGAAACCCTGAGTGAGAATTTGAACGAGATTCTGGTCGGACCGCGAAAGGTCGTCATCTTCAGCCAGTTTGTCACCCTTCTCGATCGGACCGAGGAACTCCTCGCCCAACAATTTCCCGACATCCGCCAGTTCCGGCTGACCGGCTCCACGCGAGACCGCGAATCCCCGGTCGCTGAATTCCAAAAGTACCGCAAGGCCGCCGTCATGCTGGTCAGCCTCAAAGCGGGCGGTACCGGCATCACTCTGCACGCGGCCGACTACGTATTTCTTCTCGATCCGTGGTGGAACCCTGCCGCCGAGCAGCAAGCCATTGACCGGGTTCACCGCATCGGCCAGCAGAAGACTGTTTTCGTCTACCGCCTCGTCGCCCAGGGAACGATTGAAGAGAACATCCAGAAGCTCAAGGCCGAGAAAACAGGCCTGTTCAAAGAGATTGTCGAATCGTCCCGGCCACTGGAGGCCATCCGTTCCCATTTCGACAACATCGAGAGTTTTCTCCGCCCTTCTCCGTCTTGAGAACATCTCTCCATCGACTGTGTCAATTTAGACGCAAACTTGACGCAACCGGACTCCTTTTGTTCAACAAACGGACTATTTTATTATGAAGATTCTTTCGATTTATAATCTCAAAGGAGGGGTAGGTAAAACAACGACCTCCGTGAATCTTGCTCACGCCGCGGCTCAGGATGGATTCAACGTACTTCTTTGCGATCTCGACCCCCAGGCTGCCGCTACGTTCTACTTGAATGCGTCTTCGCCCGATTCCATGAAAACGGGAAAGCTGCTCAAGGGAAAATCGTTTGCCCATAAGCAAATCTGCCAGACCGAGTTTATTCATCTGGATGTCCTTCCGGCCCACCTGGAATTCCGCAACCTCGACCGCAAGCTCGAGGAGGAGAAGAAATCCGAGACGGCCCTGAGCTCTCTCTTTAAGGGATTTCGCGGACACTACGATTTGATCATTGCCGACGCTCCGGCGGGGATCACCCTCCTCTCGGAAAATCTTTTCCAACTGTCGGACCGAGTCCTGGTACCGACCATTCCCTCCACGCTTTCCATCAACTGCTTTGAGCAAGTTCAGGGATTCTTCAAGAAAGAGAAGCTCTCGAAAAAGAAGCTCCGCGCTTTCTTTTCCATGGCCGACAGGCGCAAGAAGCTCCACCGCGAGACGATCCAGGATTTCTCCAGCGAGGACTCTCCGTTTCTCTCCTCGATCATTCCGGCCGCCAGTGTGATTGAGCAGATGGGAGAACACCGCAGGCCGGTTGCCGCCTTTGCCCGGAGGTCTCCTGCCTCGCAAGCCTATGCCCACCTGTGGTCGGAGGTACGCGAAGACCTGTCACTCGACTGAGTGGGATCGAGGGCTCCACGCGTCTCGGTGGATCCCGCTAGAATCGACAAGACGGTTCGGCCTCGATTCAGACCAGGGCCTCCTCGCTCTCACTGTCTTCACGCTTCGCGGCTTTGTGCCCTTCTTCTGCCTGTCCCAATTTCCAGTAGCTGGAGAGGTACAAATGGCTCAAGGGCACATTTCGTACTTTTCGGAAGTACCGGCGCAGAACCTTCATCCCGTTAAACTCACAGGCCGCCCAGACAGCCGCTCGACCCTTCAACCATGGCAATGCCTCGACCGCGGAGAGAAACGCCGAACCTTCGCCGCCGGGATGAGGATTCACCAACCAGCGAACCGTGACACCCGTTGGATGCTCGATGGTTTGGATGTCGTCCTCACTCATCACTTCAATCAGGGCGTATCCGCGTGCTTCGGACGGCAACTTTGCGAGGTTCACACTGATCGAGGGGAGCGCCGTCATGTCGCCGACGAGTAGATACCAATCGGCATC
Organism: Opitutia bacterium UBA4506; assembly: GCA_002388665.1. GTDB lineage: Bacteria > Verrucomicrobiota > Verrucomicrobiia > Opitutales > Puniceicoccaceae > Puniceicoccus. The sequence goes on along the minus strand of DGMY01000044.1, from coordinate 55,703 downwards.
GTGATTGATCAATTTCCTGGGCCCGGGCCCACCCACGAGAATCCGATCTCCCGCCACAGCATTCAGCGCCCAGGTAGACGCCAACCCCATCGGCTCATGCAGGGTGACGTCGATGTCGATCCCGTCCGCACGCTGATTCCGAATCGAATAGGTGCGCAGGTGAGGACCACCCCCACCCACTGCGGGAAAGATCAGCTTGATGTAGGCACTTTCCTGATCCTGCGGAAAGGTGGTGAGACCCGAACCTCCCAAGGTCACCCGCACCATGTGCTCGCTGATTCGTGAGGTCTGGACTACTTCCAGTTCGGTTGGTTTTGGTTTAGCCATTTCGATTAGGGTTTCTTTGCCGCCTGGCAATGATCTGTGCGGCACTTCACACGAACCGAGAAAACGTCGTAGTGAAGGCAACACTTAGTTGATAAACACAACAACTCTCCATTTAGTAGACTTTGTCAACATATTAAGCCATTTCCTGCTTTTCCCGGGAGCTCCCCCCGATGGCCTGCGGCGATCCTTTCCGGTCGAATTTCTCGATTCAACCTTCCATTTTCGGCGCAAATTTCGCACAGTTTTTCGAATCGTACCGCACCATGAGAAAAGCAACAGCCATCCAATCCACCCAGTAGCCCATGGAACGGGATCGCGGTATTTTTGCATCTCTTACTGATCGCGGGATCTTCCCACTCGTGTTTACGGGGCTCGCGCTATGCCTGTCGGGAGCCTTCGCACTATTTCTGGCCTTTCGTTCCGAGTTCCTTCCACACGACGTGTACCAAATCGGGTTCGACGCGAGCGAGCTCTCGGTGATCTCCCCCAATTTGGTGAAGTTCATGCTCCACGACCGGGCCGCCTTCGGAGGAGTACTTCTCGCGATGGGATCACTCTATATGTGGCTGGCCTACTATCCTCTGGCGAGCGGTCAGCGTTGGGCGTGGAATACCTTTGTAGTGTCGGGAGTCACCGGCTTTGGGAGCTTCCTACTCTACATCGGCTACGGCTACCTGGATCATTGGCACGGCGCCGCCACTCTGGCCCTCATTCCCGTCTACCTCATCGGAATCCTCAAATCGCGGAAACAGACGAAGGGAACTTGGAGCATCAAGCCTTCTCGCCGAATCATCCGTCAATCATTCCGCCCCGTCCTTTCGGCCCTCTGTCTCTTGCTCTACGCTGCGGGACTCATCCTAGGCGGGCTCGTCATCTGCTTCATTGGGATCACTACTGTTTTCGTCCCCCAGGATTTACAGTTTATCGAGCTGTGCTCTCTCGATATCCAGGAGATCTCCAGCTCACTCGTCGGCGTGATCGCCCACGACCGCGCAGGATTTGGCGGGGGGCTTCTAACAACCGGCGTCACGGTATGGCTGATACTCGTCAACGCCCCGGTCACTCACAGCCTACGCCAGGTAATCACGCTCTCCGGAGTGTTCGGTTTCTCGGCCGCGATCGGCATCCACTTCTACGTCGGGTACACCGACTTTTTCCACCTACTGCCCGCCTATCTCGGGACAGCCATATTCCTCATCGGAATCATACCACTTTGGACCTCCCGTTCGATCAAGCCATGAAACGTCTCTTCCTCTACACCTCTGCCTTGGCATTACTTGTGATTCGATCGGCGGGATGGGAGGCCCAAGTCGCCCACGGAGACGATGAGTCCGAACTCGCCTTTGTGCCGAAGGTGAAACAGCTCAAAAGCGTGGACGGATTCATTTTAGTGGAGGTCACCAATCCGACAAAGCACCCGTTAACCTACTTCGGGTACGCCAAAGATCTTCCGCAACTTTTCCAAAAAGAATGGATCGAGGGAAAATGGACTGCAGCGGACTGGGATTGGTGTGGAACAGGAATGAGTAGATATACGCTCCAGGGATTCGAAAGAATTGAATTCAAAATCTTCGATCGTCCCGTTCCCACTCAGTCGTTCACCCTCTTCCGAAATCCTGAGGACCCCGACCAGTTTAGCTTGGTCAAACTGACTGAGAGCGGCCAATAGCGAAACGGCGGAATCCGCGACCACACTTGTTCACGCGACCACAGGAAAAACTGACATGCTGATTTTCGTCTACCTGAACATGATCATCGTCGGATCGTTTCAGAAGATCAATCTTGAGATATCCAGTCCCAGGAAAACGACCGCCTCCTTCGTGCTGGTCACCTTTTATTTCGACTGGCTCTGGACCGCCAGCTTCTGGACAGCGCTCTTCCTCATCCTGATCGACGCCCCGGTTTCCTACTGCTGCTTTTGGGGCATGAAGTTCCTCGAGTCGAAAAGCCTGATCTACTGGTGGATGTTCCTGGGTATCTCGAGCATCATCCTCATCTACATTCTCTGAACGCACTTCACCCGAGAGCAATCCATCCGCTCTTGCGCAAAAAAAAGGCCGGAGGGTGAACTGCACCCTCCGACCTTCGCAAAAAAACGGAATCGTTTAGTACTTGTAGTGCTCGGGCTTGTAAGGGCCGCCGACCTTCACGCCGATGTAATCAGCTTGGTCATCGGAGAGAACCGTCAGCTTCGCTCCAATTTTCTCCAAGTGGAGACGGGCGACTTCCTCATCCAAATGCTTGGGCAGGATGTACACGCCGGGCTTGTAGCTATCGAGATTCTTCCAGAGCTCAACCTGTGCGAGCACTTGGTTGGCGAACGAATTCGACATCACGAAGGATGGGTGACCTGTGGCGCAGCCCAAGTTGACCAGACGTCCTTCAGCAAGGATGAAAATCGCGTGCCCGTCGGGGAAAGTCCACTGATCCACCTGAGGCTTCACGTTGATGCAGGAAACTCCCGGAGCGGACTCCAACTGAGACATCTGGATCTCGTTGTCGAAGTGACCAATGTTACAAACGATGGCTTGGTCCTTCATCCCTTCCATGTGCTTGAAAGTGATGATGTCCTTGTTCCCGGTGGTGGTCACGTAGATGTCTGCGATTCCCATCGAATCTTCAACCGTAGTCACCTTGTATCCCTCCATAGCGGCTTGCAGCGCGCAGATAGGGTCAACCTCGGTCACAAAAACCTGGGCACCCATTCCGCGGAGGGCTTGGGCACATCCCTTGCCGACATCACCGTACCCGCAAACGACAGCTACCTTACCGGCAATCATAACGTCCGTCGCGCGCTTGATCCCATCGATGAGGGATTCGCGGCAGCCGTAAAGATTGTCGAACTTCGACTTGGTTACGGCATCGTTCACGTTGATCGCAGGAACGAGGAGCTTACCCTTCTCGTGCATCTGGTACAAACGGTGAACACCGGTGGTAGTTTCTTCTGAAACACCCTTCCATTCTTTCACTACGTTGTGCCAATGGATTGGGTCCTCGCTCTTCACTTTCTTGAGCAGGTCCTTGATCACACCCTCCTCCTTGGACTCCGCCGGCTGGTCTACCCAGTCGTCGCCGTCTTCGAGGTCACAGCCCTTATGAATGAGCAGGGTCGCATCTCCACCGTCATCGACGATCAAATTCGGGCCCTTACCATTTGGCCATGTGAGCGCCTGGTAGGTGCACCACCAGTATTCTTCCAAAGTCTCACCCTTCCAGGCAAACACCGGAACACCCGACGCGGCAATCGCTGCAGCGGCGTGATCCTGAGTCGAGAAGATGTTGCAGCTCGCCCAACGAACGTCGGCACCGAGATCCACGAGGGTCTCGATGAGGACCGCCGTCTGAATCGTCATGTGCAATGAACCGCTCACGCGAACGCCAGCCAGTGGCTTCTCTGCAGCATGCTTTTCACGGATCGCCATCAGGCCCGGCATTTCCTTTTCCGCGATGTTGATTTCGCGACGGCCAAAATCAGCAAGACTGATGTCCGCTACTTTGTAGTCGGTGTTGGTTTGAGTTTGAGTTCCCATAATAATTCTCTCCTTGATTCTTTGGATCAAACCTCTGCGAGGAGGTCGTCAATTTTGTTGGTTTGCTCCCATGGCAAATCGGACTTTCCGAAATGTCCGTAGTGGGTGGACGCCCGATAGATGGGGTGGAGCAAGTCTAGCTGGGCGACGATGTCCGCTGGCTTGAAGCTAAAGACCTTCTGTGCGGCGGCCGCGATTGCTTCCTCGGTCAACCCCTTCTTGGCCGAGCCGAAGGTATCCACGTGTACCGATGTCGGGTACGGGTAGCCGATCGCGTAGGCAACCTGGAGCTCACATTTTGTGGCCAGCCCAGCCGCTACAATGTTCTTCGCAACCCAACGGCAGAAATAGGCCGCTGAACGGTCTACTTTCGAAGGATCTTTCCCGGAGAAAGCGCCGCCGCCGTGACGGGCCCATCCACCGTAGGTGTCGACAATGATCTTACGACCAGTGAGACCGGCGTCCCCTTGCGGGCCTCCAATCACAAATTTACCGGTCGGGTTGATCAAAAATTCGGTTTTGTCCGACAGCAAATCCGAGGGGAGCACTTTGCGCACAACTTCCTCGATGCAAAATTCTTCGATCTCGCGGTGGGACACGCTCTCCGTGTGCTGCGTCGAGATCACGACGTTCTCGATGCCCACGATCTCACCCTTCTCGAACTTGACTGCAACCTGGCTTTTCACGTCAGGGCGGAGCCACTCGATTCCGACGCCCTTGCGCTGACGAGCCATCTCCCGCAACAAGCGGTGCGCGAACATAACCGGCGCTGGCATCAACTCCGGAGTCTGGTCACAGGCAAAGCCAAACATAATCCCTTGGTCTCCCGCACCCTGTTCTGCGGTCTTCTTGCCGTCGGCCGCCTCGGCATCGACTCCCTGTGCGATGTCCTTGGACTGCTTCGTCAGGTTGTTCGAGATAAACACATCCTCTGCTTTGAAGATGTCATCATCGTTCGTGTAACCGATCTCGCGAATCGCATCGCGGACGGTTTGTTCGTAGTCAAATTTTGCCTTGGTGGTGATCTCACCTGCGAGAAAAACGCAGTTGCTCTTCACCAGGGTCTCACAAGCCACGCGGCTTTGCGGGTCTTGCGAAAGACATTCATCCAATATGCTGTCGGAGATAAAGTCCGCCACCTTGTCCGGGTGTCCTTCGCCAACAGATTCCGAGGAAAATACAAAATTCTGACTCATATCTCCTCCACCCTGTACCCAAGAGTGCCCTGGCGCAAGTTATTATATCAAAATATCCAGATTCGTTGATTCGTTATTTCCCAAGAGAGAAGGAACCGGACACAAAACGAGACATTCCCAAGAAAAAGGAGGAGGGAAATCCATTGCCGATCATCGCGACCACCCGCGGCTCTCCTGCAAAGAGGAAAAGAAACAGGGGCGGGGAATCACTCACTGCGCCACACCCCTTGGGGATCCTGCAGGATTTCTGCGTTGACACCCTCTTCCACTTTCGGGCTGACTACAGCCTTTCGAAGGCATTGCGTCATTGAAATGAATGGAAGCGCGCTTCACTGCCCCTTTCCACCAGCAATGCCATCGACCTTGAAATTGCCTTCGCAGTTTCCCTCACCGGCCCGTATCACGGCCGAACCCATTGACTGATTTATTTTTCACGGATGTCAGAATCCAAAACCAACGCCAGCTCCAACGAAATTGAAGTCGAAGGAGTCCTCGAGATCCTCAAGAACAAAACGGGGCAACTCCTGCAGACGGCCTACAACGGACGGCAGCGCCCGAATGATGCCTTTGTTCCCAAAGAGCTGATTCGTCGATTCCGGCTGCAGCAGGGCAGCATGCTTCGAGGCCGGGCGTTACACGACTCCCGCTTCCCGAACCCAAAAGTTCGGTTCCTCGATAGCATCGATGGCGACACCGTCGAGGAGCGTCGCACCCGTTTTGCCTTTACCCAACTGACAACCGTCACCCCCGACGAGAAAATCACTCTGGAGTCCAAAGACGAGCGCCTCACCACGCGCCTGATGGATCTCTTCTGCCCAATTGGGAAAGGCCAACGCGGCTTGATCGTCGCCCCACCCCGGACCGGCAAAACCACTCTTCTTAAAGATATCGCCGCTGGCGTGCAGGAAAACCATCCCGAGTGTCACCTCATGGTACTACTCTGCGATGAGCGCCCCGAGGAGGTGACTGACTTTCGCCGCACCGTGGATGCGGAACTCTACGCCTCGTCCAATGACGAAGAGATCCACAACCACATCCGCGTAGCCGAACTGGCCATCGATCGGGCGAAACGACTCGTCGAAGTCGGCAAGGACGTCGTCCTGCTCGTCGACTCGCTGACTCGTATCTCCCGCGCCTACAACTCCGGGAAAGGAGGGGGTGGACGCACCATGACCGGCGGTCTCGACATCCGGGCCCTGGAAAAACCCCGGCAACTCTTCTCCGCAGCGCGGAAAACCGAAGAAGCCGGCAGCCTGACGATCGTCGCCTCCGCCCTGATCCAAACCGGAAGCAAGATGGACGACCTCATCTTCCAGGAATTCAAAGGAACCGGGAATATGGAGATGGTCCTCGACCGTAAAGTCGCAGAACTCCGCCTCTGGCCCGCCATCAACGTCAACGCCTCGGGCACCCGCCGCGAGGAACTCCTCCTCGAGCCAGACGTCCTGGAGAAGACTCAATTCTTCCGCCGCGCCATGGCGAGCCTCCGGCCCGAAGACGCCGCTGAAACCATTTTATCCCGCATCGGAAAGACCTCCACAAACCGTGAGTTCCTCCGCTTACTCAATCTTTAACAACTCTTTTCCGCACTTCTCAAGGGATTCGGTGTTGCCAACCCCATAGAGAATGCTCATCAAGGAAGGCTTTTCGTCCCGCCGAAAACCCTTTTTTCAACCAGAGACCAACGAATACCGAAGAACCGGATGGAACATCCATTTGCCGAACAGTGCCAGGAATTGGCCAAATCTATCCTCTGGAATAATCTAGGGGCCATTAACGAGGACGGGACCCTCTCCCCTCTTGACGCAGAAGCTGCAGTCGCCAACGAGCCCGGACACGCGGCACTTGCGATCGGTGAATACTACCGGGCAACTGGGGAAACTCAGATCGAGGAATTCGATCTGGTCGACCTCGCCGCCCGTACGATTACTGCACAAGTCTTCGACGAAGAGCGAAACGAAAACGGTCTCGCATACGCTGGACTGGGCTTGCTTTCCTTTGGTCCCGCCAAAGATCGGAATGCCGTTTGGGCCCGACTAGTGGATGAAACCCGCGAAGCGCTTGACCGCCAAATGCTCATGCGCTCGGAGTTCTCCGACCATCGCCAGGCGTTCAACATCGCCAAGGCAGTGACCCGCTTTAGCTTCGGCCTCACCAAGAAGGACGAGACCGGAAAACTCATCGAGCGCTTCCTCGAGCAGATCAAGAGCAACAGCTCCTGCGGTTTCTTCGACGATGCGGGTGGTGAAGGCGTTGGTGGCACTTTCGATGTCTACGGGATCCTCGCTTTCGTGATGATTCGCCAGTCACTGCAGTTGCACGCCAATCTGCACCTGCGCGACCGCAAGCTCCCGAGCCTGCGCACTCACGCTGAAAAATACGTGAAGATGATGCCCGACCTGGTTCGCCAGGACGGTCTCGGCTGGGCCTACGGTGAGAACATCGGCGCCTACGGCCAGATGCACTGCATCAGCATCATCCTCCAAGCGTTGCGGGATGACTGGATCACCCCCGAGAAAAAGCCGGTCTATCTCGACGTCCTCCGTCGTCTTTTCCAGTACTTTTTCCAAACTTACGTCGACCCTGAGCAAGGCTTCCTCGTCATTCGCGACGAAGAGCGTTCGACCATCGACCGCCACACCACACGGATGGCAAACTTCGATGCGGCGCGCTACCTCAGCCAGTGGTCACGGTTGGCCCGTTCCATCGGTGGCACTCTGAGCGATGCTCGCCCGGCTCCCGCCAAATCCGGTGGTAAATTCACTCTGTACCAGCGCGGACGCCGCGAAAACGGTCTTTTCAGCTACAGCGATGCCGCCTCCGGCCTCCACCTGCAGATCCCACTCGTGGGCAATCGCGGTCGGGCCAACTCGGACTCCCTGGCCTTTCCACACAGCCCGGGAATCTTCGACTGGCCGACAAACCGCTACCTCCCCATCATGGTTCCCGAACTCAATTTCGGTGAACAGCGGGTTGTCCCTTGCTACTACGGCAAGAGCTGCGTGACCGGTATCGGGCGTCGCAACTCCCTCTTCTTTGCCTACGAGCAGCCCGACCTCATCACGGTCGAAGAAAAGATTATTCCAAATCTTGGCTCTTGTAAGGTCCGTTGGGAATTCAAGGGTACCAAGATCACCAGTGAATTCGCTTTTGAGGTAAAATCTCAGACCACGATCGATAGCATGCGCTACGTTCTGGCCGTGGGAATGCCACACTCCCGTCACCGCGTGGGCACTTCGCTCAAGCTCGGCGAGGAGGGTCTGCGCCCCAACATCCTCAAGGATGACTTCCAGGGCGAATGGCAGGAGAACGAGATCGTCGCACAGGACCCGGACTCCCGTACCTACTGGGGTCCCCTGTTCTACCTTCAGACGATTGCACGCAATCATCCTCTCGTCCTCCGTCCGGGCCAAATCTACCGATTTGCCGTAGAGTTCGACCCCGATCTGACTCTGGCCGATGCTTAGTGTTCGAATCATCCCCTGTCTCGACGTTGCCGCCGGCCGCGTGGTCAAGGGGGTGAAGTTCGAAGAGCTGCGCGACGCAGGCGATCCCGTCGAATCCGCCAAGGCGTACGAGGCACAGGGTGCCGACGAGCTCGTTTTCCTCGACATCACGGCTTCCAGTGATGAGCGCGAGATCATGCTCAATGTGGTCGAGCGGACCGCCTCCGAGTGCTTCATGCCACTCACCGTCGGCGGCGGGCTGCGCAATGTGGACAACATCCGCACCATGCTCAAGGCCGGTGCCGACAAGGTCAGCCTCAACACGGCTGCGATCATCGATCCGGAGTTAATCCTCAAGTCCTCCCTTAAATTCGGCAACCAGTGCATCGTTCTCGCGATCGACGCCAAGAAAGAACCCGGCGAAGACCGCTGGCGGGTCTACACTCACGGGGGGCGCAACCCAACCGAGCTCGACGCTGTCGAATGGGCGAAAAAAGCCGTCTCTCTGGGAGCCGGTGAAATCCTCCTGACCAGCATGGATCAGGACGGAATGAAGAATGGTTACGACATCGAACTGACCCGCGCGGTCAGTGATGCGGTCGAAGTTCCTGTGATCGCCTCCGGCGGCGCCGGCAAATTGGACCACTTGGCCGATGTTCTCGATCAGGGCAATGCCAGTGCGGTCCTCGCGGCCTCCATTTTCCACTTTGGCACCTATTCGATCCCCGAAGCCAAGCGCTTCCTCCGCGAACGAGGGATTCCCGTTCGCGAAATCTAATCTGCCGCGGAAGGCAGTGCCCGAAAACCGGGCGAAACTGACGGCACAGGCCCGTCTCGAACCAGCAATAGAAGAGGTGCGCGCCGAGGTACGTGATCTTCGACGAATCCCTCCGGTTGAACTTGAATTCGCATACGCTTCCCCTACTGTCTTCTCCAGTGCTTCGCTTTCGAACCTTTTTCGCCCTGATGCTTTTCTGCTGCTCTTTCGCTGGCGCAGCTCAGGACGAGGCATTGCCGGACGCCGAGGCGGTCGAGACGGTTGAGACAATAGAGGTGCAACCTTCGGGTGAGAAAACCGCAGTCTACATTCTTCCCGTCAAGGACCAGATCACTACTCCTACCTTCTACATTCTTCGCCGGGGACTAAAACTGGCCGAAGAAAATGGAGTCGATACAGTGATTATCCAAATGAACACTCCCGGCGGGGTCCTTGGGTCAACCCTGGACATCATGGAGGCAATCGACAACTTCAGCGGCGAGGTCTACACCTTTATCGACAGTGAAGCGATCTCGGCTGGAGCCTATATCTCGATCTCGACCGACCGCATCTACTTCACCCCGAAAGGGATTATCGGCGCGGCCGAAGCGGTCTCGGGCAACGGCCAGGATATCGCTGAATCCATGCAGCGTAAGCTGAACAGTTACATTCAGGCCAAGGTACGGTCCCTCACCGAAGAATATCGCTACCGCGCCGATGTCATGCGCGCGATGTCCGATCCCAAATTCGTTCTGGAGATCGATGGCGAGGTATTAAAGAAGGAGGATGAGCTCCTCTCTCTCACCGCGAGTGAAGCGATGAAGGAGTATGGCGAACCCCCACAAGCCCTCCTCGGATCCGGCATCTACGATTCCCTCGACGATCTCCTGTCCGACCTATACGGGGCCGGCAATTATGAGGTAGTACACTTTGAGGTCACTTGGTCGGAGGCGCTCGCTCACTACCTGAACACCATCGCCCCGATTCTGTTGGGTGCCGGGATGCTCTGCCTGTTCATCGAATTTAAGACTCCGGGTTTCGGCGTCTTCGGGATTTTGGGCGTCGCCGTCCTCGGCCTCGTTTTCGTGAGCAGTCATCTGGCCGGGCTGGCCGGGTACGAAGCCCTTCTCTTTTTCTTTATCGGGATCGCCCTGTTCTTTGTAGAGCTCTTCCTCTTCCCCGGGCTCATCTTTCCAGCGCTCATCGGGATCATCCTCATTCTGGGCTCTTTAATTTGGTCCATGGCCGACATCTGGCCGGACGAGCCCATCGACTGGGAGGGCAGCACTTTCTACGGACCAGTATTCAACCTGATCATCGGCATGATTATCGCCGTCATTGGGTCCGCGATTGTCGCCCGCTACCTCCCGAAGACTTGGATTTGGAACAAGTTGGTCCTCCAGTCCTCCGTCGGCGAACCGCCAGCCCGCCCCCGGGCCGGATCGACTTCGGACGGCACCCCAGCCTCCACCCCGCCGGGCTGGCCCAACATCGGCGACCGCGGGAAAGCCGTTTCGGACCTCTTCCCGAACGGCGAAGTGGATTTCGGCGGCAACCGCTACCAAGCCAAATGCAAGCTCTCCACAATCGAGCACGGCACCGCAGTCGTAGTCGTCGGCTACCAGGACTTTGCCCTTACCGTCGAACCGATCTCCAACAAGGAGGAATCCCATGGCTGAGATTATCGGACTACTCCTCCTCGCCATCGTGCTGGCCAGTTTTGAAATACTGGTTCCCGGCGGGATCCTTGGGCTGCTCTCCCTCGCCTCTCTCGGTACCGCCTCCTACTTCGCCTATGAAGAATGGGGGCTCGGCGCTGCGGTCCTCTTCTTCTTTGTCTCGGTCGCCATAATCCTCGTCGTCTTGTACTTCGAATTTAAGCTGCTCGGCAAAACCCGCTTTAGCCGTAAGTTCATTCTCTCCTCTGCCGTCACCGGAAAATCGGAGTCCCAACACTCCACCGACGAGATCATCGGAGCCGAGGGAGTTACCTTGACCGCTATGGCACCGACCGGAATGATCCGCGTCGCTGACCAAAAATTTGAAGCCTTCTCTCGATCAGGATTTCTTCTCAAAGATCAACCGATACGGGTAGTCGCCCGTGACAATTTCCGCCTAATTATCGAAAAATCATGAACTCCCTCACATTCTTCGCAGCAGTCCCTTGGCCAATGGTCGGTCTCGGCATCCTCGCCGTCATCGTTCTGGTCCTGGTTTACATCCTGGTATCTTTTTTCAGCGTCTGGCTCAAAGCCTACCTCGCTGGAGCTCCTGTGAGCATCTTCACCCTCGTAGCCATGAAGCTCCGGTCGGTGGACTATAAACTGGTAACCGACGCCCGTATTACCGCCTCCAAGGCCGGAATCGAGATCAGCACCGACCAGATTGAAGCCCACTACCTCGCCGAGGGTAATATCATTCATACGGTCCAGGCCCTCATCGCAGCCGACAAGGCTTCCATCGCCCTTGACTGGACACGTGCCTGCGCGATTGATCTCGCGACCAAGGGCACCGGAAAATCCGTGGTCGAAGCGGTTCGTACCTCGATCAACCCCAAGGTGATTGACTGCCCGGACCCCAATGCGGGCCGACGCAGCATCGACGGTGTGGCCAAAGACGGGATCCAAGTGAAAGCCCGCGCCCGGGTCACCGTGCGGTCCAATCTTGACCGTTACGTCGGCAGCGCCCTCGAAGAAACCATCATCGCCCGAGTGGGTGAAGGTATCGTGACCACCATCGGTTCAGCCGACACCTACAAAACCGTTCTCGAAAGCCCGGACTCCATCTCCAAGGTGGTTCTGCAGCGCGGATTGGATGTGGGTACCGCCTTTGAAATCCTTTCCATCGATATCGCCGATGTGGATGTCGGGGAAAATATTGGGGCCAAGCTCCAGGTCGCCCAGGCCGAGGCCAATAAGAATATGGCCCAAGCCCAGGCGGAAATCCGTCGCGCGGCGGCGGTCGCCCTCGAGCAAGAGATGAAGGCAAAGGTACAAGAGATGCAGGCCAAGCTTGTCGAAGCCCAAGCTCAGGTTCCTATGGCCATTGCCGACGCCCTCCGCGAAGGAAATCTCGGTGTCATGGACTACTACCGCCTCAACAACATCCAGGCCGATACCAAGATGCGGGAAACCATCTCGAAGGACGACGATGACGCCACCGAGATTCCCGGCCAGAGCTAAGCGGGAGACGACCCAACCACGACTTCCCCATGGACAACCTTTTTGAAATCCTCGTTCCGCTGATCTTTTTCGCGGTCTACTTCGTGTCGAATATTCTCGGCAAGAAGTCCGGGGATGAAGATAAGGAATCCGGAGAGGGTGGCGCCGACGATCTTCGCAGGATTCGCGAGGAACTTCGCCGAAAAATTCAAGAGCGCCGGAAAGGCAGCCCTGAGCAGTCTCCACAAACTCCGGAGAAGCCCGCCCGTCCCGAGCCTGCCTCGGGCGGTGCGGTCTTGCGTGAGTCCCAACCTCACCGCGGAATGACCGAGCGGCGGGCCCAGGCGCCACAGCCGACTCCCCTCGCCCCCGCTCCCGACCCCTTCGGGCAATCCAAGATCGAGCGCGATTTGGAGATCCAGATGAAGCAGGTCGAGCTGGCCCGGGAGAAAGCGGATACCGCACGCCGCGAAGCGCAGAAGCGAGTCGCCGCGGTCAAGCTGGCCGGCTCCAAGCGCAAGGCGGCTCAATCATCGACAAATTATCGTCAGTTTCTCAAAGAGGCGCTGGACGATCCCGAGAACCTGCAGAAAAGTTTCATTCTTCACGAGGTGTTCGGAACTCCCGTCGGCATGCGGCGCGATGGGCAGATGCGATCGAGCTTCGATTTGTAGTCGTACACTATCCTGCCGGGAGCCCTCGGGCCGAGGGCAGCAGCCCCGATGAGACGCCGACCCCCCCCGATTCCACCGTCGGGCGGCCCAAATTATGAGGTTGACCTTCGAGCCGCTCCGAAAAGCCTATTAACGACGTTCAAACTTCTCTCAACTTCACCCTCGATGCGACCACTATGACTCAACTAACGACTCTCGCCCAAATGGTAACGATGGACAACATCGACAATTTGGCTGCCCAATGGGCGCTCAACCTACTCACTGCAATCATCATTTTCTTCGTGGGAAAATGGATCTGCAATATTCTTAAAAACGTATTTACGAAGGTTTGCGAAAGTCGCCAGATCGACGCCTCTCTCAGCCGCTTTGCCGGAAGTGTTATTTATTACCTGCTGATGACCGTGGTCATCGTAGCCGCCCTGGGAAAGCTTGGCGTACCCGTGACCTCCGTCGTCGCCATCCTCGGTGCCGCCGGTCTTGCTGTCGGTCTCGCACTGCAAGGGTCTCTCTCCAATTTCGCTGCGGGTGTAATGATCCTGCTCTTTCGCCCATTTAAGACCGGTGACGTTATCGATGGTGGAGGAGTTGTCGGGGTCATCGTCGGAATCGATATGTTGACCACCGAGATGAAGAGCTTCGACGGGAAGCAAATGATCGTTCCCAACGGCAAATTCCTCGACAGTGTCATTACCAATATCAACGCCTACCCAAGCCGCCGCGTCGACATCGAGTTCTCGATCAGCTACGAGGACGACGTCGATCAAGCGCGTGAGATTGTTCTGGGCATTTTGAATCAGGACGACCGCGTCCTCGAAGATCCTAAAGTATCCGTTGCCCTGATGAACTTTGGTGACAGCTCCATCGACTTGGTCGCCCGCCCATGGGTAGCACCATCCAACTGGTGGCCTGTCCTCGCCGAAACACGCGAGAAAATCAAGAAAGCCTTCGATTCCAACGGAATCACCATCCCGTTCCCACAACAGGATGTTCACATTATCCGCGATTCTGCACCAGAATCTGAAGAAGCGGCTTCCTAAGCCGTTCGGATTTCATCTTCCCAGACGAACCCATTGCGGTTCGTCCCTCCTAACCCGGAACCGACCCTCCCTCGGTTCCGGGTTTCTTTTTGGGCGACTGCCCTCTACGAGCCTCCGAATACCGCCGGACTCTGGAATCAACACCCGGTTCATCGCCATAAATACAATCACAGGAGGGACGGCACCGCATTTCGCCTCAGCGCAAAGTACAATTCCAGTTGCGTTTTTCCCGTCTCCAGTTCCCGCTTAGAGAATGGAGCCAGTCGGTTTTCCAGGTTCTTTGGTTCGTTATTCTGGAGTGGTCGAATCCGCTCTGGGCTGGATTGCTGCAGACTGGCTCCAGGAAGATCCTGCCCCGCAAGCCTTTCTCCTTACGGCACGGTACCGCACCGCAATTGAGCGCGCGGTCGAGATCGGATTCTTTCGCGATCAATACGGTTTTGATCTAACCATCCTCCCCTTCCCCCCGCTCGCCAAGGAAGCCGCCAATCGCGATGGTGCCCGGCTGGAAGCCGAGTGGGACCGCGCCGCTGCTCTCGCCGCCCTGGTAGACCGCAAGCCCGACGAGCGGATTCTTCTCGTCTCCACCCCCGAGGCCCTTCTCGATCCCGTCCTCGCCCGTCAATCTCTGTGCAATCAGCGGATCGCGCTGAAGACCGGCGATGAAATCCCTCCCGCCGAGATCGCACGCCGACTCTCCCACGAGTTGGGCTACGACAATGAGCCCGTCTGCGAGCGGCCCGGCGAGTTCGCCCTTCGGGGGAATTTGGTCGATGTCTACCCCGTCAGCATGGCCCACCCGATTCGAATCGATTTCTTCGGAGATGAGATCGAGAGCATTCGCCCGTTCGACCCGACAAGCCAACTTTCCACCGGGGAGATGACTGAGGTCTGGATCGGCCCGACGCAGAACGACTCCGATCCGGCCACCGTAGGTTCGCTGGCTGACTATCTCGATCAGCCCACCGCCTGGATCCTCGACGAACCGGACTCGCTTCGCCGCACTCACCCGTCTCTGTTCGAAAAACCCGAGCGCCTCACCCACGGGAAAGGTGCCCCGCGCCCCTCCGGGAGCGGCAGCCTTCCGTCGATGGAGCTGCTTTTTGAACGACCGGGCGCGACCAAGGACTCCGCTCTCCTTCTCTCCGATGTCGAGACCGTGATCCCGCTGGCTCTTCCCCACCCCAACAAAGCCCTGATCACCCGCGATCCTGAAACCCTGCGGGGCGATTTGATCCGGGGTCTCCTCGGTGCCGACCGCACCGCACATGAGGAATCCACCCGACGAAACTTTCTCCACAAACTCGCCAACCTCCAATCCGAAGGGGCCAAGATCCATTTGGTCCTGCCCGGTGAGAACGAGGAGAAACGATTTCGCGAGTGGATGGCCGAGGACGCAATCCTCAGCAAATTCTCCCCTCCCATCCTTCACGGAAATCTCCGGCGCGGTGCGTGGCGCGAAGGCCCCGATGGCTCCGAGCTCTACGTAACCGATCGGGAAATTTTTGGCCGCGATCGGACCCGCCTGGAGCGAATCTCCGAACGCGCACTCCCCACCCGAACCAGCGTCGACAGCCTTCTCGATTTTTCAGAACTAGTTGAGGGCGATCACCTCGTCCACCTCACCCACGGCATCTGTCTTTTCAAAGGAATCGTCCCTCTCGAGATCGCCGGAGAGTCGCGTGAGGTCATCACACTGGAGTTCGCCGAAGGAATCCGCATCTCCCTCCCGCTGACAGAGGCCCACCTCCTGTCTCGCTATGTGGGTCTGCGCAAAGCGGCTCCTAAACTCGGGAAGCCCGGATCGGGTATTTGGGAAAAAGCGCGCCGCTCCGCCGAAAGTTCCACCCTCGATCTCGCGGCCCAACTTTTGGAAATCCAAGCCAAGCGCGAAACCACCCCCGGTCATGCGTTCGCCGAAGACACGCCCTGGCAGACTGACTTCGAATCTTCCTTTCCGTTTCGCGAGACCCCTGATCAGCTAACCGCTATCCAATCCGCCAAACGGGATATGGAAATGGCGCGCCCGATGGACCGGCTAATTTGCGGCGATGTCGGATTCGGCAAGACTGAGGTGGCGATCCGAACGATTTTCAAGGCAGTCATGGACGGCAAACAAGCCGCCCTTCTCGTCCCCACGACCGTCCTATGCCAACAGCATTTTCAAAATATACGCGATCGGTTTGCGGACTTTCCCATCAGCGTCGAGATGCTCAGCCGATTCCGCTCCCCCGGTGAGCAACGGCGCATTCGCCAACAATTGCGGCAGGGGAGAATCGATGTCGTCATCGGCACGCACAGCCTGTTGAGCAAAGCGGTCAAATTTCAGGATCTCGGTCTTTTAGTCATCGACGAGGAGCACCGTTTCGGAGTCCGCCAGAAAGAAACCCTCAAGCGGATGCGAACCGACGTCGACGTCCTCAGCATGAGCGCCACCCCGATTCCCCGCACCCTGTATCTCGCACTAGCGGGGGCGCGTGATCTCAGCGTCATCGAAACTCCGCCGCGAGACCGACTCCCCGTCGAAACCCATGTGCGGCCCTATTCGGAGGCCCTGATCCGATCCGCCATCGACCAGGAGGTCTCCCGTGGCGGCCAAGTGTTCTATCTCCACAACCGGGTGAAGACGATTCGAGTCGTGGAAGAAAAATTGCGGACGATGTTCCCCGGTCTTCGCATTGCAGTCGGTCACGGGCAGATGGAAGAAGGCGAACTCGAGGAGGTCATGACCGAGTTCGTCTCCGGCCGGTACGACCTACTTCTGTGCACGACGATCATCGAATCGGGGCTCGATATCCCCAACTGCAATACGATGATCATCGAGGGCGCAGACCGCTTTGGCCTATCCCAACTCTACCAACTTCGTGGGCGGGTAGGCCGGTTCAACCGCCAAGCCTACGCCTACCTCCTGCTTCACCGACACACGGGAGTCCTCGACTCCGCCCGCAAGCGGTTGTCGGCAATCCGCCAATACAACCAGTTGGGAGCGGGCTACCGGATTGCGATGAAGGACCTCGAACTGCGGGGAGCCGGCAACCTGATCGGGGCGGAACAAAGTGGAGAGATCGCAGGGGTCGGCTTCGACCTGTACTGCCAACTACTCCGGCAAAGTATCGCCCGGCTCAAAGGAGAAGAAACCGCCTCCCACCTTCGGGCAGAGGTGCGCATCGACTTTATCAATCGCGGAATGGGGGGCGGGCGCACCCGGCCCGATGGCGACGCACGCTTCGAGGTTTTCCGCAAAGAGGCGATCGACCCCGGCCGCATCAAAACAGTGGCCGCCGAGATTCCTGCCGAATACATCCCCGAATCCCGGATCCGGGTGGATCTCTATCGACGCCTCGGACTCGTCTCGACCCGGGACGAAATGGATCGAATCGAGCGCGAGATCGCCGATCGATTCGGAAAGATGCCCAATTCCGTTCAGATTCTGCTCGCGGTCACACGCATCCGCATCGAAGCTGAGTATCATCAAATCGCCTCAGTATCTACCGAAGGACCTCTCCTACAGCTCAAAAGAACGGGCTCTGAAGGGGCATTTGTAAAAATCGGAACCCGCTTTCCCCGCTTGACCCGCAAAAAGCCCCTTTCCAGATTGTCAGAAATCCATAGCATCATATCGCGTCTATGAACCTCCTTTTCCTACTACGTGGGCCAGCGGCCCTCCTCCTTATTCTCACCAGTTCGATTCTGTCCGCTCAGGAAGGCGTCGAGCAGCTCTGGGATGCCGACCGTCCAAACGCAATTGCCGCCAAGGTCGAGGGCAGGATTATTACCGTCGAGCAGGTTCGCAGAGAAATGGAACCCCTTCTCAAGCAGGTCTCCCGGATCTCCTCCAACCAGCAGGAATACAACGCGAACGTTACTCGTCTCCAACGGGACGTCCTCCAGAATCTCATCGATCAGATTCTCATCGTCGAGGATTTCCGCGGGAAGGAAATGACCATTCCCAAATCCTATGTAGAGGGTGAATTCAACGATGTCATCCAAGAGGACTTCAACGGGGAACGAGACCGCTTTCTGAGCTATCTTCGCAGCCAGGACAAAACCGTGCGCGATTTCCGCCAAGAGCTGGAGGATAAGATCATCGTCCAGGTCATGAAACAGCAGATGCGCCGCAATCAAGCGGAGATCAGCCCCCAGATGATCAAAGAGTTTTACGAGACCAACGAGTCCCAGTTCCAACGCGGATCCGAGATCAAGCTCTACCAGATCACGCTGTCCCCCCAGCCCGGCGGAGAACCGGTCGAGGAACGGGCCGCCACGGTCGTTGAAATGCTTGAGTCCGGAGAAGACTTCCAATCCGTCGCCAAAGAGATGAGCAATGATGGCCTAGCCCGCCGTGGTGGTAGCCTCGGCTGGGTCGAGCGTGCCGACCTGCGAAGCGAGCTCAGCGAGGTCGTCTTTGAGCTCCCAGCGGACAGCGTGAGCGACCCGATCCCTTTCCAGACCAGTATCATCTTTTTCTACGTCGAGGAAATCCGCGCCGCGGGCTCCATTCCTCTGGCCGAGGTACGCAGCACGATCGAAGAGCTACTCACGGACCAAATCGCTCGCGAAGCGCAAGAAAGCTGGCTCCAGCGGCTGCGGGAGAAAGCCTACATCCAATACTTCATCTGATCGGCCGCGACCGATCGTGACTTGACCGAACTCAGGCGTGAGGGAACTTCTCGAGCAACTCCAGGCCCTCCCCCCGGAATTCATCTGGATCAGCCTCCTACTCACCGCGTTCGCGGTGATCCTGGCACTACACCGCTGGTTCGGCCCCGCGGGGCTCTATGTGTACATGGCTGTCGCCATCATCGGCGGGAATCTGCATGTCCTCAAGTTGACCCAGTTCTCCGTCTTCCCCGACCCCGTAGCGCTCGGGACCATCCTGTTCTCCACGACTTTCCTCTGCACCGACATTCTCACCGAGTACCACGGGGCGGCCGCAGCCCGTAAGGGCGTGATCCTCGGATTCGTCGGTCTGGTCCTGTTCGACCTATTTCTGTTCGCGGCCATTGCCTTCCGCCCACTCGACCCAAGTGAAGGCGAGCTCGGCGCCTCCGCAGCCGCTATGCAGAACCACCTCGAGGCAATTTTCTTGCCAGCCCCCGGCATCCTGATTGCCAGCCTCGCCGCCTACCTCATCAGCCAGTTCAACGATATCTGGGTCTTCAGCCGATTGCGGACGGTCACCAAGGGAAAGCACCTCTGGCTCCGCAACAATCTCTCGACCTGGTTTTCCGCTTTGGTGGATAGCATCGTCTTCAGCGTTCTCGCTTTCGTGGTTTTTGCCCCGGAGCCGGTCAGCTGGAAGCCCCTTATCTTTACCTATATCCTCGGGACCTACGGGCTCCGAGTGCTGGTTGCCGTCCTCGACAGCCCCGTCGTCTATCTGGCCCGCCCGAAACAGGCCCCCACGCAAATTTCATCATGACCACCGACTCATCATCGTTTTCTTTCGATATTCTCCACTCCGACCCGCTGACCAAGGCCCGGGTCGGCCGCATCCAAACTCCGCACGGGATTATCGAGACCCCCAATTTCATTTTCTGCGCCACAAAAGCCGCGATCAAAGGGGTCACCATCGATCAGGTACAGGGCGCGGGAGCCGACATCATTCTCTCCAATACCTACCACCTGCTCCTCCAACCGGGGCCGGACATCATCGCCAAGCACGGCGGCATCCACAAGATGATGGGATGGGATGGTCCAATGCTCACCGACTCCGGCGGGTTTCAGATTTTTAGTATCGGTCACGGCTGGATCGCGGATGAGATCAAGGGTCGCCGCCGGATCGGCAAACAGGGACCGGGCGTAAAGATCACCGAGGAAGGTGCACATTTTCATTCCTACGTAAACGGGGAGAAAATTCTCCTCACCCCTGAAAGCTCCATCCAAGCGCAGCAAAAGATTGGTGCCGACCTGATCGTCGTCCTCGACGAGTGCACGCCTTTTCATGTCGAGCGTGAGTACACCGCCCGCTCCATGCAGTTGAGTCACCGCTGGGCTGTTCGCAGTCGAGAGGAGTTCGAGCGAGGCTACGACGGGACTCAGGCCCTCTACGGGATCGTTCAGGGAGGCGTTTACGAAGATCTCCGCCGCGAAAGCGCTCAGTTCGTCGCAGATCAACCATTTTTCGGACAAGCCATTGGTGGCTCTCTCGGTTCCGACAAGGAGCAGATGCGTGAAGTCACCAGCTGGGCTCGGCGCCACCTCCGCGATGACCGCCCGACCCACCTCCTCGGCATCGGAGGATTGCGCGATCTATGGGAAGGGGCCGCCATAGGCATTGATACCTTCGACTGCGTGCACCCCACTCGCCTCGCCCGCCACGGTGGCGCACTGTGCTGCCCATGGGAAAACGAGGGCCGTGAGCACCTCAACCTGAAGAACGCCCGCTTCCGCGAGGATCTCTCTCCCCTCGACGAGCGACTCCCCGCCCCGGCCTCACGCAATTTCTCCCGAGCCTACATCCATCACCTGATCAAAGCCGGCGAAACCCTGGGCGGCCAGCTACTCGCGATCCACAACATCTCCTTCATGGCCTGGATGGCCAGCGAGATTCGGCGCTCGATTCGCGAGGGAACCTTCGCCGAGGAGTACCGTAAGTGGACGTCCTCCCAGTAAATAGAGTGAAAATCTTTGCCGACTCTAAATCTTCGCCTCTCGATCACATTACGATTGAACTTGTAAGAATTTCTTATCCAAATTCTTAGCACCACCTTCCACACCAAACCAAACCAGTACTTTTCCACCGACGATTTCCTTTCCGACCGAAAGAAAGGCTTTACGCTGTAGAGAAATTCTCCAACCATACGAACCATGCGCCTTCACCATCGTATTTGCCTCGGAATTGCCTTGTTCGCTGTTCTTTCCGCCTGTTCCAAAAAATCACAGCCGGATCCGAGTGCTACGGTCATTGGCCAGAGCCCTACCCGACCGGACTACACAAACCTGCCGGATAAACCCCCGTATCCCTCAGTCGGAGGAGATCCGTATCAAGACGATCTGGCGGCCAGCGAGGGCCTCTTCGGTCGCGACCCCAATTTCAATATCCTCGAGGGCGAACAGTTGCGCGGGATGTTCCCAACCATTTATTTCGATTTCGACCAAAGCTACGTTCGTCCCGGCGACCGGGGTGCCTTGGAACAGGTCGCAGAAACACTCCGCTCCGCTCCAAGTGACTACCTCTTGATCGAGGGTTACTGCGACTGGAAGGGGACTACTGAATACAATTTGGCCCTCGGCGATCGCCGCGCAACTAGCGTGAAAGACTACATCGTGAGCTTGGGAATCGATCCTTCTCGCGTTGAAATCCTCTCAAAGGGTGATCTCGATGCCGACTCCAACGCCGGCGCTGAAGGCCGTGCCCTCGACCGTAAGGCCGAGCTAATCATCGTACGCTAATCGCTTCAGGGCGATAGACGGGGAGCCACGAGCTCCTCTCAAGTACTGTCGAGGTCTCCTCGACTCGGTAGTTAACCTGATCGAGCTATGGGAATCGGATGACCTCCCAAAGAGGGCGTCAATGGAATTCCAGGCTTAGCCTGACTGCCTCAACGGGTGGAAATGAAACGTAGCGTCCGCGTACCCCAAATCCGTGGACCGTTGGCCGGGTGATCAATACCTATAGACGAACGGTCTCGTCCCGAAGTCCTTCTTGGAACTCCCCGTAGGTACGTTCAATACCTTCCCGTAACGCAATTTTTGGCGCCCATCCGGTTTCTCGAATTCTCGAGATATCCGTCAACTTACGAGGTGTCCCATCGGGCTTGGACGGATCAAAGGTAAGCTGACCTTTGAAACCAACCACTTCGGCAATCGTTTCGGCGAGTTCACGAATCGAACAATCCACCCCGGTGCCTACGTTTACCCATTCCGGAGGGTTCTCCAGTTCGAGCAAGTGCAAGACCGCCGCGGCTAAATCATCGACATGGAGAAATTCGCGAAGAGGTGTTCCCGTTCCCCACACGACGACTTCTTCCGCATCGTTCTGGGTCGCCTCATGAAACCGGCGAATCAATCCAGGCAGAACGTGGGAGTTCTCGGGATGGTAATTATCCCCGGTCCCGTAGAGGTTAGTCGGCATCGCCGAATGAAAGAGTGCCCCGTATTGCTTCCGGTAATACTCGCAAAGCTTTAGAATCGCGATTTTCGCGAGCGCATAGGCCTCATTGGTCTTCTCGAGAGGTGACGTCAAGAGAGAGGACTCCGGAATCGGCTGAGGAGCTTCTCGAGGATAGATACAAGTACTCCCCAGATTCAGCAGTCGCCCTACGCCTGCTTTCCACGATCCGTGCACCAGGTTCAACCCCATCGCCAGATTCTCGTGCAGGAACTCCGCCGGATAAGTGTTGTTCGCATGGATGCCACCGACCTTCGCTGCAGAGTTCACGACCACATCGGGCCGGTGGGTCTGCAAAAAGTCCAGCGTCGCCGCCTCATTGGTCAGATCGAGCTCGGACCGAGTCGCCGTGACCAAATTGGAGAATCCTGACGCCTTGAGTCGGCGCACGACGGCACTCCCTACCATCCCGCGATGGCCGGCTACGAAAATCTTTGAATCGGAGTCCATCAATCGCCCAACCAATCAATCAACTAGTAGCCGCGACGTGCGATCTTCTCAAAGTCAGCACGCGCCATAAGTCGAGCCAGTTCCGAGAACTTGGTCTTCGGTTCCCAACCGAGCTTCTCCTTGGCTTTGGTGGCGTCACCAATCAGGAGTTCGACCTCCGCCGGGCGGAAGTAGGCAGGGTCCACAACAATCCGCTTCACACCGGTCTTGCTGTCGATACCGACTTCGTCGATGCCTTCACCTTCCCACTCCAAAGAGATACCGAGCTCATCAAAGGACTCGTTGACAAACTCACGGACGGTACGAGTTTCATTCGTCGCGAGAACAAAATCTTCCGGTTCGTCGTGCTGGAGAATCCGCCACATTCCTTCGACGTACTCAGGGGCGTACCCCCAGTCGCGCTTGGCGTCCATGTTCCCCAACTTCAAAATCTCCTGCTTGCCATGAGCAATCATCGCAGCGGCACGGGTGATCTTGCGCGTCACGAAGGTTTCACCGCGGCGCGGTGATTCGTGATTGAAGAGGATCCCGTTGCAGGCGTGGATGCCATAGGACTCGCGGTAATTCACTATAATCCAGAAGCCGTAAAGCTTGGCGACTCCGTAGGGAGAGCGAGGATAGAAAGGGGTCGTCTCAGTCTGCGGAACTTCCTGAACTTTTCCGTACAGTTCGCTTGTCGATGCCTGATAAAAACGAGTCTTCAACCCGGTTTCCTTGATGGCGTCCAAAAAGCGCAGGGTGCCGATCCCGTCTACCTCAGCGGTATACTCGGGGACTTCGAACGAGACCTTCACGTGGCTCATCGCCCCGAGGTTATAGATTTCGTCGGGCTGTACCTTCTCGAGCAAACGGTTCAGATTGCTCGAGTCCGTGAGATCCCCGTAGTGGAGAAACAATCGTTTGCCGTGAATCTCGGGGTCGTTGAACAGGTGATCAATTCTTCCAGTATTAAAGGAACTCGATCGACGGATCATCCCGTGAACCTCATAACCTTTTTCCAGTAATAATTCCGCAAGATAGGAACCATCTTGCCCGGTGATCCCGGTCAGAAGCGCGACTTTTTTACCCATAATTATCGAATATAGTAGACTCTACTCAGCCTCTCTGGCGAGCAGGAAACCGTAAAGATCAAAAATCCTCTCCGAGCAATCCCTTTGGCATTTCCTCGGCAGGGAGCCGTTCAATCGACGCCCCGACCGCCCGAAGTTTTTCATCCATCCGCTGATATCCCCGATCCAGATGATAGACCCGTTGAATCCAGGTCTCCCCGGTGGCCACAAGCCCAGCGAGCACGAGTGCGGCGCTAGCCCGCAGGTCCGAGGCCATAACCGGCGCCCCCGAAAGGGAGCGAACACCTTTCACGATGCAGGAAGCCCCTTCGATCGCCAGATCGGCCCCCATGCGTTGTAACTCCGACACGTGCATGAAACGATTCGGGTAAATCCGTTCGGTCAGGACACTGATTCCGGGGGTCACCGCCATTAGGGTGCACATCTGCGCTTGCAGGTCGGTGGGAAATCCCGGATGGGGCAATGTGATGAGGTCCACCGGTGCGCGCTGCCCCCGGGTCTCCACTCGCCAAAGACCGTCTTCGTAGATCATATCGATCCCGGCCTCCTCCATTTTGTCGTGCAAGGCTCCCAACATCGCCGGTGGAGCCCCTTTCACTTCCAGGTCCGACCCTGTCAGGGCGGCCGCAATCAAATAGGTCCCTGTCTCGATCCGATCGTCGATCACGGTGTGGTCGACTCCGTTCAACGAGTCGACTCCATGGACGATCAGCGTCGGGCTGCCCACTCCTTCGAGTCGGGCACCCATTCCCCGAAGAAGGGTACAAAGGTCCACGATCTCCGGCTCACAGGCCGCACATTCGATGCGAGTCGTTCCCGGGGTGGTGACCGCTGCCATCAAGAGGTTGGCCGTTCCCGTCACCGTACTTCCATACCGTCCGCCCAGAAAAACTCCTCCTCCACGACGATCTTTTCCGTCGACTTGCAGGTACCCTGCTTTCACTTCCACTTTGCAGGACAGTTTGCGCAGGCCTTTGAGATGAAGATCGATGGGGCGCGGCCCAATCACACAGCCACCCGGCATCGAGACGCGGGCCTGCCCCAGTCGACCCACCAAGGCCCCGAGCAAGCAGATCGAGGCTCTCATCTTGCGAACGAGATCATAGGGAGCCTCCGGCCGCACTTCGCCGGCCTTGACTCGCCAAACTCCGCTGCCTTCATCCACCACCGACGCGCCCACGTACTCGAGGATGCGTGCCATGTACCGCACGTCGCTCAGATCGGGGACGTTCCGAATCACGCATTCGTCCTCCGTCAATAGACACGCGGCAAAGATGGGGAGCACCGAGTTTTTGGCCCCGCCAGCTGTGATCCGACCACTCAGTGGCCGACCCCCGTCGATTCGGATTACATCCATGCCAGTATTCCTACTGGCTCAGGATTTACCCGAACCGCCGGACTGACCGAACTCGCTGGGACGGCTTTTGCGCCCACCGCGCAGCGAACGCCGACCATATCGGCCCGAAGAATCCATCGGCCCGACGTTCTCCATCGCAGCCACCACATCAATTACTGGCTTAGCGGGCTGGGGAGTCTTCAAAGGTTTCTGTGCGGGCGCCTCTTTGGGTTGCCGTTCATCCGAGCGAGGTCCGCGCGAGCCCGAAGACTGGCCCGATCGACTCCGACCACCATTCTTCTTGCCACCTTGACCCGAGCTGCTCCGCTTCCCCGTGGTTGTTCCCTGCTTCGACTGCTGGGTTTCAAGATTCTTCGCTGCGACTTCCGCTGCCGTCTTGGCCGAAGGTCGACTATACCGTGTCGCAACCGCTTCAGTCTCTACCGGGATAACCTTCTCCTGTTCGACAACGGGATGCAGTTCCTTCTTCTGGGGCGCCCCTTGCGAGGACGAATTTCCACGACTGCGCGAACGGCGACGACGTTTCGGGCCATTCGAAGATGATCCGTCTTGATTTCCAGATTGTGAACGTCCCTGATGCCGGCGCTCGCCGCCTTGACGGGAAGACGATCCTTGCCGGGAAGACGATCCCTGCCGGGAGGAATTTCCTTCGCCCCTCGATCGGCGGCCTTGAGAACTGCGCGAGCCCTCTCCCCGTTTCGAAGGTGGACGCGATTGCCCCTGACTCCGTTTCTTCGGCTGGGAGGGCTTTGATCCGAATATAGATCCAAAGAACTGCGCGATCCGCGCAAAAATTGACTTCTTCCTCGGCGATTTCGGTGCAGAACGTCGCGAGTTGCGTTGCCCACCTTGAGGGCGGCGGCTGGAAGAACTCTTTCCACTCCGGCTAGAGGAGCCGCTTCGACTGCGGCTACGACTCGGGCTGTAGGTTTCAGCGGTATTTTCAGTCCTCTGGGGACTGAGATCTTCAAAATCGGGCATACGCCAGAATGATCGTCCAGCTCTACAGAAAGCCACAAGAAAAAACTACTCGATGCTCTTCGAACTCTTTTTCACAATTCTATTGCCCGAAACGAATTTGATCAAAATTCGCGGGTTTCCTTCGTCAACTCAACCGATCCTCCTTCCCAGTCAATGCGGATCGTCGGTTCCTGGAAAGCAGCGATGGCCTGACGAATCTTCTCACACGAAAAATCGAGGGTCATTCCGTTAATCGAGTCCAACGGATCCCCGGCCCGCAGGCCCGCACGCCAAGCCGGCGACCCCTCCCAAACCGTTCCGACGGCCACCTCCCCGTCGAAGGCCAGAGTGAGACCAAAGGAATCCTCGATGTAAGGTCCCTTTGCATATTCATAAAAAAACACCGCCCCGTTCGGCTGGTCCAAGGTTACAATAAAGTGATCGAGGAAACGAACGCCCAGGAGGCTCGGCGACAACTCCCTCACGAGTGCCTCGACGACTCCTATCTGGACCGGACCGACCGAAAAAGAGGTCAATTCCACCATTTCCCTCGGAACTGCCGGTGCCTGCCCGCCCAAGGAACCTCCGGGAGAGCCAAATCCCTCCAGCGTCCCACCGGTTCCGCCAGCCCGCTGCGCCCCAGCATAATCATCGGGCGAGATCCAGAAATAGACCGGAGCCCCAGTGTCAAAGAGCGCCTTGCTGCGCGCTTCTTTTGCAAAGACAACATCGACAATGGGTGCGTGCGGAAAACCAAAATCGTGAAGACTCCCCTCGGTCGCCTTTTCGACATAGGGCAGCGTCTCCGCCTGGGTCGAAAAACGCAGAACCCGCTCCTTCAGGTCGATCTGCCAAGCGCCCAGGGCCAACAGCTCCGACCCAAGGATGCCGTCTCCCACGATACATCGGACAGGAACCGTACCCAGGAAGTCTGCGCAAAACAGGGGAACTTTCTCAAAGGAAACACCTCCCACGCTCAGATCTGATTGAACAATCGAGGTCTCAATCTTCACACCATGGGCGTCTCTCCCTTGGCTCTTCCCCACTACTTTCAAATTCAACTCACGGGCGATCGACTCATCCACCATCGATGGGGATCCAGTATCCACGACAAACCGACGGGTACGACCGCCGATCTCCACCTCCACATACAATTTCTGCCCCTCGACTTCCAGGGGGATCTCGAACGACTGCGGTCCCTCCCCTACCTTTGGCCCCTGAGACAACCAGGCCGGACCCGCAGCGGACAACAAGACGCCGGATGCCAGAAGAAAAATTCCGCACAAGAGAAATCCCCGTTTGTTCATAATTGGAGCGCATCAACCCAACGGTAATCCTTCAACTAAAATTGAGAGAGAAATGTCGGATGAACAGAGCCTTCTGCAACTCTCGTGGTTCGACGAGACGGCGCCCGCACGCGGAGATAACTTCTCCGCTCTTCAGTTACGCTTCCGCCGAGGCTTCCAAGATCCCGTCGTGCAACACCCATTGCTCGTCGCAAGCTCCGGCAAATCGTCGACTGTGAGTAACCAAAACCAATGCCACCCCTTGCTCCCTCACCAATTCCAGGAGCAACTCCATCGTCGTCTCCCCGGTCTTTTCGTCGAGGTTTCCAGTCGGTTCATCCGCCAGAAGAATCGGAGGGTTGTTCAGAATCGCCCGCGCGACCGCGACCCGCTGCCTTTCCCCTCCCGACATTTTACCGGGCATCTGCTTCTCGCGGTTGCCCAAGCCCACCCGATCGAGAAGATGTCTCGCCCGCTCCCGCGTCTCAGCACTCACCGTTCCAGCGATCCGCGCTGCCAGGAGAACGTTCTCCAGTGCAGTCATTTCGCCCACGAGATGATACGCTTGAAAAACCAACCCGAGCCGGACCGCACGCTCCGCAGCTCGCTTGCGTGGGCTCCAGTGATTGATCGAATCCGGCCCCCACGAAATTTCTCCTTGATCCACGCCTTCAAGCCCCGCGAACAGATGAAGTAGGGTCGATTTCCCCGAGCCGGATTCACCCCGTATGCTCGCCGAAACCCCTTCGCGAATGGAAAAATTCAACCCCCGCAATACCTCCAGCTCACCGCCGGGGATCACAAAGGTCTTGCGCACGTCTTTTGCCCGCAGGACTGACTGAGAATCAAGCGTCATTGCGCAAAGCCTCCGCCGGTTGTAGCCGCGCCGCCCGCCAGGCCGGGATCAATCCCGCCAGGGTCGAGACAAAGATGGAAAACAGGGCCACGATGATAAAATCCGAAATGATATAGTGCGCCGGAAGATAAGAAAATCCGTAGGCATCGGTCAATGCCTGCCCCCGCCCAGTCAGGTGGGCAAAGAGGTGAAATATGTTGTTGCGGAAATGCAAGGCGACCAGAGCGCCGATGATCCCGAGAATGGTTCCCACGGTTCCAATTAAAAATCCCTGGAGGCAGAAACAGGCGCCGATCCCAAAACGCGAGGCCCCCATGGCCGAAAGCAGCCCGATCTCGCGGGTCTTGCGAATCACCGCCATCATGAGCGAGATCGCAATCGAGAAGGAGGCCACCAGCACAATGAAGATCATGATGAAAAACATCATCGTTTTCTCCAATCGAAGAACAAACAGGAAATCGCTGTTCACATCCATCCAGGTCTGCGCGTGATACTCCTCCGACAGCCCGGCGTTCAAAACTCCCGCATACTCTGCTGTGTCCACCCCGTCTTCCAGTTTCATGACCACCCCGTGCACGCTCTCCCCCAAACCGTAAAGCTCCTGCATCGTCCGCAGGGTCACTACGACTGTCCGCGAATCAACTTCGTTCCATCCCGTTTCAAAAATCCCCGCGACCCGCATCGTAATTGGGCGAATCACTTCATCCACTTTCATCCGGTCCAGCATCAGAGGAGTGTAAACCGCCACTTCCGTTCCGACCCCCAAGGTCAACTCGCGGGCCACCCCTCCACTGACGAAAATCGACCGGTCATCGAGATCGTCCATGGTCCCCGACTGGAGAAAATCCTCAAACGGCAACACTTCGGGCCCGGATTCCAGATCCAGTCCCCAAACGTAGGGAAACATCGGCCGGTTGCGCGCCTGCAACATCACCACTCCATGCGCGAGCGGGGCCGCGGCTTTCACTTCGGGCCTGGCCTCCAAATTCTCCAACCAGTCCTCCCACCCAACAATCGGAGCGCGGCTCACGATCTGGATGTCCCCATTGGTCTTCGCCAGATTCGATTGGATATCGAACACAAATCCGTTCATCACGCTCTGTACAACCAGCAACACCATGACCCCGAGGGTCACGCCCGTTACCGATATAAACGCGAAGAAGGACAAGAGTTTCCCCGAGGGAAAAATCTGCTTCAGCGCAGCGTGAAAATACCATGGCATGTGCGGAAGCTAGTTGCCCTCACGAGCAAAACCAAGGGGGATTTCTAAAAAAGTGCCCGATTCCTTCGCCTACTTTCCGGAAATAATTCCGAACCAAAGGCTAAAAGAGTTGCAAACGCCGATCGAATAAAAAAACCATGAAGCCAATGAAGACTTTCACCATCCGCGCTCTTTTCGCATCCGCGACTTCCTTGCTGTTCGCCGCCCAGCTTCACGCCGATACCATTACGTTAAAGAACGGCGACATCCTCTCAGGGAAAGTGATCGAAGATTCTGCTACCGCGGTGATCCTCGATTCTCCGATCCTGGGTGAGATCAGCCTGCCAAAAACCAATATCGCCGAGGTTTCCCTCGATTCGGACGAGGTCGAGGTGGACGAGGTGGAGGTCGTCGAAGAAGAACCACCACCAGCTCCTGAAAAAAGCGTCTCGGAACAATACTGGGAAAATTTCACCAGCCTGATTTTCCCGAAGGGCTTCACCGGAGAAATTCTCGTAGGTTACAACTACTCCGAATCTTCCGATGTCCAAAGCGGAATCAACCTCGGACTCAAAGGAAAATATACCAAGGGCAAGCACTCCTTCGCCGGCGACATTTTCTATGCGTACACCCGCAAGAAGGATCAGGACGGTAACGTCACAAAGCCTACCGACAAGCACGGCCTCAATGTCGCCTACGAGTACGACATCCACGATCCCTACTATCTCCGTCTCTCCGACAACTACTTGGTCGACCGGGTCAAGGAGCTCGAACCACAAAACGACATCAACGGCCTGTTCGGATGGCGTGCCCTCGAAAACGAACAGATGTCTCTGGATCTCGCGTTCGGTCCCGGCGTTCGCTACCAGAAAACCCCCGACACCAGCGGCGAATGGGATCCTCTCCTGACTTTTCTCCAGACTTCTTTCTACCAGTTCAACGAGTCCGTTCGCTTCGACGAGAGGTTCAACTACTCTTTCGATCCGTCCGACACCACCTCCTACAGCCTTCTCTTCGAGCTCTCGGCGTCGATCCGCCTAACCCCTTTTGCCGAGCCCAAGATTATCTACCGCAACTCCTACGATTCGACAGTCGGGGCCGGAGGAATCAAACGTGAGCAATCCCTCCTCGTCGCGCTGGCCGTTCCTTTCTGATCCCGACCCATCCGCCGGCCGAGGCAATCCCGTACCGGCCCAGTGAGGTTCCAGCTACTTTCCTCCAATCCGAAAGCACTCCCATGGATGATTCCATCGCACTCCAAGAGTTAAAAAAGGCTCTCGGCGAGCGCGTACAAACGGATAAGGAAGCGCTCTACCGTTCTTCCTTCGACGGGATGCGGTTGGCTTTCGAGCACGAAGCGGCGATCCAGATCGACCACCCCGATCAGGTCGGCGTCGTCCTCCGACTCGCCAATGAATACAAGGTTCCAGTTACGACCCGTGGTGCCGGCACGTCTTTAACGGGCTCCGCCAGCCCTGCGCGGGGGGGGTGGGTTCTCAAACTGGACCAGTTGAAGGATCTGCGGATCGACCCACTCAACCGGTTTGCCCACGCGGGACCGGGAGTCGTCGTCACAGACCTTCAGAATGCCGCCCGCGACGAGGGTCTATTCTACCCGCCCGATCCTTCCTCCCTTCGCTACTGCACGATCGGGGGCAATATCGCCTGCAATGCAGGGGGCATGCGGTGCTTGAAATACGGGGTCACCCGCGACTATGTCGTCTCCCTCCAAGGCTATCTCCCAACCGGAGAGTTCGTCACATGGGCCAGCGATACCCGCAAATTTGCGACAGGCTACAATGTGCGTGATCTGTGGGTCGGCAGTGAGGGCACTCTCGGTGTAGTTACCGGAGCCACTCTCAAGCTCATCCCTGCACCCGAAACCACGTGGAGCCTCCTCGCCGCCTTCCCCACCGAACGGGATGCGCTGACCGCCGTGGAAGAGGTCGTGCGCAAAAGGATCGGGCCCGCTATTCTCGAATTTCTCGATCGTCCCAGCGTTCGCGGGGCCGAGGCCGCGTTCCAACAACCCATTTTTGACGGCCTCCCCGGGCGCAGTCTCCTCATCATCGAGCTCGATGGTTCCGAAAATGAGGTGGCCACCGCAAAGGAAAAACTCCTCAGCTGGGCCCGCGACCACGCCGAAGCTCATCGCGCGGCCCCCGACCCCGCCTCAGCGGAAAAACTCTGGGACATCCGGCGCGCCTGCTCCAGCGCGATGTTTGAGCTGGGTGACAGCAAACTGAATGAGGATGTCGTCGTCCCCCTTCACCGCCAAGCTGACCTGATCGACGAGGTCGAGAAGATCCGCGCAAAATTTCAGGTAGCCATTGGTGTATTCGGTCATGCCGGTGACGGGAACCTACACGTCAACATCATGCACCACCGCGAAGACCCGGTGGGCTCCCGCCGCGCGCGGGAAGCGCTGGGTGAGCTCATGCAGGTGGTGGTCGACCTCAAGGGCGCTATCAGCGGAGAACACGGTGTAGGCCTCGCCAAGACTCCGTTCCTCACCCTCCAACTCGGTGAGGCAGAGATCGCGACCATGAAGAAAATTAAAGAGGTCTTCGACCCCAACGGGATTTTGAATCCCGGAAAACTCTTCGAGCCTTTCGAGGTCTGGGATAAGAAAAAAGAGGTCTTTCGCTTTCCCTGGGACCATCGCTGAGATATTCATCCAGCTATGTCCGCCTTTTTCCTTCGAAAAATCGTAGCTGGCCTTCTCTATCCTCCTACGCTCTGCCTCTTGCTGGCGGGAATCGGCCTCCTCCTCGTCGCTTGCGGTAAATTGACCCGACTCGGGATGATTCTCGTGGCCTCCGGTGTCATCGGACTTTTCCTCCTCTCCATCCCTGCCCTCCAGCAACCCGTCATCCGCGCGTTCGACAGCGACCCCCTTTCCGCCGAACTTCTCGAAACTCCCACCGCAATCGTAGTCCTGGGAAGTGGAGTCTACAGCTGGGACTCCAGTACTCCCCCCTCCGGCAAACTCACCGCGATCAGCCTCGCCCGCGCCATGGAGGGCATCCGCCTCGCCAAGCAATACCCCGACCTCCCCTTGATTTTTACGGGAGGGACCATCGGCAAGCGCCCCGCTTCCTCAGCAGCCATGGCCGAGCTCGCCATCGAGCTGGGAATCCCGCCCGATCGAATTACGACCTTCAACTCTCCCACCTCCACTGCCGAAGAAGCCAAGCGCACAGCCCAGGAGATCCCGGCCGGCCCGATCCTCCTGGTCTCCTCCGCTCTTCACCTCCCCCGCTCCGCCTCCCTTTTCGCCAGCAACGGCTTCACCCCCATCCAAGCTCCCACCGATTTCCTGGTAGACGACTCCGCCCCCGACCTCCTCGACTTCATCCCCAGCGCTCACGCATGGTCGAACTGGCAACGCCTCTTCCATGAGCTCTACGGGCGCGCATGGGCCCGCCTAACCGGCAACTAATCCAACGCCATTCCCGACTCAAAACCTGTCAATTATTTACCCAAATGCCTTTTTGGGGTCAGGTTGCTTATACTTTACAAAGCGTCACGAAACCGAAAAAGAAAAATTAAGCCTCGTCTGAAAGGTGGAAGATTGGCTAAAAGCGACCCCCTATGCGTATCCGATCCTTCCAAGGGCTCCGACCCTCCACTGAAGCCGTAGCGAACGTCGTCTCTCTTCCATACGACGTGGTCTCCACCGAGGAGGCTCGCGAACTCGCCGCGGGCAAACCGGAGAGCATGCTCCACGTCGTTCGGGCCGAGATCGATTTCCCCGAGGGGCAAAACCCCTATGCCGACGAGGTCTATGCCAAGGCGGTGGAAAATTTCAAGAAACTGCAGGAGTCCGGTGCTCTCGTTCGTGAGTCCGAGCCGTGTGTCTTTCTCTATCGCCAGCAGATGGGCGAGCACATTCAAACTGGCGTCGTCGCAGTCAGCCATGTCGACGACTACGATGCGGGAAAGATCAAGCGCCACGAGCGCACCCGTGTCGCCAAGGAGAACGATCGTACTCGCTTGACGAAGGAAATGGGCGGCAACGCTGGTCCCGTATTCCTCACCTACCGCGACGACTCGCGGATCCATTCTCTGGTCGACGGATTCTGTCGTGAAGAGCCCCTCTACGACCTCACGGCCCCCGATGGCATCCGCCACACGGTCTGGAGAATTCCCGGCGGCACCGAGTTCGTCGAGGCCTTCAAATCAGTCGATAGCTTCTATATTGCTGACGGGCACCACCGCGCGGCCAGCGCCGCACGGGTCGCACGCGAATCCCGTGACAGCAACCCAAACCACACTGGCGAAGAAGACTACAACTGGTTTCTCACCGTCCTCTTTCCCGCGACCGAATTGAAGATTCTCGCCTACAACCGCCTCGTTCTCGACAAGAACGGGCTGTCAGACGAAGAGATCATCGAGAAGATCAGCAAGGTGGCAGAGGTCCGGCCCAATGCGGAAGACATCCCTGCGGAATCTCGGGAGATTCGCTTCTACCTCGGTGGCACCTGGTACGGCATCCGGCTCGAGCCCGAAGACGGGGCCGATCCGGTCTCTTCGCTCGATGTGAGCCTCCTCCAGGACCGAATTCTCGCCCCTATTTTCGGCATCGGAGACCCTCGCACCGACGACCGCATCGAATTTGTTGGCGGAATCCGTGGCACGGAATTTTTGGAAAAGAAAGTCGACGACGGGAGCGCAGGTATCGCCTTCAGCCTCTATCCGGTTCTGATTGAACAATTGATGGACATCGCTGACGCCGACGCCGTGATGCCCCCGAAGAGCACGTGGTTCGAGCCAAAGCTTCGTTCCGGTTTCGCCGTTCATACTTTCGAAGCCTAAACCCGGTCGAGTATGGCTCCCCTAGGTTGCCATACCCATTGACACCACCAAATCCCACCCTTTAGCTCATTCGTATGGAAAAGTCCGAGTTTACTCTGGAATTTGAGAAACCTTTACGCGAACTCGAAAGCCAGCTACGGCGCCTGCAGGAGATCTCCGAGCAGAGCAATATGGATGTGTCCGATGAGATCGATGCGATCAACGGAAAGATCGAGAAGACCAAACGTGAGGTCTACTCCGGTCTGACCACTTGGCAGCGCGTACAACTCGCCCGTCACCCAAGTCGTCCGACCTCGCTGGATCACATCGCCAACATCTTCACTGGATTCGAAGAGATTCACGGTGACCGCCTGTTCAAGGACGATCCTGCCTTTGTCGGTGGGCCCGCCTTCCTTGAAGGTCGTCCAGTGATGGTCATCGGCCAGCAAAAGGGACGGGATACCAAGGGAAACCTTCGGCGAAATTTCGGCTGCCCCCATCCTGAGGGGTATCGCAAGGCACTGCGCCTGATGCGGATGGCTGCCAAGTTCAACATGCCGATCATCTCTCTGATCGACACCCCCGGGGCATTTCCCGGGATTGGCGCGGAAGAGCGTCATGTCGCGGAGGCGATCGCCGTCAATATTCGGGAAATGAGCCTGCTCGAGGTTCCGATTATTGCCGCCGTCATTGGCGAAGGTGGATCCGGTGGTGCGTTGGGAGTCGCCTTGGCAGACTCTGTTCTCATCTTTGAAAACGCCTACTATTCGGTGATTTCTCCCGAGGGTTGCGCAGCGATCCTGTGGAAAGACCGGAAGTTCGCTCCCGATGCCGCTGAGGCTCTCGGGCTGAGCGGTAAATCACTGCTCGAACACTCCGTCGTCGACGAGGTCATCGAAGAACCGTTCGGCGGTGCCCAATCCGACCACCAGAAAACTTCAAACAATCTGAAAACGGCTATTCTGAGTCATCTAAAACGCTACGAATCTCTGAAGCCCGCAGAGCTGCTTCAACATCGCTACGACCGATTTAGAAAGTTAGGAGTCTACTCAGAGGAATAATCGAAAACCACTTACCCCAATGAAGACCCTCCTCCTGACCAATGAGTATCCTCCCAACGTCTATGGAGGGGCTGGCGTCCACGTTGACTACCTGAGCAAACATCTGTCCGCCCTCATGCAGGTCGATGTTCGCTGCTTCGGCGAACAGCATGAGAAACGGGGAAATCTCGAGGTCCAAGGGTATTCAGTTTTCAAAGAAGAGGTAAAGTTTCCGTCAAATCTACGGTCTATTTTCGATTCTTCAGAACGGTGTTTGCGCTTCAACGAAGCGGGAATCGATGCCGATGTCGTTCATTGCCATACGTGGTACACCCACCTCGGCGGCATTTTTGCCAAGCTCAACTACGGTGTTCCGCTCGTAGTGACGGTGCACTCACTCGAACCGCTGCGGCCTTGGAAACGAGAGCAACTCGGTGGAGGGTACGATTTCTCGGTCTGGGTCGAACGCACGGCAATCGAGATGGCGGACGCCATCATCGCGGTCTCCAAAGGGACCCGCGACGACATTCTTCGAAACTTCCAGGTCGATCCCCACAAGATCCATGTGATCTACAATGGAATCGATACCGACGAATATCATAAGGTAAAGGAGACCGACGCCCTCATCGCCAACGGGATCGACCCTGACCGTCCCTACGTCCTCTTCGTCGGACGCATCACCCGCCAGAAGGGAATCGTCCATTTGGTAAACGCGATCAGACTGCTCGATCCGGGGATTCAGGTCGTGCTCTGCGCTGGCGCGCCGGACACTCCCGAGATCGCAGCCGAGATGAAGGAAGCCTTCACCCGGGTCGCCGCCGACCGCGAGCATTTGGTCTGGATCGAGAAAATGCTCCCCCGCGACCAAACCATCCAGATCTACTCCCACGCGGCCCTCTTCTGCTGCCCCTCAATCTATGAACCTTTCGGGATCATCAATCTTGAGGCCATGGCCTGTGAGACTCCTGTGGTAGCCTCCGCTGTGGGTGGGATCCCCGAAGTAGTTGTCCACGGGGAGACAGGTCATCTAGTTCCGGTCGCCCAAGAGGAAGAGGCCCCTTTCGCCCCCCGCGACCCCGAAACCTTTTCCCGCGATCTCGCACGCCCGATCAATCGCATCATGGCCAAACCTCAAATGCGCGCGGAATATGCCGCCGCAGGACGCCGGCGGGCCGAAAACAAATTTAGCTGGAAATCCATCGCTGCAGAAACAGCGGCACTTTACGAGTCTCTCCGAAAACCTTCATGACACCTATCGACCCTCTCGCCTCCGGCCCGTGCCGGGTAATCATTGAGAATCTCAAACCCGCATCCGATCAAGGGCTCTTCCCCGTCAAAAGTGTAATCGGGGAGCCTATCGATGTCTCTGCCCACATTTTTGCCGACGGCCATGATTCGATTCAGGCCCTTCTTCTCCATCGGAAGATCGGAGCCGGCGAATGGAAAGAAACTCCGCTCGCGGTCGGCCCCAACGACAATTGGACAGTCCGCATATTTCTCGAAGAGATTGGAATTCACGAGTTCACCGTCGCCGCTTGGATCGACCATTTTTTCAGTTGGCAAAAGGGATTTCGCAAGAAGGTGGAATCTGCCCAAGGGATCAACGTCGAGCTGGATATCGGCACAGAGCTGATCGACGACTTGCAGACCCGCGCCTCCGCCAATGACCGCGAGGCCCTCCAGCAAATGGCTGTACTGCTCAGAGAGCCGGGAGTGCCAATGGGGGAAAAGATCCATGTCTTGCTCAGCGAAGAATTGACTGAGCTGGCCCGCCGAAGCTCCGATCGATCCAACCAAACCCTCCTTCCCTCCCAAGAGATTTGGGTTGAACGCAAACGAGCATGCTTCAGTTCCTGGTATGAATTTTTCCCGCGGTCGTGGGCCAGAACACCCGGTCAGCACGGTACCTTCGACGAGGCGCAGTCCATGCTGGAGCAGGTCGCCTCACTCGGCTTCAACGTGGTCTACCTTCCGCCGATCCATCCGATTGGCCGCACCCATCGAAAGGGCAAAAACAATTCCCTCGAAGCGACACCTACAGACGTGGGGAGCCCATGGGCCATCGGATCCGAAAAAGGAGGGCACAAGGAAATTCACCCCGCACTGGGCTCACTGAAGAGCTTTCGCGATTTCATTTGGAAGTCCGGCGAACTCGGCATGGAGGTCGCCATGGACATCGCCTTCCAGTGCTCCCCCGACCATCCTTACGTAAAAGAACATCCCGAATGGTTCAAATGGCGCCCCGATGGCACGGTACAGTTTGCCGAAAATCCACCGAAGCGATACGAGGATATCATCCCGTTCGATTTCGAATGTGAGACGTGGCGGGAGCTCTGGGAAGAACTCAAATCCGTTCTGGTCTATTGGATCGAGTGTGGGGTGCGAATTTTCCGTATCGACAACCCCCATACCAAACCCTTCGAGTTCTGGCGCTGGGCGATCCGTGAAATCAAAACCCAGTACCCGGATGTCCTGTTCCTGGCAGAGGCGTTCACTCGTCCAAAGCTAAAATACCGTCTGGGCAAATCCGGATTCACACAGGGATATACTTATTTCACGTGGCGCAACACCAAGGAGGAGATCGAGAGCTATATGAACGAGCTCTGTGATCCCGAGCGACAGTTGATCTTCTGGCCCAATTTTTGGCCCAATACCCCGGACATTCTTCCCGAGGTACTTCAGTACGGCGGGCGTCCTGCGTTCCTTCAACGCCTCATCCTCGCCGCCACATTGTCCTCCAACTACGGCATGTACGGTCCAGCCTATGAGCAGTGCGTCCATGAGGCCTTCCCCGGAAAGGAAGAATACAACTACTCCGAGAAGTACGAGATCAAGGACTGGGACTTGGCAGCACCGGGCAATCTTCGCGCCATCATTCGACGCCTCAATCACATCCGGCGCGACCACGCCGCTCTCCAGCGTACGTTCAACATTCGATTTATCGAAACCGACAACCCGCAACTCATTGCCTATATCAAACACGATCCCAGCGCGCTCGATATCATCCTCACGGTCGTCAATCTCGATCCGTACAATGAGCAAGCGGGATGGATCAATCTGCCGGTAGAGGATTATGGCATCGATGCGAGCCACCCGTTCCTGGTTCAAGACCTTCTCCCCGACCCCGACGGCGATATGCCACGGGCGAACTACCTCTGGAATGGTCCGCGCAACTTTATCAAACTCAACCCTCACGTGTGCCCTGCACACATTTTCCGCATTTTCCGGAAGCAGAGGCACGAGGAAGACTTCGACTACTGGCTCTGATCGCTTGAGAATTCTGTGAAATCATCCACCTCGTACTGGCGCCGGATGCGCTGCAGGTTGAGTTTGGCGCTCTTCGCACTGACTTTCGCTCTTCCAGCGTCCTCCTTTGGCGATGAGGCAGAAGAACTGTGCGAGCGACCCGCTAGACTCACCTACACCGACGCAGTCATTCTGGGTATCGTCGAGGGCCTCACCGAGTATCTCCCTGTCTCCAGTACCGGTCACCTCATTCTCACAAACCAATTTCTGGGACTGGATAGTGACCGTCCGATCGAGGCACAGGACCTCTCCTCCGGCGAAGCGCCTCGCACTCTAAAGGAAGCAGCCAACGCCTACGCCATCATCATTCAGGGGGGCGCGATCCTCGCGGTTCTCCTCATCTACCGACGGAGAATCTGCGATATTATTGCGGGAATCTTCGGGAAGAGCCGAAATGGCCTTCTCCTGCTGCGCAATCTGGCCGCGGCGTTCCTTCCAGCAGCGGTTCTCGGCCTGCTCCTGGAAGACTTCATTGACCGGCATCTGTTCGGTCCGCTTCCAGTCATCAACGCCTTGGTCATCGGAGCCTTCCTCATGCTCGCCGTAGAGAAGTGGCGCGCCCGCCGTGGAAGAGTGAATGCCACCGACGGTCCCGATCTCCACGAACTCTCCGTAGCCCGCTGCCTGATGATCGGGCTCCTCCAGTGCGTCGCCATGTGGCCCGGAACCAGTCGGTCCATGATGACCATCGTCGGAGGCTATCTGGCCGGGCTTTCCCCAGCGCGATCAGCGGAGTTTAGTTTCCTGCTCGGCCTGATTACCCTGTCGGCCGCATCCGGATACAAAGCTGTCAATGAGGGCCAATGGATGCTCCAGTCACTCGATCTCGGCCCGGTAGTCGTCGGCATCCTTGTCGCAACCGTCTTCGCCGCCCTTTCCGTCAAGTGGCTCGTGAGCTATCTCACTCGCCACGGGCTAGCAGTATTTGCCTGGTACCGCATTCTCCTGGCCCTCGCTGTCGTCAACTTGATCTTCGGATAGACCCTTTTCCAAAAAAGAATTCCTTACCCCGGGGACCCAAGCGATTCGATTTCCATTGTCCTCGACCCGAGAATCCCTAGACTGCGACCCCATGATCGATCTCGTTAAGAAAGCAATGTTCGCCGGCGTCGGTGCAGCCGTGGTTACGAAAGAGAAAGTTGAGAAATCGCTTCAAGATATGGTCGAAAAGGGCAAGATGACTGCCGATGAGGCCAAAGATCTCAGCAACAAGATCATTGAGGCGGGTGAAAAAGAGACCGAACAGGCTCGCAACGAAGCCTCCAGGCTCTTCACCGACATGCTCAACCGCGCAAAGGTCGCTACCCAGGACCAAATCGAGTCCCTCGAGAAGCGGATCCGTGAGCTGGAAGGCCGCTGGCACCGCGAGTTCCCCAACGACGGCGAGAACTCCTAGTCGATCCAGCGGATTCCTGATCTCCCGAGTGAAGCGACACGTTTCGTCCCTGTGTGAGGGTCGGCCTGCTCGGTCCGACGCATTCACGGATCCATCGAATGCCATTCTCTTGTGAAGCCTTTTCACTTTTTGACCAACGCGGTACGCGCTCCCGAAATTATCGCGATTCTCGGTCGGTGGGGATTTGAAGATCTCCTCCTCCAACTCGATACACCTCAGTTTCTTCTCAAGAACTTGGTCCGCGACAAGGTTGCGCACCTTTCCACGTTCGAACGCATTCGCAATGCGCTGGAGGAACTCGGCCCGACTTTCGTCAAATTCGGCCAGATCGCCGGCACCCGCCCGGACAAACTGCCCCAGCCTCTTCTCACTGAGCTCAAGAAGCTTCGCAGTCACGTCGAGCCACAGCCGTTCAAGAAGATCCAGCCGATCCTCCTGAAAGAGCTTGGGGAACCGCTGGACAATGTTTTCGAAAACTTCCCCGATGCCCCCGTCGCCTCCGGTTCTCTCGGGCAGGTCTACAAAGCCAAGCTCATCGAGAATGGCCGCTGGGTTTGCGTGAAAGTCCAACGTGCGGATGTCGCAAAAACGATCAATGCCGATTTTGAGATCATCGGCTGGTTCGCCCGCCAGATTCATCAGCGTTTCGAGGGGATGCGTCCCTACAATCTACCCGCGCTGGTCGACCAGGCATACGATCGGGTGAAGGAAGAGCTCGATTTCCGAAACGAGGCCCGCAACGCCGCTACGTTTCAAATGATGAACGAAAACCCCGAGCGGGTTTTCGCTCCCGAGGTTTTCGATAAATATACGACCCGCCGACTCTTGATTACCGAATGGGTCGAGGGCTGTGCTCCCGATGAGATTCCATCCGGCACCGAGAATGCCCGTGATTTGGCCAAGATTGGGGGCGAGAGCGTCTTCCACCAAATCGTTGTCGCCGGCTTCTTCCACTCGGACCCACATAGCGGCAATATGCTGGTCACTCCAGACAATCGAATCTGTCTTCTCGACTGGGGACAGGTCGGGCAGATCACCCGCAATATGCGGTTCAATCTCGCCGATCTCTTCGCCGGGATCACTTCGAGAAACCCCGACAAGGTCGTAGACACCGCAGAGAGAATCTCCACTAGCAACCGCCCGATCAATCGCAGAAAGATTGAGCAGGACGTCACTCTCCTTCTCAACCGCAATACCCAGGTCGGCCCGTCTGGAACGAAGATCGGGACAATGGGGCTGGAGCTCATTCACACATTCGGGATCAATGGTATCGATGTCCCGCCGGACTACGCCCTCCTCGCAAAGGCGATTCTTTGCGTGGAAGAGACAGCAAAAGGCCTCGACCCGGACTTCGATATTCAAGCCTGCGCCCGCCCCTACTTAATTAAGCTCAACCGGGAGCGATGGAGTCCCAAAAACCTCTTTCGCCATAATTTCTGGC
Source organism: Opitutia bacterium UBA4506 (assembly GCA_002388665.1). Taxonomy (GTDB): domain Bacteria; phylum Verrucomicrobiota; class Verrucomicrobiia; order Opitutales; family Puniceicoccaceae; genus Puniceicoccus. The sequence goes on along the minus strand of DGMY01000044.1, from coordinate 14,302 downwards.
CGATCCTCCGCGCGATGAAGAGCCTTCAGGAGATCCCCAGTGATTTCCAACGCCTCATCCGCCGTTTCGAAGAAGAAGACGTCCAAATCAAGCTTCATCACACCGGAATCGATGGTCTTCAGGACACGTTTCGCAATGCGATGAATCGATTGACGGTCGGCGTCGTCACTGCCGCGCTGATTATCGGCTCGTCCCTAATTATCACCACAGGGGTTCGCCCGTTTCTCTGGGGCTATCCCGCCATTGGGATGATCGGCTTCATGGCCTCAGGCTGTCTCGGGTTTTACTTGGTGATCTCCATCCTCCGGAAAAGTCGGCGAGACCGCTAGAACTTCCACTACCCTGTCCGGTTTCGAAAATCGGAGGGTCTTCGCCCCGTAACACGGCGAAATACAACGGATAGCCGCTCTGCATCTCCAAATCCCGCCAACTCTGCGACCAACGGCATGGGCTCATTCGTCTCCACTAATAAGCGACGGGCCGTTTCCACTCTCATTTCAGACAGCGCCTGGTAGGGTGTCTTGCGGAAAAACTCCCCAAACTTCCGTTCCAAGGTTCGACGCGATATCCGCAAGGACGAGCAGAGATCCGCGATTCCAATCGGCTCCCGATGGTGTTGGTTCAACCACACGTAGGCTCGCCGCAGGAGAGGGTCATCGACTTGAAAGGTGTCGCTGGACTGGCGGACCTGCACCCCTCCAGGGGCGATTGATATGGCTTGTAGTCCAGACTGCCCCTCGAGCAGTCGGTTGATGGCCTCCCCCACCGCGATCCCGATCCGATCCCAGGGAATCCTCACACTCGAGAGTGATGGAAAGCTCAGATCACAGATCAGCGGATCGTCGTTTGCCCCCACCACTGCCAGATCGTCCGGGACCCTCACCCCCAACTCCCGACACGCTTCACAGAGGATCCGTCCAAGGGGATCATGCGCCGCAAAAACGGCAGTGGGCTTCGGGAGGGCCTCCAACCAGCGCAACAGGTCCTCGCGGGGCTCCCACACATCTTCGAAATAGCCCTTTCCAATTGGCTCCTCCTCCACAAAGCAGTTCACCGAATACCCCTCTTCCTCGATGATTTCGAAAAATCCAGCCCGGCGCTGTTCCGAGTACGGAAACAAGTTCCCTAGAAATCCAAATCGCTTGTGCCCACTTCGAAGGAAGTAGCGAGCCGCCTCTCTTCCCACTTCCCAATCATCAACATCCACAACTGCTCCGGTCGCAAACGGCGCATCCGAATCCGCGATCACCGTAGGATAGCCCAATCCGATCAAGAAATCCGTAATCCCCGGCAACCACTCCGTCACCAATCCGATCGGATCCATCTCCTTCAAGGCGTTCCGCAGTTCACTACGACTCCGCCGAATCGACAATATGCGAAAATCCAGCTGCCTTCTTACGAAATGGGACAACGAGGGAGAGAGCCGGCGAACAAACTCCTCTGACATCACAATCGCCACACGGCGTGACCCTTTTCCATTCTTCATCATCTGACGCAAATCGAAAAAAGTATTACGCAATATGCGGTTCTCTGCGACACGTTTTTCCGGTATCCTGAGCCCAACAATAAAACCTCATGAAAGAATACTTCCCTACCTCAAAGATTCAGTTCGACGGACCCAAATCCCGCAATCCCCTCGCCTTCAAGCACTACAACCCCGACGAGGTGGTCGAGGGCAAGACGATGAGGGAGCACCTCCGATTTGCCGCCCCCTACTGGCATGTGATGCGCAACACTCTCGGTGACCCGTTCGGCGATGGTACCGCTCAGATGCCCTGGGACGACGGATCGAACTCCGTAGAGAACGCTTTGGCTCGCGTCGATGTGTTCTTCGAGTTCCTGGAGAAGATGGACATCGATTACTATTGCTGGCACGATCGGGATATTGCTCCCGAGCTCAACGATCTCGCAGCCAGCAACGACGCGCTCGATCAGGTCGTTGCGAAACTTAAAACAAAACAGGAAGAGAGCGGGAAGAAATTACTATGGGGGACAGCGTGCTTGTTTACCCATCCCCGCTACTCCCAGGGCGCTGCCACCAGCCCCGACGCACGGGTCTACGCCTACGCGGCGGCACAGGTCAAAAAGGCACTCGAATGCACAAACGCTCTCGATGGTCTCGGCTACACATTCTGGGGCGGTCGTGAGGGCTACTCGACCCTGCTCAACACCAACATGAAGCGGGAGCTCGATCACTTGGCCACTTTCCTGCACATGGCGATCGAGCACGCCGATAAGATCGGTTACACGGGCCCATTCTACATCGAACCCAAACCGCGCGAGCCATCGACTCATCAATACGATTCCGATGCCGCAGCTTGCTTGAACTTCCTTCGTGAATACAACCTAACCGATCGATTCAAACTCAATATCGAAACCAACCACGCCACTCTCGCCGGGCACACGATGGAACATGAGTTGACCGTTGCGGCGAATGCCGGCCTCCTCGGCAGCATCGACGCGAACCGGGGCGACACTCTCCTGGGCTGGGACACAGACCAATTCCCGACCGATATTTATGGAACGACGCAGGTCATGCTCGTCGTGCTTGGTATGGGGGGCTTCACTACCGGCGGACTCAATTTTGACGCGAAGCGTCGACGCGAATCTCACGAACCTATCGATCTGATCCATGCCCATATTGGAGGAATGGATACGTTCGCACGGGGACTGAAGATCGCGGCGGCCATCCGTGCCGACGGGAGACTCGCAGATTTTGTCCAAGATCGATATGCAAGCTTCAACAATGGATTCGGAGCGAAGATTGAGACCGGAATGACCAGTTTCGAAGAGCTGGAAGCGATCGCCCTCGCTGGCGGCGAGCCCCAGGTCAAGTCCGGGCGGCAGGAGTATCTCGAGAACCTTATCAACGAATTCATTTAATGAGCACTTGGCTCGCGTTCGACGCTTCCACTCAAAGCCTGTCGGCCATCCTCGTGGACGACTCCGGGCAGGTGACTGCCGAGGAGTCTGTCAATTTCGGCCTCGATCTTCCCGACTACAACGCTCCGAAGGGCTTCGTTCAAAACACAGCCGAAGGAGAAGTAGTCTCCGACCCACTCATGTGGCTCGACGCACTCGACCTCTGCCTCGAACGGATGCGCAGCAATGGGGTCGATTTCTCTGGAGTCAGAGGGATCTCCGGAGCGGGACAACAGCACGGTACGGTCTATCTCAGTGATCTTTGGTTCACCAAAATCAAGGCCCTCGACCCCTCGCAAGCTCTATCCAACCAGATCAAGCCTTGCCTGGCTCGCGATGTCGCACCGATCTGGATGGATGTGTCCACAGGCGATGAATGTCGCGAGATCTCCCGGTCCATGGGAGGCGATCTCAGGGTATGCGAAACGTCCGGCTCCATCCCGATTGAACGATTCAGTGGTCCGCAGATTCGCAAGTTCTCCAAGGACCACAAGGCTTCCTACGCCAAAACAGCACGAATCCACTTGGTGAGTTCATTTCTCGCTTCCATTCTTTCCGGCAGTGATGCTCCGATCGATCATGGCGATGCCGCGGGAATGAACCTGATGAACCTGGACTCGTTTGAGTGGGATCCTGGACTCGTCGAAGCGACAGCTCCCGACCTGAACTCCAAACTGCCTTCAATCGAGGCTTCATCGACTTCTCTAGGGACCGTTTCTTTGTATTTCCAGAAGCGATACGGCTTCCACAGCAACGCAGAGGTCATCGCCTTTACAGGAGACAATCCCAGCAGTCTGATCGGTATGGGCGCCGGAGAACCGGGCACTCTGGTAATCAGTCTGGGGACCAGCGACACACTTTTCGCAGCGATGACCAAGCCGACAACCGACCCCAATGGATACGGGCACGTGTTCGGCAATCCTTCCGGCGGATTTATGAGTCTCGTCTGTTTTCGCAACGGCTCTCTCGCGCGGGAGCGAGTGAAGGAACACCTCGGCGTGGACTGGACTGCCTTTGATGCAGAACACCTGCAGGCAACTCCTCTGGGAAATGACGGCGATGGGATGATCCCCTTCTTCGGTCCCGAGATCTCACCGCGCATCGATCTCCAAAAAACCATTCTCTTCGGCTCACCGGAATTTGTTCAGAACCCCTCTGCAGCCAAATACATTCGCGCCTGCCTCGAAGGCCAGTTCATCAATATGAAGCTCCAGACCCAATGGATGGAGCTCACCCCGAAGCAGATCCTTCTCACGGGAGGCGCGTCAACGAACGATGGAATCGCCCAAACAGTCGCAGATGTTTTCGGACTTCCCGTCGAGCGCCTCTCTTCAACAAACTCAGTCGCTCTTGGCGGAATTTTGCGGGCGGCCCAAGCCCTCGGCGGAGACGCGGGTACGCTCAAAGAGATCTTGTGCGCTCCAGTCGCCGGATCTCGCCGAACACCCGATGAGTCTGCATCCGATGCTTATCAGCGTCTCGCCTGCAGTTTCTCCGAAACCCTTCGGTCCCTGCAGGACGAATAGGAAACTCCCCCTAAGGGTTCTGCAGGACCACGGGCTCGTCCGAGCTCCCCGCTCCCGCGGTGTTCTCCGATTCGCCGCCGACCAAATCTACCAAAGATACTGGCTCCAACTCTTGGCCCGTGCGCGCAGGTTCGGATTGCTCGTCGTCGGCTTCGGTCTGGGACTCCGATTCTGACGGTGACGAGGTCTCGGAGAGGTACTCGGTCACTTCTCGAAACGCGGTCGCATCATTGGTCGCGTCTTCCACAGCCTCTTCCTTCTCTTCCGCAAGTTCTTCATCCCCTTTCAAAGAGGAAAATTCAAACATCACGAAGAAGGTACCGATGATGATTAATATCCCCAAAATCGGCATCACTAGAGATTTCTCTTGCTGGGGAACTTCCATTCTCTCCGCAACATACTCCTTGGCCTCCCGTTTCACGACTGGATCGTCGCTTTCCCTCCTGGATTGATAGGCGGCCGGAATTTCTGGCGCGGCGACCGGGGCCGAACGCCGCGGTTTCGCCAATTCGATATCCCTAACTACGATTGTGGTCAGATCTCTCGTGAGCAATTCACGCAGCTGACGGTCCGATTCACGACGTCTGGGCCCTGCCTGGAACTCCAAATAGTCTTCAATCTTCTCCGAGAAAAGGTCGCGGCGATCACGGCGTTTGTGCAATTCTTCGACAAGCCAGGTCGACTCTGTAGGGCCAATCTCACCTTTCAAAAAAGCCTCAACCAATTCAGTAAACTTTCTTTCAATCATCTATCTATAGGGTAACTCTACTGACTGTAGGGTTCTTACAAATTCCTGTAAATCGGATTCTTCTCCGTCTGAACAATGTCGGTTCCCCGATGGGACCCTGATGAGCGAAGACCGGTTAGAAAACGCTCTTTGAAAGAAATCCTTCGAGTGAAAAAGTTAATTTTTGGGAAGACTCTACTTGACCCCGAGCGCTGAATTCCATGAATTACTCCTTTTCCGGGGGTCGTTAGCTCAATCGGTAGAGCAGTTGACTTTTAATCAATTGGTTCGGGGTTCGAGTCCCCGACGGCCTACCACTATCCAGGAAGAAGCACGGACTACCCATTGATAGTCCCCTTTCCACTCCCCAAACTCGGCAACAAACTCCACCGGCGCACCCGGTTTAATGCCAGCCAATGCCTCCTCAACTCGAGGGTCCGGTGCGTAGACCGGCATATTCCGGTCACCAATTTGAATCGAAATCGGGTCGCCCGCTCCCCATGTGCCGGATACGCGGAAAAGTTCACCCAAGTAGCCATCCCATTCGGCCTCCGGCTTCTCCAATAATTCTGCCATCGGACTGATTTGAATGTCGTCACGCGCCTCGAGATCATAGTTCACGAAGAGCACTTCCCCGGGCTGGTCCGCCTCACGCCCGGGATTCACCAACTCCACGATCTCCGTACCGTCGCCATTCATCACCTCAAATCGAGCGAGAATCGGGAGGTGATCACTCCCTCCGCGGCCTTCACCGGCAAAACTGAATCGAGTTGGACGTCCCCACTGGTCGACGTTCAAGCCCGGCACGCGTAGGACCTCAAAAGAATTGTCCACGTATCGAATCCCCCGGTTGTCGTAGAGGCCCGGAGCGATCAATATGTTCATAAGAGTTCCTTTGCGGTCCCGCCATGTCTCGGAATAGCGGTCGCCCTGAGGGATCTCAAACCATAGGTTATACAGGTTCTTTTCACCGTCCGCGACGGCCTGCTCATCTCCTTGCGAGCCCAGTACGGTATTGATCCCTGTAGTCTTCATTCCGGGGAACAAACGGCTCTGGTCGTAATAGGAGTTCAGGTCGCCCGCAATTACGAGATCCGCACGCGGGTCCCGTTCCATGACAAAATCGAGAATCCTGCGCACGGTGAGCGCGTTTTCCACTCGAATCGCTTCCGTTCCCGGATCCGAAGCCCCCGATTTCCAGTGGTTATTCACGAGAGTTAGCGGATGTCCTTCCACATCAAGTGTCACGACCAGTACTTCTCGCGCTCTAGTGGTCTCAAAAGATTCATTAAAGAGAATGGGGTAGCGACTGACGAGTGCGTTGATGTGGGCAGGCTGCTCCTCCGGCGCCTTCGGATCACCACCAACCGCGAGATACGGGTACTCCAATCCCGCTTCCTGCATGGCTTTAAGCAAAAACGCATAGGAGGGTAGACCACTCCATTGGGGATCTGTAAGCATTTGCTCGAGGGATATCCCCTGAGTTTGATCCAGAAATTCCGCCACGCCTGGGATCAAACTCTCCGGTGATTGATCCCGCTCCAACTCTTGAAACAGAACCACCTCTGGCCCGTCGCCATCATTCAATGTGGTCAGAGTATCGGTAATGAACTCCAGCTTCTTTCCCAGAAGGTCCGGGGTATACCGTCCACCTTGCGCAGGCATGGAATAGTCGTCGTAGAGCGCCTTCCCGTCCACATCGAACAGGTTCTCCACATTAAAAACGAGAACAGTAAATTCTTTCGCCCCAAGGGGAGCGAGCAACCCGAGTAGAATCAGGGCAATGAATGGCCTGGCTGCGGTAATCATAAAGGCTTTGATCGATGTCTGCGGTTGACCGCCGGGGCGGAGCGTTCTTATTGAAAGGTATGAAAGTGATCCGGGCCAAGAGTGCTGGCTTCTGTTGGGGAGTCGAGCGCGCAATCAAAATTGCCGAAAACTTTGCAGAAAAAGGAAAAGGTAAGGTCCTCACCGACGGACCGCTGATCCACAATAGCCAAATGATGGAGAAACTCGAGCGCTCTGGCGTTCGCGAGGTCGGGGACTATACGAGCGAGAAACAACTCAACTTGTCCGACGAGGAGAAAGAGGAGTCTGTCCTCGTCGTCCGCGCCCACGGAATTTCGCCCGAACGTCGAAAATACCTAAAGAGCCTCGGGATGGAATTTCGCGATGCGACCTGCCCCGATGTAGGCTTGATTGCCGGTCGAATCAAAACGGGCGCTCGCAAGGGCAAAAACACAGTGATTTTTGGAGATCCCAAACATCCGGAGGTCATCGGGCTACTCGGCTACGCTGGGGGGCGGGGCCATGTCGTCCAAAACGACGAAGACCTGAAAAACCTTCCGGACCTTGAGGGAGGCGTCGCCATGGTCTCCCAGTCCACCATGTTCGTCCACGAGTTCCAGCGCCTTTCCGGCATTCTTCGGGACAAATATCCCGAGGCCGAGATCTATGACACGATTTGTGGTGCAACAAAGGAGCGGCAAACCGATTTGCGCAAATTGGTCCAGGAAGGCGCCGAGGCGATCGTGGTAATTGGCGGCCATCACTCCGCCAATACTCGCAAGCTCGCCAAACTCGCCAATGAACATGAGCGGCCAACCTATCATATCGAAACCGCAAAGCAGATTGATCCCGCCGAGATGTGCCAATATTCCACCGTCGGGGTTACCGCCGGCGCGTCCACTCCCGATTTCATTATCGATTCGGTCTGCGAATCTCTCCGCGCGATCGAACACTCCCCCCAAAACACCTGAACCCTCCCATGAAAGAATTTTCCGGCCAAATCATTGATGTGCAACAGGGCCGGATTTTTCCCGGCCGCTTCACTGTCGCCGACGGCAAGATCACGTCGGTCGTCGAGGACTCCATGGCTCCCACTGATCGTCTCTACCTTCCGGGCCTCGTCGATGCTCACATTCACATCGAGAGCTCCCTCCTCCCTCCCGCTGAGTTCGCTCGGGCGGCCACCATTCATGGGACCGTGGCTACAGTCAGTGACCCCCACGAGATCGCCAATGTCTGCGGAATCGATGGCGTCCGTTGGATGATTCGATCCGCCGAATCGACTCCTCTCAAAATTGCGTTCGGAGCTCCGTCCTGCGTTCCTGCCACTCCGTTCGAAACCGCCGGGGCTTCATTCGGCCCCGAGGAGATTGCCGAACTCCTTGAGATGGAGGGGGTTTCTTATCTCTCGGAAGTAATGAACTTTCCCGCAGTGATCGGTGGGGATTCCAGGATGCTCGCCATTGTTCAAGAAGCGCGGAAGCGAGGCCTACCGGTGGATGGCCATGCACCCGGCGTCCTCGGCAAAGATCTCGAGAAGTATGCTGCCGCGGGGATCCAAACCGACCACGAATGCGTCACGCTGCAGGAGGCCCGACAGCGAATCGCCTGCGGGATGAAGGTCGCCATCCGCGAGGGGTCTGCAGCCCGCAATTTTGAGGCACTCTGGCCAATCCTCCACGAGGCGCCCGAACATTGCTTTTTCTGCAGCGATGACCGCCACCCCGATGATCTCGCAATCTCTCATATTGATGGCCTCATTCGACGCGCGATCGATCTGGGCATCCCTGCAATCGACGCGATTCGAGCGGCCACTTGCAACCCCGTCCAACACTACAATCTCAAGGTCGGTCTCCTCAGGGAGGGAGATCCCGCAGATTTTATTTTGGTCGGCGGCCTCCATGATTTTCATGTCAAAGAAACGTGGATCGACGGGGCTCTCGTCGCCGAGAATGGGAAACCTCTCCTTGAATCGCACCCGATTCCCGCGATCAACAATTTCGCAGTTTCCAAAATTTGTGAGGAAGATCTACGGCTACCCGCGGTGCCGAATGCCACTTTCTCGACGATGATCGCCGAAGATGGCCAGCTGGTCACCGGGCGAAGCGATGTCGATCCCACTGTCGTTGATGGGGAGGTGGTCTCCGATCCGTCCCGCGATTTGCTCAAAATCGTCGTCGTCAACCGATACAACCAATCCCCACCTGCGGTCGGCTTGATTCACAAGTTCGGTCTCCAGTCTGGAGCCGTCGCCGGAAGTGTGGCCCACGACTCGCACAATATCGTCGCCGTCGGTGCCAACGACCAGTCTCTGGTAAACGCAATCAATGGCGTCATTGAGGCCCAGGGAGGTCTTGCATTCAATTCACCAACTCAAAACAGAGTCCACCCGCTACCAATCGCCGGCCTGATGGGCGAAGGAGACGCTTGGGAGGCAGCCGAGGCATTCGAGGGGCTCACTTCTCTGGCCAAGGACGATGGATGCCAGCTGCGCTCACCGTTTATGACTCTCTCTTTCATGCCACTATTGGTCATCCCGTCCCTCAAGATGGGCGACAAGGGCCATTTCGATGTCGGCACTTTTTCTTTAATCGATCCCTGGAAGCGATAGCCGAATAGGCCGCTTCAGCCTTTTTGCCGGAATGGTTCCATCGCGGCGATTAAGTCGCAGTTCCAGAGTGTCTCGGGTCCACCTTCCTCTACACTCACTCGGCAATCGAGGGCCGCGCAGCAACCTTGATCCCGAGGTCCACCACTTCGTCCCCACGCTCCAGCTGGAACTCCAAGTACTGCCCCACTCTCGCGAGAAAAAATCGATGCCGCATCGCGTTGATCGACGGGACCGTTTCGCCATTGATAAAGATAATCCGGTCCCCTTCTTCAACCCCGGCAGCCTCCGCTGGACCGCCCGGCGTTAGACCAGTCACAATAAGACCTGCCGAATCGTCCGGCCCCCGCATCTGGCTCTCCACTTCGAACCCGATCCATCCGTACTGTACTTTTCCGTCCAGCAAGAGGTCGTCCCGAACCTTTCCAATCGCACTCGCCGGGATCACATACGAAGCACCCACTTCCGGCAAGGAGGCCACGATCATTCCCAGCAAGCGTCCATTGAGATCCAACACCGGAGAGCCGCCTTCCCCCGGATTCGCAGGAATCGTTGTCCGGATGTAGGAGGTTGGAAAAAATCGTTCGCCAAAATTAGAGTCGCGCCCACTCACCAACCCAAGCCTTGGCGCCGGATCAAACTCCAGTGCACAACCGATCGACAACAACAGGGTCCCTATTTCGGGAAATGCCTGCTCATCCACCGGAATGAACTCAAAACTCCCCTTCGGTTGGTCTGTGACTTTGAGCAAGGCAATGTTGGTTTCCGCGTCCGCTCCCACCATTTCCGCTACGAAACTGGAATCCCCCTGCTCAATCCATATCCGACGGGCCCCGTCCGTAACACTCGAGTTGGCGAGGATCAGTCCGTCCGAACTCACAAAAAATCCAGTTCCCACCCGCAATGATACCTGCCCGTTCTCTCCACCATTCTCATAGGCCGCTTTAATCCGAACGACTTTGGTGTTGTTGTCCCGGAACACAGACGCCAAACGACGCTCGAGCGCCAAAGCCTCACTCCCCTGGACCGGAGAGACAAAACAGGGGAGCAATGCCCCTAATAGGAAAAACAATAAACGCCGCATCTACTGGCGCGATTAAAACGGGAGTCGCTCTCCAGACCACCCCAACTCGCTAGAGGAGAGCTGATCTGCCACGTAATACGCCCCGGATTCCTCCTCCGAGGAAGATCCTAGCCATGTTCGGCCCGCACCACTCGAGGGGCCGGCACCACTGGACAGCACTTCGATTACAAAATTTTGCTCGGAAGCCACCAGTTCGGGCGCACTCCGGCTCGTCCAGGTATCCACTTTTTCCAAAGCTTCCGTCGCCGCCTGCGCCGGACGGGCCTCCAAGACCAACGCCGATTCCGATACTTTCGGCGCTGCTCGGCTAGTCGCAAAAACATACAACCCGATCGAAAGACAAGTCACCGCAGTGAGAACCTTCCCGTGGTGGTACACCCAATGGAGGAGCGATTGCACTGCCGAATCCCGGTGCACGACGGACTGAACGATCTTCTTCTCAAGATCCCGGTCAAACCGTTTCCAGAAATCCTCACTCGGATTCTCCGACCGCTTGAACCGCAAAAGGTCCTCCAGCGACGGCTTGTTTTCTTCGTCTTTTGACTCTCGCATCATTCCCCGCTACCCGAGGTAAGCCTGAAGAGATGCCTGGAGCTCACGCTTTGCATAGTGCAGCCGGGAACGAACCGTTCCCACTGACGTTTGCACAATCTCCGATATTTCTTCATGACCCAAACCCTCTATCTCAAACAAAACTACTACTGTTCTATGTTTTGGAGACAGCGATTGAAGCGCTTCGTTCAATTTTTCCTGTAACTCGCCCAACATTACTGGGCGCTCAGTCTGCATTTTCGACGAGAGAGCCTCCACAAGATCGGGACTAATCCCCTCTTCGTGCAGATTCTCAAAGCTGAAAAATCGACGATAACGGTTCCGTTTGAGATGGCTGAGAGTCGCATTTACCGCAATTCGGTAAAGCCATGTGAAGAAGTGAGATCGTCCTTTGAAGCGATCCAACGAACGAAACGCTTTGATGAAGCAATCCTGTGTCAGGTCTGCCGCATCCTCACGATTCGAGGTCATGTTGTAAACAATCGCAAATATGCGCTGTTTGTACTTGTTTACCAACTCGTCGAACGCAGCAATGTTTCCAGCCCGGACTCTCTCGATCAAACGAGCATCCGAATCGGTCATCCCGACCTGCCCGGTCGCGACTCCCGCTGGTGCAACTGTCGAACTCTCACTCACTTCAGCTCAAACTCCACCCCAGAATCCCGGTTTAAGCAAGCTGCAAATCGAAGCGAGGACCATTCAACCCTCCTCAGGGCGGACAAGCCCCCAAAACCGTCTCTCCACAAATGCAGCCATCTCGTACAACCCTCCGCCGGCCTCCCCGCCGTTCAAGAGTGTCGCCGCTGCTTTCGCCTTTTGGATTTCCTCCGAAAAATAGACTCCGACTTTTTCCACAACGCCGTGATCATCGATCAGTTTACCGAGATCAATACCGTCAGGCAGGGCTCCACTTTGAGCAAAACGTCCGTAGATTCCCTCCCTTTCCGTCTCCTCCATGGACTGAAACAACAAGAGAAAGGGTAACGTGCGCTTTCCGCTCGCAAAATCCGTTCCCAGCGTCTTGCCAATCACGCTCTCCGAACCAATGACGTCCACGAGGTCATCGTAAATTTGGTACGCCAGGCCCAGATGACGGCCGAAATCGCCAGCAGTGACCGCCATTTCGGGCCCGGGACGTCCAAGGAGACCTCCTAGCCGGCAGGACACTTCAAAGAGAATCGCTGTCTTTCGCTCGATAATTCGAAAATATCGACGAACTTCGTCATCGCCACTCCCTCCTTCCAGAGTCTGTTCAATCTCACCAGCGCACACTTTCCGCGTCGCCTCCGAGACCAGTCGGCACACTTCGGTTGTCTCAAATCCGCTCGCCAGTTGGAGCGCCTGCGCAAAAAGAGCATCTCCCAACAACACCGCTGCAGGAATCCCGTATTTGCGCGAAACCGTCTCTTGCTTATGACGCAATTCCGCTTCGTCCAAGATGTCGTCGTGTACCAACGTCGCCAAATGAACCATCTCCACGACCGCTGCTGCCCGAACCATCCCCGGATTACTCTTCCCGTCCTCGTCCATCCCGGTCAAGTAAAGGGATATCGGGCGTAGGCGCTTCCCACTATGAGACAACGCGTACTCAACCAACTCCCGAAGCTCCAATTCGAACTCATCCTGCTGGTCGACGAAAAATTGATCCAACTCCTTCAAGAAAGAAGCAGCTACCGAAAAAAAACTTTCGGCGGATTCAGGAAACTCTCCAGCTATTGCGGTCGCGAACACTGACATTACCCAGACGCTAAAATAAACCTTCCGAAAAGCAAGCTACGCCTACTCGTTTCCAAGAAGAAACCATCCACGAAACACCCGCCCCGCAATGAATCAAGACCCCGGCTTGACCGCAGGTATAGACTGGAGGTCCTCCGGCAAATTATCCGGATCGTAAGTTTCAACAGTCATCGACACCAAGGGGACAAAAGGTACCGGAAACTCCGCTTTCCCACTACTGCGATCAACCAGCACCGACAGCGCTACGACATCCGCACCGTATTCCTGCGCGATCGCCAACGCTTCATTGGCCCGGCCACCCCGCGTGACAACGTCCTCAACCACCAAAACCTTCTCCCCTTTCGCAATCTTGAAATTCCGCCGCAACACCAACCGATCGTTCTCCTTTTCAACAAAGATAAAGCGCGCCCCAGACTGGCGGGCCACTTCCTGCCCAATCACAAGCCCTCCCATTGCCGGTGCCAATACGGTCTCAAAACGAGTTCCATCCAATTTCGCCAAAAGCATCTCCGATAGCGCCGTAACTTTATCCATATACTGGCAAACCTGCGCACATTGGAAAAATTGACGGCTCCGCAATCCGGACCGCAAAATGAAATGGCCGTCCAATAACGCACCACTTTCTCGAAAAATCTCTAAAACTCGCTCGTTAACGCTCATATCCCAAGCTACCCTCCCCACGAAACTTTCTGCAAGCCGAGATCTCAATGAAACAACCCAACCGACTCACCCAAATCCTAATTGTCTCTCTGATCGCCGTCACCATCGGATACCTAATCCTACGCCCCTCAGAGGAGGACAAAATCAGAGAACGACTGGAAGAATTGACCCAAACCCTGTCCACCCCACCCCAAAACGGCCTACTGGGCAAAGCCCAAGTCATCAGCTCCTTCCAAAACCTCCTGGCAAACCCAGTCTTCCTAGACTCCCCCACTCCCCACCTCCAGGGAGTAAAATCCCCAAGAGCCCTAGCCCTAGCCTACATAACCCTAACCCAAACAGGCCAACAACCCACCATCGAATTCAAGTCACTGTCCATCGACATACTGTCAGAAAACAGAGCCATCCTCAAAGCAACAGCCACCGGTTCCCTAATCAAAAACACCACCCCAACCCAATCCTTCTCAACCCCCATTGAGATCGAACTCAACAAATCAAACAACACCTGGACCTTCACCAAATTCACAATCCAACGATAATCCCAGCAGAATTAGGGTCTGGTTGATTATGGTTGACTTTAGGAGATGACTCGCCGAAGGTTCGTTCATGAGACGTAAACGGCTAAAGATCATTGGTCAGACTGCCTACTATCATTTGATGAGTCGGACGGTGGCCGGGGAGGCTTTGTTTGGGGATCG